>JBBRPO010000011.1:0-118439 GCA_038227865.1 Caulobacterales bacterium
AGAAGGTCAACCGCCGCCTGAAGGCCTGGGCTATGGCGGGAATCGTCGAAGTCGTCGCCGCCGGCGTCCGCGTATCGTCGCCAGACCGACTGCGCCAAGCGATGAACACGTCGAGGCGCCATCACATCTGATCATCAATGGCTGCGGCGGTGTAGATACGTTGCGGTGTCGATAGAACTCATCGACGCATTCTGATGGAAGATGTGATGAACTACAAAGCCCAAAGCCTTAGGAAAGAGAATCCGCCCTCGATCATCTTGTCCGTGAATCTCAGGAACAGGGCGAATATCAGCGTCGATGAGCCGCTACACCGCCCTGATTCACAAGGAGCCCGAAAGCGACTACGGGGTGTCGTTCCCGGATTTCCCCGGATGCGTGACCGCCCGCCCCGATCTGGACAAGGCGCGCGGCATAGCCGAGGAGGCTCTGGCCTTCCATATCGAGCGCATGACCGAGGATGTCGCGATCATCCCCGAGGGTTTCTCGCGACGGCGGCCCGGCGGCCCGGCGGGCGATCGGGCGTTGAGCGGTTCGAGGAAGGACCTTATTCTCGAGCAACTCGACCAACTCGCCCGGCTGGCGGTGTCGCCCGACAACCTGGTCGACACAGCGGATATCCCGGCAGCGCCGGTCGAGAACTGGATTCGCGCCCGGCGCGGTTACCCCCGACCCTTGAAGCAACAGCCCCCCCCTTTGGCCGACCTCAAGTTTTCCTCCGCGCGGCGGATGACAGTCCGCTTCACCCAGCGAACCGCCCACGAACGACCGATCATTGGGCGCCGTCTCCCGACGAAAAGCCACGTCACATTCTCAAACTTGAAGAGTTTATGGAGATTAATGGAAAACTTGTTAATCACCCTAATTCAAGTAGGGTGCTAACCATGGATCGTCGAAACAACCCCTACGCCCCGGGCGCCGGCCTGCAGCCCCCTGAACTCGCCGGCCGGGACAAGCTGATCGAGACCGCCACGATCGACATGGAGCGCGCCCTGGCGGGCCGCCCGACCAAGGGCATGATGCTGCTCGGCCTTCGCGGCGTCGGCAAGACGGTCCTGCTCAATCGCCTCCTGGCCATCGCCAACCAGAACGGCTTCCAGACGGTAAAGATCGAGGCGCCCGAAGGCGGCGCGCTGCCGGAGCTTCTCGCTCCGGCGCTTCGCGGCATTCTCTACGCGCTGGATCTAAAGACGGCTGCTGGTCACAAGCTCCGACAGGCCGTGACCGTGCTGCGAAGTTTCGCGGCCGTCTTCAAGGTGACTGTCGGAGAGCTCGAGTTCGGAATCGAGCCCGCGCGCGGGTTGGCGGACACGGGACGCCTCCAGCAAGACCTGCCCGATCTCCTTGTCGCCATCGCCGAGGCCGCTGCCGAAAGGAAAATGGCGATCGGTCTCTTCATCGACGAGGTGCAGTATCTCAGCGCCGACGAACTCGCCGCCGTAATCGTCGCCTGCCACGAGATCGCGCAGCGTAATCTGCCCTTGCTCTTCATCGGCGCCGGCCTGCCGCAGATCGCGGCCCTGGCCGGCAACGCCAAATCCTACGCTGAACGGCTCTTCAACTATCCTCAGGTGGACCAGTTGCCGCCCGCCGCCGCCCGCAACGCCCTAGAAAAGCCGGCGAAGGACGAGGGTGTCACCTTCGAACCGGACGCCGTGGCGGAAATTCTCAGGGCGACCGAGGGCTACCCCTACTTCATCCAGGAGTGGGGCTCGCAGGTCTGGGACGCCGCGCCGGCCAGCCCGATCACCCTTGAGGCCGTTCTGGACGCGACGCCTAGCGTGATTGCCCACCTGGACGCCAACTTCTTTCGCGTACGTTTCGATCGGCTGACGTCACTCCAGCAGAAGTACCTCCGAGCGATGGCCGAACTCGGCCCCGGGCCGCACAAGACCGGCGCCATAGCGGCGACGTTGGGCGTGGAAGCCGCGTCCGTGGCCACGGTCCGCCAGCAGCTTATCGACAAAGGTATGATTTGGAGCCAGCGCCACGGGGAGACCGCGTTCACCGTGCCGATGTTCGATGCCTTCATGCGGCGTCAAATGCCGAATCTCGAAAGACACGTGCCGCGCCGACGTCCGAACACCTAATCACCTACTTCCCAAGCTCTCTCGAGCTGCTGCGGCTGACGGAGAAAGCCTTGGTGGCTGTCGTTCAGCAAGCCTGGATCCTTGGTGTCTCGACACGCGCCGTGGACGACCTGATCACGGCCAAGGGCATCGGCGACGGCATGTCCAACAGTGAAGTGAGGTGATCCGCCTATTGCTGGCGGCGGGTTGAGTGGATGTGGCCCAAAAGGGCTATCACAAGCAATTTCGCCACCCCAGCGGCTCGAACGTCTGCTACCGACCCGGAAGATAGCGCGTAAAAACGAACCTCAGCGGACCTCAGAGTTGCCGCGCCTTGGTGTCGCCAACGGGCTTAGGCTTCAGACCCGCGACCTGCAAACCACAGCGCGCCTGCATCACGCGGTTCACCGTTGTCATAACGGGCACGAACCGGACCATTTCGTCATGCGGGACGGCCACACCCATCCGACTGCGAGCGTTCCGGTAGTCCCATCCGTCAGGCGTTTGATTGATCTGGAGGACGTCCTTTCCGCCTTCGCCATACGTCCAGACGTGCATGATTGTCAGGACACTGCGCTGTTTTGGCATGATCTCTGTCGAACGGCTCTCACTGCGTTCGTACGCTACGCGACCGGCCTCGGCGATGCTCGCGAGCGCACCGTTCACGCATCGAACATCAACTGGGCCTGGAAGCGAGGTGTGGCTGTCTACGCCATAAAACGCGTCGCATCCGGCGAGGAGCAAGACCAGAACAGTGCTGATTGTGAAGATCTGCATGCAGCAAGTGTAGGCAGCGGATCGAGCCGACTGCAACTTGTGGCTCGGATGGGCGTGGGCGCCTGAGGCGCTTGACACGGGCAGCAAAGTATTGCATATTGATAATATTAATTGATCTTTCACATTGTAAACCGGGCGTCGTGACCAGCGCGCCGCCCTTGAACCCCTCCCGCGCGGCTGCCGCGTAGGAGGCGGCGACGCAACTCGTGGTCGCGCCCGATTTAGGAAATGGATTGATAAAAAATATAATAATATCAATTATGTAATGATGATCTGAAACCGGTCACCAACCCGCCGGCCGCCCAAAAACGCCCCTCGACCGCCCCGCTGACTCCCATTCTGCTCCCACAAAACGCCCCTAGTCGCCCCTGAAACGCCCAGTCGCCTCCCTTGGGTCTCCCCACCGGCTCCCACCAACCTCCCCCCAATATGCAAATGATCGCCGTCTACCCACCGCATCAACGGTTGATTTACGGTGATCGGGGCAGCCGGGAGGTCAGGCCCCGGCCCGCAGGTGTTTTGCGCCACGCGACCTCAGGTCGCGGATGACTTCGTGGGCCGCGTTGTGGCCGGGCGCGCCGGTCACGCCGCCGCCCGGATGGGTTCCCGAGCCGCACATATAGAGCCCACGCACCGGCGCGCGGTAATCGCCATACCCCAGCATCGGCCGGGCGCTGTAGAGCTGGTCCAGGGTCAGGGAGCCGTGGAAGATGTCGCCACCGGTCAGGCTCAGCTTGCGCTCCAGATCGAGCGGCGAGAGGATCATCCGGCCCAGAACCGCGCCCTTGAAATTGGGCGCGTAGGCGGAAACCGTGTCGATGATCAGGTCGGCCACGGCCTCTCGGTGGTCGTCCCAACTTGAACCGCCAGCCGCGTTGGCGGGCAGGGTCGGAGCGAACTGCTGGCAGAACAGGCTGGCCACATGTTGGCCCGGGGGCGCCAGCGAGTCGTCCAGCACGCTGGGGATATGCATCTCGATCGACGGCGCCCGCGCCCAGCCGTGCATCCGGGCGTCCATATAGGCCTGGTCCAGATAGGTCAGCGACGGGGCGATGACGATGCTGGCCCCATGCTGTTCGGCCCGGCCCTGGCTGGGCAGGCAGGTGAAGCTGGGCAGCTCGGACAGCGCGACGTTCATCCGGAACGTGCCCGACGCGCAGCGCCAGGCGGCCATGCGGTCCTTGAACGGCTGGTCCAGATGTTCGGGCGCCACCAGGGCGCCGAACAGCAGCTTGGGGTTCAGGTTCGACACCACCGCGCGTGCGGAAAGATCGCTTCCATCCTCCAGCACCACGCCGCTCGCCTTGCCGGCGTGGATGGCGATCTCGCGAACCGGCGAGTCGGTGGAGATTTCGACGCCGGCTTCGAGGCAGGCCTTGGCCATCGCCTGGGTGATCGAACCCATGCCGCCGATGGCGTGGCCCCAGGCGCCCTTGACCCCGTTCACCTCGCCGAACACGTGGTGCAGCAGCACATAGGCCGAGCCCGGCGTATAGGGGCTGGCGTAGTTGCCGATGGTGGCGTCGAAACCCAGCAGGCCTTTCAGCACATCGGTTTCGAACCACTGGTCGAGGATATCGCCGGCGCTTTTGCCGAACAGGTCGAGCAGATCACCCTGGCCCTTCAGACCCATGCCCCGCACCCGATTGGCCAGGCCAAGCCCGCTGATAAGATCGCGCACCCCGCCCTCGGGGTTGATCGGCGTCTTCAGCAGCAGCGAGCGCAACAGTTCGACATTGCCGTCCAGGTGGGCGTGAAAGGTCTCCAGCCGCTCGGCGTCCTTGGGTGACCATTTCGCCACTTCACGCCTGGAGCGTTCGGTGTCCTTGTCCAGGATCAGATAGCGGCGATCGTCGACCGGCGAGAAATACGACAGCGGCCGGATCACCACCTTCAACCCGTGCCGGGCCAGATCCATGTCGGCGATCACCTTGGGATTAAGCAGGCTAACCGAATAGCTGGCCACGGAGTTGCGGAAACCGGGATGAAATTCCTCGGTGATCGCCGCCCCGCCGACGATGCCCCGGCGCTCGAGCACCCGTACCTTGTAGCCGGCCCGCGCCAGATAGAACGCGCAGGTCAGCCCGTTGTGGCCGCCGCCGACGATCAGCGCGTCATAAGCCATCGGTGATCTCCGCGAGCTCGCTCACATAGCGGGCCACATAGGCTTGCGTCCCGGGCTCCATCAGCGAGAAGGGCCCAGGCTGATAAGCGCGGGACGAAACGCCCGCCTGGTTGCGCTCGATGATCCGCTTGTCGGCCAGGATGGTCACGTCCCACAGCCAGGTCAGGCGTTCCAGGTCATAGTCGTAGCCCGCCTCAGCGTCGCCGGCGGTCAGCCAGATCACCTCCATCTCGGTCTCCAGCACCCCGCGCGGAATGAAGCGATAGATCACCCCATGGTCCGCATAGGCGAGGAAGGCGCTGAGGAAACCCAATTCCGCAAACACGCAGAGACCGTCCCGGCGTGCGCCTGCCGGCCCCATGGCGGGAGCCATGGGCTTGCCGTCGGCGCTTCCGGTCATACAGCCTTCGGACAGAGCCGAGCGCATAACCCGGGCCACCTCGAAACCGTCCGCCACGGCGCCCCAGGCTTCGAAATCGGCCAGGCCCGTCTCCGGGTCCGGCTCGCTGGACAGCGCGCGATTGTTCGGCCGAGCCAGGGCGTGCAACGCCGCGAACTCCGGATGGGCCGGAGCGCAGTGGTAGCACTCATGGTAGTTCTCCATGACCAGCTTCCAGTTGGCCGTGACACGATAGGACTTGCGGGCGGCGATCCGAGCGGTCTCCCAACCATAGAGTCCGGTCATGGCCGCCAGGGCCGGCTCGGCGGCGCCCAACGCCGGCGGTCCGTCGCCAAAGCTGATGAACACCAGCCCGCCGACCACCTTGATCGGCAGGGCTTTCAGGCCAAATCCGGCCGGATCGAAACCCGATGGCATCTCCCGCGCCGCGCGCAGCCGGCCGTCCAGGCGGTAGGTCCAGGCGTGATACGGACAGGTAAGCACGGCGCTCGACCCGGCTTTCTCGACGCACACCCGCGACCCGCGGTGGCGGCAGACATTGGCCAGGGCGCGCAGGGCGCCGTCCTCGCCTCGAACCACGATCGCCGATTGCGCGCCAAGCTCGGCCGTGAACCAGTCGCCGGCTTCGGCGGCTTCGCCGGAGTGACCGGCCAACATCCAGCGACCTTCCAGCAGGCGCAGGTCAGCCTCGAACACATCGGCCCTCAGATAGAATCCTTGAGGCAAGGCATAGCCGGGTCGCGTCGCCGCCAGCATTTGGCGGATCGTCGGGGCGAGGACGGGGATCGACATTTCGGCTCCGTAGGGCGCGCCGACCGCGCGCCACGGGCCGGCCTATCCGATGCGGCGCCCGCCGCGCAACCTCGCCCCTCTTGAACCGTTGACCGCAAGGGCCTTCAGTACATCGGCGTTCAGCGTCGGTTCACAACGCCAACGTAAAAAGGGAATACCCTAGATGAATCGCTTAAGTCGGCTTCACAATCGGATTTCGTCCATGACCCTTCGCCCTCTCACTCTCGCCCTGCTGACCACCGTCGCGGCCGGGGCCCTGGCTGCCGCCGCGCATGCCGATCCTTCCGGGCGGGTCGGACGTATCGCCTACACCGAAGGCGGCGTATCTCTTCAGACTTCGGCGTCCGAACCCTGGACCTGGGCCAGCCGCAACTATCCGGTGGCGCCGGGGGGCAGTTTCTGGACCGGCGACGACGGACGCGTCCAGCTTCAGATCGGCTCGGTCGACACCCGGCTCGACAGCCAGACCGAACTGGACGTCCTGGACCTGGACTATGGTGAAATGCGCCTGGCCTTGCCCCAGGGCTCGGTTGACGTGCGGCTGTGGTCGTCGCCGCGCGGCGGCGTGGCCATCGCCACTCCCGCCGGCGATGTCCAGCTCGACGGCCGGGGTCTCTACCGTATCGACGTGGCCGCGCCGCGCGACGACGGCTCATATCCGCCCGTGGAGGTGACCGTGTTCGAGGGGCGGGCCGAAGCGCCCACGCCCCAGGGTCTCACACCGGTGGAATCCGGCCAGAGCGCCGTAATTTACGCCGGCTATGATCCCCAGTTCCAGGACGCCCAGGACGCGGCCATCGACGACTGGGGCTATGACCGTGAAAGCCAGACTGGCTGGCGTCCCCGCGACGAAGGCGACGCGTCCGTCACCGGTTTTGGCGATCTCTACGCCGCCGGCGATTTTTCCAGCGATCCGCAATACGGGCAGGTCTGGTATCCGCGGTCGGTGCCGTCCGACTGGGCGCCCTATCGTGATGGCCACTGGGCGTTCGTCGAACCGTGGGGCTACACTTGGATCGATGACCAACCCTGGGGCTTCGCGCCGTTCCACTATGGCCGCTGGGCTCAGATCGAGGGCCGCTGGGCGTGGATTCCCGGCCAACGGACCGCCGAGCCTGTCTATGCGCCGGCCCTGGTGGCGTTTCTGGGTGGCGTCGGCTGGAACATCGGCGGCTCCGACGCCATCGGCTGGGCGCCCCTCGCCCCTGATGAGGTCTATCGCCCCAGCTACGCGGTCAGCGGCGACTACCTGCGGCGGGTGAACGCCGCCAGCGTGCGCCCGACCGTTCTCAATACGATCACGGTCAACCTCAATCTCAACCGCTTCGCCCCGGCGCCCGCCTACCGCAACGCCCAGGCCGCGACCGTGGTGAGGGCCGACGCCTTTCGCGGCGCTCAGTCCGTGCGGCGGGCGACGATCCCGGTCACGGCCGATCTGATCGCCCGCGCCCCGGCCGCCTCGCTGGCCAACCGACCCGAGCCGACCCCCTGGGCCAGGGCGGGCCTTGGGGTCCGCCAGGACGGCGCGGGCCGGGCGGCGGCGGGGTCACCGACGGCGCCGGCCAGTCGCCCCCCGGCGGCGCTCCAGGCGGTGCGCGCGGGCGTGGTCGCCCCGGCTATCGGCAACGGCCGACCGCCAGTGATCCGCGGCGCCCGGATCGCTCCGCCCGCACCCGGACCCAATGCACCCGGACCCTACGCGCCCCGACCCGGAGCTGGCGGCGTCGCCGCCGCGCCGGTGATGATCGCCCCGGCTCAGATCCGCCACCCGATGGCGCCAGGCGCGGTGTCGCGGCCAGGGGCGACCTCGCCAGGGTCCATGGATGCGGCGCGCCAGGCCGCCGAGGCCGCGCAACAGGCCCACCAATCGGACGCCGCCGCTGCGCGGGCTCAAGCTCAGGCCGCCCGCGCGCAGGCGCAACAGGCGGGGGAACAAAGCCGTCAGGCCGAGGCCCAGGCGAGGGCCGCGGCGGCCCAGGATCAGGAGCAGGCGAGATTGGCCAGGCAAAAGCAAATCCAGGCCGACCAGGCTCAGGCGCAAGAAGTCCGGGCGCAACAGGCTCGGGCGCAGGAGGCCCGGGTTCAAGCGCGTCAGGCCGCGGACCAGGCCAGGCAAGCCCGGACGATGCCGGCGCCGACGCCCCCAGTCGCGGCGACCGAAGGGCCTTCGCCGGTCAGGGACGCCGCCGCTCAGGCTCGGTTCGACGAGCGCGCCAGACAGGCTCAGATTCGCGACGCGCAAGCCAAGGCTGACCGGGCCCGGGCCAGGGCCGCCGAAGGCAAGAAGCCAAAGACCACGCCGGACGCACCGGGGACTACCCCCCCGACGCCGGTTCCACAGCCGTGAGCCAAGCGTCGGATCCCGCGACTTTGCGGGATATCCACGCGCGCCTGCTGCACGACCGGGCGCTGCAATTTGATTTCAGCCAGGTGGCGCCGCTGAAGCCGGCGCGCGTTCCCGACTGGCTGATCGCCTTGAGCCGTTTTCTGGCTGACGGCCTGAACGCGGCCTTGCCCCTGTTGAAGATCGTCTTCTGGGCCGGCCTCGGGGCGGCCGTCCTGCTGGTGGTCTGGCTGATCCTCCGTGAGCTGCTCGGTGTCCGGTTCGCGGCGCGGCGGAAGGCCAAGGCGGAGCGCCGCCCGCCGGCCGACTGGGGTCCAAATCCGCGCCGGGCGCGCGCCTTGCTCGAAAATGCCGACCGGCTGGCGGCCCAAGGGCGGTTCGACTTGGCCGTGCGGCTGATCCTGCATCGCGGCGTCGAGGATATCGATGACCGGCGTCCCAGGCTGGTGCGGCCGGCCCTGACGGCGCGGGACATCGTCTCCCTGGACGCCGTGCCGCCCGCCGCCCGGGCCGCCTTCACCCGCATCGCCGCCGTCGTCGAATACAGCGCCTTCGCCGGTCAGCCGATCGGACAGGCCGCCTTCGCTCAATGTCGCGAGGCCTATGAGGCCTTCGCCGTTCCTCAGGCCTGGGCGTGAGCGGCGGCGTATTCAGGCCGCTGACCGCGATCTTTATGGTGCTTGTGGGGGTGTTCGCCTTCAGCGCCTTGCTGGTCCTGCTGGCTTATGCCCCAGACCTTAAATCCGGCGAAGACGGGGAGGCTCATGCTCTTTCCAAATCCGCCGTCGGATTCGCCGGCCTGGCCGAGGCCCTGCGGTTGACCGGCCAGCCCGTGGTGATCAACCGTGGGACACTTCACACGTCCAGCCGGGCGGGTCTGTTGATCGTGACTCCGCCGCCGTCGGCCGATCGCAAGGCGATCGACGCTCTGGGCTTCGGCGGGCCGATCCTGGTGGTGCTACCCAAGTGGCAAGCCCTGCCCGACATCAAACATCGGGGCTGGGTTGCGAAGGCGCCGCTGCTCGATGGCGCCGCGTTCATCAAGGGCTCTCTGGGCTTCCAGGCGGGACTTCGCGGGGAAGCGGGCGTCGCGCGACCCCGGTTGCGCGCCAGAACCGCGCCTTTCGACACCGGGGCGGAATTGTCCGTTGGCCCGATCGATTCCTTCCAGACTTTCCGTGCGCCGGGGTGGGTTCCCGTCATCGTCGATCACTCCGGACAGACTGTCCTGGCCCGGGCTCCTGACAGGCCCTTGTTCGTGCTCTCCGATCCGGACCTGCTGGACACCCAGGGGATCAAGAACCTCGATACCCTGGCCACCGCCGTCTCGATCGTCCGAACGCTCAAGGTGGGTGATGGTCCGGTCATCTTCGACGTGCGGCTCAACGGCCTGGGCCGCGAGCGCGGCGTTTTGCGGCTGTTGTTCGACCCGCCGTTTCTGGCGGTCACCCTCTGCCTGGCCACCGCCGCCGCCCTTGCCGGTTTCCAGGCCTTCTGCCGGTTCGGGCCCGTCAGTTCGGGCGAGCGGGCGATCCCGATGGGGAAGACCGCTTTGATCGACAACACCGCCGCCCTGATCCGCCTGGCGGGCCGCGAGCACCGGATGGGCGGCCGCTTCGCCGATCTGACCGCCGATCTGACCGCCCGAGCCGTGGGTGCCCCCCGAGGCCTGGGCGGGGAGGCCCTCGTGGGGTTCCTCGATCGTCTCGGCGCGGCCCGCCGCCAGAGCGAAACCCTGTCCGAGCTTGGGATTCAGGCCCGCATGGCCCGAACACCCGATGGCTTGGTCACCGTCGCCCGCAAGCTGTTCCAGTGGCGTCTGGCGATGACTGGAACCCGCGCCGCCCCTAGGCTTGACCCGCTCTGAGTTAGAGGGCTCCGTGCGCCCCGTTCAAACCCTGAAAGACTGTCCTTGCCAGAGCTCTCGCCGATGACCGTGACGGAGGTGAAGAGCCTCGCCCAGCAACTGCGGAGCGAAATCGCCAAGGCGGTGGTGGGCCAGACCCAGACCGTGGACCTGATGCTGACCGCCCTGCTGGCCGGCGGCCACGTTTTGCTGGAAGGCCCGCCGGGGACCGCCAAGACCTTCATGGCCCAGTGTTTCGCGCGCACCCTGGGCCTGGACTATGGTCGCATCCAGTTCACCCCCGACCTGATGCCCGGCGACATCCTGGGCGCCAATGTATTCAACTTCCAGACCAGCGCCTTCACCCTGACGCGCGGCCCGATCTTCTGCGAATTGCTGCTGGCCGACGAGATCAACCGTACCCCGCCCAAGACCCAGGCGGCGCTGCTGGAGGCGATGCAGGAACGCCGGGTGACCCTGGATGGCCACGCTCAATCCCTCAGCCCCCGCTTCACCGTGGTGGCGACCCAGAATCCCATTGAGCAGCAGGGCACCTATCCCTTGCCCGAGGCGCAGCTCGATCGCTTCCTGTTCAAGCAGACCTTGCCCTACCCGACGGAGGCCGAGGAGATGGCGATCGTCGCCCGGCACGGGACCCGGGCCGGCAATCCCGATCCGGCGGCCATGGGGGTGGGGATCGTCGCCTCGGCCGAGCAGATCGAGGCGGCGGTTTCGGCGGTGTCGACGATCCGCCTGGCTGACGAGATCGTCGGCTATGTGGTGGCCCTGGTGCGGTCCACCCGTGAAAGCGTCGATCTGGAGACCGGGGCCAGCCCCCGCGCCGGCGCCATGCTGGCCCTGGCCGCCCGCGCCCGCGCCGCTCTGGAAGGCCGCGACTATGTGATCCCCGACGACGTGAAGGCCCTTGTCGCGCCGGCGCTGCGTCATCGGGTCATTCTGTCTCCCGCCGCTGAGATCGAAGGGCGAGGCGTCGACAACATCCTGGCGGCCCTGATCGAACGGGTCGAGGCGCCCCGGTGATCTATCCCACGACCCGCGCCGTGGTCCTGGCCGCCGTTGGCGCGGCCGCCGCCCTGCTGATCGGCCTCGCGGCGCCGGGCTACTGGGCCGTGGCCGGGGCATGGCTGGCGCTGCTGCTGGGCTTGATGCTGATCGACGCCCTGGTCGGGCCTGCTCGCGCCAAGGTCACTCTGGAGGCGGCCGCGCCTAGCGTTCTGGGCGCCGGCGCCTCGGGCGTGGTGACTGTCCGCGCGCGCTTCGAGGGCGCGTCGCCGCGCCGTGCCGAGGCCGCTATCGAGACCAACCGGCGTCTGCGCGTCGAACCGGGCGCGACCGAACTCGATTTCACCAACGCCGAGGCCCAGACCACCCTGGGCCTGATTCCGCTGCGGCGGGGACCGGGAGAGATCTCCACCCTTTGGCTGCGCTGGCAAGGCGATCTCGGCCTGGTCTGGAAACAGCTGCGTCGGATGCCCGGTAGCGCCGTCGCCATCGTTCCGGACATCCAAGGGGTGAAGAGCGAGGCGATCCGGCTGTTCTCCCGCGACGCCCTGTTCGGGATCAAGACCCAGACCGCGACCGGAGAGGGTTCGGAATTTCATGCCCTGCGCGAGGTCGATGGCGCCACTGATCCGCGGACCATCGATTGGAAACAGTCGGCCCGTCACGGCAAGCTGCTGGGCAAGGAGTTCCGCGTTGAGCGCAACCATCCGGTGGTGTTCGCCATCGACACCGGCCGGGCGATGGGCGAGCCGCTGGACGGGATTCCCGGAATCGACCGGGCGATCAACGCCTCGCTGCTTTTGGCCTATGTCTGTCTGAAGCTGGGCGATTTGGCCGGCGCCTACGGGTTCGACGCGCGGCCGGGCGCTTTTTCGGGCCTGGTCTCGGGGACCGGCGGCTTTGGACGGCTTCAGCGCCATATGGCCAGCTTCGACTATAGCGACGAGGAGACCAACTATACCCTGGGTCTGACACAGTTGGGCGTGGCGCTGAAACGCCGATCCCTGATCGTGGTGTTCACCGACTTCCGCGATGTGACCAGCGCCGAACTGATGGTCGAGAACCTCAACCGCCTGCTGCGTCGCCATGTGATCCTGTTCGTGACCCTCCGCGACGAGACCCTGGAAGCGATTGTCCGGGAGGAGCCTACCAACGCCGAGGCGGTGTCCCGGGCCGTCACCGCCCATGCCCTGATGCGAAGCCGCGGTCTGGTGATCGCCCGGCTGGTCCGGCTGGGCGTTCGGATCGTCGAAGCTCCGGCGGTGCGGATCGGGCCGGCCCTGATCTCGGCCTATCTCGACCTGAAGCGATCGGACGTGGTGTGAACGGCGCTGAACCGCGCAGCCATCGCTTCCGCCTGGAACGCGAAGCCGATTGGCGCCGCCTGGAAGGCCTGCTGGGCAAGGCCGAGCGCCAGCGCGCCAGCGCCCTGACCGAGGACGAGCTCATCGCCTTGCCCCTGCTCTATACCGCCGCGATCTCGTCCTTGTCGGTGGCGCGCGCCACGGCCCTCGATCGCAACCTGATCACCTATCTGGAGGGGCTGGCCGCCCGCGCCTATTTCTTCGTCTACGGAACCCGGACCCGGCTGCGTGAACGCCTGGCGCAATTCTTTCGGCTCGATTGGCCCCGGGCCGTGCGGTCGCTTTGGCGAGAGACGGCGGTCAGCGGCTTGATCCTGTTGACCGCGACGCTGGCCGGCTATGCCCTGGTCAGCCGCGACGCCGATTGGTACGGCTCGATCATGCCCGGTGGAATGACCCAAGGCCGCGACCCCACCGCTTCGACGGCCTTTCTCAAGGCGGCGCTGTATGACGCCCACGGGCGGACAGGCCTGTCGTTCTTCGCCGCGTTCCTGTTCACCCACAACGCCCAGATCGCGATCTTCGCCTTCGCGCTAGGGTTCGCCTTCTGCGTGCCCACCGCGCTGCTGGTGGCGCAGAACGGGCTCAGCCTGGGAGCCCTGTTGGCGCTCTACGCCTCGAGGGGGCTGGGCTGGCCGCTCGGCGGGTGGCTGTTCATCCACGGGGTGACAGAGCTGTTCGCCACCATCCTGGCGGGCGCGGCCGGCTTTCGCATCGGTTGGGCGGTGATGTTCCCGGGATCCCGCTCACGGCTGGAGGCCGTGGCAGGGGCCGGCCGCGCCGCCGGGCCGGTCATGGCCGGCGTGGTCATCATGCTGGTGTTTGCCGGCCTCCTCGAAGGGATCGGCCGCCAGCTGATCCAGGTCGACGCGGTTCGCTGGTCGATCGGCGGCGCCACCCTGGTTGTTTGGCTCGGCTATTTCTACCTGCCCCGAAAGGGGTTGGCCTGATGGCTCCCGCCGCTGCCCCAATGACCTCGCCATTTCAACGCCGGCTGGTCACCCCCGAGGGGCTGGATCTGCGCTTGGTCCTCGCGTCGGCGGGAGAGCGGGCCTCGGCCTATCTGCTCGATCTGCTGATCATGCTGGCGGCCCTGGTGGCCCTGACCATTGTGGCGATCGTCTCGGGCCTTGGCGTCGGCTCGGACGGACAGGAGGTGTTGGCGATCATCTGGCTCCTGGGCGCCTTCCTGCTGCGAAACGGCTATTTCGTGATCTTCGAGCTCGGCGCGCGGGCGGCCACGCCCGGCAAGCGCGCCCTGGGGCTGCGGGTCGTGGCGCGCGACGGTGGACGATTGACCGCCGAGGCGATCTTCACGCGCAACGCCCTTCGGGAACTTGAGATATTCCTGCCTCTGAGCCTGCTGGCCGGGGCCGCGTTCGCCGGCGATACGATCAATGCGATCATGGTCTGGCTCGGGGTGATCTGGTCCGGCGGCTTCCTGCTGTTTCCGCTGTTCAACCGCGATCGCCTGAGGGTCGGCGATCTGGTGGCCGGGACCTGGGTAGTGCGCGCGCCGCGCGCGTTGCTGCTGGTTGATCTGGCCCGGGATGGCGCGAGGGACCTTCCGAAGTTCGCCTTTACCGCCGACCAGACCGGCGCCTATGGCGTCAAGGAGCTGGAAATCCTCGAGGATGTGCTGCGCCGCCACGACACCAGATCGATGACCCTGGTCGCCGAACGGATCCGGGCCAAGATCGGCTATGTCCAGCCCGCCGGCGAAACCGATCCGGCCTTTCTGGCGGCCTTCTACGCCGCCCTGCGCGCGCGACTGGAACAGCGCCTGTTGTTCGGCCATCGCCGCCGGGACAAGTTCGACAAGGCCTAGTCGAAGGCCGCCGCCAGGGCTTCGATCCCGATCCCTTCCTTGATGGTGCGCAGTTCGAAATAGATCGACGCCACTCCAGCCGCTCCGATCAGGGCCCCGACTGTCTGGAGCAGGGGCGCTACGAACAGCCATCGGATCATGGTGGCGATCCCACTTAACTGAAACAGCAACCGCTGAATGATAAAGAACGAGATCCCAAAAAGAACAAACAGCAACAGGATCGCCCCGCGATGATTGCGGGTCAGGTCGCCGCTGCGGCCCAAGGAACTGAACACACCGAGGCCTTCCACAACCCGAACCGGCGCGGACACGCAAAGGGCCAGGGCGAGGATCACCCCCGGGACAATGAACAGCAACACGCCCAGCACCGAAGCGACCGTCGTGGCGATGCCGATGCCGATCAGAGGGAGCACGTGACGCACGGCGGTGTTAAGGCAATCGCCAATGCCGGCTCGCCGGCCATTCAGGTCGCTGATCGTCCCATGGATCAGCGCCCCTTGCAGCAGAGCGTTGATCAATAGGCTGAACAGCCATCCGAGGCTAAAGAGACCCGTTAGTCCCGCATTCAGATTTGAAAACAATCCGCGCTCGGCGATCGCGACAACCAAGTTCGGCAGCCCGCTCAACACGAGCGCCAGCACCGCCAGGACCCCGAAGTTGCGGGAAAGCACGCCCGTCATCCGGATCAGGACGCGGGCGATCTCGAACCGTTCGATCGGCGCGTATGTCATCGTCCGCGCCCTTCGACCGGGCTCAAGCCGGCGCCGTCACCTTCGCCCCGAGGATAAAGTCCTCCGGATTCGGCTCGACGGTGGCGTTCCAGTAATCGACCAGGGGGAAGGGCCAGTTCTGGGAGACCCGGCCGGTGGCGTTCTTGTACCAACTGTTCACGGTGGGCGAACCCCAGGCCATCATGGCGTTGGCGGCGTCGACCTTGGCGTTGAAGTCGTCATGCACCTGTTTCTTGACTTCCAGGGTCTGGACACCGGTCTCCGCCATCAGCTTCAACGCGCCCATAACGTAGCGGACCGAGCATTCGGAGAAGAAGATGATGCTGCCGTTGACCACGATGTTGGTGTTGGGTCCGTAGAGCATGAACAGATTGGGGAAACCTGGCGCGGTCATGCCCAGATAGGCCCGGGCGTCGCCGTTCCAGGCGGTCTGCAGATCGATTCCGCCCCGCCCGACGATCCGCATCGGCCAGAGGAACCGGCTGGCGTGGAAGCCCGTGCCATAGATGATCACGTCGGCCGGATGCTCGGCTCCGTCCTTGGTGACGATCCCGGTCGGCGTAATCCTGGCGATGCCAGTGGTGATCAGGTCGACATTGTCCCGCCTGAGCGCCGTGACCCACACCCCGTTGTCGACCAGGGCGCGCTTGCCGCCGAACGGATAGCTCGGGATGATCTTTCCCAGGATGTCAGGGCGATCGGGCGCCTGAGCATGGATGGCTTCGACCAGCGTGGCGCGAAGTTCGGCGTTGGCCAGGCCGACCGCCTCGGGCGGGCCGTTCCAGCCGGCGTCGGCCTTTACCGCCTCGTAGAGGCCGTCGGTCAGGCCCCAGAACAGATAGAACCGGTACCACTTGTCATAGAAGGGCACGTGCTCAAGCAGCCACTTTTTCCCCTCCGGCACATCGAGATGATAGTTAGGTCCCGGCAACATCCAAGGCGGCGTCCGTTGGAAGACATTGAGTTGGGCGACCCTGGGGGCGATCTCCGGCACGAACTGGAAGGCGCTGGCGCCGGTGCCGATAACCGCCACTCGCTTGCCGGCCAGATCGACGTCATGTCGCCAGCGGGCGGAGTGGAAACTCGGACCATCGAAGGTCTTCAGCCCCTCGATATCGGGATAGCGCGGCCGGTTGAGCTGCCCGACCGCCGTGATCAGGGCGACGCCTTCCAGAAACTCACGTCCCCCCTCGGCTGTTTTGACTTCGACCCGCCAGACGCCCCTGGCCTCGTCGAACACGGCCTCCTCGACGGCGGTCTCGAAGCGGATGTGGTCGCGCAGGCCATGCCGGTCGGCGAAGCGCCGAAAATAGTCGAGCAGGACCGGTTGGGTGGAATAGTACTGCGGGAAGTCGTGATTGGGCTCGAAGGAATAGGAATACATGTGGTTGGGATTATCCACCCGGCAGCCCGGATAGACGTTCTCGAACCAGGTGCCGCCGGCGTCGGCGTTCTTCTCCAGGATGGTGAAATCGATCTCGGCCTGTTTCAGGCGCATCCCGGTCAGCAGGCCCGACATGCCCGCGCCCACCACCAGGACCTTCATCTTCGCCGCCGCCGCCTTGAGGGTTGGACTCGACCAGTCGGGCGCCTTGGTGTCGCGGCCGGCCAGTTGCAGCTCATCGGTCAGGAAAGCGGCGTAGTTGGCGGGAATATCCACCCCCGCCACCCAGTCCATCATCCGGCGCACTGTCTGGGGAGTAGGCGGCGGTGGCAGCGGCGCGCCGGCCAGATGGGCCATGATCGCGGTCTTGGCGCGGGCGCGCAGGTCGCCCTGTATTTCGGCCGAATAGCCCCCCAGTTTGACGTCCTCAAGCGGATCATAGACCGGTCGACGCTCCGACGTGAGCAAGCCGGCGTCGCCGGTCAGGTGCACCAGCGACATCAGCAAGGCTGGCAGATGGGCTTCGGCGAGGGCGGCGTCGATCGTGCTGGCGAGATCCGTCATGGTGTTTCCCTAAAGGTCCCTGTCTTAGCCTCCGACCATAGCGATGGTTCCGTGGCGATAGGAAGACTTCAGGCTGAGCGGCCGCGTCCCTCGATCGCCCAGATCCCGACCAGGGTATCGCCCCGAACCGCGTGATAGACGTCATAGAGGTTGACCGTCGGGTCGCAGTGCGGTGCGGCGAAAGTCACTACCTCGCCCAGCCGGGGCGGCGCCTCGCCGCGCGGCGGAACTACACACCCATGCTCGTCGCCCATGAAGTGATAGACCGACCCGCCGGGCGCCCCCGAAACGATGGGTGGGGCGCCGGCCTCGGTGGCGAAGGCCTTGAAGCCGGCGTCGACGGTGACGAGAAATGCGTGGTTGGCGCTGATCACCCGCGCATCGACCATCAACGCGGTTTCGAAATTCGTTCCGCCCTCGCCCGCCAGATCGCAGTCGGCGTACTGCCGGTCCATAAAGATGTAGGAACCCACCTGCAGCTCGGTCAGCACGCCCAACGCCGCGTCGATCACATGGCTGCCGGTCCCGCCACCGGTTACCAGGGCCGGAGGCAGACCGGCGTCCGTCAGTCTTGCGATCACGCTTGAGAGATAGTCGGTGCGTTCCGCGACAGCGGCTCGGCGAGCCTCGAAATTCTCGATGTGCTGCTGAGCGCCGCAATAGAACTGCACGCCGCCGTAGGTAAGGGTGGGCGCCACGTCGATCCTTCGCGCCAGGGCCACGGCGGCCTCGGCGTCCGCGACCCCCGTGCGGTGGATGCCGGGGTCGATGTCCACCAGCAGGGTCAGGGCCGCGCCGGTGCGGGCGATAGCGTCGACGGCGTCCGGATGATCGACCGCGGCCGTCAATCCGGGGCGGAGCTTCGCCAGGACGGTCAGTCGTTCGACAGCCGCGGGGCCTACCACCGGCGAGGTGATCAGGATATTCTCGATCCCCGCCGCGCTCAGCGCCTCTGCCTCGCCCAGTTTGGCGCAACAGATCCCGACGGCGCCGGCGGCGATCTGGCGCCTGGCGATTTCCGCGCTCTTGTGGGTCTTGGCGTGCGGACGGAGCCGCAGGCCCGATCGAGCCGCGAAACGCGCCATGGACGCGATGTTGCGATCCAGCGCGTCTATATCGACGATCAGAGCCGGCGTGTTCAGCGCCGAGCGCGAACCCTGCCGGCCGATCAGGTGCTCGTGGAGAGTCAGGGCGTACATGGCGGCTACCTAGAGGGAAAAGGCGAACAGGTCGCGCAGATGGGCGTTCATGAACTTGGCGTCCGGATCAGCGAGCTTTCGCGCCTCGCCCCAGCGCGAGGCCATCGGATAGAGCCGCAGAACATCGGCGCTGGTCAGGGTGTGGCGCTTGGCCCAGTGCGGACGCCCGCCGGCTTGGGCGAACACCGCCTCGATCGCAGCGAAGGGCTGCTTCCAATCCATCTTGGCGTACTGATGGAGCGAGATCGAAACGCAAGGTCCCGCGTGCATTGGCGAAAGCCAGATGTCATCGGCGGCCACGGTTCTGAATTCCAGCGGGAAGATGATCGGAAATTTGCGCCGACGAACCTCGGCTATCGCCGCGCGTAGCGCGTCGGCTCCGGCGGCGGCCGGGACCTCGTACTCCATCTCCTCGAACAGTGTTGCGCGCTCGGACGGAAAAATCCTGTGCGCGGGAGCGGCGCGGGTGGCGGGACCCATGGCGGCGGTTAGCCACCGCTGGAGGAGCGGCGCGGTGAAGGGCAGGGCGGCGGCGATATCACTGGCCAGCTGAAGCGCGCCGGTCTCGATGTCGCTGGTGGTGGGTTGATCGTCGCCCACCTCGATCGGATCGAGAATTTTGAGCAGAGCGTGATCGGAATAGGGGAAGATGAAGAACTCCACGTGGCGGTGGCGGGCGGTAAGATCGTCCCATTGGCCGAGGATCTCTTCGAGCGGCGCCTTGCGCAGGGTCTCCTTCAGCCGATAGGCGGGCTGGAGAGCCAGCTTCACGCGCTCCATCACGCCGATCATGCCAAGGCCCAGCCGCGCGGCCTGGAACAGGTCGGGTTCTGTCGTGGCGTCGCAGTCGACGAGCGAGCCGTCAGCCAGAACCAGCCGGAAGGCCAAGGCCTGGGTTGAAATCGTGCCCAGGCTCACACCCGTTCCATGAGTGCCTGTTGAAAGCGCCCCGGCCATGGCCTGTTTGTCGATGTCCCCCTGGTTGGCGAGCGACAGGCCTCGTTCCCAAAGCGCGGGCGTAAGACGATGTATCGGCCACCCGGCCGGAACCCAGGCGGAAAGGCCGTCGTCGCAGACCTCGATCTCGCCCTCCATCCCCGAAAGATGCAGCAGCAGGCCGTCGGTCTCGCAGAGTGGCATGAATGAATGGCCGGCGCCGGTGATCCGAACCCGGTCCGCCCCGACGACCAGCGCGCGCAGCTCATCGGTGCTGCGGGGCGTCCCCACCGCCTCCGGCTGGGCGACCACGCTCCCCGACCAGTTCCGCCAATCCGCCATGACCCGTCTCGCCCGTGTTCACCCGCGGTCAAGGCTTTAGCCTATCGCGCCTCGCCTTGGCGATCATAGGCGGATAGCTTTGTCGCTAATGTTCCGGGATCACTTTTTCGACGCCGCCGCCTGGCGTTTCTTTCTGACCCATTTTCAGGCGCGCGGCGCCTCGGTTGCCGTCAGCCTGGCGGCGGCGGCGGGGCAATCGCTTCTCGCCCTGCCGATGATCCCGCTGGTGCGGCTGGCCTTCGACCGGGCCATTCCAAGAGGCGACATCGGACTGTTGATCGCGATTGGATTGGGTCTCGCGGCGCTTCGGATGTTCGCGGGCTTGGCGTCGCTGCTGACGCGCTCGCGGGTGGTGGACCTGAAGAGCGCTGCGATGCTTGAGATCCGGCGAGACCTGCTGCTGAACCTCTATCAGCGGCCCTTGCTTTCGCATGTTCGGGCCGAGACCCAACCGTTCATGACCCACGTGGTGGTCGATGTGGAACGCCTGGACGCGATGGTGGATAGCGCGCTGGGGTCGGCCTTACCAGCAGCCCTGACCGGCCTGGTTCTTGGCGGGGCGCTGCTCTATCTGAACGCCGCTCTGGTTTTGGTGGGCGTCGTGATGCTGCCATTGGTCTGGATGGTGGGGCGGTTCACGGCCGGGCGGATGCGGGCCAATTTCCGCGCCTACCATCTCGCCTATGACGCTCTCCTCGCTGGCGTTAGATTCGTGCTCGCCAATTTCACCCTGACCCGCGCCAGGGCCGTCGAGGAAGCGGAAGTCGGCCGCCAGACCGCGACGTTCACGGCCCTGCGGGCCGCGGCGCGGCATCTTGCGGTGGACAACGCCCGCGTCGGACAGGTTCAGTCGGCTGTCGTCGCCATGGTGGGCGTGGTCATTCTGGTGGCCGGAGGGGTTCTCGTTGGCCGGCACGTCCTGACCCTTGGCGGGCTGCTGGCGTTCGGCGCCGCGGCGGCCCTGGCTGGCGCCCAGGTGGAGCGTCTGATCGCCGCCCTGCCAACGTTGGTCGAGGGTTCGGCCGCCCTCACAAGGCTCCATGTCTACATGACCGAGGCCGGGCCGCCTCTGTACATGGGCGCTCGGCGGATCGACTGGACAGGACTCATAGCCCTTGAAGATGTGGATTTTTCGTATGGCGAAGCGTCTGTGCTGCGAGCGGTTTCGCTCGACATCTCGCCCGGCCAGCGTGTCGGTATCGTCGGCCCCAACGGCGCGGGCAAGACCACGATCCTCAATCTAATGCTGGGACTTTACAGGCCGGTAACCGGGCGACTCACCGCCGACGGGATCGCCTTCGACGATCTGGATGTCTCGGCCCTGAGACGCTTGATCGGCGTGGTCCCGCAGCACCCGGTATTCTTCGACGGCAGCGTCTTCGAGAACATTACCTACGGTGCGTCTGGCCTGGCGAGGGCGGAGGTTGAGGCGGTGGCCCAGCGGATTGGCGCGACGCGCTTGCTGGGGCGCCTGCCCGGCGGTCTGGACGCGCGCCTTGGCGAAAGCGGCTTGATGCTGTCGGGCGGCGAACGCCAGATGATCGCCATCCTCCGCGCCGTCGCCCCCCGACCCAGGCTGCTGATCCTGGATGAACCGACCAATCACCTGGACGCCAGGGCCGTTGGCGATCTGATCGCCGCCCTCGCCGAAGGGTCCGATCGCCCTGGAATCGTGTTGATCAGCCACGACCCGGTGGTGGTCTCTGGGCTGGACGCGGTCTACTGGATAGAGGAAGGGCGACTGGCGCCCGTCGCGACCCCCATCCAAGGGCCGGACAGGTGAATTGGCTTAGGCCGGCCAAAATCGGCGAGGGATACCCATGAGCTTCTCCGACTACAGCGACCACGACGGCCTGGGCCTCGCGACTCTGGTGGAAAAGCGCGAGGTCAGTCCCGCCGAAGTGGTCGAGGCCGCGATCGAACGGATCGAGCGGCATAACCCCGCCATCAATGCGGTGGTTCACAAGGCCTACGATGAGGCGCGCGCGGCGGCGGCCGGGCCGCTTCCCGACGGTCCGTTCAAGGGCGTGCCTTTTCTTGTCAAGGACCTGCTGATCGCCGTGGCGGGCTGGCCTCGCACCTCAGGCAGCCGGTTCTGCAAGGGCGTGGTTGATAGCGAGGACAGCGGTCTGATGCGGCGTTACCGCTCCAGCGGGGTGGTGGCGCTCGGCAAGACCAGCTGCCCCGAATTCGGCATCACCGGCACCACCGAGCCCGCGTTATTCGGACCCTGCCGCAATCCCTGGAACCTTAATCACAGCGCCGGCGGTTCTTCGGGCGGTTCGGCGGCGGCGGTGGCGGCGGGAATCGCGCCCATGGCCCACGGCGGCGACGGGCGCGGCTCGATCCGCATCCCCGCCTCCTGCTGCGGATTGGTGGGATTGAAGGTGACGCGCGACCGAAATCCTCATCTGCCCGATGGCTACGACTTCGCCCAGGGCTATGTGGTGGAGCATGTGATGACCCGCACGGTGCGCGACTGCGCGGCCATGCTCGACGTCACCGGCGTGCCGGAGCCGGCGTCACCCTATGCGCCGCCGGCCAAGGGTCGGCCCTATATGCAAGAGATCGAGCGCTCGCCCGGCCGTCTGCGGATCGCCTGGTCCAGCGAGACCGCCAATGGCCGCGCCATCGCCCCTGAGGTCCAGGCCGCCTTGGAGAATGTCGCCGCGGTGCTGGGGAAGCTTGGTCACGAGGTGGTTCCGCGCGGCCTGGGGGTTGATCAGCGAGCGCTCTATGGCGTCCAGAACGCGTTTTCGGGCGCGAATTTCGCGGCCGGCATGAAGCGCCTGATCGACCAGATCGGCCGCGAGCCCGAAGGTGACGAACTTGAGCCCCTGACCTGGGCGTCGCTCAAGGGTGGACGCCGCGCCACCGGCGAACAGACCATGTGGGAGGCGCAGGAACTGCGGATGCTGGCGCGTGGCGTGATGGCGCTGTTCGAGGACTTCGATGTCTATCTGACGCCGGTGATGGGAACGCCGCCGCCGCCGATCGGCTACCTCGACCCCGTGGCCGTCGCCCCGCGGGAGATCGGACGCCGCAACGGCGAGGTCTTTCCCTTCGCCGCGCCCTTCAACATGACCGGCCAGCCGTCGCTGTCCCTGCCGCTGGCGATGTCGGCGTCGGGCCTGCCGATCGGCATGATGTTCACCGGCCGCTATGCCGATGAGGCGACGCTGTTCCGCCTGGCGGGTCAACTAGAGAAGGAAATGCCATGGAAAGACCGTCGCCCGACGGTCTGGGGCTGAGCTCTGCGCACGAAAGCGGCCCGGGCGAGCGCCCGAGCCGCCGTCGCGATGCAGCTCTGTTATTCGAACAAAACCGTGAACGAATAATAGGCCGTGGCGTAATATTCATCACCGCCGGAACAGTCGACGATATTGCGCTTGTAGACGTTGAGGATCAGTTCGTAGGCGCAGGACTCCGGGAACAGGGATCTTGCATCGGTGACACTGAACACCATCGACCCGCCAAACCAGCGTGGCCGAACGGCTCCCTGGGCTATGGCGGCGCCATAGGTCGGGCCGACAAGGGCTCCGCCGGATCCCGCGAGCGTGGTCCCCGGGCCGATGGGGATGATCGCAACCGGTCCGCCAGCGCCATGCTGAAGGCTCAGAGTATACTCATCCAGGAACCCTTCACCGTCGGAGGCGGTAAGATCCACCTCAAACGAGAAGGCTTCGCCGGGTGTGAAACGCTGGATTCCACATGGCGGCAGGCTGACGCCGTTGAACTTGATCAGGTCGACCGAGGCCAGCGGTTTGGTCTGGGACGCGACGGGGTTGTCGAAATAGAGGGCGAAGTCGTTGTTATCGTTCAAACCGTCCTCTCCCGGCGCGCCGCAGCCATCGAGCGGGCCGTGCGCCGTCAGCGTTCCATCCGCATTGGCGGTGTAGCCAATGACTTGGAACTCGTAGGCGCCATCGACGAAAAATCCGGCCGATTCGATCAGGGCTGTGGTGTCGACGTTATAGGTCCAGCTTCGACCGGTCATGACATTGCCCCAGTTGGCCGGGGGCGAGTTGTCTTCGAAGAATTGGCGCCCTTCGTAGACCGTGACCGTTCCGCCGCCCGAGGTTTTGGGTGTCGGCGGGAAGTCGACAAAAACCCACTGGTTCGGATAGGGCAGATTGGCGTCGAAGTAGATACGCGTGAAGGTTCGCAGGGCGGCCGGCGGGACGGGCTGGAAGGCCGCTCCGTTGGGGCAAGCCGCCGGTCGGTAGGTCAGTCCGTAGTAGTCGGCGACGGCGCTGGAGCCGAACTGTCCCGAGATCGATACCTGGCCCGTGAACGGACGATCCGAACCACCCGGATCAACGAGGCCGGCGAGCGCATCGTTGCTGGGTGGGTTGGTCGCGGTGTCGCAGGTCAGGCCGATGTCGCTGGCCGGAACACCGCATGCCTGGGTGAACAGGAAGCAGTCACCTTCCGGTTGACCGGGGTCGGGCGGCAGGGTGCAGGCTTCGGGAGACGCGGTGAGCGTCACGTTCAAATGGGTGGGGATATCCAGCCGTGCGTTCCAGATGGACTCGCTCACGATCACCTTATTGAGGCCGCCGCAGGTCTGGGTGACGTTGAAGATGATGTCCGGATCGCAGTCGAACCAGGGCGTCCAGGGATACCAGGGCCAGAGGCGCAGGCGCTCGAACTCCGGCACGCTGGGCAGGGCCGACAGCAGCTTCTCGCGTAGCGCCGGCAAGGTGGCCGGGCTGAGCGCGTTTGACGATCCCGCCAGCCTGGCGCGGACCGACCGGCCCGGAGGATCGGGTTGTGGGTTGAAGTCGCTGAAATGCAGCGCGAGCTTCGGATTCGGCGCCGACACACGCAGGCTCGGGTTGAGCTCAACTACGGGCTCGATCTTTTCGACCAGAATCGGGTCGAGGCGCCAAAAGCGCAGGTCCCACCAGTACCAGGGCAGCCAACCGCAGCACCAGGTGAACTGAATGGTGAAATGGCCGGTGGCGTCGGTGATCGCCGATCCGACCGCGGTGGTCGATGACCACCACCAGAACCAGTCGACGTCCGACGCGGTGACTTGAGCGCCGGGAACCGGATTTCCATCGACCCCGACGATTTGGCCGGTGATCGTGAACGTACGGCACCAGATCAGCCACCACTCCCAGATCGGGCGGGGAATGAGGATGGGGTTGACGTTATAGGCCGTCGACGTCGCGCCCCGGGTCGGTCGCACCGTCACGGTGGGGGTGTTACGGCGAAACAGATCCGCCGCGTCGGAGGACTCCGGACCAACCGCTATGGTAATGGCGCCCTTGGTCTCCACGTCGAACTCCACCTCCGCGCGGCCCGCGTGGACCGCGACGACATGGGAGGTGATCTCGTCGCCGGCGCGCAGAGCGACACGGACCCGCTGGCGGCCCCGTTCTCCCTCCGGGATATGTGAAGCGTCGATGGGAACTCGGATAATACTCATGTTTTCTACTCTACTCTTCTGGGGTTGATGGGACTTGTTTGGAGGTGATCGTCGCTAGCGCGCCGGGCGAAGACCCGGGACCGAGCTCAGAGCCGCCGCGTCGGCGCCGTGAACGCTGACTCGGGCCCCGCTTCGCGTGAACTGATAGATCGCGCCGGTCGCCGGGCCCGTGACCTGGAGCGCGCGCTGGCCCACATATTCGAACAGCGCCGGGGAGGGGCGGGACGCTCGGTGCGGAGTTGAAGACGGCGCCGCGGATCTGGTCCCGGCGTGGCTTTGGCGCGCGGCCATCCGCCGATCCTGGCAACAGGTCATGGAACTTCTCCGGCTTGGGATGACGACACGGTTTCATCGGGCCGCGGTTCGATCTCGCGCCAAACCGCCGTCGTCGCCGCGGCGCTCCGTTCGGCGGTGGCCCGTTCGAGCAGCGTGGCCGCGCCGGACATGGCCAGCCAGGCGGTCACGCCGCCCACCCAGGTGTCGGATACCAGAGGGGCGAACGGGAGCGCCACCCATAGGCTAAGGCAGTAAAAACAGTCGAGAAGGCGGCCAAACCCAATATCACCCGCCAGGACTCGAATACGCGCAAAGCTATCCCACGGGCCGTCCTCGCCCCAAAACAGATGGGTAAGTCGCCATATCGCGAGGGAAGACATCGCCACACCGCCGAGGGATATCTGGGCCAACGCCGACACCATATGCCTAGTCCCACGTTTCCACCTTCACATCGGCGAACCGAGTGCTTTTGTTTGATGAGCCGAACATGGGGTGAATTTGTCGCGGTGTCGGTGGCAATGTGCACACTTGACAATTATTTCGAACCATAGGCGCGGACGGTGATCAGGGGGCGGACAAAACAGGGAACGGTCCATGACCGAACGACCGGCTCCGGGGGCTTTGAGTGAGGTTCGCGGCGAGGATTGCCCGCCGCTTATGGAGGAGACTCTCGGCCAGGCGCTGGATCTGGCGGTGACCCGATGGGGCGATCACATAGCCCTGATATCACCGCCGCAGGGTATCAGCTGGACATTTCGTCAACTGGCCTCTCGCGCCGACGCCCTCGCGGCGGGCCTGCTCGCCTTCGGCCTGGCGCCCGGTGATCGAATTGGCATCTGGGCGCCCAATTGCGCCGAATGGACTCTGGCGCAGTTCGCCGCCGCCCGGATCGGCCTGATCCTGGTGACCATCAATCCGGCCTATCGTCGCTCAGAGGTCGCCTACACGATCAACAAGGTAGGGGTGAAAGCTCTAATCGCGGCCGAGCGGTTCAAGACCAGCGACTATCTGACGATGATCGAGGATCTGGCGCCAGAGGTCGCCGGCTCGATGCCGGGGTGTCTGGAAGCCGCCGCCTTTTTGTCGCTGAAAGTGTTGATCAAGATCGGTGGGACGCCACGCGCCGGCTGGCTCGATTTCGCCGATGTCGCCGAGCGCGGCCCGGCGACCGACCCCGCCATGCTGTCGAGGGTCGCCCAGATCGGCCGGTCCCTGAGCAACCGCGACGCGATCAACATCCAGTTCACCAGCGGCACCACCGGATCGCCCAAGGGCGCGACCCTGTCGCACCGAAACATTCTCAACAACGGCCTGTTCGTCGGCCAGGCCATGGGCCTGCGGGCTGGAGACCGGCTGTGTCTGCCGGTGCCGCTCTATCACTGCTTCGGCATGGTGATGGGCAATCTGGCCTGCCTGACCCATGGCGCGGCGATGGTGTATCCAGCTCCGGTATTCGATGCCGCCGCCACCCTGAAGACGATCGAGTCGGAGCGCTGCGATGGCCTCTACGGTGTGCCGACGATGTTTATCGCCGTCCTGGGTCACGCGGATTTCGAACGCTTCGATGTCTCGTCGCTGCGCACCGGTTGCATGGCCGGCTCGCCCTGTCCGGTGGAGGTGATGAAGGCGGTGATCGGACGCCTGCACATGCCCGATGTCACCATCGCCTACGGCATGACCGAAACCAGTCCGGTGAGTTTCCAGACCGGCCTGGAGGATACGCTCGATCGACGAGTGTCCACCATCGGGCGCGTGCAACCTCATCTGGAGGTCAAGATCATCGATGAGGCGGGGGCTGTGACACCGCGTGGCGTGACCGGAGAGGTCTGTACCCGAGGCTACTCGGTGATGCTCGGCTATTGGGATGATCCGGTCAGGACGGCAGAGTGCCTCGACGCCGACGGATGGATGCATACCGGAGACCTGGGTGTCATCGACGCCGAGGGCTACGGCAACATCGTCGGCCGTATCAAGGACATGGTGATCCGAGGTGGCGAGAACCTGTTTCCCCGCGAGATCGAGGAGTTTCTCTATTCTCACCCCAAGATCGCGGATGTGCAGGTCGTCGGCCTGCCGGACCCCCGCTATGGCGAGGAACTCTGCGCCTGGATTCGCTTGCATCCCGGCGAGATCGCCGAAGAGGCCGAGATTCGGGCGTTCTGTGACGGCCAGATCGCCCATCACAAGATTCCCCGCTATGTCCGCTTCGTGGACGAATTCCCGATGACGGTGACGGGAAAGGTTCAGAAGTTTCAGATTCGACAGGTGATGATCGAAGAGTTGGGGCTCACGCTGGCAAGGACCGCTTGAACATGGTCTTCGCCGCCGCGAGTCGGTCAAACCGCATCCAGGCGATTTTTACCGGAATGATGGTCCTCTTCTCGTCGGTCATCTGCCTGGTGATCACTCTGACAGTGGCTGGCGGTGGCCCGGTGTTGACTATCCAGACCCTGGTCACGGTGGCGACATTCCTGGCCGCCGTTGGCCTCGCCGCGGCGGTATGGAAGCGACCGCTGCTCATCCATGCCATGAGCGCCGCGCTGATGCTGGTCGGGCTGGCGCCGCTGTTGCTGATGACCGTCTTTCCCGACCCTTCTATCGCACCTTTCTTGTCAGGTTCAGGCGCGTGGATCGCGGGTCCGATCCCGATCCGCGCCGGCTGGGCCCGGTTGGCGATGGCGACGGTGATATTCCTAATGGGTCTTGTATTGCCTTTCTCTCAAGCTCGACGGCGGTTCGTGGCGCTGGCCGCTGTCACATTTGTGAGAATAGGTCTCTGGGTCGGCGCTTTCTGGCTGGTCGCCTATGTCGTTTTGGCTGGCCAATTCGATCGTCTGTTTACGGGCGCGGCGGCCGGCGTCCAGATCGGCCTGGTCGCGGCCATGATAGTCTCCTGGCTGGTGCTGCTGCGTGGGGATCAGCGTTGGCTGGCTACGTTTACGGAAGATGATCGCAGCGTCTCCATGGCCCGGTTTGTCCTGCCGGTCGCGCTTGTCCCTGTAGTGGGTGCATTTCTGACCACCGAAGGGGCCAAGGTCGGTGTGTTCTCACCCAAGGTGGCGCCGCTTCTGAACATCGAGATCAGTTCCGTGACGCTGTTGCTCGTGGGAGCCGCCGCTTTGCGCTCCATATGGCGCGAGCGCCGCCGCCGCGAGAATCTGGCGGGCGCGTTGGAGCAGTCCCCGGTCATCGTCTATTCCGAGGATGGTCGAATCGAGTATTGGCCCAAGGGATGTGAAGCGCTCTATGGGTTCGCCCCGGACGAGGCGGTTGGCCGGCGCGGTGTCGAGCTTCTCCAGAGCGAATATTCCGTCCCGATCGAAGAGATCGAGGCGGCGCTGAGACAGACTGGCGAGTGGACCGGCGAGGCGCGGCAGACAACGCGGAGCGGCAAAAGCATCTGGGTCGCTTCAAGGGTGGTGATCGATCAGCCGAGCGACGATCACGGCTTGAAGATCGTGGAAACTCTGACGGACATAACAGATCTGAAGATTTCCAAAGCCGCCCTTTCCGACACCAGCGACAGCCTCGCGCAGGCAGTGGCCACATACGAACTGGGCATCATCGAGTTCGACGCGGAATCGGGGCGAACCAGTTTTTCCGCCGAATTCGAACGCATCCTCGGCGTAGGCCCGGGATCTCTGGGTACGGAGGAAGATGCCTGGCAGGCGTGGATGAGCACCGACGCCGACGCCGATCAGGTACGAGACTGGTTCACGGAGGACATAGCGGCTTGCGCGCCAAAACGAACACTGACGATACAGGTCCGGCGGGCCGATGGTGAAATCCGCGATCTTCAGGGTATGCTGAGATATCGATACGATCCGACTGGACAGCTGAAGAATCTGGTCGGAATCTTCATGGATGTCACCGAGGTGGTGCGGGATCGGGCGGAGATGGCGGTGCGGGGTGGGCGGTTGCTGGAACTCCAAGCCGAGCTCACCCACACCTCAAGGCTCAGCGCGATGGGCGAAATGGCCGCCGCCCTGGCGCACGAACTGAACCAGCCACTCACCGCCGTCGGCAATTCGGTGGGCGCGATTGGCATGATGCTGGCCGACGAGACCAGAGTCGTGGACGAGAAGAGACGCCAGCAGGTGCTCCGCGCCGCCAAACACGCCGAAACCCAGGCCGTACGCGCCGGCGAAATCGTCAGGAGACTCCGGCAATTCATTTCCCGCGGCGAGGCCGACACTCAGGTTGAGGACCTGAATCTGCTGATCGCCGACGCGGTGGCCCTGGCCCTGCCGAATCCCGCCGCCGCCGGGATCACCGTCCGTCGATTCATCCAACCGGCGGCGTCGACCGTGTTGGCTGACCGAATCCAGATCCAGCAGGTGATGGTGAACCTGGTCCGCAACGCCGTTGAGGCCATGAACGGCCAGCAAACGCACAGGATTCTAACCATATCCGCCACGGCCAACAACGGAATGGCCTTGGTCAGGGTCTCCGACACCGGAGCTGGCGTGGCTCCGGAGGCCGAGGCGGGGCTGTTCTCGCCGTTCGTGTCCACGAAGACGGATGGGATGGGCGTCGGCCTGTCGATCTGCCGGCGGATCATCGAAGCTCATGGGGGCGAGATGAGTTTCGAGCCCGCCGCTGGCGGCGGAGCGGAATTCCGGTTCACGCTTCCGATCATTTCAGGCGAGGTGAGTGATGACAAATACTAGGCTGGTGCATGTCATCGACGACGATGAGGCAGTGAGGGAATCCGCGGCGATCCTGCTTGAGAGCGCTGGCTATGAGGTCGCCACCCATGCCTCAGGCGTGGCCTTTCTTGAAGGGTTGGAGGGCGCCGCGCCTGGTTGCCTGCTGCTTGATATTCATATGCCGGGGATTACCGGTTTGCAGGTCCAGGTTGAACTGAAAACCCGAAAAATGACCTGGCCCGTGATCGTGCTTACCGGACAGGGCGATATCGGGATTGCGGTCCAGGCCATGAAAAACGGCGCCTTTGAGTTCCTGGAGAAGCCCTACAAAAACGAAGTTTTGCTCGAAACCCTGGTCGAGGCTTTCGAGACTCTCGAATTGACCGTTCAGGAGACCTCGCACACCGCTAACGCCAGGGCGCTTGTCGATGGTCTGACAATACGGGAACGGGAGGTCATGCGGGCGCTGCTGGCGGGATTGCCCAACAAGCTGATCGCCTATGAACTCGATCTGAGCGTGCGCACGGTCGAGATCTACAGAGCCAATGTGATGACCAAGCTGAAGGCGCGGGGGCTTTCCACAGCGGTCAGGATCGCCATGGCCGCGGGCCTTCAGCCGCTTGAGGAGCGCCGGGTCGGCGGCTCGTAGGCGCCACTTTTGTCGACCGCCGTCGCCGGCGCCCGCCCGAAATGGTGACCTGGGATCATCGCCAACAGTTCGGTGCTGCCGAACGGCTTCTCGATCAGCTTGACGTTGTTCGAACTCTCGCAGTCGATATCCGCCGCCGCGGCGTCCTCGGTGAGTACGATCGCGAGGCCTGACCAGAGCTGGCGGCGCAACTGGTCAATGAACCTTCGCGGATGTCGAGGCAGAACCTTGCGATCAATAATCAGGGTCGAATTATGGCTCAATGGAAGGCCACCCAGGCCCTGATCGGTTTGGTAGGCCACGAATGTCAGGCCGCCGGCTTCCAGCGTCTGCTCAAGGGAAATGGCCAGCGCCGCCTCGCAGACCGCGATGACAACGGGGACAGGTTTCTCGGTGCTCTTCGTATCGCTCAACTGAGGCGCCGATCAACAAATGGCGGGCGACCGAATTCGGCCGCGCCCCGCCAAAAGTTTGTCTGACGGTTTTGGTGGCCGGAGCCTAGATCGTGGTTTTACTTAGGCGCCGGGCCTTGCGGCCAATCGTTCATTGTCCTGGCGGCGAAACTCCGGTCCAAGGCGACCCTGGATGGGAGACCGTGCATGGACCAATCTAGCGATCACGACGCCGCGCGCGTCCTTGATGAGTTCCGCCCCGGCCTGTCTGTCTACATACAAGGCGGTGTCGGCGAGCCGCTACCCCTCAGGGCCATTCTGGCGGCCGCTCCCGAGGCGCTATCTGGAGTTCGCATCGTTTCGTGCCTGTTGCCCGGCATGAACGAATTCGACTACGCCGCCCTGCATCCGGACGCTCGCCTTACGACCTTTCTACTTCCCTCTGGCCTTCGCGCATCCTTTGAAGCCGGCCGCGTGCACGTGCGGCCGCTTCCCTATTCCCAGATCACGGCCGCCTTCGCCGCCGATCCCCCGTTCGACTTGGCGATCTTTCAGGTAACACCGCCGGACTTGGCGGGTCTGTGCTCCTTTGGTCCCGTAAGCGATTTTCCAGGCCTGATCTGGCCCCGCGCCAAGCGGCGAGTGGCGTTCATCAACCCCCGGCTTCCGCGTGCGCCGCGCGGCCCGACGATTCTCTTCGACGCCATCGACCTGGCCATTGAGGCCGGAGGACCTTTCATTACCGGCCAGGATGGCGACCCGGGGCCTGAGCTTGGCGTGATCGCCGATCGCATCGCCGCCCTGATCCCCGATGGCGCGGCCATTCAAACCGGTATAGGCGGTGCGCCGGCGGCGGCTGCCGGACGCCTCGCGGCCCGTCGGGGTCTGGTCGTCCGATCGGGGTTGGTGACCGAGGGCTATAGGACGCTGGCCCAGGCGGGGGCTCTTGACCCCCTGGCCGATCATGTCACCGGCCTGGCGCTCGGATCGGAAGACTTCATGCGCTGGGCCGCCGACTACTTCATATTCGCCGACGCCACGGTGACGCATGGCGCAGCTGGGCTCGCGGCCACGCCCCGGCTGTTCGCCCTCAACTCGGCGCTCGAGGTGGATTTGTTCGGTCAGGCGAACCTGGAGTGGCGTGGCGGACGGCTGGCCAGCGGCTTGGGCGGAGCGCCGGATTTCGCGAGCGCCGCGCGTCGTTCGAAGGGTGGTCGCGCGGTTCTGGCCCTGCCGTCATCGGCCAAGGGCGGCGCCCTGTCGCGGATCGTGGCGCGCCTCGAAGCGCCCACCGTGTCAATTCCCCGAGACCTGACGGATCTGGTGATCACCGAGCAAGGCGTCGCCGACCTGAGGGGTACGAACTTGGACGAACGCGCCGACGCCCTGATCGCCATCGCCGCCCCATCCCATCGTGCAGCGTTGGCGTCGCGCTGGGACGAGATGCGGAGATGCATGTAGCCCAGTACGGCCTGGGAGGGGGATTTTCTATTTTACGCCAGTCGTCCTGGCGACGATCTCCCGCGCGCGGTCCACAACGCCCGCGGGTTCGATGATCACCAAATCATAGCCCAGACGGCGGTAGGTTTGTTCGTGCACCTGTTCAAAGCGAACGGAGTCTTCGAAGCTGATCCGACGGGCGTCGGTGTTTTTGATGAAGCCGAGATTACGGATGAAAAAGACCTGTTTTTCGTAGAATCGTTCCACCGCGATAGCCTGGAGACTCAGGGTCAGCCCGGGAGACGGTGCAAAGCCCAGAAAATCGGCTAGCGCCAGCGTACAGACGGCGGATCGGTCATGGAAGGCAACCCCGGCCGGCGATGGCGCCAACGTCGATCGGCGGCGGTTTTGCAGGTCCAGGATCGTGTCGATGAAAGCGGGGTTGGCGTGGGGTTCGGTAACGCCCTTCGCGCTCGCCAGGGCGATGACATCCGTGGCGGCTTCTTCGATCACCGGAAATCCCAGGATTTCCAGCTGGCGCAGTATGGCTGTTTTGCCGGCCCCCGGCGCGCCGGTGAGAATGAAGTGTTTCAAGGACTTGCCTGTTGGAATGGGCTGAACCGGGATGCGAGCCTGAGTGGAGTCAGTCCAGAGGCCAGACGGCCCTTGGCATCTCGAACATCGCTTCCGGGGTGATCTCGGCATAGTCCCCCATGCGGCCGGCCCGCAGAATTGGCCGAGCGAGGGCGGTATCGTAGAGGCCATCGTGGAGATAGGCCTTGTCGATATGAACGGCGACCACCTCACCTAGGATTAACCAGCTGCTGACCTGCTCCCCGTCCGCGCGTTGCAGCTGAATTAGCTGGCTCAGGCGACACTCGAAGTTGACGGGACTCTCCAACACCCTAGGAGGCGAGATCAGCCGCGATGGCGCCCTAGTCAGGCCGGCAACGTCGAACTCGTCAATTTCCGGTGGCGCCGCGGCGCAGGTTAGATTCATCGCCTGCGCCAGGGATTTCGTCGCCAGGCTCCAGCAAAACTCGCCCGTCTCCTCGACGTTTGCCACGGTGTCTTTCCAGCCGATTGTGGAGAACCCTATAATCGGCGGTGTGTAGTTAAAGGCGTTGAAGAAGCTGTAGGGAGCCAGGTTCGCCGAACCAAGTTTGTCAACAGTCGATATCCAGCCAATGGGTCTGGGTCCGACAATCGCATTGAACGGATCGTGCTTGAGGCTGTGACCTTGTCGTGGTTCGTAGAAATGGGCGCTACCTTGGGCCATTGGTTCTCACTATCTGGGTAAGTGGGATTTCGATCAAGGATTTGTAGCGTGAGTCCGTTTTGTTGCGGAGGGCGCATTGATTTAACAATTCGAGATCAATTATTTTTGTCTGACGCCTTGTTTTCGCACCAACTTCTTGCTTAACAGTCACGAACTTGAAACCTGAGGAATCACATGACAGAGATTACTGATCAAAACACTCTCGAAAAGACGACGGAGATCGTCGCGGCGTTTGTCTCTAAGAACCCGATGGCTACCGCCGATCTTCCGGCTCTGATTCAGGCCGTTCATCGCGCTCTCGCCGGCATTTCGGTCGCGGCCCCGGAACCCGAGCCGCGCAAGGAACCCGCCGTTCCGATTCGCCGGTCGATTACACCTGATCATCTTGTGTGTCTCGAAGATGGCAAAACCTTCAAGTCGTTGAAGCGCCACCTTCGCACCAAATACGATCTGAGCCCGGAAGACTACCGCGCCAAATGGGGTCTTCCTAAAGACTACCCGATGGTCGCGCCCAACTACGCCGCCGCCCGTTCGGCCCTCGCGAAAAATATGGGTCTCGGTAAGGGTGGCCGTCAGCCCGTCGCCGTCGCTCCAGCCCCCAAGGCCAAGCGCGCCTCCAAGGCCGCCAGCTAAGGCTATTAACACCGACGACCCAAGGTGATTTCACCTTGGGTCGTATGACGACACACAGATGCGCTGGATCAACGATCTAGCGTATTCTTGCTGTCTCCAGACGCTGCGATCACTTCACATTTCCCTGGTTGGGGTGACCGCTAGCCTAGAAGCGCGTCGCTCATGTTCGAAAGTGGCGTTGAAATACCTCCACTTCTCAAAGTCATCGGTTGCCGGGGGCGGGACTTATGAAGCCGGCGATTATCCAGCGGACAAAACTTCACCAGGGCTACCTGATGGTGGAACGTCTCAACATACGTCTCCCCGATGGTGTCGAAGTCATCCGTGAGGTCGAAACTCACGGTGACGCGGTCGCGGTGCTGCCCTACGATCCGGAGCAGCGCGTTGCGCTGCTGGTCCGGCTTTTCCGACCTCCTGCTTTCGATCGCTTCGGTCAGGTCGCTCTTGAGGAGGCCTGCGCCGGAATGGTCGAGGCCGAGGAACCCTCCCAGGCGGCGCGGCGCGAGGCGCTCGAAGAACTTGGTCTTCAGCTTGATGCGCTTGAATACGTCGGACGCCTATGGCCAAGCCCGGGGGTGTCCGCCGAGCAGGTCACCCTGTTTCTCGCGCCCTACAAGGCGACCGACAGAATCAACGGCGGCGGCGGGGTCGAGGATGAACACGAGGGCATAGTCGTCGTCGAACGCCCATTAGCCACCCTGGCCGCCGATGCCGATGGCGGGCGAGTCGTTGACCTTAAACTTCTCACCCTGATCCTAACTCTGCGCGCCCGTCACCCTACTCTGTTTTAGTGCTGAAGATTGTTTGTACGACGGATGAAGTCGGCGGTATCGTCGTGCAGCGCCTTGAGAGAGGCCTCGTTGGCGTAGACCATGTGCCCGGATGGGTAATAATGATACTCGATATTGGCCTGCAGGTCGTTCGGTATCGGCAAATGATGCATTTCGTACCAACCTTCATAATAAGGTGTGGCGAGATCATAGTACCCACCGGTGACCATGACCTTCAACTGGGGGTTTATCTTAAGCGCCACCGCCAAATCTGGCATGACGTTGAGCGGACCGGGAAAGCCTTCGGGTGCATTGGGCTGTTGATGCTCAAAGCTCCAGAATTTTCCGACATCCGCGAAGGGTTTGAAGATTTTTCCGGCCCCGTAGCCCAGTTGCGTGCGCGAATATTCATTGAATGCTGACACGTAGGCCGAGCTTAGCCCCGCCGACTGGGGATCATAATCAGACTCCTTGCTGAGCGGGTCAATGTCCGGCCCGGCGAACCGGGTGTCAAGGCGACCCGTCGTCAGTCCCTGTTCTTCCTGCAGCTTCTTTTCGAACATCCCGCCGCTGACGCGCAGGTCCGCCTTCAGCAGATAGGGCGTGGGCAGGCCGATGTAGTGACTCAGCCGTTCGGCGATCGCCTGGCGGCGGGTGGCGCCCAACTCCGCCCCCGCCTGCAACGCGCTGGCGTAGTCGCCGATGGCGAAGGTCTCGGCCTCTTTGAGGAAGGCTTTCAGGTCGCTCGGCCGGTCGCCGGAGACCTTGTTGTGGTACCATGCGCTGGCGGCGAAAGTCGGGAGAGCGGTGACATAGGCCTGATCCGTTCCGGGGTTCGCCGCGGGGCCGTCGACGCTGAGATCAAAGTTCAGAATCTGCGAGAGCAGGATCACCCCGTTGAAATCAACGCTTTCGCCGGTTTCGAGCGCGCTGACCACAACAGCCGAGCGCGGTGTGCCATAGCTTTCGCCGAACAGGTATTTGGGTGAGTTCCAGCGTCCGTAGTGGCTGAGAAACCCAAGGATGAACTGTTCAAAGGCGTGTGCGTCGGCGTCGACTCCCCAGAACGCTTTTTCCTTGTCCTTGCCGGCGATCCGACTGAAGCCGGCGCCGGGGGCGTCGATGAACACCAGATCGCTGGCGTCCAACAGGCTGTAGGCATTGTCGATCAGGCCATAGGGGGCGGCCGGCGTATGGCTGCCGTCCTTGGTCACCACCCGCCTGGGGCCAAACGCGCCCATGTGCAGCCAGACCGTCGATGAGCCTGGTCCGCCATTGTACAGGAAGGTTATCGGCCGGCCGGCGGCCGGCGCCCCCTTCTTGAAATAGGCCACATAGAACATCGAAGCCTCCGGGCCGCCTCCGGCCTCGGGACCCTTGTCCGCCTTGTCATCGCCCTTGCCCGAATCCGGGCGCGCCGCGTCATCCCATCCCTTTGGGTGGACGATCAGAGTGCCAGCGACGGCTTTGTAGTCGATCTTCTGTCCTTCGACGGTGACCGAGCCTTCACTGGCCACGCTCTCGGGGGTGAACAGCGCCGTCTTATCGGCCGCGGCTTCAGTTTTCGCGGGTTCGGGAGATTTCTGCGCCGTCGTCGCCGCGGTGGCCGCATGGGCCATCAGGGAGAGGGAGGCGGCGAAAATAAAGGCTCTCTTCAACGTGGATACCCCTTCGGCGTAGGATTGATTGTCTGGCTTTAGGCCAGGGCGGCGCGGGGGTGAAGCCCCCGCGCGCTCGGGGCCGCGGTCGAGCGCCTCGTTATGTGCAAATCGCGCCGGACGCCCTTATCTCGCCGCGGAAAGCCACTATTGGCCCCAGCGAGGCTGGATCGCCGGTCGGGTGACTATCGGGGACGTTCGAACATTATCTCGGATTTGCCATGTTGATCGAGGAGCCGCGCCGCGGACCAGCGCGTCACGCGCCCATAGCGTTGATCGCCTTGAGTTTTCTGGTGCTGTTGGCGCCGTTCTGCGTCATTGAGGCGCCCCCTCTCACGGACTATCCCAATCATCTGGCCCGCTATTGGTTGATCACCGGTGGCGCACATGACCCCATCCTGAATCGATTCTACCAGATCGATTGGTCAAACGCGGTGACCAATATCGGCGTGGACAGGATCATAGCGCTGTTCTCGCCTCTGGCGTCTGGCCTTGTTCAAGGCCATGTCGCCGTCATCGCCGCGGCGATTTTGCCACCGATGGGTATATTGGCCTTGAGCTATGCCGTCTCGCGGCGATTTTCCCCCTGGCAGGTGATTTTCCCTTTCGCCGCCTGGTCGACAACCTTTCTGATGGGCTTCGTAAATTTTCAGATCGGTCTGGGCCTTGCGCTGCTGTTCGCCTCGATCGACCCGCTGGTTCAGCCACGCCTTTGGAAGGCCGTCGTATGGATGCGGGTGCCTTTCGGGCTGATCCTCGCTGTCGATCACCTGTTTTCCCTGATCTTCTACGCGATCCTGTTGGCCGGCCTTGCATTGGGACCATCCCCGTTCCTGGCCGACGCCTGGCGCGACCGAGGTCGACGACTGTTTCGAGGCGGTATGACCGCGGCGTGGTGCCTGATCCCGCTGGCGATTTTGGCTGGTCCAAGTCAGGCCCTGCCCGGCGCCCAGCCTCCGGCGGCGATCAGTCTCGGCGCCAATATCGGAGCAATCCTGTTCAGCGCCGCGACAGACAAGCTGGCAACGCTGCTGTCGCCTCTCGCCAGCTATAACGTCTTCCAGGAGATCACCATCGTCCTGGCCATGGCTGGTTTCTTGATCTGGTTGAACCGACGGCGCGCCCTCACGGCGCATGGCGGCTTGATGGTGGCGTTCGCAGGCATGGCCGCCCTGGCCGTCTTCGCTCCGGGACGGCTGGCCGGCGCCAGTTGGGTGGATCGTCGGTTTCCGATCATGGCCCTATGCTGCGTGATGGCGGCGCTTCAGTTCCGGCCGGGCGTCCCAAGACGTTTTGGGGTGATAGCGGGTTGCGTGGCTTTGAGCCTAGTCGTCCTGCAAACGACCTGGGTCGGATGGAACTGGTGGAACATGAAGGATGAGACAAAGGCCGTCGGGGACGTCCTTTCCAACGTCCCCGCTGGAGCCACGATCCTGCCAATCCAGCATCAGCCAAGCTTTCTGGTTAGGTCGCGGGCTCCCGCCGGGCGCTATATGTACCTGGTTGGAGACCCGACCTTTCGCCACATGGACGCCATGGCCGTGACCCAGCGGCGGGCTTTCGTGCCGAATCTGTTTTCCGCGAGGGGGCTTCAGCCTCTGCGGGTGCTCGGACCCTGGGATGGCTTGGTGGAGCACAACGGTGGTGACCTGGCATCCGTATCGATCCTGTCAAGGCCGCCCCAGCTGGACGATCCCTCTTATGTCTCCGGCTGGCGCGGCCGCTTCGACTACGTCCTGGTGCTGAACGCCGATCTGCCCGACCGGTCGGGATCGTTTCGTCCACCGCCGGAACTCACGCTGGTCGCCGACCGGGGTTTCGCTCAGCTCTGGCGGGTGGCGCGCCGCGCTAGACCGTGACCTGCACGCCCATTTCGACCACCCGGCCCGGGGGGATGGCGAAAACCTGGCTTGGGTCGGCGGAGTTGCGGTTCAGAGTGATGAACAGAAGATCCTGCAGGCGACGCACGCCGTGGTCATGGGTCGGCAGAACCGATCGCCGGCCGAGGAAATAGGAGGTGTCGGCCGGATTGAACGACACGCCGTCGACCTTCAGCCGCGCGATCGCCGCCGGCACGTCAGGCGTCTCCATGAAGCCGAACCGCAGGCTGATGGTCAGGAACGACTCATTCAGAATGTGCACGCTCGCCCGTTCGTCGGGTGATACCCGTGGCTCGCCGGTGGTCTCCACCGCGACGATGGCGTTGGTTTTGTGCAGGACGCCGTTGTGCTTGAGGTTGTGAAGCAGGGCGCTCGGCGTCAGCTCGGGATGGGATGACAGATAGACCGCCGTGCCGGAAACCTGATGGCGGGGGCGGCGCGCGATCGAGGCCAGGAAATCGGCCATCGGTATGCGGTCGCGTCGCGATTTCGCGGCGACGATCCGGCTGCCGCGCATCCAGGTCACGATGACCATCGCCACCGCGCCCGCCAGGGCCAGGGGCACCCAGCCCCCGGTGAACAGCTTGAGCATGTTGGCGCCGTAGAACGTCAGGTCGACGGTCAGCAACGGCGCCACGACCAGGACGGTCTTGAACAGGCTCCACTTCCAGAGCTTTCTCACCACGATAGCGGTAAGGGCCGTGGTGACCGACATGGTGCCGGTAACGGCCAGGCCATAGGCGTCCTGCAAGGCGACGCTGTTCTTGAATATCGCCACCAGCAGGATAACGCCGATCATCAGCAGCATGTTGACCGTGGGCACGTAGATCTGCCCCGCTTCGGTGGCCGAGGTCCGACGCACCTCAAGCCGCGGCAACAGTCCCATCTGCATGGCGGAGTTGGACATTGAATAGGCGCCGCTGATCACTGCTTGGCTGGCGATGATCGTGGCGGCGGTCGCCAGCAGCACCATGGGAATGCGCAGCGCTTCGGGAACCATCAGAAAGAACCAGTTCTGACCGGACAGATCGGCGCCGTGGCCGGCCGGCGAGGCCAGGAAATGCAGGGCGAAAGCGCCCTGGCCGAGATAGTTGAGCAACAGGGCCGGGCAGACCACGAACATCCAGGCGCCGCGGATGGGCGAGGCGCCAAAGTGGCCCATATCGGCATAGAGGGCTTCGGCGCCGGTAATCGTCAGCGAAACCGCCCCCAGGACCAGAACGCCGATCAGCCCGTGGCCGGCTAGGAAGGTCAAGCCGTAGGTGGGCAGGAACGCCAGGAGGATTCCGGGCGCTTTGGGTATGTGCAGGAGACCGAGGCCGGCGATCGAGACGAACCACAGCAGGCATATCGGTCCGAACCAGGCTGCGACCTTGGCGGTGCCACGCGACTGGGCAAGAAACAGGCCGACGAGCAGCACCAGAGCGGCGCCGATTTCCACCGAGGGGGTGATGGCCTTGGCCAGGCTAGGGACGGTTTCCAGACCCTCGATGGCCGATAGCACCGAAACGGCGGGCGTGATGATGGCGTCGCCGTAAAACAGCGCCGCGCCGATGACGCCAAGGGTCAGAACGACGCGGGTCCGACCTCCGACCGCGTTCTGGGCGAGGGCCATCAGCGACAGGATGCCGCCTTCTCCGTGATTGTCGGCGCGCATGATGAAGATGACATATTTTATCGTCACCACGATCAGCAGCGCCCACACGATCAGGGACGTGATGCCATAGATTTCCGCCTGCCCCACGTGGCCGTGGGCGGCGGCGGTCACCGCGCCTTGGAAGCCGTAGATCGGGCTGGTGCCGATATCGCCGAACACCACGCCCATGGAACCCAGCGCCAGGCCAGCGAAGCGACGTCGCGCGGCGTTTGGGCTCAAGGGGGACGCGGCCTCGGCCGCCGACGAGACGTTCATCGGCGGCGGCATAGTCCGAAGCGCGGACGAAGGAAACGACCATCTTGACGGTGTGGTGTCATGCGCCCAGCCGGGTGGCGATCCAGCCGGCCAGGATTTCGTTCACCCGCTCGGGCGCCTCCTGCTGCACCCAATGTGAAACGCCTGGCAGGCGGTGCAGGGTGAAGTCGCTGACATAGGGGCCATAGCCTTGCGTGTTCTCGATGCCGAGCGCGGTGTCGGCCTCGCCCCAGATCATCAGCGTCGGAACATCGATCACCGGTGGCGTCTTGCCCCAGCGGCTGAGCATACCGGTGTTGGCGCGGTAGTAGTTGATCATCGCGGTCATGGCCCCGGGGATCAGGGCGTTCTTGCGATAGACGTCGGTCACCTCGGGAGGAAAGCGTGATTTGTCCACCGCCATGCCAGTGAAGGCCGCGCCGATGGCCCTGGCCCCACTAGCCGTCATCGCCGCCTCGGGCAGGCCTGGAATCTGGAAGCAGCCCATGTACCAGGATCGCAGCGGCTGTCGCCACGAGGCGCGCATGACCCGCGCCAGCACGGCCGGGTGGGGCACGTTCATGATCACCAGCCCGTCCAGTGGAAGGCGCTTGTCGAGGGCGAACGCCCAGGCGATCCCCGCGCCCCAATCGTGGCCGATCAGCAGCCGCCGACGCGCGCCGGCCGCCTCGAACAGCGCGGCCACATCCTCCACCAGATGATCGATCGCATAGTCCGCCTTTCGCGGCGGCCGGCTCGACCCGCCGTAGCCGCGCAGATCTGGGGCGATCACCCGCCAGCCCAGGTCCGCGAGCATGGGTATCTGATGGCGCCAGGAGAACCGGCTTTCAGGGAATCCATGTAGCAGCAGGGCGACATCCTCGCCCTCCCCCGCTTCATCGGCCAGGAAAGTCAGGCCGTTGGCCTCGATCCGCCTGGTGGTTATCTCAGCCATGGGTTCTCCTTGCCTTCCCTCGGGAAGGGGGGTGTTTGAACGGGCTCATTCAATCGCTTCGGAGCGCGGTATGCCAGAGACCAAATCGGAATCGGTGGTGGTGCTGGGCGCGGGCATCGCCGGGCTGTGCACGGCTCTGGCTCTGGCGCCGACCGGGCGGTCAATCACCCTGCTTGAGCGCGATGCGCCGCCGCCGGAGGGTGGCGCCGAAGCGGTATTCGACGGCTGGCGCCGACGCGGCGCGACTCAGTTGCGCCATAGCCATGCGTTCCTGGCGCGGCTGCGCAAGCTGATCGCCACCGAACATCCGGACCTGCTGGCGGCCCTTCGCGAGGCCGGCGCGCGCGAACTGGCGTTCGCCGATGGCCTGCCGCCCTCGGTGAAGGCCAAATACGTGGCCATTCCCGAGGACGAGGAGATGGCGATCATCATCAGCCGGCGCACCACCCTGGAGATGGTCATCCGCCGCCATGTCGAGGCCTCGCCGAATGTGACGATCCGCTCGGGCGTCTTTGTCTCGGGACTGGTCAGCGATCGCGAAGCCGCCGGGGTGCTGACGGCCAGGGGCTTCCGGCTCCAGGACGGCGAGACGGTCCTGGGCGATCTGGTGATCGACGCCGGCGGTCGGGGCTCTGCGATGGCCGACTGGCTGGCGGAGGCCGGCGCTACGGCGCCTGAAACAGAGCAGGACTGCGAGATCCTCTATTACACCCGGTTCTACGAACTGCTCGCCGGCCAGGAAGAACCGCCGCGCGGGCTGCACGCGCCGAACGGGGACCTGGGCTATCTGAAGTTTGGGGTGTTTCCGGCCGACAACGGCACTTTCTCCCTGACCATGGCTGTTCCCGAGGTCGAGGGAGAGCTTCGCGTGGCCATCGTTCGCCCCGACATCTTCGATCGGATCTGCGCCAGCCTGCCGGGCGTGGCCCCCTGGACCGACCCCGCCCGCGCCCTGCCGGTCAGCAAGGTCTACGCCATGGGCGACCTGAAAAGCCGCTGGCGGGAAATGGCCCCCGAGGGGAAACCGGTCGCGCTGAATGTCTTCTGCGTCGGCGACAGTCTGGTGCGAACTAACCCCCTTTATGGTCGGGGCTGCTCCTTCGCGGCCATAGAAGCCCATGCCTTGCGCGACGTTCTCGCCGAGAGCGCCGACCCCGTCACCAGGGCGCAGGTCTACAGTAGGCGGGCGCGCGAGGTTCTGGAGCCGTTCTACGATGACATGCGCGGCCAGGACCGGGTGGCGGGGCGGCGGGCGGCCAATGGCCTGGATCCCGACTACCATCCACCCTGGCGGGCGAGGCTGATGCGGCGGTTCATCGAGGACGGCGTGAGCATAGCGGTGCGCCAGGATCCGGAACTGTTCCGCGCCGCCATGCGGGCCTTCCACATGCTTGAGCCGCCCCGGGCCTGGCTGGGAAAGCCGGCCACCCTGGCCAAGGTGCTCGCCGCCATGGCCCGCGGCCGCAAGGCCAACGCCCATCTCTATCCAGAAAAACCAGGACCCGACCGCCTGGCGATGTTCGCCGCCCTTGGTCTGGCGGCGGGAGCCGACCTGGCGCGATTGAAGGCAGCGGCCTAGCTGCCTGGGCGAATCGCGGTCAGTTCAGGGTGCGAGTCGCGGTCGGTAGGTCCAAGGAAAAGGCCGGGACGGCGGCGTCGAAGGTCTCGCCGTCGGTGGTCAGCATCTGGTAGCTGCCCTCCATGCCGCCCGAAGGCGTGGGCAGCGGACAGCCGGAGGTGTATTCAAAGCTTTCGCCCGGCTTCAGAACCGGTTGCTCGCCGACCACCCCGGGTCCCCGGACTTCCTCCACATGGTTGCGGGCGTCGGTGATCACCCAGTGGCGGGAAATCAGCTGGACGGTGGCCTTGCCCAGGTTCTCGATTCGCACCGAATAGGCCCAGAAGAACCGTCCTCTCTCCGGATCTGACTGTTCGGGCAGAAAGCGGGGCGACACCATCACCCGCACGTCGCGGGTCGTGGCCGAATAGGTCTCTTCGCTTCGCCTGACGGTCATCACGCCGCGTCCAGCGCGCGCTCGAGATCGCGGGCCAGGTCCCTTGGACCCTCCAGGCCCACCGACAGTCGCACCCAGCCGCTGGTCAGGCCGATTTCAAGGCGCTGTTCCTCGGTCATCGAGCGGTGGGTGGTGGTGGGCGGGTGAGTGGCCATGGATTTGGCGTCACCGAGGTTATTGGAGATATCGACCAGTTCCAAATGGTTGAGGAAACGGAAGGCCGCCTCCCGCGAGCCCAAATCGAAGGCGATCAGGCTACTGCCGCCCATCGCGTTGCCGCCACCGTTCATCTGTCGGGCCGCGACCTCGAACTGTGGGTGGTCGGTCCGGCCGGGATAGCGGCACGAGAACACCTTCGCATGGTCGGCGATCAGATCGGCGAGAAACGCCGCCGTGTCTGTCTGGCGCCGAACCCGTAGATCCAGTGTCTCAAGCCCCTTGAGCAACACCCAGGCGTTGAACGGCGACAGGGCCGGACCCGTATGGCGGGCCAGATCCTTATAGGCCTCCTCCATCAGGGCGCTGTCGCCGAGGATCGCGCCGCCCAGCACCCGGCCCTGGCCGTCGATATGCTTGGTGGCTGAATAGACCACGATATCGGCGCCTAGCTTCAGCGGCGACTGGAAGATCGGCGTGGCGAACACATTGTCCACCACCACCTTCGCGCCGATCTCCCTGGCGATAGCGCATATGCCGGCGATGTCGCTGATCTCCAGCAGTGGATTGGCCGGGGTCTCGATGAAGAACAGCTTGGTATTGGGCCGCACCGCGCCGCCCCACGCCGCCACGTCCGGCCCGTCCACCAGCGTGGTCTCGACGCCGAAGCGCGGCGCCCAGGTGTTCAATATCCACCGGCAGGAGCCGAACAGCGCCTTGCTCGAAATGATGTGGTCGCCGGCCCGCACCAGGCCGCTGATGGCCATGTGCACGGCCGCCATGCCGGAGGCCGTCGCCCGGCAGAGCTGCGCGCCCTCCAGCAACGCCAGGCGATCCTCGAACATCTTCACGGTCGGGTTGCCATAGCGGGCGTAGACATAGCCCGGCTCGGTACCCGCGAAGCGCGCGTCCGCGCTCTCGGCGGTGTCATAGACGAAACTCTGAGTTAGATAGATCGGCTCGGACGTTTCGCCGTGGGGGGAACGGGCCAGTCCGCCGCGAATCAGGCGCGTGGCGGTCTCCCAGCGGTTCGGATCTTCGGCCATCGGACGCTCCAAAAAGGGCCGGCAATAGAGGCGCCCGCCGTGTCCCGGTCAAGCCCACGTCCCGATCCGCCGTTGATCCCTTGCCTTCAGCGCGCCCATCCCCGAGTGTCGCCGGCCCATGATCGACCCCGCCGGTATCCTTCCCTGCCAGTCCCTCGATGAGCTGATCGCGCGCGGCGCCATCCACGCGCCGGGCGGCGTCGGCGCCGATCAGGTGCAGCCGGCCAGTCTAGATCTCAGGCTGGGGAGACGGGCATGGCGGGTGCGCGCTTCATTTCTTCCCCGCCCTGGAGCCTCGGTGGGCCGGCGTATCGCCGATGTGTCGATGCATGAGCTTGATCTTACCGTGGGCGCGGTTCTGGAGCGGGGCTGCGTCTATATCGCCGAGATTCAGGAGGCGCTGAGCCTGCCGCCGGGTGTCGGCGCCCGGGCCAATCCCAAAAGCTCCACCGGCCGGGTCGACCTGTTCGTGCGACTGCTCACCGACGGTCAGCCGGCGTTCGACAATGTCGAGCCAGGCTATCGGGGGCCGATGTTCCTGGAGATCGCGCCGCAGACCTTCTCGGTGCTGGCGCGCGCGGGGACCCGGCTCAATCAGCTGCGGCTGAAGCGGGGCGCGCCGGCTGTTCTGGCCGCGAGCGATGTCGGTGTCGACCTTACCGGCGCCACTGCCGGGTTTCGCGCCCGACGTCACGCCGGGGTCATCGACATGGACCTGGAGTCTGGCCTGGATCCCCGCGATTTCTGGGAGCCGTTGGAGCCCCGCCGGGGCGAACTGGTGCTCGACCCCGGAGAATTCTACATCCTGGCCTCCAAGGCCGCGATCGAGATTCCTGTCTCTCAGGCCGCCGAGATGATCCCGATCGATCCGGCCGTGGGTGAGTTTCGCGTCCACTACGCCGGTTTCTTTGACCCGGGCTTCGGTGTCCCCGAGGCGGGAGGCGAGGGGTCGCGCGGGGTTCTGGAGGTGCGCAGCCGCGAAACCCCGTTCCTGCTCGAGGACGGTCAGACCGTGGCCAGGCTGGTGTTCGAACCGCTCACCCAGCGGCCGGCCCGGCTGTATGGCGACGGTGGATCACATTATCAGCGCCAGGGCCTCAAACTGTCGAAGCACTTCAAGCCCTGGGTCTGACGAACTCTTCAGGGAGTCAGGCGGCGTCGCGCCGGTAGATCGAATTGATCGGCTTGGCCACCACCCGGCGCAGCATCGGCTCGAAGGCCTCCAGCGGCAGGGTGTCATAGGTCGGCTCGAAGCTGTTCTGGTCATACAGGTGGCAGAACTGGGCGCAGTATTCGAAATGCGGGTGGCCGCGGAATTGTTCGCGCATGTCGCGGTCCAGGCCGATGTGATGGAAGAAATAATAGCCCTGGAAGATGCCGTGCTTGTCGATCATCCAGTGGTTGGCCTCGGACACATAGGGTTTCATGATCACCGCGCCGATCTCGGCGTGGTTGGCCGGACCCATCAGGTCGCCGATGTCATGCATCAGCGCGCAGACCACATATTCCTCGTCCCGACCGTCGCGATGCGCCCGGGTGGCGGTCTGCAGCGAATGTTCCAGGCGGTTGACGGCGAAGCCGCCCTCATCGTCGCCAAGGTCCTTGAGGGCGGTGATCAGGCGGTCGGAGTGGGCGCTGTTGAAGGCATGACCGGCGGCGCCGATCGCGGCCCAGTCCTCGGCCGTGCCCTGGGTCATCGCGCGGAAACCCGCCTTCGAAGTCATCTCGCCGTCAGCCATGGTCTTGATCCTCGCCAGAAAACGCCAACGCATCGTGCGTCCGCGAACGCCCGGCGTCAACGCGGCGGCTTTGCAAGGCGGCGAAAACCGCGTAATTCCCGCCCCCTGTCGCGGCCGTAGTTCAGAGGTAGAACGTCAGCTTCCCAAGCTGAATGTCGCGGGTTCGATTCCCGCCGGCCGCTCCAGGGTCTTCCGATGGTGTCGGATTTCGCGCCGCGCCGCCGCCGCCGGCTAAGCGGAAGGTCGTCGTTGGCCGACAGGTTTTGGCCTTTGTGCGGCCCTGGACCACCGTAGATCACCGTTAAATACGGTGGGGTTTGGGCTTTGAAGAGAACCGGGGCCATCGCGGATCACCTCCACGGCGCCGCTCTCGCAAGGAGCGCCGGGCGGGGGCGGATTGGGGGAGGCGTGTTCCGACATTGGCGGTATAGTCGCATATTGCAATCATAAAGTCAATTCCGAAGGAAAAGTCACATCGCTTCATGTTGCGAATAATTCGCATTTAGAATCTCTGGGCCGGCGCACGCGCGCTGGACAGACGTTCGGCTTCGGTTACGATCCCCTGAACCGGCTGTCGGTGAAGACCGTTCCATCGGGCATGCGGAGCGTCTACTATGCCTATGATCTGGTCGGGCACCTCACGTCGGCGAGGTTCGACAGCACCAGCGGCGCGGACGCGGTGACGGCGAGCTACGACGGGCTTGGCCGACTTATCTCGAGCACGGCTTCCATGAGCGGGATCAGCCGAACCCAGAGCTATCAGTACGACGCGCTGGGCGACGTGACCCGGCTGACCGATCCGGACGGTCTGTATTACACCATGACCTACGACAAACTGGCGGGGGTGACCCTGGCGACCGTGACCCACCCGGGCTCCAGCGCGGTTCCATTCTTCGGCATCACCTATGACACCCTTGACCGGCGCGCGACCACCTCGCGCGCGTCGAGCACCACGACATACGGCTACGATGCACTTAGCCGACCCAACGCGATCTCGCAGAATTTCTATGTCGGGACCGGCAATGTGACCAAGGGGTTCGGCTACGACGCCGCCAATGAGGTCCTGAGCCAGACGCGCAACAACGACGACTACCGCTTCAGCGGCTACGCCACCCTCAACCGCGGCTACACCGCCAACGCGCTGAACCAGTATCTTACCGCGGGCTCGGCGACATTCGCTTACGACGGTAACGGCAATTTGACGTCGGACGGGACCAACACCTACGGCTACGACGCCGAGAACCGGATGATCAGCGCCTCGACATCGGGGGGCGCGACCCTGACCTATGACCCGCTTGGAAGGCTCTATCAAACGTCCAGCGCGACGTTCGGCGGCACGCAGTTCGCCTATGACGGCGCGCATGTGGTGGCGGAGTACAATGGTTCCACCGGCGCCATCCGGCGGCGCTTCTTCTGGGGTCCCGGCGCGGACGAACCGATCCTACAGGACGAGGGGGGCCAATGGGACTGCTCGGGAACGAAATTCCTGCACACCGACGACCTGGGCTCCGTCGTCGCCGTCGCCGACTGCTCGGGCAACCGCACCAACGTCAACACCTACGATGAGTATGGCATCCCCGCCGCATCGAACTGGGGGCGGTTCCAGTACACCGGCCAGGCGCTTATCCCGGACCTTGGCATGTACTACTACAAGGCGAGGCTCTATTCCCCGACCCTCGGAAGATTTATGCAGACCGATCCCATCGGATATGGGGACGGACCGAACTGGTATGCCTATGTCGGTAACGACCCGATCAATGCGAGAGACCCGACGGGGTTGCAGGCGGTGATTGCCCTGAGCCTGATCAAACCGCAGGGCGGTTCGGAGGGTCTTCCGACTCCCTATGAACTGGTCGTAATGGCGACGGCCAAGGACACCATCCAACCCCCGGCCAAGGACTTCGGCGTGTTAAGTGAATCATTCAGTGGACCCTCTTCTGGGGCTGGCTCAAACGGCGAGGCCAATTCAACCGGTGGACCCCCGGGAAACAGGCATGGCAGACCTCCTGCGCGCCCGCCACTAAAGGGTAGACCTAGCTATTTATGCTGCGTCGGGACCACGGCGCTATCGACCGCTTCGGGCGTTCGCCGGGTTGGGTTCGCCTCCTTTTTGCTAGGCATCATCCCCAATCCGCTGAGTCCGGAACTCCTGTTTCTATCAGCAAGTGCTGGCACATACGCAGGAACCCTCGACGCACTAGGGCTTATTCTAGAGCACGTCACATGCTGAAACAAAAATTTTCTCGACAAGCTGTTTTTTTTCGAATTTTATCCCTAATTTTGGGATTTACGGACTTCATATTGCTTACTTTTGACAACATATTCCCCGAAATTCACGAGATTAGAAATTTTATTGGTATTATACTGATAACTACTGCCTCTATTATTGCTATGAAAACAACTATTACGGGAACAATTTGGCCATTTAGTCAAGGCAAAGACAAGTGATATCTGGGGACACTTGATATCTGGCACTTATATCTGGGGACACTATATGTAATTGATGTTCCGCTGCTTGGAGTCCAACGGTGGTGGCATGGCGCGTCTGGCTCGAGTTGTGATGAAGGAAACCCCTCACCACGTCACCCAGCGTGGGAGCCGTCGCCAGACGGTGTTCTTCCTCAGATGAGGGCTATCAAACCTCCAGGGCCTGCTGGCCGAGGGTTGCGCGGCGGGCCATGGCGATCTGGGCCTTACGCATTGGCGCTATTCCCGGGCTGAATTGGATATGGTGTCCCCGGATATCCGGATATCCCGGATATCGCTGCGGGATGTCGCTGCGGGGGCGTGGTCGAATAGCCGGGCCATGATCATCTTTCGCCCCGAGAGCGTGACCGCCCGCGTGGCGGTGGCCCGGCCGCTCCAGTCCGATCAAACCTTTCGAAACCGCAACGTCATCCGGTCGCTCTCGCCGATCGTCTCGTATTTGGCCGGGTCGAAGCCCGCAGGCGTAGGCTTGTCCTTGGCGTGGGTGCGGCGGGTGGGGGGCAGGGTCCAGACGCCGAACGGGTGGTCCTTGGTGTCCTTGGGGTTGGCGTTGATCTCGGAACTACCGGCCAGCTTGAAGCCGGCCTTCTCCACCGCCGCGGTCAGCCAGGCGGTGGCCACATAGCCGTCGCGCGCCTCGTTGACCATCGGCCGGGGGTCGGCGCGGTGCTCCTCCACGGCCAGAACGCCGCCGCGCTTCAGGGCGGCGTGGAAATCGGCCAGGGCCTTGTCGAGCCGGCCCGGTGTCCACATCCAGTCGTGAATATTGCGCGAGGCGATCACCATGTCGGCGGTTCCATCCGGAACCAGTGGCCCGCTGGTGGCCTCGAAACTGGCCAACTGTATCTCGCCCCAGACCGCGGCGTCTCCGTACAGGGCCTTGAACGCCGCGCCATCGCCGCCCTGGGCGGCCACATAGTGGCCATGGGTGGCTTTGAGATAAGGGGCCAGGATTTCGGTCCAATAACCGCCGGCCGGATCGATCTCGACCACCATCTGCCCAGGCCTGAGACCCCAGAAAGAGAGGGTCTCGGCCGGGTGGCGGAAGGCGTCGCGGACCCGGTTCCTGGCCGTGCGCTGAGGGCCGGCGACCGTGGTTTTGAGCGCTCCTGATATCGAGGCGAGCGCACGGATCGGCATGCTGGCAAGCGGCAGGGCCGAAAGCGCGATGGCGAGCTGCCTTCGGTTCATCCGTTCACGATCCAAATCCTGAGCTAATGTTGCGGTATCGTTATCACCCGGCCATCGGGTAGGGTGATCGTATGACCATGGCCCCCGGCTGGGCATGGGCCGACCCAGGTGTTGTCCATGGTCATGTGTTGCGGGCCGGCGCCGCCGCCGGTGGTCGCCAGCTCCATGTGATAGTGGCTCTGGAAGTCTCCGGTGATGGTTCCCGAGCTGGTCACAGGCTTGCCGTTCTGGATGCAGGCCGATTCGAAGGCCCATCCGCCGGCGATGCGGTGGACATCGCGCTTGGAACAGTTGGCGGCGTCCGCGCCGCGGCCGCCCGGTCCGCTGTTGAACGGCGAGAAGTTACGTTCGGTGGCAGGGTCGACGCACTGGCGCATCTTGAACGCGTGTCCCTGCATCGCGGCGCCGGACATCGACATTTCCCAGAGCCCGGCGCGGCGCCCCGGCATCGCCATCGGCTGGGCCAGCACAGCGGTGGCCAGTACGGCGGTAGTCAGGGCGGAGGCGGCGGTAAGCAAGGCTCTCATGAGGGTTTCCCGGAGTGTTTTTGTTGGCGAGCACAATCTTCCGCGCCCTGGGCAAGGTCAACGCCCAACCCGTCGATTTGGCCTGTGCGCCCAGAGGGAAGGCGGGGTGTAGATCGCGGTTGACGGGCGCCTGTTATTTCAATAATTTCTGAAAATTCAAAAAACCCGGGAGTTTGCCGTGGCTCTCTCGCCCCTGGTTCAAACCTTCGTTCTGCACTTTGGTGAGATGGGCGGCCGCTGGGGCGTGAACCGCACGGTGGGCCAAATCTACGCCCTGCTGTTTCTCTCGGACGAGCCTCTGAACGCCGACCAGATCACCGAGGCCCTAGGCATATCCCGGTCCAACACCAGCATGGGCATCAAGGAGTTGGAGGCCTGGCGGCTGGTGCGAAAACGGCACATCCAGGGCGACCGCCGGGACTATTTTCAGACCCCTGACGATATCTGGCAGATTCTGCGCATCCTGGCCGAGGAGCGACGCAAGCGCGAGATCGATCCCACCCTGTCGCTTCTGCGTGATACCCTTATGGTCAAGCCGGCCAACGACCTTGAGCGTCATGCCCAGGATCGGATGCGCCAGATGCATGACCTGATCGAGCTTTTGACCGGCTGGGCCGATGACGTTCAGAAGCTCGACAACGAAAGTCTGGGCCAACTCCTGGCCCTGGGCGCGGGTGTCTCGCGTTTGTTGGACGTCAAGAACAAGATCACGGTGTTCGCCAGGGGTAAGCGCCCCGGCCGCGATCCCAAGGAGGCCGCATGATCGACGCCCTGGTTTTGGCCCGCGCCCAATTCGCCTTCACGATCTCGTTCCACATCATCTTCCCGGCCTTCTCCATTGGCCTGGCCAGCTATCTGGCGGTGCTGGAGGGTCTGTGGCTGCGGACCCGCAACCCGGTCTATCTGAACCTGTTTCACTATTGGCTGAAGATCTTCGCCGTGGCCTTCGGGGCCGGCGTCGTGTCGGGGCTGGTGATGGCCTATCAGTTCGGAACCAACTGGTCGGTGTTCTCCGACAAGGCCGGCGCGGTGCTGGGGCCGCTGATGGCCTATGAGGTGATGAGCGCGTTTTTCCTGGAGGCGGGGTTCCTGGGGGTGATGCTGTTCGGCCTCAAGCGCGTAGGCCCGACCCTGCACTTCATCGCTACTCTGGCCGTGGCGCTGGGCACCTTCGCCTCGGCGTTCTGGATCCTGTCGGTCAACAGCTGGATGCAGACCCCGGCTGGCTACGCGATCAACGCTCAGGGCCAGTTCGTGCCGGCCGACTGGCTGAAGGTGATCTTCAACCCGTCATTCCCGTTCCGGCTGGTTCATATGGTGCTGGCCGCCTACCTGACCACGGCTCTGGTGGTGGGGGCGGTCGGGGCTTTCCACCTGCTCAAGGACAAGGCCAACCTGGAAGCGCGCAAGATGTTCTCGATGGCCATGTGGATGGCGACCGTGGTGGCGCCGATCCAGATCCTGGCCGGCGACTCCCATGGCCTGAACACCCTGGAGCACCAGCCGGCCAAGATCATGGCCATGGAAGGCCACTATCAAAGCCACCCGCACGGCGCGCCGCTGATCCTGTTCGGCCTGCCAAACCAGGCCAAGGGCGAGGTCGAATACAAGGTCGAAATCCCGAAACTTTCGTCATTGATCCTCAAGCACAATCTGGACGCGCCTCTGGCCGGGCTCGACACCGTGCCACGCCAGGACTGGCCCTATGTGCCGATCGTGTTCTGGTCGTTTCGGATCATGGTCGGGATCGGATTGCTGATGGCATTGCTGGGCGGCGTGTCGCTGCTGGCGCGGCTCAGGCGCGGGCTTTATGACTGGCGGTCGCTGCACCGTTTCGCCCTGGCCATGGGACCGATGGGGTTCGTGGCGGTGCTGGCCGGCTGGATCACCACCGAGGTGGGCCGCCAGCCCTACACCGTCTACGGCTTGCTGCGGACCAGCCAGTCGGCCTCGCCGTTGCAAGCGCCGGCCGTGGCCGCCTCTCTGGCCGCGTTTGCGGTGGTCTATTTCATAGTCTTCGGTTCAGGCTTGTTCTACCTGCTGCGCCTGATGGGGCATCCGCCGCACGACCACGAGGAGGGGTTGGACGAGCATGACCCGATCCGCGCCGCCGGCATCACCCCCGCTCCCGCGATCGACCCCGATCGTGCGCTTCAGCCGGTTCATTAAGGGGACGGTGGCATGACCTACAACGCCGACCTTACGCTGATCTGGGCGGGCCTCATCGCCTTCGCTGTGTTCGCCTATGTGGTGCTCGACGGCTTCGACCTGGGCATCGGCATTCTGTTCCCGATGCTGGGCAATGACGCCGACCGCGACACCGCGATGAACTCGGTGGCGCCGGTCTGGGACGGCAACGAGACCTGGTTGATCCTGGGCGGCGGCGGCATGCTGGCGGCCTTTCCCCTGGCCTATGCGATCCTGATGCCAGCGGTCTATGCGCCGCTGATCGCCATGCTGCTGGGACTGGTGTTCCGGGGCGTGGCCTTCGAATACCGCTGGCGCACACAGCGGGCGCGCTGGGCCTGGGACCTGGCCTTCTGCGGCGGCTCGACTCTGGCGGCGTTCTCGCAGGGCGTGATCCTGGGGGCGATTCTCCAGGGCGTCACCGTGACCGGCCGGGGCTATGGCGGCGGCTGGTGGGACTGGCTGACGCCGTTCAGCCTGCTCACCGGCGCATCGGTGGTGGCCGGCTATGGCATGCTGGGCGCGACCTGGCTGATCATGAAGACCACCGACAGCCTGCTCGCCCGGGCCTTCCACCTGGCCTGGCGGTTCGGGGCCGCCACGGTGGTGGCGATCGGCGCGGTCAGCGCCGCGACGCCGTTCCTGAAGGCCGACTACTGGCGCCGCTGGCTGACCTTTCCCAACATCATCGCCACCGCGCAGGTGCCCTTGCTGGTGGCCATCGCGGCCGTGGCCCTGTTCTTCTGCCTGCGCCGCAAGGACGAGACATGGCCGTTTCCGATCGCCCTTGGCCTGTTCGCGCTGGGCTACGCCGGCCTCGCCATCAGTCTCTATCCCGACATCGTGCCCGGTCGGGTGACGATCTGGCAGGCCTCGGCGCCGGCCTCCAGCCTCGGCTTCATGCTGATCGGAGCGGGCGTGCTGATCCCGGTCATTCTGGCCTACACCGGCTATGCCTATTGGGTGTTTCGCGGCAAGACCGATCCCAAGGGCTACCACTGATGGCCAGATGGGCGTGGTTCTGGGGGATATGGGCGGCCAGCGTGGCGAGCCTGGCCGTTGTGGCGGGGTTGCTCAAATTGCTGTTTGGCGCGATTTTACGCTGAGGCCGGGAACCGAATCGCGGCTCGCGCGTTTTAGCGGATTGATCTGGGAGAAAGCTATGAAACGGCTTGTTATCGGCGCCTGCGCGCTAGCGATGCTGGGCTCGGCGGGCGGGGCTTGGGCGATAACCGATACGGCCAAGGGCGCCGTGGCCGGCGCGGTTGGCGGCGCTGTGGTGGCCGGTCCGGTCGGCGCCGTCGTTGGCGGGGTTGGCGGGGCCGTAGTCGGCCACAACTATCATCGCCACCATCATCACCGCCACCACCACAAGTCATAGAGCCTCACGCTCAGCGTTTTCGGAAACGCGCCGCTTCGGCGGCCAGATCCGAAGCCCAGACTGCGGAGGGTTCTGACAGGTCGCCTTCGGGTTCGGCCTGAAACGGTACGCTTCCCGCCACGCCACGAATGGCCAGCCACAGTGGCTGGCTGAAATAGGTCAGAACCCGCAACGGCCGTCGCTTGTTGTCGGTGACGTCCCAGCCCGCCGCCTCGAACGCGGCCACCTGTCTGGCGATCGGCTTGTATTCGATATCGTCCCAGTCGTCGGGGCGGAGCGTCGCTTCGGCCTCGTCAGGAGTCAGTTCGAACAGCGCCTTTGAGCAGGCGTCGATGTCGGCGTCCGGTGGGCGGATTTCTCCGATCCCGGGGAGCGGCTTGAGGACGGCGGCATGTTCGAGGTCGGAAACGCCCGGCATGTCGATCAGCCGGCGGAGTGGCGGGTTGCTGGTCATGGGCGCTGTTTATCGCCGTTCGCCTTTGGCGCCGAGGGGAACATCATGTCATTACCCCCACGATACAGCGAAAGGACCTCCATGGCCGGCCTGAAGGACAAGCGCGGCTTCATCGACAAGGACCGCCTCGACCTCTCCGAGCGGCAAGCGGTCGAATATTGGATGAAGCGCTGGGGCGTCACCCGCGATCAACTGACCGCCGCCCATCGCAAAGTCGGCCGCCTGATCAAGGACATCGCCGCCGAATTGGGTAAAAAGAAATAGTATTCAGTCGCCTGGCAGATTGGAGGCGGTCCAGCCGCCGCCGAGCGCCTCGATCAGATCGACCGCCGTGGTCAGGCGTTGGGCCTCGATACTCAGTTCGGTGTTGCGCGCGTTGATGGCGGTGGTCTGGGCGATGACCACGGCGGTGTAGTCCACCGTGCCGGCCGCGTATTGGTTGCGGGCTATGGTTTCCGCGGCGCTGGCCGAGTCGGCCGCCGCCTTCCGCATCGCCTGCTCCGCCGCCAGCACCCTCTGGGCGGCCAGATTGTCTTCCACCTGGCCAAACGCCGTCAGCACCGTCTGGCGGTAGTTGGCCACCGCCTGGTCGTAGGCGGCCTGGGCTTGCGCGACCTTGGCATGGCGGGCGCCGGCGTCGAGCAGAGTTTCCGCCGCCGATGCGCCGACCGACCAGAAGCTAGTGGAAGCGTTGAACAGCTGGCTGAGCTGGCTGGACGCGTAGCCGCCCTGGCCGGTGAGGGTAAGGGTCGGAAAATAGGCGGCCGTCTGGACGCCGATCTGAGCGCTGGCGGCGGCGGCGGTGCGCTCAGCCGAGGCAATATCCGGACGTCGCTCAAGCAGGGTCGAGGGCGCCGCGGTGGGAATCTCGGGAAGCCTGAGCGTCCAGGGCGTCGGGGCCAGGGTCAGGGCGGCGGGCGCCTCTCCCGCCAGAATGGCGATGGCGTGCTCGCTCCTGGCGCGCAGTTGCGCGAGGTCCGTCAACGCCGCCTGGGCTGACTGATACTGGCTTTGGGCATTGAGGACGTCGCTCTTGCCGGCCACGCCGGCGTTGTATTTGTTCTGGGTGATCGTCAGCGTGCGACCCAGAGCGGTGGCGTTGGCGTCCAGCAGACGTCGTTCCTCGTCATATTGGCGCAGCTGGATGTAGTCGACCGCCATTTCGGTCTGGGCCGACAGGCGAGCGCTGGCGAGGGTGGCCGCGCTGGCCTGGGCGTTGGCCTTGGCCTGTTGAATCGTTCGGCGGACGGCGCCCCAGATGTCCGGAGCCCAACTTCCCCCGATACTTGGCTGGTAGGTCGTTCGGGCCCCACCGCCGGATTTCGCGGCGTTCGCCGAGGCGTCCAGGCTGATGGTCGGAAACAACGCGGCCCGATCCTGCGCCACCAGGCCGTGCGCCTGACGATAGGCCGCCTCGGCCGCGGCCAGGGTCTGGTTGGAGATGTTGACCTTCGCCTCAAGCTCGTTGAGCGTCGGATCGCCCAAAACCGTCCACCAGTCCTTGCGGTCGGCGGCGTCGGAGGGGTTGGCCGGCGCCCAGCCCTCGGCTTCCTTGAACGACGCCGACGTCGGGGCCGCCGAGCGATGGTAGGTCGGCCCCACCATGCACGCGTTCAGGCTGGCGATCGCCAAAAGCGGCCAAAGGGCTTGGAGCCGGAAATGCGAACGGGGGACCATGGTCTGGGGCGTCCTCAAGTTGCGGGAACCGGGCCAGGCCGGGTCGGGGCGAGGCCCGCGCCGCGCCGACGCCGGCGGCCTCTGAGACGGTCGAGATAGACATAGACCACCGGGGTGGTGAACAGCGTGATCACCTGGCTGACCAGCAGCCCGCCGATGATCGTAATGCCGAGCGGCTGCCTGAGTTCCGAGCCGTCGCCCCAGCCGATCGCCAGCGGCAGGGCGCCGAAGATGGCCGCGAAGGTCGTCATCATGATCGGCCGGAACCGGGCCAGGGCCGCCTGGCGGATGGCGTCGAACGCGGTCAGGCCCTGATCCCGCTCGGCGACGATCGCGAAATCGATCATCAGAATGGCGTTCTTCTTGACGATGCCGATCAGCAGAATGACCCCGATCAGGGCGATGATCGTGAACTGGATATGGAAGATGATCAGGGCGATCACCGCGCCGATGCCGGCCGAGGGCAAGGTGGAGAGCACGGTCAGGGGGTGAATATAGCTCTCATAGAGAATCCCCAGCACGATGTAGATCGCGACCAGGGCGGCGGCGATCAGCAGTGGCTCGGTGGCCAGCGAATCCTGGAAGACCTTGGCGGTGCCCTGGAACGCGCCGTGGATGCTGGTTGGCATGCCGATCCGGGCCTCGACCTGGGCGATCACCTTGGCGGTGTCGCCGAGCGATTTGCCCGGCGGCAGGTTGTAGGAAATGGTCGTGGCGGGCTCGGAGTCCTGGTGGCTGACCGATGTCGGGGTGGCGGCGTCGGCCCAGTGGGCGAAGGCCGAAAGCGGAGTAATGACTTCCGCCGCCGTGCTGACCGCCACGCCCTGCGACGCGGCCCTGCCCGGGGGCGCCGATGGCCCGGCCACAGCCGTGGCGCCCACCGCCAGCGTGGCGCCCGAGCCCGCCGCCAGAGCGCCGGGCTGGCCGGCCACATTGGCCGAACGGGGCGCGTTGTTGCCGGGCGGGGTCTGGCTGACCCCCGAAGCTGGACCGGTGGTCGTCCCGGATATCTTCGCGGCCGTGCCGTTGCTGACATAGATGTCGTTGAGCCGGGTCGGGTCCTGGGTGAAGGCTGGCGCGGCCTCCATGATCACCTTGTACTGATTGGTTTCCTTATAGATGGTGGAGACCTGTCGCTGGCCGAAGGCGTCATAGAGAGTGCTGTCGATCGCGGCGTTGGTGATTCCCAGGCGAGCGGCCTTGTCCCGGTCGACCTCGACGAAACTCTCCAGGCCATGATCCTCCTGGTCGGTGTTGACGTCGATCAGGCCTGGCTGTTTTTTCAGGGCCTCGGCCAGACGCGCCGCCCAGAAGCGCAGCTGCGCCAAGTCTCCCGCTTCCAGCGTATACTGATAGGCGGCGTTGCTCTGGCGTCCGCCGGCGCCGATGTCCTGCACCGGATTGAGGAAGATGCTGGCGCCCGCGACCCGCCCAAGCTTGGGGCGAAGGCGTTGCACCACCGCCGCGGAGCCGCCGTGCCGGCGGCTGTCTGGTTTCAGGCTGATGAACATGAAGCCGCCGCCGGCGTTGTTTCCGGCAAAGGCCACCGCGGTGTCCACCAACGGGTCGTCGCCCACGATCTTCACGAACCGGGCCAGGCGCCCCGAGGTGACGGCGAACGAACTCGACTGGTCCGACTGGAGGCCGGCCGCGATCTGGCCCGTGTCCTGCTCCGGGAAGAAACCCTTCGGCACGACGCCGATCAGAAAGACGAACAGCCCGATCGTCGCCACCAGGACGACGATCATCAGCGGCCCGGCCCCGAGCGCCCAATCCAGCGCCCGCTCATAGAGCCCCAGCATCCGCGCGAAGCCGGCGTCGGCGATCCGGCCCAACCGGCCTTGCTGGTCGGCCGGTTTGGCGCGGTCGATCAGAAAGGCGCACATCATCGGGGTGGTGGTCAGCGACACCACCAGCGAGACCAGGATGGCCGCCGAAAGGGTCACCGCGAACTCGCGAAACAGCCGTCCCACCAGTCCGCCCATCAGCAGGATCGGCAGGAACACCGCCACCAGGGAGAGGCTGATCGACAAGACCGTGAACGCCACTTCCTTTGCCCCCAGCAGGGCGGCTTCCAGCCGGTTCATGCCCGCTTCCACGTGGCGGGTGATGTTTTCCACCACTACGATGGCGTCATCGACCACGAAGCCGGTGGAAACCGTCAGCGCCATCAATGAGAAGTTGTCGAGCGAAAAGCCCAGCAGGAACATCACCCCGAGCGCCCCGAGCAGGGAAACCGCCACCGCCACGCTGGGGATCAGGATGGCGCGCCCGTTGCGTAGGAAAAACGCCACCACCGCCACCACCAGTACGATCGATATCAGCACGGTGCGTTCCACCTCGCTCAGGGATGAGCGGATGGTGGTGGTGCGATCGGTGGCGACAGTCATGTCGATGTCGGCGGGCAGCGCTCGCCGAAGGGTGGGTATCAACGCCTTCACATGGTCGACGGTGTCGATGATGTTGGCGGCGGGTTGGCGGCTGACCCTGACGATGATCGCGCGCTTGCCGTTGAACAGGCCGATATTGTGGACATCCGTCACGCCGTCCACGACCTGCGCGATGTCCGAGAGGCGCACCGCGGCGCCGTTGCGATAGGCGATCACCAGAGGCGCGAAGGTCGCCGCCTTCAGACCGGTGTCGTTGGTGTAGATCTGAAACCGCAGATGGCCGTCCTGGACGATACCCTTGGGACGGTTGGCGTTTGCCGAAGCCAGGGCCGCCCGCACGTCTTCCAGGCCGATGCCATAGCGGGCTAATGCGAGAATATTCAGCTCCACCCGCACCGCCGGCAGGGAGCCGCCGCCGAGCGCCACCTCTCCGACGCCCTTCACCTGACTCAGCTGCTGCTGGATGATCGTCGAGGCGACATCGTAGATCTGCTCGGGGGAACGCGTGGCCGAGGTCATGGCCAGGATGATGATCGGCGCGTCGGTGGGATTGAGCTTGTGATAGGTGGGATTGCTGCGCAGCGTCGTGGGCAGGTCCACCCTCGAGGCGTTGATGGCCGCCTGCACGTCCCGCGCCGCGCCGTCGATATCGCGATCCAGCCCGAACTGCAGGGTGATATTGGTCTGTCCGACCCTGCTGCTCGAGGTCATCTCGGTCACATCGGCGATGACGCCCAGATGCTTTTCAAGCGGTGTCGCTACGCTGGTGGCCATGGTGTCGGGGCTGGCCCCCGGCAGACTGGCGGTGACGCTGATGGTCGGTATGTCGATCTGTGGCAGCGGCGATATCGGCAGCAGGAAAAACGCCGCCATGCCGGCCAGGGCGACACCGAGGGTCAACAGAACGGTGGCGATCGGGCGTCCGATGAAGATCGCCGGTAGATTCACGGTCGGGCGAGTCCCGTGCGGTCGAAGCGGCGGGCCAGGCGGTCGAACTGGAGATAGATCACCGGCGTGGTGAACAGGGTCAGGGCCTGGCTGACGATCAGCCCGCCCACGATGCTGACGCCAAGCGGGTGGCGGAGTTCCGACCCGACGCCCCAGCCGAGCATCAGCGGCAGGGCCGCGAACAACGCCGCCAGGGTGGTCATGATGATTGGCCGAAACCGCAGCAGCGCGGCTTGGTGGATCGCTTCCCGGGGTGACTTGCCCTCGTTGCGTTCGGCGTCGAGGGCGAAATCGATCATCATGATGGCGTTCTTCTTGACGATGCCGATCAGCAGGATGATGCCGATGATGCCGATCACCCCCAGGTCCTGGCCGGAGATCATCAGGGCGAACAGGGCCCCGGCCCCGGCCGAGGGCAGGGTGGAAAGGATGGTGATCGGGTGGATGTAGCTCTCATAGAGTACGCCCAGCACGATATAGACTGTCACGATCGCCGCCAGGATCAGCCAAAGTTCATTGCCGAGCGAGGCCTTGAAGGCGTTGGCGGCGCCGAGGAAGGCGGTGGTGATGGTAGCCGGTACGCCGATCGCCGCCTCGTCCTTCTGGATGGCGGCCACCGCGTCGCCCAGCGATACCCCCGGCGCCGTGTCGAACGAAATGTTCGCCGCCGGAAACTGGCCCACGTGATTGACCTGCAGCGGCGCGGCGCGCGACGAGATGGTGGCGATTGCCGCCAGCGGGGTCGCCTTGCCGGTCGCCGAGGTAAGATAGAGATCTTTCAGCGAGTCCGGCGTCTGTAGCGCGTGGGGGTCGGCCTGGAGGATCACCCGTTCCTGGCTGGCCTGGGTGAAGATCGTCGAGATGATCCTCTGGCCGAAAGCGTAGTAGAGGGCGTCGTCAACGGACGCCGGCGTGATCCCCAGGCGCGCGGCATTGTCTCGGTCGATGTCGATATAGGCCGCCAGACCCTCACTCTGCAGGTCCGAGCCGACGTTGCGGATCTTGGCCTCCTTGGACAGCCGCTCGACCAGCCTGGCGGACCACGTCGCCACCGCCGCGGTGTCGGACCCTTGCAGGGCGAACTGGTATTGGGTCCGGCCCGAGGATGAATCGATCGTCAGATCCTGCACCGGCTGTACAAACAGGCTGACGCCCGCCACGGAGTCGGCGGCTCGCCGCAATCGCTCCAGGATGGTTTGCAGCGAAGCGGTGCGATGGCCGAACGGCGAGAGGGTGATCAGCATGCGCCCGGTGTTGAGCGTCGTGTTCACGCCATCGACACCGATGAAACTGGTCAGGCTGGCGACATCGGGATCCTTGAGCAGCTCGGACGCGACCTTTTGCTGCACGGCGGCCATGCCCGAATAGGAGACGCCTTGGCCGGTCTGGGTGACGCCCTGGACCAGGCCGGTATCCTGGGTGGGAAACAGCCCCTTTGGGATCAGGAAGAACAGCACCACCGTGACCGCCAGAGTGACCAGGGCGGTGATCAGGGTCGCGCCCTGTCTGTCCAGCACCCAGATCAGCCCCCGGTCATAGCGGGCGACCACCCAGTCCAGGGTCGCTTTGGAGCGTCGTCCAAAGGCGCTTTCTTCCACCATGTCGTGGGTCTTCAGCCACCGGGCCGACAGCGTCGGCACCAGGGTCAGGGACACCACCGCCGAAATCACGATCGTCACCGCCAGGGTGATCGCGAACTCCCGAAACAGCCGGCCCACGACATCGCCCATGAACAGCAATGGAATCAGCACGGCGATCAGCGAGACCGTCAACGAGATGATCGTGAACCCGATCTGCTGGGCGCCCTTGAGCGCCGCGGCCATGGGTTTCTCGCCGGCCTCTATGTAGCGGGAGATGTTCTCGATCATCACGATCGCATCGTCGACGACGAAGCCGGTGGCGATGGTCAGCGCCATCAAGGTCAGGTTGTTCAGGGAGAAGTGCAGTTGGTACATCACCGCGAACGTGCCGACGAGCGACAGCGGCACGGCGACGCTGGCGATCAGGGTGGCCGCCAGGCTGCGCAGGAAAACAAAGATCACCGCCACCACCAGGGCGACGCTGAGCATCAGTTCGAATTCCACATCGGTGACCGAGGCCCGGATGCCGGTGGTGCGGTCGGACACCACCTTCACGTCGATACCGGGAGGCAGGCCGGTCTGGAGATCGGGCAGGGCCGCCTTGATCTTGTTCACCGTGCTGATGACGTTCACTCCAGGTTGGCGCTGCACATTGAGCAGAACGGCCGGGGTGCGATTGAACCAGGCGCCCAACTCGGTGTTCTCGGCCCCGGCGACCACATTGGCGACGTCGGTGAGCCTGACTGGCGCGCTGTTTCGATAGGCGATGATCTGGTGGGCGTAGTCGTCGGTGGTCAGCAACTGGTCATTGGCGTCGATGGCGTAGGAACGGGCGGGGCCGTCGAAGTTGCCCTTCGCGCCGTTGGCGTTGGCCGAGGCGATCGCGGAACTGAGCTGGGACAGGGAAAGGCCGTAGGATGCCAGCAGCTGGGTGTTGACCTGGATCCGCACGGCTGGCTTCTGACCGCCGCTGACCGATACCAGGCCGACCCCGGGGAGCTGGGAAATCTTCTGGCCCAGCTGCTGGTTGCCGGCGCTCTCGACCTCGGTGAGTGGAAGGGTCTTGGAACTCAGGGCAAGGGTCAGCACCGGCGCGTCGGCCGGATTGACCTTGGCGTAGATCGGCGGCGCGGGCAGGTCGGTCGGCAGAAGGGCGGTCGCCGCGTTGATCGAGGCCTGGACCTCCTGTTCGGCCACATCCAGGCCGAGGCCCAGGCCGAACTGCAGCGTGACGATCGACGAGCCGCTCGAACTGATCGACGACATCCGGTTCAGCTCGGACATCTGACCGAATTGAACCTCCAGCGGGGCGGTGACGGTGGTCGCCATCACCTCGGGGCTGGCTCCCGGATAGGAGGTCGAGACCTGGATGGTGGGGTAGTCCACCTCGGGCAGCGCCGAGAGCGGCAGGAAGCGGAACGCCACGACGCCCGCCAGCAGGATCGCGGCCATCAGCAGCGAGGTCGCCACCGGCCGTTCGATGAAGGGGCGGGAGGGATTCACGGCCGTGGGAGCACGACCTTGGAGCCTTCGCGCAGACGATCGCCCCCGGCGGTGACCACGGTTTCGCCCCTCTTGAGGCCCGACACGATCGAGACGGTTTCGGCCGTGCCGGGGCCGACCGTGACGGGACGGGCCTTGACCGTCTTGTCCGGCTGGAGAACCCAGGCGAAGTCACCCTGGGGTCCATGACGCGTCGCGGTGGTCGGCACGATGATCTGGTTCTGGAGCGTGTCCACCAGCAGCACCACGCTGACGAACTGATTGGGAAAAAGCGCGCTGTCGGTGTTGGGGAAAACGGCCTTGGCCTTGACCGTGCCGGTGGTGGTGTCGATCTGATTGTCCAGGGTGGCCAGGGTTCCCTGGGCCAGAACCGCGCCTCCGGCGCGATCGTAGGCTGTGACAGCCAGGCCCGCGCCCGCCCCGCGCCTCGCGACCGGGCCGATGGCGCCCTCCGGAAGGGTGAAAACCACCGTCATCGGCGCGATCTGGGTGACGATGGCCAGAGGTGTGGATTGGTTGGCGGTGATCTGATTGCCGGCGTCGACCTGGCGCAGGCCGACACGTCCGGACACCGGCGACAGGACGCGCGTGAAGGAAAGGTTGAGATTGGCGTTGGCGACCGAGGCTTGATCGGCGCTGACCGTCGCCTCGTCCTGGCGCACCAGGTCCGTCTGGGTGTCATAGGTCTGGGCGGAAATCGAGTCCTGGGCGCGCAGCGTCCGGTATCGCGCCAGATCGACCTTGGCGGTCTCCAGCAGCGCCTGATCGTGCAGCAGTTGCCCTCGCGCCTGTTGCAGGGCGACCTGGAACGGACGTGGGTCGATCACGGCCAGAAGTTGGCCCTTACGCACCATCTGGCCCTCGGTGAAAGCGACCTTGTCGAGCATGCCCGAGACCCGCGCGGAGACATTGATCGTGGCCACCGGCGTCACCGTCCCGAGCGCACTGACCTGAATCGGAATATGCCCCAGACTGGCGGTCGCCACGCCAACGGTGATCGGCGGCCCTCCGCCAGGACCGGCGGAACCACCTTGGCCCCGGCGGCCATGGCCGCCGCCTGATGGTCCTCCGTCGGGTTTGGTGGATCGGGCGCAGAACGAAAGCACCAGGGCCAGGCCGACCGCGATCACCACGATCACGATCACGCCGATCAATATCCGTAGACGGGAGGGTTTTGGCCGCGACGCCGAACCGCTCGGCAGGCCGGAACTCGGTTCGATCAATCCTGACTCCAACCCAGTTTTCCCCGCCGGGGATTGCCCAGGCGCGGCGCGCCTTCTTGGCATACCCACCGGCCTCGCCAATTGCATCTCTGAAATTGATCGCGGAGAAATCGTGACCGCGCCGCCGACCCGGGCTTGCTCGCGCGGGGGCCGCCGGGCTAGGCCTGATGGGATACGGCATGGGGGAGCGGGCTTGAAGGCGCTGATCACCGGAGCGGGCGGGCAACTGGCCACTGAATTGCTGGCGTCGCCACCGGCGGGCTGGAGCGTGGAGGCGATCTCCGAGATCGACCTGGACATCAGGGATGCTGAAGCGGTTGGCCTCGCGGTGGCGCGGTCGGCGCCGGATCTGATCCTCAACGCCGCGGCTTATACGGCGGTGGACCGCGCCGAGACCGAGGCCGAGGTCGCCTGGAGCGTCAATCGCGATGGCGCGGCCAATCTCGCCAGGGCTGCGACCGGGATCGGCGCGCGATTCGCCCATGTCTCGACCGATTTCGTGTTCGACGGCCAGACCAGCCGAGCCTATCTGCCGGACGACGCGCCCGCGCCGCTGGGGGTCTATGGAGCCTCCAAACTGGCCGGTGAGATCGCCGTCGCGGCCGAGGCGCCGGGCGCCCTGATCGTTAGAACCGCCTGGGTCTATTCGCCCCATGGCGGCAATTTCCTGAAGACCATGCTCCGGGTGATGGCGGCGCGCGGAGCGGTGAACGTCGTGGCCGACCAGATCGGCACGCCTACCTCGGCGACGACCCTGGCCGAGGCGCTGTGGGGACTGGCCCTGGCGGGTGCGACCGGCGTTCACCATCATACCGACGCGGGCGTAGCGTCCTGGTACGACTTCGCCCAGGCTATCGGCGAGGACGCCCTCGCCGCCGGTTTGCTGGAGCGTACGCCGGTCGTGACGCCGATCGCCACCGAAGACTACCCGACGCCGGCCCGGCGGCCGGCCTTCAGCGTACTGGACAAGACCTCTACCTGGAACATTCTAGGGCGCCCGTCCCCCCACTGGCGGTCGGCCATGCGCGAGGTCATCCGCCGAATGCCTGCTACATCCTGACGGCCATGCCCGACGCCCCCGGCTCGCGTTGGACGATAGCGTTTCTGATCATCGGCTCCTTCGCGCTGGCGTTTGGCGTGATGCCGTTGATCTATGGACTGGTCGCGTTTCATGGCCACTGGGAAAAAGTGGTCAAGCCGCCGGTCCCCGGGCACATCGCCTTCAACGCGGCGGCCAACGCCGTGGTTATGCTCAGCGCGATCTTCGCCGCCGGTCGCCTTGATCGCAAGCTGGCGGCGGTATTCACCCGCACTCTGGTGAGCCATGGCGCCGTGGCCTTCATCATTCTGGTCACGCGCCAGTGGTACTCGATCCCGATGCTCTTGACCGGCGTGCTGAGTTCCAGCCTGCTGGGCTCGATCTTCGCCCTGATACAGCAAAGAAATGTGATCCCCCGGATCGGCGTCATCGGTCCGCCTCACGACATCATGCGCGACCCGGGCCTGGCCTGCACGCTGATCGAGGATCCCTTGGGGCCCATCAGGCGGTTCGATCTGATCGTCATAACCTCCTCCGACGAACTGCCCGCCGCCTGGCTGCCCACCGTGGCCAGGGCGCTTTTGGCCGCCAAACCCGTCCGCCATGTCTCGGAGTTTCTGGAGGAGGCCCACGGGTCCGTGGCTCTTGAGCACTTTGATCTGGATCATCTCCCTGAGGGTGGGCTCACCAGCTACCGAACCCGCAAGCGGCTTCTGGATCTGGTCTGTGTCGCCTTGATCCTGCCAGTGGCTCTACCCCTGCTGGTCCTGGCCGGCCTCGGCATCCGCCTGAGCATGGGAGGCCCCGTACTGTTTGTTCAGCCCCGTGTGGGGCTGGGGGGGAAGGTGTTTTCAATGCTCAAGCTGCGCACCATGCGCTTGGCTACTCCGGGCGCGGCCGTGGTCGCCACGGGTGATCATGATCCCCGCATAACGCCCCTGGGGCGATGGCTGAGGCGGTTCCGGATCGACGAAATCCCCCAGCTCTGGAACGTGGTGATCGGCGACATGAGCTTCATCGGACCGAGGCCCGAGTGGACCGTGCTGGCCGACGGCTTCAGCGCCCAGGAGCCGACCTACAACTTTCGCCATCTGGTGCGTCCGGGCATAACCGGCTGGGCGCAGGTCAGGGCCGGGCCAGCCGCCGACCTTCAGGAGACGAGGGTAAAACTGGGCTACGACTTGTTCTATATAAAACACGTGTCGTTCTCGCTCGACCTGCAGATTCTGATCCGGACCCTCTGGACCCTGGCGGCTGGTGGTGGCGTTCGTTGACCCGGCGGTTGGCCTTCACCTGTCTTCTGCCCGTGCATGGCGGCGACACGGCGGAATTCTTTCGCGAGGCGACGATCAGCCTCGGCCAGTCCACGCTGGCGCCTGACGAGATTCTGATCTGCCAGGATGGTCCGCTGCCGACGCCGCTGGAGACCGCCGTGTGGGATTGGGCGCACGTCTCGGGCGCCCGGGTAGTGCAAAATCCGGGTCCGAGCGGGCTGCAGCACAACCTCAACCATGCGTTGAGGTCGGTTGGCACGCCTTGGATCGCCCGTTGTGACGCCGACGACATCAATCTGCCGCGTCGCTTCGAGGCTCAGGTCGCCTTTCTGTCGGAGCGGCCGGAGATCGGGGTTCTGGGCGGCGACCTGATCGAGTTCTGGCCCGACGGTCTCGAACGCCACAAAACCATGCCGCTGGATCACGCGGGCATCGTCGCCTGGGCTCGATGGCGCAGCCCGATCAACCACAATACCGTCTTCTATCGGACCGAGGATGTATTGAGCGTCGGCGGCTATCCCGATGTTGCCTTCAAGGAGGACTATGCGCTCTGGCTGCGGCTGATCGGGCGTGGCGTTCAATTCGGCAATATTCGCGAGGATCTGGTTCGGGCGCGCCTTGGAGCCGGATTCTATGATCGCCGCGCCGGCGCCAAGAATTTCCGAAGCGAGTGGGAACTTTACAAGATCCGAATGCGGGTCGCTGGCCTCGGCGGCGGTGGCGCGGTGGCGGCCCTGATCGCCCGGTCCGCCGCCCTGGCGATGAGCGGTTCGACGCGCCTGATCTATGAATGGGGTCTGCGGCGGTGAGGACCGTCAGAATGCAGGGTGGGCTCGGCAATCAGCTGTTTTGCCTGGCCTTCGCCCGTTCGCTGCGCCTGTTGACCGGCGATCCCGTGGCGCTCGATCTGTCCTCCTATGGCGCGGATCGCTTCGGCAATGCGTTCGTCCTTGGGGACCTCGCGCGACAAATCGACGGCCTGGTCCCTGATCGACAGCCGATGCTGGGCAACCGGTTTTCCTCCGCGCTCCTTCGAAGTCTGCCGTTTCCGATACCGGGCTATCTCGCGGAGACCCCCGAGAGTCTGTCGGACACGTCCCTGGCGTCGCTGGCCCTCCACCGCGGCTACTTCGACGGATACTGGCAAGACGAGGCCTATATTCACGGACCCGAGGCCTTCGCCGTCCTCGTCCGGGATTTTCTGCTCTCTCGATCGAGGTCCCGGCCGGACCCTGCCGTCGCGCTGCACTACCGAACCTACAAGGAGGAAAATCATTCGGTGCGGAGCCGCGCGCCGGGGCGGGACTATTTCGTCAGGGCGATCGAGACCCTGGAATCCGCGTCCGGGCCAATATCGCTGATCGACCTGATTTCGGATGACCCCGCGCTGGCCCTGGAGCGGATTGGGGATATCGGCCGCCAAGTCGTCCCGGTGGTCGGAGGCGGCGCCTTCGATGATATGGCGTTGATTCTCGGCGCCCGGGCGCTGATCCTGACCAACTCATCGTTCTCCTGGTGGGGTGGATTCTGCGGTGTGGCCGAGACCATTGTGTACCCGCAGAGGCGCAGGCTGTTTCACTATCCGATTCCAGCCGGACGTTTCCTTCGAGTGTGACGTTCCGCGCCGTATCGAGCCATGCCGTGTCAGGGCAGGGCGGCGATTTTCATGGATTCATACCGGGCCGTAATCGGATCGCGGCGCTCGCCGGGCGTCGCGATCAGTTCGACCCATTGTCCGCCACAACCGGTCGCCGGGACCTCGAAGACCATCTCCCGGTCCCGGCCGCCAGGCGCCGCCGTGTCCGATCTCGCCAGTACCTGACCGGACTCCGCGCACCGAACGCGCCAGTACAGCTTTCGTGTCATGTCGGCGTCTCCGGTCTCCCGCCAGGTCAATCGCCGCCGGCCCGCCGGCGAGACCAGCAGGCGGGCCGGGAGACGCGGGGTGGAGAAGCCGTCATAATCGATCCGGAGCGTCGATCCGTCGGGGGAAGGTCGCGCCTCGCTGGTCGCGCCGACCCCTACCGCGCCGCTCCAGGTGAACGGGGTCTGATCCGATGGGCTGGAAAAATCCCCGAGTTCCGCCATGCGGGCTCGCCTTGAGACGACGGACCAAGCCTCATAGGTGCCCCCGTAGTCGCCGCCCGCGACAAGGCGCGTGATCAGAAGCGTGTATTCCTCGGGCTTTGGCGGCGTTCCACCGGCCGCGAGCGCCGCGAGGACCTGAACCGCGCCCGCGGCGTCTCCATGGGCGTCGAGGCCCTGGAGAAAATCCGGACGCCATGAGGGCGCGGCGGCCAAACGCGCCTCGAGGGCTGGCCGCGCCTCCACCAGGCCGGCCGCCGCGGTCATCATGCCGAACAGCACCGGGCGCGTGGTTCCCAAGAAGTCCTGTCGAAGAATGGAGTCGGCGGTTTCGAAGGCTTCCTTCAGACGACCCTGACTTAGCCGCCGGCGAAGCAGCCACGCCTCCGTCGGTGCGTCGCGCCAGGTGCGGCGGCCGACGAAACTCAGCAGGGCTTCGGCCTCGGCGGTTTGGCCGGTTCGTTCCCGGTCAAGGCCGAGGCTACGCAAAGCGGCGATATCCAGGGGGTCTTCGCGAATCCCGTGCAGCACGACGGAAGGGCTCGGGTTCGCAACGCCGACCGCAAGAGCCGTCGATACGACCGCCCATGCCAAGCAAAGACCGGCGAGCAGGAGCAGGCCATCCAACCCGATGTCGAGGATCGATCGCTCCGAGACGGGTCCGGCCATCCGCCGAGGTCGCTATCTCGATATCAGGCGTCGGGCCTTGGCCACTACACCCGAGATGCCGCGCGGTGGAGCGCCTTTGGTCTCGCCACCATCCCAATCACTATGGCCATAACCGTAGCCGTAGCCATACCCGTAACCGTAGGCGCTCGACTTGGTTTTATATTTTGTCAGGACCGTGCCGATGATGTGTGCGCCGGCCTGCGCCATGCGCCGCAAGGATTGGCGTACTTGAGCCCTGGTGGTTCGACCCGACTCCACCGCCATCAGACAGCCGGCGACCACCGAGCCAAGGATCGGGGCGTCGGCCAGTCCCATCACCGGGGGGCCGTCGAAGACGATCATGTCGAACACGGCCGAAGCTTCGGCAATGAGCAATTTCAGGCGGGACCCCGCCAGAAGTTCAGCCGGGTTTGGCGCCGGCGGCCCCGACGTGATGACGAACAGGTTGGGATAGTCCGTCGGTTGAACGATCTCCTTCAGAATCGCGGCGCCGGTCAGGAGACTGCTCAGGCCCAGGACACCCCGCGCGCCGATCAGCTCGCGAAGCGACGGGTTGCGAAGGTCGCCATCGACCAGCAGAACCCTGAAACCGAGCCTGCCGACATACTGCGCGATCGCGAACGCCGTCGTAGTCTTGCCGACTCCAGGCCACGGGCTGGTCACCATCAGTGTCTTGGGGAAACCGTCGGCCGTGGAGAACTGCAAGGCCGACCTTAGCGAATGATAGGCCTCGGCCATCTGGGAACGGGCGTCCGACAGGGCGTCCTTCGGATCGACATTCTTCTTCAGCATCGGGATCGCGCCCAGCAGCGGCAGATCGACGTTGGTTTCAATATCCGACGGCGTCCGGATCGCCTGATCGAAGGCTTCGCGCACGAAGGCCATCGCGATACCCAGCAGTATTCCCGCCAGACCGGCCAGGAGCATGTTCAGGACCGGCTTCGGGTGGGACGGAGCCAGAGGGGGTTCGGCGCGATCGATGATCGAGATGTTGTTCGACGAGACACCACCGGCGACCCCGACTTCCTTGTAGCGTTGCAGCAGTCCGTCATAGAGGGTTCGGTTGGTGTCGACCTCGCGCTGCAGGATCGTATAGCGAATGCTGCGGCCTCTGAGGTCAAGCACGTCGCTCTTCAGGCCACTAACCTGTCCACCCAGGGCCTTTTCGTTGGCCAGGGCGGCCTGATACTGGGTCTTCAGCGACTGACGGATGTTGGCAGCCTCAAGGCTCAGCTGGCGGTCGGTCTCGTCGATCCCGGCCTTCAGCTGAGTCATGTCGGGGTAGTCCGGTTTGAAGATCCGCAGCTTGTTCTGATACTCGCCCACCTGCTTGGCGCGCGCCTGGCTGAGGGCCTGGAACGTGGGGCTCTGAAGAATCTCGACCAGACCCACGCTGTTCGACGCCTCGGCCTGACGCCATTTCTGTTCGGCCTTGATGCGATCGGTCTTGGCGGCGGCGAGGGCCGTGTTGAAGGACTCTAGATTCGCCGCCGCCAGCGAGGGGCCGGCCTCGGAGGTGCTAGGCTGGCCAACGCTCGGCAGTTGGATGATCTGCTGGCTGGCGGCGTAGGCCACCAGATCGCGCTCGCTCTCCTCGAGCTTGGCCTTGACCTGAGCGAGCCGTTTTTCAAGAAAGTCGCGGGCGTAGGAAGATGACTCGAAGCGCCGGTCCAGGGCCGAGGCGATGAAATTCTCCGCGAAGGCGTTGGCGATCCTGGCCGACAGGACGGGGTCGGGGCTGGTGAAGGTGATGGCCACCAGACGCGATCCGCGCTCCGGCGTCACGCCCTCCTGGGCCTGCAAAAGCTCGACCACTTCATTGCGCCGTTCGTCAACCGTCATGGGCTTGGCCGCCGCGTCGCGAGGCTTGGCCGACATGGCGTTGATGAAGCTGTTATCGTGTAGGAGGTTCAGGCTCTCGGCCACCCGCGCCGCGAGAGCGCGGCTCTTGAGCAGGCCGTATTGAGTCTGGAAGAATTCCTCGCTGAGGTTGTCGACCGGGGTTTGTTCCTGGGTGTTGACGACCTTTTCCTGCTCGCGGTCGATCTGCACCGTGGTTGTCGCCGTGAAGGTCGGCCGGGTCAGCAAGGTGACCGTCGCCCCGATCGCCAGGGCGATCGCCATCCCAAGGGCCAGTTCGCCGAGCCGTTTGGTAAGGGCGCGCCAAACCCCCGCCAGATCGATCAGACCCGCGCCGGCGTCCGGCGGGGCCTCGCTCTCCCACCCCAGGGGAGTGAGGTTGGTCATCTGGGGTGCGGGTGGCCGGCCGGCGCTTCCGATCTGGGGCGCCTGTCGCCGCGGATCACTACTCAAACCCTGCGGCTTGTTCATCGAAATCTTGTCTTTGATGCGCTTAGAGGAACGTCAGCAGATATAGCGACGGCATGACCTCGATCAGGCCGTGCCAGAACGACTTGGATTTTGACGTATCCACGATCACCACGTCGTTGGCGATCACTTCAGGATTGCGGGCCTTGCCTTCGCTTATTGCCGCGAGGTCGAAAGTCGCAGCATGGGCGACGCCATCCACGCTGCGCACGATGCTGACTTTGCGAAGGTTGGCGGCCTTGGACGCGCCCTTCGCCCGGGCGACCGCCTCCAGCAGGCTGGTCCGGCCCTTGAGTTCGAAGACTCCCGCCTCATTGACCGCGCCTTCGACGGTGACCTTCTGGCTGGCGGTGTCGGCGACGGTCACCGAGACCTGGGGCGACTGCATATAGTTCGTCTTCAGCTTCTCGGCGATTTCGTGCGACAGCTCGGTGGTCGTCTTGCCCTTGGCGATCACCGAACCGATCAGGGGCAGCAGAATCTGGCCGCTGGCGTCGACCTGGAGGTTCTCGACGGTCAGTTCCTTGACCTGGAAGACGACGATATTCAGCTTGTCCAGCGCCCCGATCCGGTAGTCGGAGATCGCGCTCTGCTGGATCGCCAAGGCGTTGGCCAGGCTGGTGGAAGGATCATCGCGTGCCATCGACGGACAAGCCGACAGGGCGCACGTCGCGGACATGCCCAGCATGGCCATGAAACGAAGCGTTGACCTCATCGGGCTCAAGGTGATGCAACCTCTCAAAATTGATATCAGGCCCCCCGGCCTTGCCGCTTATACGTCAAACATCACGGCGTCGCATCAGTTCGCGAACCGTCCCGCCCCTCGCTATCGGCGACCAAAGCGCGCATAGTCCGCAAGGCCGTCGAAAAGCGTCGGTGGAGCTATATCAATGTCAGCCCTTATCTTCAGAATTGTTAAACATGATGGCGCGTGGGCCGTCGAGCATGAAGGTCGGTTTTCCAACAGGGCGCGCGACAAAGCCGAGGTTGTAGCCTCGGCCACAAAACTCGCCCGCGCGGCCGTGGGCCAAGGCCGCATTGTCCAGGTTCGGGTCGAAGGCGAGTCTGGCTACTTCTGATCGGCCTATAGGCCCAGAGCTAGAAATCCGCCGTTCTCGGCGTTCGTATTAGGGAGAGCCCCATGGGCAACAGGGACCAGCGCGGCAACAAGGAAGCTCGCAAGCCGAAACAGCCAAAGGCCGCCGCGGCGCCAGGGCCTTCACCGTTTATCGTCACGCCGGGCAAAGGCCCGGGCGGCGGCAAGAAGGGCTGAAGCCCAGTCTCTCCCTCCGCCTTTTGGCCGGCTCAATAGCCCTGAAGACGGGCGTAGCGGTCGCGGTGGAAAGCCTGGCCGCCAAAGGTCGCCTCGCAAGCCCGCGCGCGCTTCAGATAGAGGCCCGCGTCATGGGCGTCGGTCATGCCGATGCCGCCATGCATCTGGACCATCTCGTTGGAAACCAGGTGCAGGGTGTCGCCGACCTTGGCTTTGGCCAGGGACACCAGCTCGGAAACTTCCGGCGAATCGTTGTCGATCGCGGTCAGGGCCGCCTCGACGCATGAACGGGCCAGTTCCAGGTCGGTGAACATCTTGGCGGCGCGGTGTTGCAGGGCCTGGAAGGCGCCGATCACCTGACCGAATTGCACCCGGGTCTTCAGATAGTCGAGGGTGGTCTCGAAAGCTTGGACCGACGAGCCCAGCATCTCGGCGCAGAGGCCGGCGCGAGCGCGATCCAGCGTCTTTTCCAGCAAATCCCAACCTTGGCTGGCCGGACCCAGCAGGGCGTCGGACCCAACCTCCACGCCGTCGAAGGTGACAACGGCCGCGCCGCGAGAATCGGCCAGTTTCAGCGCCTTGCGGCTGACGCCCTTGGCGTCGGCGGGAACCAGGAACAGGCTGACACCGTATTTGTCATCGACATCGCCGTCGGTGCGCGCCGACACCACGAACAGGCCGGCCGCCATGCCCTCAAGCACGAAGGCCTTGGTTCCCGACAGCTTATAGCCGCCCCCGCTCGTGGCCGCGGTGAGCGCGACATGGTTGGGGCGGTGATGCGCACCCTCGTCGACGGCCAGGGTGGCGACCAGTTCACCCGACGCGATTTTCGGCAGCCAGGCTTCCTTCTGCGCCTGCGTCCCGCCCAGAATGATCGCGCTGGCCCCGGCCAGGGCTGTGGCCAGCATCGGCGAGGCGGTCAGGGTGCGGCCGGTCTCTTCGAGGATCAGGCCGAGGCTCAGATAGCCGAAGTCGCTACCGCCGTATTCCTCGGGGATGATCACGCCGGTCCAGCCCATCTCGGCCATCTCGGCGAAGGCGGCAGGGTCATAGCCCAGCGGCGCGCCGGAATCGCGCATCTTGCGGAAGGCGGTGACCGGCGATTTCTCGCGGGTCCAGGTGCGCGCGGCGTCCCGCAGCATCGATTGTTCTTCGGTCAGTACGGCCATTTGTGTGTGCTTCTTCCTGGTCTCTTAGTGATTGGTGGCGGCGAGCGGATCGGGCAGGTCGAGGATCCGCTTGGAGATGATGTTGTTCTGGATTTCGGCCGAGCCGCCGTAGATCGTATAGGCCTTGCCGCCCAGCCAGCCGCGAACGGCGGCCAGCTCCTCGGCTTTGAAGGCGTCGCCTTCCCAGCCCAGACCCTGGTTCCCCAGGATTTCCAGGGTCAGCTCATGGCGGTCCTGCGCGACCTTGGTGCCGGCGTTCTTCATGATCGAGGTGGCGGTGCTGGGGCCGGAGTTGGACTTGGCCTCGCTCATCGACCGGATGGCCGTGAGCTGGAACGCGCGGGCCTCGATCTCGTGCTGGGTGACGCGAGACCTCAGGTCCGGATCGTCGATCCGCCCCGCCGCGTCGGTTCCCACATAGGCCTTGGCCAGGTCGCTGATCGGTCCGGTGAACAGATTGCCTCGCCCGGCCGCGCCGCCGCCGGCCAGGCCGCCGCGCTCATGCTGCAACAGGCGCTTGGCGATGGTCCAGCCGCCGCCAAGGGGTCCGACGAGGTTTTCCTTCGGCACCTTCACATCGGTGAAAAAAGTCTCGCAGAACGGCGAATTGCCACTGATCAGCCGGATCGGCCGCGTCTCGATACCCGGCGTCTTCATGTCGATCAGCAGGAAGCTGATGCCCTCGTGCTTCTTGCTGGTGTCGGTACGCACCAGGCAGAAGCACCAGTCGGCCCACTGGGCGCCGGAGGTCCAGATCTTCTGGCCGTTGACCAGCCAATGGTCGCCCTTGTCCTCGCACTTGGTCTGTAGAGAGGCGAGGTCGGAGCCGGCCCCCGGTTCCGAAAAGCCCTGGCACCAGCGGATCTCGGCGCGGGTGATCGGCGGGATATGGCGCTGCTTCTGGGTTTCGTTGCCGTATTCCAGCAGGGTGGGGCCGAACATCATCACGCCCATGCCGCCGATCGGGCTGAACGCCCCGATAGCGCTCATTTCCTGTTGCAGCGCCCGCGCCTGGGCGATCGACAGGCCGCCGCCACCATAGGCCTTGGGCCAGGTGGGCGTTCCCCAGCCTTTCTCGCCCATCGCTTTGGTCCAGGCCCGGAAATCGCCGCCGCCACCGGCCGCGCCCTCCGCGAACATCATCGCGCCCTTGCCCTTCAGCGAAGCCGGAAAATTGGCGCCGAGCCAGTCGCGCGCCTCGGCGCGGAAAGTGTCGATATCGTCGCCGCCGAAATCAGCCATGTGTGAACGTCCTCAGGGTTGGGATCTGATCTACGCGGATTTTGTCGCGTCGGGCAGGCCCAGGATGCGCTTGGAAATGATGTTGTTCTGGATTTCGAACGAGCCGCCGTAGATCGTATAGGCCTTGCCGCTCAGCCAATTTCGCACCGCCCACAACTCATCGGACGCGAATTCGTCGCCCATCCAGCCCAGGCCTTGGGGGCCCATCAGTTCCAGGGTCAGTTCGGCCTTCTCCTGGGCGATGCGGGTCACCGAATTTTTCATGATCGACGTGGTGGCGCTGGGGTTCTGATTGCCGCGCGCCTCGTGTGCCGCCCTCTCGACCGTCAACTGATGGGCGCGGGCGTCCACCAGGTTCGTGATCATCCGGGTGCGCGCGTCCTCGCCGCCTTCGGACTCGCCCCAATGGGACGCCATCAGTTCGGGCAGGGTCGGCCCGCCGCTGATCATCCGATTGCCGCCCTGGCCGCCGCGTTCGTGCTGCAGGAGTCGCTTGCCGATGGTCCAGCCGCCGTTCAGCGGACCTATCATGTCGTTCTTCTCGACCCGGGCGTCGGTGAAGAAGGTCTCGCAAAATGGGGAGTTGCCGGCGATCAGCTTGATCGGGCGGGTCTCAACGCCCGGCTGGCGCATTCTTATCATCACGAAGGAGATGCCCTCGTGCTTCTTGCTGGTGTCGGTGCGCACCAGGCAGAAACACCAGTCGGCCCATTGAGCGCCGGAGGTCCAAATCTTCTGACCGTTGACCACCCAGTGGTCGCCGGCGTCCTCCAGCTTGGTTTGCAGGGCCGCAAGGTCCGATCCCGCGCCCGGCTCCGAATAGCCCTGGCACCAGCGAAGCTCGCCGCGCACGATGGAGGGTAAGTGGCGCTGTTTCTGATCCTCGGTTCCGTATTCCAGCAGGGTCGGGCCGAACATGCTGGTCCCCATGCCGATGATCGGGTTGGCCACGCCCAGGGCGGCCATCTCCTGGGCCAGGACGCGGGCCTCGGCCGGGCTCAGCCCGCCGCCACCGTAGGCTTTGGGCCAGGTCGGAGCGCCCCAGCCCTTCTCGCCCATCCGGCGGCGCCAGAGGTCGAAATCGCCTGCCGGCTTTTCGCCGGCCATGAAGGCTTCCGAAACGAGATCCGGGTTACCGCGCAGCGAGGCTGGGGCGTTCGCTTCCAGCCAGTCCCGGGCCTCGGCGCGAAAAGCTTCCAGTGCGCCCACTTTGTCCAGCATGTCGCTTCCTCTCCCGGCGGTCCTCGCCGGGTCCCGACGCGGCTCTTCCAGCAATCGTTCAGACCCTAGCGGCGGCCCGCCGCGAAATCGATATGGGAATGAGGGCGCCGGGGCAATATCGCCATGGCGCAGCTCGTTTCCACCGTAAACCACCGTTGATTACGGTGCGGCTCGGGCTTTGGGAGGGCGCGGGCGGCATGGGGAAGTTGGCCTTCGAGGTTGATGAGCGCCCGAACACTAGCCGAAATATTGCAATTTGTCAATTTCAGCCGTGACACGCAACAGCCACGATCGGGCTGCATCCACTGCCTGGCGGAGTTCCGTTTGTTGGCCGATTGAATCCTATTGAGGTCCCGAGGCTTGAAACATCGCAAGAAATATAGTTGCGCTTGCAACGTCAACCACCGCAGCGGCCAGGGAAAAGGCGACTACAAATATCCAGAAAGCAATAGGCATGTTTTGGCGTGTTAAACCGCGCAGAAACATGGATTCTGGAAGCCTGCCATACATTAAAATCCACACGACTTGCCAAGTTAACCCCACAGAAACAATCAATAAAACCATTGAAAACAACATCACTCCTTCCCAAGTTGGTCGGCTGCTGTTCGGCAGTTTAACACCGACGATGGCTGCTCACCAATCCGGGCTGAAATTCCTAAGGTCCGCTGTATGGGTCAATCAGCGCAGCCGTCGAAGTGTCGGGGAGTCGCACGGGATGCCACCTGTGAGAATCAACCCAGTGCAGACGTCTTTGCATCCAAGTGGATCGTGTTAGGCTGGCTAGGGCAACCGGGGGCGCTCTTGAATCCGCATACGTTAATTTTTCTACTCTTCATTGCTGCGATCGTTGGGCCGATGGTCTTTCGAATGGTGACGCCGATGCCGACTGTAGATATGAAGGCGATCGAGTTGTTCCTCAAGAACCGCAACGAAGTGCCGATCTGCGTCCGAAAGACTTGGATTGGCGGGCCATCACACTGGGGGGGACGTGGCCTCTACAGGCAGACGGGCAGGCCCTACAGGGTGACGGCTCAGAGTTCCGACGGCTCGCGATGGACGTATGATCTGGCGGCGGACGGCAAAGACGCTCTCGGGAACCCCAGAATGAATCAGCGTCTCGGCGGTAGATGGTCACCGGTGATGCAATAGCCATTCAAGAAATCAGGAATCCGCCGAGTCTTCCCGTCGGAAATGTCCGATGTCGAGCAAAGGGCGGCCTCTGTAGCGCGACAATCAGGATGAGAGCGCATGCCTCAACCCGCAGTGTTCCGCGCACCGCTGAATTTTAGGGATCCCACTCTAAAGATAGATGGCGCAGCCGCGCGCTTCGAGCCCGGCGAACCAGGTCGGCTGTATCAGGGTGGTCACCCACCGCAGATCAAGCTTCTCAAGGCGGGGCAACCGCGCCAGACTTTCGGGCAAGCTCGTGACCGGGTTGCCTCTAAGGTCGATCTGACGCAGCTCGACCATCGAACCAATGGTGTCGGGCAAGGTGGTCAGCCGATTGTTTCGGACATGCAGTTCGCGCAGGCGGCTCAACAGGGAGATGGAAGGCGGCAGACTGCATAAACGGTTGTCGGAGACGCGTAACTCGATCAGCCCGAACATGCCGGTGACGGCCTCCGGCAGCGTTTCGAACGCATTCTCGCTGATATTCAAGTAGCGCAACCGCGTGAGCCGCCCGAGCGACGCGGGAAGCGACGTCAGCTTGTTGTCGTGCAGGTATAGAAAGTCGGTCAAACCGTGGAGTTCGCCCAAGCCCTCCGGCGCTTGACGGAGCTTGTTGTGGCCGAGATCAAGCATTCGGAGCTTTTGTAATGCGCCGATGCGTTCAGATACCGCGGTCAGTCCATTGTCGGCCAGCACAAGCGTCCGCAGGTCGGTTCGGTCCCACACATGCTCGGGGATGGCGCCCAGCGCCTGTTTCCAAAGCGAGAGATGCGCCCCTGAATTTTCTCCCATGGCCGCAAGATGCACCGCGCCCTCGCCGAAGCCAAGGTCAGCAATCGCCCTTCGCGACCGTCGGGAGAGCGGTTCTCGGGCGGGAGCAAGAGAGCCTCTCGAAAACGTGGCTTTTTGGCAGAACGCGCGCTCGTCCGTCGGAGGTCGGTTATGGAGATGGAATCCAGCGGCAAGGTCCGGCCGAGGCTGTGCAAAAACACGATCGGACCACCCAGCTGCGGGCCCATAAGCTTCCCAGGGGGGCGACCGGGAGGCCGTGCCGTAGACCACCGACTTTCGTTGCTTGGTCCTGACTGTAAGGAGTGCGGCAATGGGCGTCAGAAACTATCTGATCGAAGGCGTGTCCGGCGTCGGCAAACCACGGTGGCTGAAGAACTACAGCGACGCGGTCACCACGTCGTCCACGGTGACCGGGAGTTGTCTTATCTTGGCGATCCAGAGACTGGTGAACCGCTGGATGGGCTTGCCCGCGAGAGCGTGACGGATAGTGCGGATTCCGACGATGCCGCCAGTCCATTCCGAACTGAAATTCCCAAAGTCCGCTCTATGGACCAATCGGCGCGGCGCTCGCCGGTGTCGCGAGTCGGGCGGGACCGCACCGGTTAGGGGCGACCCAAGGCTGACCCTATTCGGACGGCAGTTCCCATAATTCCACCGGATTGCCTTCGGGATCGTGGATACGGGCGAACCTGCCTACTTCAGGCACGTCCCAATCAGGGTTCGTGGTGACCGCTATCCCGGTGTCGCGGAGCGCCGAAAGGAGTTTGTCCAGCTCAGTGACCCGAAAGTTGATCATCCACTGCTTGTCCGCTGGAAAATGATCCGTGTCCCGCGCGAAGGGCATGAACAGGGTTGGACCGGATTGCTGCACCCAGGGAGAGGCATAGTCGACGACCACGCCAAGGTGCTTTTCATACCACGCTTGCAGGGCCTCGGGATCGTCAGCCCGGAAGAACACGCCGCCAATACCCACCACAGACATGAAGGCCTCCTGCTTCGCGTCGAACCGTAACCTCCGCTAACCTCGGGAACAAGCGCCGTGCTCCACCACCTACGAGCATCCGGGATGTTGACGGATTGCCGGCTATCCCAATCGTGTATCCTCATATATGTATGCATATCATTACTGATAAGGATGTTGCTTTGGCCCATGTAATTACGATCAACCGTCCCGACGTGGTCGCCATGATAGAGGAAGCGGCTGAACGGCTTACGGGCGGCAACAAGACCGCTGCGGTCGGTCTCGCGGTCCGCCGCCTGCTTGAGCAGGATCGGCGGGAAGGATCGCTATTTTGCGCGCATCCGGGTTCGGTCCGCGTACGTGCGGGTGTCGACTTGACCGCGCCTGTTCTGGATATCGAACCGGAGGCCCAAACAGGCGCGGAACTCGATCGGTGATCACCTCACTGCTGCTCGACACTCACATCGCGCTTTGGCTCGATAGCGGAGATGAACATTTGCGCACCCCCACGCGAGCATTGATCGACGGCTGTTGGGCGGGTGGCGGGACGATCTATCTTAGCGCGATTACGGCTTGGGAGATCGCTTTGCTGGTCGATCTGGATCGGATCGACCTGGACGTGACGGCCACGCGATGGGTGGAGCGCTTTCTGGCGAGACCGGGCGTCGCGGCCATCCCCTTGGACTGGCGTTCAGCCAGCAACGCCTACGGCCTGGACGCGCTTGAGAACCGAGATCCCGCCGACCGGCTCTTGATCGCCACCGCCATCGAACTCGGCTGTCCGCTGGTCACGTACGATAGTCGGATCACGGCGTTCGCGGCCGACCACGGCCGTCGACAGCATTTCTCAGTGGCGACCGACCTTTAGAATTCCCGCGTCGATCGTGACAACCGGCTATTCCGCCGCGAGCAGGCGTGGGGTCATGGCCGAGCGCTCGACCATGCGGCCCGGTAGGGCGCCGGTGGGCTCGCCGTCGCGCATGATTACCTCGCCGCTGACGATGGTCGCCACATAGCCCTCTGCGTCCTGGGTCAGGCGCCGGCCGTTCGACGGCAGATCGCGGACCATGCGGGGCGCGTGCAAGGTCATGCGGTCGAAGTCGATCACATTGATATCGGCTTTCATCCCGGGCGCGAGCCGGCCGCGATCCTTGAGGCCCAGCACGGAGGCCGGCCGCGCGGTCATGGCGTTGACGATAGACGGCAGATCGATGCGCTGGCCCTTCCGGTCGCGGCCCCAGTGGGTCAGCAGGAAGGTGGTGTAGGTGGAATCGCAGATCATCCCATAGTGCGCGCCGCCATCGCCCAGGGCCGGCACGGTGTTGGGGTGGGTGAGCATGACCCGCACGTCGTCGAGGGTCTTGTTCTCATAGTTGGCGGCGGTGTGCAGCAGCAGGGCGTGGCCGTCGTCCTCCAACAACATGTCGTAGGCCACCTCGTCCGGCGTAACGCCCCGCGCCAGGGCCTGAGCCTTGATGGTCTGGGAGGCGTCGGGCTCGTAGTCCGGCGCGGCGCCCAGCGGATAGATCTTGTCGTAGGCGCGGGCCGCCTTGAAGAACACCATGCCTCTGGGCTCGGGCTTGTCGGCCAGGATCGCCACGCGCGTTTCCGGCTTGCGCATTTCCGCCACGCGCTCGGCCAGGGGCAGATCGGCGATCTCCAGATAGGCGGGGTGGGCGGCGAACGGATGGTATGAGGCGTCCAGGCCCAGCAGTACGCCCACCGGACGGGCGAACACCTGGGCGGTCACGCGCGTGCCATTTTCGTTGGCGACCGCGGTCATCGCCAGCAGGTCCTTCCAGTCGTCCTTGTCGAAACCGGCCTGGAACAGGCTGAAAGACAGCGGCGAGCCGGTCTGGGCGGCGACCCGGCTGAACATCTCCAGATCGTCCTTGGGGGTCTCGATATTGAGGATCGCCTGCATTACCCCGCCACCGGCGTCGCGCATGCCCTCGGCGATGGCCCTGAGTTCGGCTTCCGGTGTGTGGGCGGTGGGGATCACTACGCCGTCGAGGGTGGTGTGGAAGATGTTGCGCGAAGTGCCGACGCCGAGGGCTCCGGCCTCGATGGCTTCCTTGGCCAGGGCGCGCATCTGAGCCAGATCGGCTTCGGTGGCGACTTCCTTGTCCACGGCTCGCTCGCCCATCACATACATGCGCAGGGCCGAATGTGGCAGCTGCACCGCGAAATCGATATCGTGCCGCCGGCGCTTGAGCGCGCCGACAAATTCCGGAAAGGTCTCCCAGTCCCAGGTCAGGCCGTCGGCCAGCACCACTTCGGGCATGTCTTCCACGCCCTCCAGCAGCTTGATCAGCCGGGTGTGGTCCGCCGGCCGGCAGGGGGCGAACCCGACCCCGCAGTTGCCGGTGACCACCGTGGTCACGCCGTGAGAAGAGGACGGAGACATGCGGCTGGCCCAGATCAACTGGCCGTCATAGTGGGTGTGGACGTCGATGAAGCCGGGCGTGACCATCTTGCCGGCCGCGTCGATCTCCTCGAGGCCTTTTCCGGCGAAGGCGCCCACGGCGATGATCTGGCCGCCCGCGATCGCCACGTCGGCCACAAAGGGCGCGCCGCCGTCGCCGTCGAACACCGTCCCACCCCGGATCACCAGATCAGCCGCGTAGTCCATCGCCGTCTCCCAGATTGTCTTATGCTTTCGCGGACAGGCTCTGACCGGCCCGCCTAGCTCGCAAGTGAATGACTCTAACTTGAACGTTCGGCCATGGGTATCCCGCATTTCCCGAGCCCTGAAAATGTGGGATAAACACTCATGGCTAGCGACCCACGCGTGCGGCAAATGCGAGCGTCCAGGGAGGACGCCAACCTGGCGCCGGAAGCCCTGGTTTTTCTCAAACGAATGGCTGGCAAATACGTTTGGTGGAAGCCGTCCGATGAAGCGGTCTCCATCCCGGATCGCGTAATCGCGCAGATCATGGATATCGGCGACTACGGGGATGTCCAGGCGCTGGTCGCGGCGGTCGGCGACAAGGTTTTGCGAAATGTTCTCACCCATGCCGAGCCGGGACAGTTCAACGACCGCTCGTGGGGCTATTGGCACTATCGGCTGGGTTTGGGATCGCTGGACAACTTGCCCAAGAGGCCGTCGCGAGTGCTGGCGTGACAGCGCCTTTCACGCCCCGCCTGGATATCCTGCCGCCTTCGCAGCGCGATCTTTGGCCGGCTCTTGGACCAACCATCGGCCTGGGCTTCGTCCTCTATGGCGGTACGGCCATCGCCTTGCGACTCGGTCATCGAATCTCGATTGATTTTGATTTCTTCAACAATGGCTCGCTCGACCGACGGGCGATCGCCGCCGCCTTGCCGTTCATGGCTAAGGCCGACGTTCTGCAAGACCAGCCGGATACGCTGACCGTGCTAGTTTCTGGTGACGACAGACAGGTGGCGCCGGTCAAACTATCGTTCTAAGGCGGGATCGGATTTGGGCGCGTCGGCGCGCCCAATGTAACCGACGATGGTGTTCTACAGGTAGCGTCCCTGGACGACCTGATGGCCACCAAAGCGAAGGTGATGCTGCAACGCGTCGAGGCGAAAGACTATCGCGACGTCGCGGCGATGATCCGGGCGGGGGCCGATCTGGCGCGCGGCCTGGCCGCCGCCCGGGCGCTCTATGGAAGCGCTTTTCAGCCGAGTGAGAGCCTGAAGGCCATGGTCTATTTCCAGGGTGGTGACCTTACGAGCGTGTCCCGGCAGGACCGCGAAATCCTGATTGAATCGGTGGCCGCCGTTCGCGCGCTGCCCGATGTGCCAGTGATTTCGCGGATGCTGACCGTTTAACTATCTCGATCCGACGTATGGCGGTCGCCGGCATCGGCGCGGCGGGAGGCGTTATTTGAATTGGGTCCGCTACTTCGGGTCCGGCAGGCCCAACACCCTCTTCGATACCACGTTGAGGTTCACCTCCGAGGAGCCGCCCTCGATCGAGTTGCCCTTGGAGCGCAGCCAGCCGCGGGAAACGGTTTTTTCGAACGGGCTGAAGCCGTCGCCGTCCCAGCCCAGGCCCTGGTGACCGAGGGCTTCGACCATCAGTTCGGCGCGCTGCTGGGCCAGGGTGGCGGCGGCGTATTTGATGATCGAGGTGGCGGCGCTGGGGCCGTTGCCGACCTTGGCCTCGGCGGAGACGCGCGTCAGGGTAAGGAAGAAGGCCTTCAGGTCGATGCGGTTCTGGGTGATGCGGGTGCGCAGGTCGGCATCGGCCAGGGCGCCGGTCTCGTCGACCCCGACATACTCCCGCGCGATCTGGGCCACGTCGCCCGCCGCGCCACCGGCCCCGCCCTCGCCGCCGGCGAAGCCGCCGGAAATGTTCTGGCGCTCATACTGCAGCAGGCGCTTGGCGATCTCCCAGCCGCCGTTGATCCGGCCCACCAGGTTTTGCTTGGGGATCTTCACGGCGGTGAAGAAGGTTTCGCAGAACGGCGACTCGCCACTGATCAATTGGATCGGCCGGGTCTCGACGCCTGGGGTGCGCATGTCGATCAGCACGAAGCTGATGCCTTCGTGCTTCTTGCTCGTGTCGGTGCGCACCAGGCAGAAGCACCAGTCGGCCTTGTTGGCGTAGGAGGTCCAGATCTTCTGGCCGTTGATCAGCCAGTGATCGCCGGCGTCCTCGCAGCGGGTGGCGAGGCTGGCCAGGTCAGAGCCGGCGCCCGGTTCCGAATAGCCCTGGCACCAGCGGGCTTCGCCGGCGACGATCTTGGGCAGGTATTCGCGCTTCTGTGCGTCATTGGCGTATTCCAGCAGGACGGGGCCTAGCATCCACAGGCCGAACGAGGCCAGGGGCGAGCGGTATTTGCCGGCGCTGATTTCGGAATCCAGGACGCGAGCCTGTTCGGCCGAGAGCCCGCCGCCGCCATATTCGGTTGGCCACGTCGGGGCGGTCCATCCGCGTGAGGCCATCCGGCGCATCCAGACGATCTGCGGATCGTCGCTGCCGATAAAGGCGCGGCCGCCCCACTGGGCCTCCGGGTCGCTGGCGGTCTTCGAGGCGCGCAGTTCGGCGGGATAGTTGGCCGCCAGCCAATCGCGGACCTCGGCCCGGAAAGTGTCAAGCTCGGTGGCGCCAAAATCGGCCATGTCGTCCTCCGCCTCTGAAATCTGTCCATCTTTAATAGCGGCATGGCCCAACCGGGCAAGTCCGCGGCGTTGGGCCTGGGTTGAAAGTGGTTATAATCAACCCCGCCGGACGCGTCCCGGCCGCCATCACGCTGGGAGCTGAATGGACTGGTTCCGCGATCTGCGCCCCGCGGTCATGGCCGGGGCGCCAAACCTCATGGCTGTGCTGACGGCCGCCGCGGGGGTGATGTTGCTGACGTCGGGAGCCACCCCATCCGACCCAGCGCGGTTCATGTGGCTGGTCGAGCACGCGCCGATCATACTCATCGAGATCAGCCATTTCCTGTCGAGCATCCTTGGGCTGGTGCTGATCGTGCTGGCTTTCGGTCTGTCGCGCCGCCTTGACGGCGCCTGGGGCGCCACCGCCATCGTGCTGATCGCCGCCGCGGTCCTGGCGCTGTTCAAGGGGTTCATGTGGGAAGAGTCCCTGGCGCTGGTCACCTTGACGGCGATGCTATTGCCATGTCGCGGAGCGTTTCACCGCCAGGCGCGCCTATCGCGGCTGGACATCACCCCAGGCTGGTTGTTGTCGGCGGCCGCCGCCCTGGGCGGGGCGGGGCTGGCCGGATGGTGGTCATTCCAGAATCTCGACTACGGCAATGTGTCGGTGCTCAAGGTAATGGCCGATCAGGACGCCGAGCGGGCCCTGCGCTCGTCGGCCGGCGCGGCCGTGCTGCTGCTGGGCTTTGGCGTGTGGCGCCTGCTGGTCACGCCGGCCAAGCCACGAGTGGTGGGTGAGACCGACCCCGAATATTCCCGGGTTCGCGCGATTCTCGCGGAAGCCCAGTGCGCGGAGCCCTGGGCCAACCTCGCCCTGCGCGGCGACAAACGCTTTCTGTTTTCGCCCTCGTGCGAGAGCTTCCTGATGTTCGGCGTGCGGGGGCGGTCGTGGATTGCCCTGGGCGCGCCCGTCGGCCGACGGGACGAAAAGCTGGACCTGCTCTGGCGCTTTCGCGAAATGGCCGACGTCAACGCGGCCCGGGCGGGAATCTATGGTGTCGGTCCCGAGGACTTGCCCGACCTGGTGGAGCTGGGGTTCTCGATCCAGAAGGTCGGGGAATCGGCCGCGGTGCCGCTCGACACCTTTTCCCTCGAGGGTCGCCGCAAAGGCAACCTGCGCCGCAGTTGGCGCAAGACCGGCGAGGAGGGAGCCTGTTTCGAGGTCATCCCGGAGGGTGGCGCCGCTTGCCTGGCCGGCGAACTGCGGGCGGTGTCCGACCAGTGGCTGGCCCATCACGCCGGGGGCGAGAAGAGTTTCTCCATGGGGGGGTTCGAGGAGCCTTATGTCTGGCGCTTCCCGTTCGCCGTCGTGCGGGTCGGAAACCGCGTGCTGGCTTTCGCCACGCTTTGGACGACCGCCGCGCGGACGTCATTCTCCATCGACCTGATGCGCTACGCCGACGACGCGCCCAAGGACGTGATGGATTTCCTGTTCGTCGAACTGCTGAACTGGGGTCGGGAGCAAGGCTATGTGGCGTTCGAATTCGGCATGGCGCCGTTGGCGGGCCTGGAAGACCGGCCCCTGGCGCCGATCATGTCGCGTGTCGGCCGCCTGTTGTTCGAGCGCGGCGAGGAGATTTACAACTTCCAGGGCGTGCATCGTTTCAAGGACAAATACGATCCGCTCTGGCAGCCCCGCTACATCGCCGCGCCGCACAAATGGGCCATACCGATGCTGTTGGCCGATGTCGGCCTGTTGAGCTCGGGCGGCATGGCCGGGATCAGCCTGAGGTCCAAAAAGCCCAAGGAAAAAGCTCGGGCCGCCTGACATTGCGGTGCGACCCGCGTCCGGCAGTCTGGTGACCAATTAAGCGGTCAGGTCCACTGGCAGAGGCTCGCGCCACATGCTCCACAGCATCGGCGCGTCGGGGCGGGGCCGGTTTTCCGAAATCACCTCGAAGCCGTGGCGGCGATAGAGAGAGATGTTGCGTTCGGTCTGGGTTTCCAGATAGGCGGGCAGGCCGGCGGCGTCGCAGCGGTCTGTCCCGACCTTCAGCAGGCGGGAGCCGACGCCATGGCCCTGGGCCGGACGGGCGACACCCAGAAACATCAGATAGGCGTGCGGCCGGTCCATCGGATGGCCCCTGTCCATGACTTCGCGCACCGCCGCCAGCCGTCCGAAACGGGCGAGGCCGGTGGCGCGGAGCAGCACGGGCAGGGCGCGAAGTTCGGTCATCAGCGGGGTCGGTTTCAGGGCCTCGAACGGCAGCCAGACCGCCGCCGCGCCGCCGGTGGCGGGGCGCTCGATCGAGCCCTCGCCAAAGGCCATGTTGGCGACGATGAAGTTGAAGAACGCCAGGCGGGCGGCGTCGCGCCTGGAGTCGGTCCGCAGGAACCAGTCGAACAGCACATCCTCGGCGAAGGCGTCGGCCAGATCGGCGGCGACGCTGGGAAGGTCGGTCTTGGCGGCCTGAACCGGGGCTTCGGCGCCGCGTCTCAGCGCCACGATATCCATCAGATCCGCTCGGTGATCTTGATGGCTACCCGGCAGCCCGCGCGGATCACCGCGGTTAGAAGCGCGCCGCCGGGCGCTTCCCGGGCGCCCGAGTCGATCGCCTCCCGCTGATGAGCCAGTTCGTCGTCACGAAAGCCGCTGAGTTCGGCCGCCAGGGCGGGAGCCTGGGTTTCCAGCTCGGCGATCTGATCGGCGTAATGGGCTTCGATGACGCTCTCCACCGCGTCGGTACAGGCGTGGGCGGCCTTTTCCCCCAGCAAGGCCGTTCCAGCGCCCAAGGCGAAACCGGCCGCGCGCCACAGGGGCGCCAGCAAGGTCGGTCGGGTGCGGGTTTCGTTCAGCAGAGCGTCGAAACGGGCCAGATGACGGGCCTCGTGGCCCTCCATCCGCCCAAGCTGCTCGCTGATCGCCTGATGTCCGCGGGTCGCGCCCAGAACCGCGCGCTGGCCGCGATAGATATGCACCGCGCCCAGCTCGCCGGCGTGATCGACACGCAGGATCTGGGCCAGCCGCATGGCCTGGCCGCCGGGGCCGGGCCTCGGCGGGACGGGACGAAGATGGCTGCTCAAATCGGTCATCGCGCGCGAGCCTCCGAAAAACCGCGCCAGGCCGCCAGGGCGCTGAGCACGGCCAGTTTCAACGATATCAGGGCGTTCCAGCCGGCCATGGATATGCCCAGAAACACCCACGCCGGCTTGTCGCAGGCCGGAACCGCGATCGGACCCCCGTTCAGCAGGCGGGTGAGGTCCGCGGCGCTGACCTGCACGTGGCTGCCGGTGCAGCTGGCCGGACCCGGCCAGAATTTCCACTCCGCCCCGGCATGATAGGCGGCGAGCGCCGTGCCCCCGAGGAACACCAAGGCGAGGAGGGCTATTAATCCAGGGACACTATACTTATATCGCCAACTAACCGAGCCGTGCCAGCGACCCGGAATGATATAAGTGTAGTGTCCCCGAATTAATAACACCGCGCCGACGGCGGCGATGCCGGCCGCGACCCAATAGACCTGACGCTCCTTCAGGCACAGCTCACACGGCGCCATGCGGCCGAAGGTCTCGAAGGCGTGGGCGATGGCCAGCATAAGCAGGCTGCTGAACAGCGCCACCCACGGCCAGTTTTTGAGAACCGGTTTCACGAGCCTGGATATGGTCGAAAAAGCCGACAAGGGTAAGGGCCTGGGCTGGATCAGTGGTGGGGAATGAACTTCAACGCCACAACGACAAGGATCAGGATCGGCACGACCACAGCCGCGATCAGCGCCATGCGCTTCTCGATGACCGGCAGCAGGCCGGGTCCGAAGCGCTTGACCAGCCAGGTCACCCCGAAGAACCGGGCGCCCCGGGTCACGCAGGACGCCGCCACGAATTGCCATAGGCTGAAATGCGCGAGACCGGTGGTTATGGTGACCAGCTTATAGGGCACCGGCAGCAATCCCTGGATCAGGATCACGCCGACGCCGTATCTGGCGAACTGCGCCCGCAACGCATCTTCGCCGCCCGGGTGGCCGGTGACCGCCAATATCCAGTGGCCGACCGGTCCCAGACTATAGCCGATCGCGTAGCCGAGCATGCCACCGACGATCGAACCGGCCGTGCAGATGGCCGCGTATCGCCAGGCCCGTTCAGGCCGGGCCAGCACCATCGGCGCCAGCATGGTGTCTGGCGGAACGGGGAAAAACGAGCTTTCGGCGAACGCGATGGCGAACAGCGCCAGGCCCGCGTGGCGGGACGCCGCCAGCCTCATCACCCATTCATAGAGGCGTCGCAGCATCGTTTGGTTAAGTCCCTGGACGCCGGCTCGCGCCGATGCGCGGCCAGCGGGCTCTGCTAGCAGATCGGCGATGTCTTCCGCAAAGGCGTTTGGCCTGACACAATGGCGTGCGACTTCGGAGACCCGCCATGAATGCGACTGTTTCTCCTCCCACCGATCTTTTCGACAACCCGCTGGGCACCGACGGATTCGAATTCGTCGAGTTCACTTCACCCGAACCCGAGCGGCTGAAAGACCTGTTCGAACGCATGGGTTTCGCGGCGATCTCCCGCCATCGATCGAAGAACGTGCTGCGCTTCGCCCAGGGCGATATCAATTTCATCCTGAACATGGAGCCGCAGGGCCAGGGCGCCGAATTCCGAGAGGTCCACGGCCCCTCGGCCAACGCCATGGCCTTTCGGGTCAAGGACGCCGCCAAAGCGCTGAAACTGGCGGTAGAGCGCGGCGCAACGCCGGTGCGCGGTCTGGTCGGGCCGATGGAGCTGAATATCCCGGCCATCGAAGGGATCGGCGGCTCGAACCTTTATCTGGTCGACCGATACGGCGCCCAGGCGATCTATGACGTCGATTTCGTGCCGATCCCCGGCGCGGCCCAGAGCGTGGCGAGTGTCGGCCTGACCTATCTCGATCACCTGACCCACAACGTTCATCGCGGCCAGATGGCTCACTGGGCGGATTTCTACGAACGCATCTTCAATTTCCGCGAGATTCGCTATTTCGACATCGAGGGCGCGCAGACCGGCCTGCTTTCCAAGGCCATGACCAGCCCGTGCGGCAAGATCCGCATCCCGCTCAACGAAAGCCGGGACGACCACTCCCAGATCGAGGAGTTCCTGCGCGACTACAAGGGCGAGGGGATCCAGCACATCGCGCTGGGAACCACCGACATCTATGCCGCCGTCGAGACCATGGCGGCCCGGGCGGTGAAGTTCCAGGATAGTCCCGACACCTATTACGACATGCTGGACGCGCGGGTGCCCGAGCATGGCGAGAACCTGCAACGGCTGCGCGCCGACCGAATATTGGTCGACGGCGCCCCGACCGAGGGCCAGGGGCTGCTGCTGCAGATTTTCACCCAGAACATGATCGGCCCGATCTTTTTCGAGCTGATCCAGCGCAAGGGCAACGAGGGCTTCGGAGAAGGCAATTTCCGCGCTCTGTTCGAATCCATCGAAGCCGATCAGGTCCGCCGGGGCGTCTTGCCGGCCAAGGGCGGCCATGGCTGATCGTCGCTGGATTCCAGTTCGCGGCGCCCAGGGCGATCATTCGCGTCAGGCGCACGCCGACATGCCGGCGGGCACCTACGAGCGCGAGATGTCGAAGGAAGGCTTCCTCGGCCCCGCCGCCTTCTTCCATCACCGTCGTCCGCCCACCGGCTGGAGCGATTTCCAGGGGCCTCTGCGGCCTCGGGCCTTCGATCTGGCGGCCCTCAACGAGGATGCCGCCTCGCCCTGGAGCGCGCCGGTGATCCTGCACAACGCCCATGTCGAGATCCGGTTCTGGAATCTGGCCGCGCCGATGCCGGCCCTGGCGCGCAACGCCGACGGCGATCAGCTGCTGTTCGTCCACGCCGGAACGGGAGAACTGTTCTGCGACTTTGGCCGCCTGGTGTTTGCGTCCGGCGACTATCTCTATCTGCCGCGCGGAACGATGTGGCGGCTAAGACCCGAGGCCAACGCGGCGGTGCTGATGATCGAATGCGTCGGCGGGCACTTCACCCTGCCGGACAAGGGCATGCTCGGTCCGACCGCCGTGTTCGATCCGGCCATGCTCGACACCCCGCAGATGGACCAGGCCTTCCGCGCTCATCAGGACGAACCCGGCGCGGTCAGCGTGCATGTGAAGAAGCGCGGCCAGGTTTCGACGGTGACCTATCCCTACAACCCGCTGGACGCCGTGGGCTGGCATGGCGACCTGGCGCCGGCCCGGATCAACGTCTCGGCCCTGCGCCCGGTGGTCAGCCACCGCTATCACCTGCCGCCATCGGTTCACACGACGTTCGTCGGCGAGCGGTTCGTGGTCTGCACCTTCGCGCCCCGGCCGTTCGAGACCGACCCCGGCGCGCTGAAGGTGCCGTTCTTCCACAACAACGACGACTATGACGAGGTGCTGTTCTACCACGCCGGCGACTTTTTCAGCCGCGACAACATCGACGCCGGCATGATGACTCTGCACCCCAGCGGTTTCACCCACGGACCGCATCCCAAGGCCCTGAAGTCGATGCTGGTCCAGCCCAAGGCCGCTACCGACGAATATGCGGTGATGATCGATACTCGAGATCCGCTGGACGTGGGCGATGCGGCCTACGCCGTGGAGAACCTGGCCTATGTCGACAGCTGGAAATCGCCGGGGTGAGGTCCATCCCAGCTATCGCCATAGTGGTCCTGGCGAGCCTAGTTGTCGCCTGCGGCCCGGCGCGAACGCCGCGCGGCGACACCGAGATCGTGGCCCAATGGTCCCCGCCGCGCGGCGCGCCCGCGCGCGCTCTGATCGACGCGGCCACGCAGCTGACCGTCCGGATCCCCTACCAGATGGCGGCGATCCGGATCGGCCTGGCCGGCGGCTCGCTCTATTCTGAAAACGGCAATGACTCCGGTGGCGGCCTGTTCAATGTCTACCTCAAATCCCACAAGGCCGATCAAACCGTCGCCAGGCTGGTGTCCCTGGCGCGGGCTGGACGCCTGCCGCCCGGCATGCGGATCGGGGTCGCGGTCTACTTGGACAGGGCTCATACGGATTGGAACTATCGGGGCGTCTATCCGCCTGGCTTGGCCTATTTCAGCCAGTCCTACGCTTCGGCCGCCGAAGAATGCGCGATGTGGCGCTTCAGGAAGGAGGCCGATCCGAACCTGGCCGGTCCACGGGGCCTTGGTTGCGCGGCGAGCGCCGGCCCACCTCTGGCGTTGCCCTGATGCCCAGCGGTTCGGGCGATCCCGACCTCAAGGCCATGGCCGAGGACGAACTGGCCCGGGCGCTCAGCCTCGACTGGCGGGGGCTGAGCAAGATCATGCCGTGGGGAGACAGTTTCGACGGAATTTCGCCGGCCGGTCGCAACGTCACCGTGGAGCGGGCCTATATCTGGCAGGCCGACACCGGGGGCGATATCCTCTGCGAGGTGAACGTGTTCGGCGGTGAATCACGCTTCGACGCGGGTGAGAAAGTAAGCGCCGTGATCGCGCGGCCGGGAGCCAGGACCTGATGAAACTCGCCTCCCTCAAATGCGGCCGCGATGGTCGCCTGGTGGTCGTATCCCGCGATCTGGCCTGGTGCGCCCCGGCCGACGCCATCGCGCCGACCCTGCAGGCTGTCCTCGACGACTGGGAACGGTGCGAACCGTTCCTGCACGGCCTGGCCGAAAGCCTGGAGCACGGGGCGGCGCCGAGAATGCGCTTTCACGAGAAGGAGGCCGCCAGTCCCCTGCCGCGCGCCTATCAATGGGCCGACGGCTCGGCCTACGTGAACCATGTGCAGCTGGTCCGCAGGGCGCGGGGCGCGGCGATGCCGGAGAGCTTCTGGACCGATCCCCTGATCTATCAGGGCGGGTCCGACGGCTTCCTGGGTCCGCGCGATCCCATTCCCCTGGCCGACGAAGCCTGGGGTTGCGACTTCGAGGCCGAGGTCGCGGTAGTCACCGGCGATGTGGCCATGGGCGCCACGCCCGCCGACGCCCTGGCTCAGGTTCGGCTGGTCATGCTCGCCAATGATGTGTCGCTGCGCAATCTGATCCCGAGCGAGATGGCCAAGTCATTCGGCTTCTTCCAGTCCAAGCCGGCCGGATCGTTCTCGCCCGTGGCCGTGACGCCGGACGAACTGGGCGGCGCCTGGAGCGGCGGAAAGCTGTCCGGTCCGGTCACCGTGGAGCTGAACGGCCGTCCGTTCGGCGAGCCCGACGCCGGGATCGACATGACCTTCGACTTCGGCGTGCTGATCGCCCATGCGGCCAGGACCCGCGCGCTGGTGGCGGGAACCATCATCGGGTCGGGCACTGTCTCCAACCGAGGGCCTGACGGCGGCCCAGGCAAGCCCATCGCGGCGGGCGGAGTGGGCTACGCCTGCATCGCTGAACAACGAACCGTGGAGACCCTGCTGACCGGGACGCCGGAAACGCCGTTTCTCAAGGTCGGCGACACCGTGCGGATCGAGATGCGCGACGTGGACCGCCACTCGATCTTCGGCGCCATCGAACAGACCGTCAGCCAGGCGGCGGCGTTTCTCTGAACCCTTGGCGACGCGGCCCCGGTCGTTCTATAAACCGCGCCCTGGGCGGCAGCCCAAGGCAATCCCCCGCGGGCGTGGTGGAATTGGTAGACGCGCCGGACTCAAAATCCGGTTCCGAAAGGAGTGTCGGTTCGACCCCGACCGCCCGCACCAAATCCATGCATGACCTACGCCTTGGCCTGTAATCGCCTCCGCAAGTTCAACCGCTTCGCCATCTACCCGCTCCGGTGGGAGCCTCTGGGGGCTGATTTGAACTTCTCCAAAATGCCTCTTTGGGCGTCATTCAAAGTCGTTGCAGCGAGCACTTCGTCCACTCGAAGTTCCAGCCGGTCGGTATCGAGGATCTTCTTGTAAGGCTCAAAATCAACGCGAGCGATCTGGCGCGACACACGGTCTCCATCCCCATCCCAGCCCATCGATGTGGTCGTAGCAATGGAAGTTGTCGCCTTTGCCATCGCTACTACAAACGCGTCGTTTGCGAGTTGTTCGTCCGTCCAGCGCCGCACCTCCGCGACCCCTCTCGACGTGCGGCGAGACCAATCGAAGAGCAGTCGCGGCAGACGAATCGCCTTCACCAACCTCCCATCCGCCGCAGCCGCTCGTAGCGCCACCAAAGATTGCCGGGCTAGCTTTTTGGCCGTCGCCTCGGTGACGAGAGGCGGACTTGGCGGTGAGGAGCGCGGTCGTGGATTGGGATCGTAGTCATCGCGGCAGCGCTCCGAGAAAATCCAGCGCCAAGCGAACGAAGCGTCCTTCGATGCAGCCGCATAAATGACGTCGCGCAATGGCAGCTCGAACCGATCCGTCACCATGCGATTGCAAATCCAATGGAGGCGCAGCGAACTATTCGCCATGCTCATGAAGCCTTTCTCTTCATCGGCCTCGACATCAAGTTCGTCAGCAATAGCGAAAATTGCTGCCAGAAGCGGCATCACCGTCGCCTCGGGCATCCCGGCCGACTGGATCATCAACTCATCGAGGACCAGGGCTGCCTTGGTTGATCCGTCTCTCCGCCGGATTGTCAGCGCCTCTCTCAGATAGCCTTGGACGAAGTCCCGGTCGGCTCCCCGCTCAATGAGCTTCCGGATCTCGCTCGACGGTAGAAGGTCCTGCGAGAGAGAGAACGAGAAGTAGGTGCTAAAGTGCTTGCGAGAGGCGATCTGCCTGTCTCGGTGGGCGTTCTCATCATCTGAGTGGAAGACGTTCGACCACACTGAATCGAGGCGGGGAAATAGTCGTCGCAGGGCTCCCCGCCATCGCAGCCGCTCTTCCTCAGGTAGACCGCCAATCGCCAGTAGCTGATCGTATTGTGACTGGAGCGCCTCCTTGCGCCTGTCGTCGCGGGCTTTGACCCCACACAGATCCTCAGGATGAGCCCGGATGGCGGCGTGAATCTCAGGATGCAGAAGTTTGATCGTAGACATTGCGAGGAAGTCGGTCCGATCGACCTCCTCAGCGACCGCGGGCCACGTGACCTTCAGATCATTGGCGATGCGAATGATGTCCCGCGGCGTACGAACGAGCGGGATGACCACGTCCATGAAGACATTCCAGAAGCGCACGTGCAGACGCTCTGGCGGGTCGCCCATCACCGCAACAGCTGCGTTCACCAGCTCGGATCGCAGGACGTCCGCCACCGGTGGCGGAATGTCGAACGCGCCTTGCACGATCTTCTCAAGATAGCCTGGTCCTTCCGAAGGGAATCGCTCTGTTACTGCCTTTTCAGCCAGAGCTCTATCGAAGGAGAGTAGGTAGATTATGTTCGGAAGCCTGCCGACCGACTTTACCAAACGAAATACCGTCAGCGCGTCATCGGTGCTCAAGCGGTCGATGTCGTCGATGATCACCAGGAACCGCTTCTTCTGCTGCTGCAGCGCGTGAGCGACGGCCTTGTGCTCCTGATCCAGTGTCCTCTCGTGTTTAGTAAGCTTGCCGAACAGCGATGCACTGCGTTCGATGATCTTCCCGATGCCGGGTGCTTTGAGGTTGGCAGCCGCCGCGAGAATCGGCCCTGCCGAGGAGACGCCAGCTCCAATCTTCGACAGGGACTTACGCACCTTGTCCGACAGGGTGTCGCCAAGCCCGGCGCTAAGCTCGCGAAAGAACGAGAGCGTCAGGGCATCTGCGCCCTGAAACCACCACGGATTGAAGATCACCGGGACCAGTTCGTCATTCTCGACGGCCGGTCCCAAATGGTAACGGATGAGATTGATGGCGCTACTCTTGCCGGAGCCCCATGCACCATTGATCGCAAGGACAACGCCCTCGGGCGCCTCCATGCGCTCGATGCTTTTAGCGAGGGCGCGCGCGAATGGATCGAGGCCATAAATGTCCTCTTTCGGCTCCCCAATCGGACTGTCGTTTGAAAGTGCCATCGCCGTCCCCCAGGAAGGTGAAGTAGTTCAGATCGCGGCTTTGCCAAGGGGCATCATCTTAGGGCTTCGCCCTCGGCGCACATCGGAGCTGGTCGAAATTCCTCAATATCTTCCCATCTATATTCCCAGATAAATTCTCTTTTTTGGAATTCACCCGCCTCAAAGGTGCGCTACCTTGTGATTGTCAACACAGGAGGCCCTCGATGCGACACTGTCTTGCAAGTCATCGAATTACCGATCATGCAGAAGCGCGAGCTAACCAAAGGGGTGTCTCGCATCGACGGTTGGCCGCCTTACTTGTGATCGCCGATCTGGATGTAGGTGTCGGTCGCCAGCTTCGCGCGTACCGCGCATCCCGGCTCGCACTACAGGAGGCAATCGCTGATGGTCTTTCTCCGGCGGATGCCGGCCGGCTCTCAAACCTTGCTGTCATCGAGGCAGAAGACGGGACAGTGGTTACGGTGGCCCTGATCCGCGGACAAGCAGGCATCCACTATACGCGTCGGACAAGACGCCATTGGCGGAGTGGAGACCAGTGACGGACACTGTCATTCAGGGGCCGTGGGGAGCGCCAGCCCGCTCTGGCCAATCAGCGCTCTCACTCGAAGTCGCTCGCGTCAAGGCCAAGTTCAAGCAACTACGCCATCGTGACGATGATGTATTTAAAGATCTTGCTGTAAAAACTTGGGGATACCTTGCTCAAGCAGAAAAAAATGGCCGACGGTCCGGTATCATTGGCTATATCATTGGTGGTGGCAGTGGCAACGATGGAACCGCCAGACACCGCCGCCGCTACAGCTGGGATGGTGAGAGCCGCGACTTCAAGAAGTTCCCTATCTCCAAGAATTCTGACCACTGGCTTGGGGTTCTCAATCGATGTGCCGAGGCGCTCCAACGAACGGAAGAAGATCTGTTGCTGGAGGCTTTTTCGGGATCGAGACTACGCCCGGTCGCGGCGCCGTCGGAGTTTGGTGCTGAAAGTTGGTTACAGCCTTTCATCGACATGATGACTCGGATGGAGGATCGGCTCTGCAACCGACCTGACGCTATAGGCCTGCTGGATTACATTTCGTCGGCCCACCTTTCATTTGAAGATGGACGGCTCGTCGAGACAGATGATCCCATCCTGCCTGGATTTCGTACCGACGTCCCTGAGCTTCCAGACGCTATCTCTCAGCTACCTTCCGTTGGCGTGAGTTCAAATCTCGTTGGCGGCTGGACCTATTCTCCGGGCCCCTACATGGGGTCAGAAGAGTCAGAGGCTTGGCTACGGCTGCTCCAGGCATGCGGTGCCCGCGCCCGTATCGGGTCGGCGCACTTCAATCTTCTGATGCTGGTAAGAAGAGGTCTTTGTCTCATACCGGAGCCGGGAGCCAGCCGGCCGCGGTTGGCGCTGTACAAATGGCCGATGGTTAGGTTGGTGGAGACGAGTCAGCCAAAAGAAATAGACGATTTGAGCGTCAACGTCCCCATACCTTTGGGGGCGAGTTCGATCGTCGGTGAGATACTGCAGCCCTACCACACTGATTTTGCGCCCGACTCCGTGGAGTTGATTTCCTTCGCCCCTCTTGGCTCGGCTGCATTCGACGCAATGGCGGCAGAGGCGTTCGCCGATCTTGAGCTCTTAGGAGTGAATACTGATGATAGCTGTTGGGACCCAATGTCGTCCGACGATGCAAGGAACGTTGATGTTGTATCTGACTCCCCCAAATCAACCGTCGCCGCCATTATCGAGCGAAATCTGTTGTTTGCCGACGCGGCGGAAGTCCCCGAGCTTCGTTTGGATCGGCTCATGGAATCGAAGATCAATGAATGGGCGGATGCGGTGCGCGAGCACAGAGCGAGAGTCGAGAATATCGTTGGGCCAGCCCGCAAAAAATTAATTGCGTCATGGTCGGAAAAGGAACCGTCAGGGGAGAAGTCAGGCAAATGATATCAGCAAAAATGGATACAGCGAAAGCAATCGCAAAGCGACACGACCTCAATGTCAAGATTTATAGGCAGAAACTGCGGGAGCGGATTGCGTGGTATCGTAAACCTCAGGACTGGACGCGTCCGTCCCACTCGGACGATTGGGACGACATGATCGCGATAGCGGAGGCGATGTCGATAGCGCGAACAAAGGCGCAGGCGACGCCCGAGGTCAGTCAGGCCCTCGGTCATCGATCGGAAACCGGCGCGCCTCAACGGCCCATTGTTGAGTTGGCGCGCCAAAAGTCCGCCGTGAACGATCAAAGTGGCAAGCTTGAATTTTCCAGATCCGCACTTGAGATGGCTGGCTTTGTGGGTTGGATTCCGCTGTCGGCAGTGCGGTCGAGTTCCTGTCCTCGATCGGGCGGCGTCTACGTCGTCACTTATGGAGGCGAACATCCTGCGCGTTTCGCCGAGCGGAGTTGCGGTGGTTGGTTCAAGGACAGGGATCCTTCGGTTTCTCCCGAGGTGCTGGTTGAGAATTGGGTTGAGGGCGCAGAGGTCGTCTATATTGGCAAGGCTGACCAACTGAGGCGTCGGCTTACACAATTTGCCGACTTTGGGGCGGGCAAGCCAGTGGGCCACTGGGGCGGTCGCCTGATTTGGCAACTGCACGACATTGCCGCACTTCGAGTGGCTTGGCGCGAAACGCCGAATCAGGTTCCAGTCCAAGCAGAGGCAATTCTACTCGCACTGTTTCGGCAGGCTTGTGGGAAGCCACCATTCGCCAATGATCCTCATCGGTTGGGTCATTGATTTTCGGAATTGGTAGATGGTTCAGGAATATCATTGGTGGTTCGCGCCTGAAGCTTCGTTCATTTAACTTTGGCGTCGATTTTTGCAATTGGGTTGTATGAACATATAACTCGGCAAGTTTGAAAAAATTGCTGCCGCTAATGAATAGTGACTGCTAATTCGCATGGACAGATAGCTGGGTACCGCACGGGTCAAGGTGTTCTAGACCCGAAGACGTTGGTGAACTCTAGATCTTCGGCCGACGTATTCATCATCGGCATTGCGGCTGTGGCCGGATTGCCCTCTAGTTCGGGTCATGGCCACCTCAACCCGACACCTTCACGTACCTATGGGCGCTCCTGGCGATGTGATTCCTCACCTTGCCAGGGGGGCCGCCCACTGGCGCAAGGGCTTCTCGGCTCATGCACTGGCCACCACGTGGTTCGCTGCTGATGGCTTGCCGGCAACGGTTAGGCAGGTGCTGGACGCTCACCCTGCTTTCGCCGGTTCTGTCCTGCTCGATGGATTCCTTGAACGGGAAACTGACCTGCGGGACGGTCTCGGACGAGCAAGCCAGACCGATCTTTTGGCCTTGATCGGGACATCAACCGGGCCGGCCGTGATGGCTGTCGAGGGGAAGGTGGAGGAGTCGTTTGCCGCGATCATAGGCGATCAGTCCGGCCTTTCCGCAGGGCAGCGCGCACGGCTTGGGGCGCTTGCCGACCTGCTTGGGATCGAAACCCCGAAGCTGGCGCCCCTACGATACCAGCTCTTCCACCGCGCGGCGGCAGCCATTTTTGAGGCCGACCGTTACCGATCAGACAAGGCCATCCTGCTTGTCCATTCGTTCAGCCCGAGCAAAACGGGACGCCAGGACTTTGTCGCCTTTCTCCATGCGGCGGGGATAGACAATGCAGCCGATCCATCACAATTGGTCGGACCCAAGCGGATCATGGGCGTGGATTTCTACGCAGTATGGATCGCGGACGAACTGCCGAAATCTTCAATGGATCCGGCACAGGTGGGAGATCTGAACACGAACCAGCAACGTCTGCTCGTCAAGACCAGATTCATGTGCAACGATCACAGCCAATACATCTGGTCGGTCCAATGCGAGCGCGGACAATGCGGTCATATCTACGGGGCGAACGGCTTGGACTTCCACCAACGAAAGTGCCCGAAGTGCGGCGGTGGTGGTCCGGGTTTGTGACCTGGATGAGATGCTGAAAATCCGCGAGGGACTGCCGTTCACGAAGGAGCGCATCACGGTTCGCGACAAGCTGGTCTCGCGAGGCAAGCGTAGGCTGCGCTCCTCATGAAGGTATAAAGCGAGCATAGTTCCGTTGCCGCCCGTCCGTGAGCGGTGCGCAGGTGGGCCGCGCAGGAGTGGGGCAGCTGGCCGACTGGGGCAATCTTGGGTGCCGCGAGCCTGACCTCCGATCTCAAAGGACGCATGGCTGGTCATAACAGCGGCAAATCCCGCCATACCTCCAAGTTCACGCCTTGACGCCACGCTCCCCGCGCCCGCAACTTGCGCCTAAGGACCATCCGCCCAATGCAGACGGTGAGGTCCAAGGGAGCCGCGCCAGCCATGATCAGAACGCCGATTTCGGCTGACTCGCACATCACCGAGCCGCCCAATTGCTACATCGACTATATCGAACCGTCGTTCCGCGATCGCGCGCCGGTGATGAAGACTCTGCCCGGCGTGGGCTCGGCTTTCGTCATCGACGGCATGCCCGGACCGGTAGCCATGGGTCTGGTGGCGGCGGCGGGCAAGGATCCAGCCAGTATCACCACCGACGGCGTGGCGTTCGAGGATTTGTGGCGCAGTGGCTGGGATCCGAAATTCCGCCTGGCCGACCAGGATCGCGACGGCGTCGGCATGCTGCTCTGCAATCACAAGGACTTCGATTATAAGAAGGCCTGTTTTGAGGCCTACAACCGTTGGCTGTCGGACTACTGCTCCGAGGCGCCGGATCGGCTCCACGGCATGGCCCAGGTCTCGATGCGCACCCCCGAGGAAGGTGTCGCCGAGCTGAAGGCCGTCAAGGCCATGGGCTTTCGCGGCGTGATGATGCCGGGCGATCCGGCCGTCGAGGACTATGACAGCAAGGTCTACGACCCGGTGTGGGCGACGGCGGTGGAGTTGGGCCTGCCGCTGAGCTTCCACATCCTGACCACACGGTCCGGGCCGTTGTCGCAGGCGACGCGGGGGCCGGGCATCAACAGCTTCATGTCGATCATTCGCGGCTGCCAGGACATCCTGGGCACGCTGATCTTCGGCGGCGTGTTCGAACGTCACCCGGACCTGAAGGTGGTGTGTGTGGAGGCCGACGCCGGTTGGGTTCCGCACTACATGTACCGGATGGACCACGCCTATAATCGCCACCGCCATTGGATGAAGGCCCCGCCGCTGCAACGCCTGCCCAGCGAATATTTCGCCGAGCACATCTATGTGACGTTTCAGGACGACTGGGTGGCGTTCAAGACCAAGGACCTGTGCAATGTGCGCCGCCTGATGTGGGCCAGCGACTTTCCGCACTCCGATTCCACCTGGCCGCATTCGCAGGCGGTGCTGGACGAGCACACCAAGGACCTGACCGAGCAGGAACGCAATTGGATCTGCCACGACAACGTGGCCGGGCTCTATGGGCTCGACGGATGAGTGAGGTCTGGAGCGGCGAGCGCCACCTGGAAGCGGCCGAACTGAATGTCCGCATCGCCCGCGTGGCGGCCGGCCTGGAAAACCTGGGTGTGGGCGCCGGCGATGGCGTGGCGATCTATCTGCGCAACGATTTCCCGTTCTTCGAGGCCAGCGGCGCGGCCGGCGCGCTGGGCGCCTATGCCGTGGCGGTCAACTGGCACTACACGGTCGAGGAAGCCCGCTATCTGTTCGAGGATTCCGGGGCGAAGGTCGTGGTTATCCACGCCGACCTGCTGGCGCCGATGCGTTCGGCGATCCCGCCCGGCGTCCAGATGCTGGTGGTTCCCGTTCCCCCCGAAGTCCAAACCGCTTATGGCCTGCCGGACGAGATCTGCCGCGTACCGGACGGCATGACCGACTACAACCTCTGGCGCGACGGCTTCGCGCCGCGCACGGCACAGCCGCTGCCGGCGCCCAGCGCGATCATCTACACCTCCGGCACCACCGGCCGGCCCAAGGGCGTCAAGCGCGCGGCACTGGCTGAGGATCAGGCGGCGGCGGTGGGGCGGATGTTGGCGCAGTCCTACGGCTTCACCGACTATCTGGACCCGATCAGCGGCAAGAGCACGTCGGAGATCGTCACCGCCGTGGTTGGGCCGATCTACCACTCCGCCCCCAACGCCCACGCCAATTTCGCGTTTCGTAACGGCGCGAACGTGATCCTGACCCCACGCTTCGACGCCGAGGATCTGTTGCGGTTGATCCACTCGCGGCGGATCACTCACCTGAACATGGTGCCGATCATGTTCAACCGACTGCTCAAGCTGCCCAAGAATGTCCGCGACCGGTACGACGTCTCGTCGCTGCGGTTCGTCGCCCACGCCGCCGCGCCGGTCTCGCCGCCAATCAAGCGGGCGATGATCGAATGGTGGGGACCAGTGATCAACGAATATTACGGCTCGACCGAGATGGGCAATGTCACCTTCTGCACCGCGCCGGAATGGCTGGCCCATCCGGGAACGGTCGGCCGCCTGATGCCGGACGCCATGGTGCGCGTGGTGGACGCCGAGGGGAACGACACGCCCCCGGGAACCCCCGGCGAGGTGATCGGTCGCCAGCCCGGCATGGGCGAGTTCACCTATCAGAACGACCCGGCCAAGCGCCGGGCGATGGAGAAGCAGGGCCTGATCACGCCGGGCGACATCGGCTATTTCGACAAGGACGGCTTTCTCTATCTCTGCGACCGGGCCAACGACATGATCATCTCCGGCGGCGTGAACATCTACCCCGCCGAGATCGAGGCCGAACTTCATAAGATGCCGGAGGTGGCCGACTGTGCCGTGTTCGGTATTCCCGACGACGACTTCGGCGAGGCGATCTGCGCGGTGGTCCAGCCGCAACCCGGAACCGAGCCCACCGAGGCGGACATAAAGGCCTACCTTCGCCAGTACGTTGCCGGGTATAAAGTGCCCAAACGGGTGGAATTCGCCGCCGATCTGCCGCGCGAGGACTCGGGAAAGATCTTCAAGCGCAAGCTGCGCACGCCCTATTGGGAAGGGACCGGCCGCTCGATCTGAGCCGGTGCTAGACCAGCAACCTCGCCCGAATGGCCCGTCGCATATCGTCCGTCAGCCCCGCCACTTCGGCCAGATATGCGTCGGTGTCGCCGTGCTGTTCGGCGATCGCGGCGAAGGCGGCGTCCAGCCAAGCCGGTTCGACGGAGAGCATGGCCCGCAGCAGGTTGGGGGATGGTGTCCGGCCCTGGGTCTCCTCGAATTGCGCGGTCAGCTCGGCCATCCGCGCGTCGGCGCGGTTGTGGCGGTTGGTGGCCAGATAGTCCTGCCGGATGTCTTCGGGGGTTGCGCCCAGCACATGCAAGGTCAGGGCGCAGATAAAGCCGGTGCGGTCCTTTCCGGCGTGGCAATTGACCAGGATGGGCCGGTCCAGCTCGGCCAGCAGGGTGAAATACTCGCGGTAGACCGCCACATAGAACGGATCGAACGGATAGTAGCGATAGCCGGCGGTCATCTGCTCGCCGACGCGCGCCGGGGTGGCGTCCGGCTCGGCGAGGAAGGTCAGGTGGGGGGCGACCAGCTGGTTGGTGGGGCCGCGATGTTCGATCAGCCGCGCGCCGGGCGTTTCCGGCCGGCGCGCGGGGTCGCGCGCCCGTTCCGGTGGGCGGCGCAGATCGACGAACAGGCCAAAGCCCAGGGCCGCCAGCCGCTCCAGGTCGGCGTCGGTCGCCGCCGCGTGGTGGCCCGACCGGAACAGTCGCCCCTGGCGAATCCGCCGCCCGTCGGCGCCGATCCCGCCACCGAAATCGCGGAAGTTCACCACGCCCTCCAGGTCAATCGCGCTCATGTCTGTCCGCTCCCCGTCGCCGCGCTTGCTAGAAGCATGGCGCTCGCCTCCACGTCCAGCCCGACTGCTCTCGACGGCTGACCGATGATCGGTCAGACTCTTTCGTCGCTCCGGCCTTGAAGCCGCGCGCGGCGCTGGGGAGGAAATAGTCGGTGATGAAAGTCATCCGTCTTGCCGGATTCGCCGTTGGTGCGCTGGCTCTGGCCTTGCTGGTCGGTGGCGTCTGGACCGGGCTTCTGGTCGCCAATCTGAAGACCGGAATCGAGATGCCCTGGTCCGTCGGCGCCATGGCGATTCTCATGACCGTCGCTTGGCTCTACCTTGGCGGACGCTGGGGGCCGGCGAGCACCTCCGGCGCGCGCCGCCGTTATCTGCGGGCCAACCGGCCATCCGCCGGCGTTTTCGCCGTCGCCCTGCTGGCCAACGGATGCGCCATCGCCGCCCTGGCCGGCTTGTGGATCGTGCTGCACCGGCTGTTGCGCCTGCCCGGCAACCCCCAAGTCGATTTCTCCAGATACAGCCCGCTCACCGTCGGTCTGGTGCTGGCGACCGGCGCCATCGTCGGGGCGGTTTCCGAGGAAGCCGGCCTGCGCGGCTATCTGCAGGGCGCCTTCGAGCGGGCCATGCCGGCGCCGGTGGCCATCGGGCTCGCCGCCCTGGTTCTGGCGCCCGGCCATGCGATGACTCAGGGGTTCGTCTGGTCGACCCTGCTGTTCTATCTGCTGGTGGACGTCGCCTATGGGGCGACCGCCTATCTGACCAATTCGATCCTGCCGGGGATCATGGCCCACGCCGCCGGCCTGCTGGTGTTCTTCGCCCTGGTCTGGCCCGGTGATCCTGGCCGAAAGCTGATCTCCGAAAGCGGGGCCGATCTCTGGTTCTGGGCGCATGTGGGTCAGGTGGTGGTGTTCGGCGCGCTGTCGCTGATCGCCTTTGCGCGGCTGGCGCGGATGAGGGCGCCGGCGCGGCCATGAATCCGCCACCGCCACGCTGGGCGCGCATTGTGCTGGTGACCCCGGGCGGCGGCTTGCTCGGCGCCCTGGCGGCCGTGAAAGTGGCGACGCCCTGGTGGCAGGATATCGCCCCGGTGGTCGAGGCCGTCCGCGCGGCCCACGGCGTCCGGATCACGGTCCTGCGTCTGCTTGAGGTCGCCGCGCCCGATTCCTCTGGGATCGAGATCACCTATCTGGCGGAAACCCCTGACGCCGCCGCCACCGAGCCGTGGGACGGCGTGCTCGACGGTCATCCCTTGCGGCTGAACTACGCGCGGCCGGGCGGCCCGGCCGCCGACCTGGCCTGGGCCGAGCGGGTGCTGTCGGCGCGTGGCTTCGTCCGCGACGGCCCGGCGATCCAGGTGCGCACCTGGAATCTCTCCAGCCTCTGGCGCATCCCGGTCCGGGGCGAGACCCTGTGGCTGAAGGCCGTCCCACCGTTTTTCGCCCACGAAGGCGCCGTGTTGCAGGCCCTGGCCGGCGGCCCGGTTCCGACATTGCTGGGCAGCGAGCCCGGCCGGATCCTGATGCGTGAGGTCCCGGGCGAAGACCTGTATGAGGCCGCCACGCCGCGGCTGCCGCCGATGGTCGACCTGCTGGTGGGGCTGCAACATGATTGGGCCAGCCGGACCGATACTCTGTTCGCTTTGGGCCTACCCGACTGGCGCGGCCCGCGCTTGACGCAAAGGATCGACGATGTGGTCACACGCAACACCGCTAGCTTGGCTCCCGATGATCTGACCATGCTGCGCAGGTTCGTGGACGACCTGCCCCGCCGGTTCGCCGATGTCGAAGCCTGCGGTTTGCCTGACACCTTCGTGCACGGCGACTTCCATCCCGGAAATCTGCGCGGGGGCGGAAATCTGCGGGGGGATAGAGACCGCCTGACCGTGCTCGATTGGGGTGACTGCGGCGTCGGCCACCCGTTGCTGGATCAACCGGCCTTTCTGGGGCGTATTCGCGCCGACGCCGTCGAAATCTGTCGCCGGCGCTGGCACGACGCCTGGAGGAGCGCGGCGGCGGGATCGGATCCGGATCGGGCGTCACTTCTGCTCGGCCCCGTGGCCGTCGCGCGCCAGGCGGTGACCTACCAGGGCTTTCTCGACCACATCGAACCCTCCGAACACCCCTACCATCGCGATGATCCGGGCGAACGGCTGACCGTCGCGGCCGCGCTGCTGAGGGAGGAGAGCTGACCACGCGCCGGCGTTCACGGCAGGTTCAGTTTCGGGCGTCTAGGTCGATCACCGAAACGGTGATGAACCGACGGAAACCCGAAATGCCCAAGATGCTGAACGCGGCCGCGGCCGCTTTGACGATCGGGATGGCCGGCGCGACGGCCGGCGCGGCGCTCGCCCAGGTCTACTATGGCCCCGGCCCCTATGCCCGCGTCTATCCCCGAGCCTATCCGCGCCCATACTATGCTCCTCGATATCGGGGCGGCGTCGTTGTCGTCCCGTCGTACGGATATGGACCCTATGGTCCCCCGCCGGTCTATTGCGGACCGCCCGGCCCGCCTCCACCTCCGCCCCCTCCGCCGCGGCCCTACCCGCAACCAGAGCCTCCGGCGGCGATCACACCACAAGACTTCGTGGTCTATTTCCCCTTCGACAATGCCCAGATCACGCCCGACGCCCGGTCGGTGGTCCAGGCGGCGGCCGCCTATGAGCGCCAGAACCCGGGCGCCCGCGTGACCATCGTCGGCTATACCGACGCCAGCGGTTCGGAGGGCTATAATCAGACCCTATCCGAGCACCGCTCCCGGGCCGTGCGGGCGGCGCTGCAGGCCACCGGCGTTCGCGACATCGATATGGATTGGAAGGGCAAGCACGACCTCGCCGTCGCCACGCCCAATGGCGTCAAGGAGCCGCTCAACCGCCGCGTCACCATCGTGGTGCAACCACCGGCCTGACCGAAGCCTGATCGGGGCCCGATCTGGGCCTTGGCGTTTGGCCTCGATCCGGTCTAGCCTCCCGATCTTCTGACGACGCCCCGGCCAAGAGGGCGCGCCAGATTGGCCGAGGATGGGAAGAGGCGCGGAGATGATCCAGGCGAAGACAGGCGCTGTCGTCACCATCGCGGCCTTGGCGGGGCTGTTGTTGATGACCGCCGGTCAGTCGGTAGCCAGTCCCGCCAGGAACGCGGGTCACCCCGATCTCAACGGCGTTTGGCAGGTGCTGAACACCGCCAATTTCGACATCCAGCCTCACATGGCCCGCGCCGCCATGGCGCTGCGGGCCGGACCCAACGGTCCGGTGCCCGACAAGCCGGTCCTGGCGCTCGGCGCGGTGGGTTCCGTGCCGGCCGGGTTGGGCGTGGTGGACGGCGGCGAGATTCCCTACAAGCCGCAGGCCCTGGCCAAGAAGGCCGAAAACCAGGCCCGCTGGCTGGAGCGCGACCCGGAGATCAAATGCTATCTGCCGGGGGTGCCCCGGGCGACCTACATGCCCTATCCGCTGCAGATCTTTCAGAGCCAGAGCGCTTTGCTGATCGCCTATGAATACGCCGGCGCGGTGCGCAACATCATGTTCACCGACCCCGGGCCCGCGCCGGTGGACGCCTGGATGGGTCAGTCGGTCGGCCATTGGGAGGGCGACACTCTGGTGGTGACGGTCACCGGCCAGAACGACTCCACATGGTTCGATCGGTCCGGCGATTTCCACTCCGACCAACTGAAGGTGGTGGAGCGCTACACGCCCTCCGGGCCGGACACCTTGCGCTATGAGGCCCAGATCACCGATCCGGAAGTGTTCACCCGGCCCTGGACGATGCACATGACCCTCTATCGCCGGGTCGGCGAGGACGCCCGCCTGCAGCAGTTCAAGTGCGTCGAGTTCGTCGAAGAGTTGATGTACGGAAACCTGCGTAAGGAGCCGTTGAAATGAACCCCTTCACCCGCGCTCTGGCGATCGGCGCCATGACGATCACCGCCCTGGCTCTGGCGGCCATGACCGCCCCCGCCATGGCCAAGGCCGAGCCCCCCTACCACGCGCCCCGGACCGCGTTTGGCGATCCCGATCTTCAGGGCCTGTGGACCAACGCTTCGATCACCACCCTGGAGCGGCCTTCCTGGGCGCCCAAGGCGGTGCTGACGCCGGAGGAGGCGGTCAAGGCCGAGGCCATGTATCGCGGCTGGCTGGCCGACAACGACAAGACCGCCGCCGCCCCGTCCAAGGATAAGGACGATCCCGGCGGTTACAACTCGTTCTGGCTCGATCCGGGCACGAAATTCGGGGTGGTGCGCGGCGAGATCCGCACCTCGTGGATCGTCGATCCGCCCAGCGGCCACATCCCCTATTCGGCCGAGGGCGGGCGTGACGCGATGATGACCGGTATGCGCCAGTTCCGCGACTTCAGCGGACCCGAGGTGCGATCCCTGGGTGAGCGGTGCATCGTCGGCTATGGTTCGACCGGCGGGCCGCCGATGCTCAACGTCCTGTATAACAACAACTATCAGATCGTGCAGTCGCCCGGCTACGTGGTCATCGTGGTGGAGATGAACCACGACGCGCGGATCATCCGCCTGGGCGGGATCCATCCGCCGGACAACATCCGGCCGTGGATGGGCGACTCCATCGGCCATTGGGATGGCGACACCCTGGTGGTGGAGACCACCAATCTCAACCCAGGCCAGCGCTTCACCGCCGATATCCGCCACCGCATCTATCTGGCCCCCAATTCCAAGGTGACCGAGCGCTTCACCCGGGTCTCCGAGCGCGACGTCCTCTATGAATTCACCGTCGAAGAGCCCCACGCCTACACCCAGACTTGGCGGGGTGAGATTCCGATGCACGCCACCAAGGGACCGATGTACGAATACGCCTGCCACGAAGGCAACTATTCGCTGCCTGGCATCCTGGCCGGCGCCCGCGCCGAGGAGAAGAGCGCGGCCGTGGCCGCCGGAGGATCGAAATCGAAATGACCATGATGCGCCGCATCGCCGCCGGCGTGGCCCTGGCGGCCCTTGGCCTTGGAGCCCCGGCCGCCCAGGCCCACCACGCCTTCGCCGCCGAGTTCGACGGCAAGGCCCCGGTGCTGCTGCGCGGCAAGGTGACCAAGGTGGAGTGGATCAACCCCCACACCTGGATCCACATGACCGCCGCGGCGGGCGGGGTCGGCCCGGAACGCGAGTGGATGGTCGAGGGCGGCACCCCCAACACCCTGCTGCGAGTCGGCATCACCCGCGACACCCTCAAGCCGGGGACGGACATCATCGTCCACGGCTATCAGAGCAAGGACCGCGCCTGCACCCCGGCCTGCAAGGCCAACGGCCGGGACGTCACCCTCGCCAACGGCCAGAAACTGTTCATGGGCTCCAGCGGCACCGGCGCGCCAAGAGACGGCGCGGACCCCAGCGAGATGCCGCACTAAAACGGATGCCGGTTCTATGGTGCGATCCCCACTCGTCCTGTTGCCCGGCCTCGATGGGACTGGCCTTCTGTTCGACGTCTTCCTAAGTGCTCTTCCGACCGGATCAAATGTAACCGTCGTTTCTTACCCGACCAGCGATGATCAAAACTACGATACACTGACGACGTGGGCGGGCCGGTTTCTAACCGACCAGCCTTGTGTGTTGGTGGGGGAGAGCTTTTCCGGACCTATTGCGGTTCGGCTGGCGGCCGAATGGCCGGAACGTGTGGTCGCTCTCGTGCTCGGCGCGAGTTTCATCAGGTCGCCTCGCCCAAGTTTGTTGACGAAGGTTCTCCCACTGGCCTCGGCGCGGTGGGTTCCCGACTTCCTCATTGACTATTTCATGGCGTCTCCTGCGACGCCGAACTCCGTGCTGCGGACGTTGCATGAGCTCGTTAGGCAAACTCCCGCAGCGATCCTCCAGGCCAGGTTGCTGGCGGTGCTTCACGCCGACGTGCGGGCTGATCTACGAACGGTGTCATGTCCGATTCTTGTTCTTCAAGCCAGGGAAGACCGGCTTGTCCCAGGGGCAGCAAGCCGAACAATCGTGGCGGAACGGCCGGACGCAACGCTGAGTTTGGCGAAAGCGCCCCACCTAATGTTTCAGACGGCGCCTGGAGAATGCGCATTGGCGATCAGCGAATTTCTCGCAATGATACGACGAATAGTTTAGTTTATCGTCTTTGAGAATATGAAGCAAATTCCCTAAACTGCTAGTGCGGGCCTGACACCCACGGCGCGGAGCGCGTCGAGTGTCCGGTTCAGGCTCACCTTTCGTCCGCTCAGGATCAACCGCACGGCCTTTTCATCAACCCGCATCCGCGCGGCCAGAGCGACCTTGGTCAGGCCCTGTTCCGCCATGGCCCACACCAAGAGAACACGCGCGCCTAGTCTCGGGTCGAGTGGGATCACCGGGAGATCTGGATGCGCGCCGGCCGCGGGCACGGGGCGGCCGAGATCCAAGTATCGCTCAATCGCGACCGCAAGAGCGTCCTCCGCCAGCAGAAGCGCTTGTTCGTGGCTCTCCCCGCCGGTGATCGCCTCAGGAATGTCAGGAAATATCGCCACGAAATCAGCCGGAGCGGCCTCTTCGATCAGGACGGGATAGGCGAGGGTCTGCATGGTTTTCGTGTCTCGATGTGTTTGGCGCCTGATCATCAGATCGCGTCTTTCGGCACGCCAAGTTGCTTCAGGATCGCGAACTTGAGGCCAGTCTTTATCTCGCCGCTTGGAACGGTCGTGAAGGCGCCGCCAATGGTGACCGTGCCATGACCACCCTTTCCGCGTCCTGGGTCCCAAGCGTAGGTAAGCTTGTTGTCTCTCGCGTAAGCCTTCAACGCTCGGAGAAAGGCTTCACGCTTCACGACCGGAGGATCGGATATATTTATCCGAACGTCAATTCGTTTCGGCCAGCGACCGGAATTCGTTCATCGGCGTCCGCGGCGCCGCACTGATCGACCACGGCGTTCAAATTGTTGTGAGCATCGTTCGCCGATAGGCGTTACGGGCGTTGCGCGGCGTCATGGTATTTAAGGTTTTAAGAGACATTGCGGGGATCGGATGCCTGGGCATTTCACGCACATCTACACCGCGCGCCGCGTGGCGGACCACCTGCTCACCGGCCAGTTCCCTGACTGGCCGCAAACCGGCGACGCCCTTCGCGGCCATGACCCGGTCAAGTGTGGCACGGTCATGCAAACGTGGGAGAAGTTCACCCACATCGGCGCCATCGGACCGGACCTGTTCTATTTCTCGCAGGACTGGAACAACGCGATCCTGGGTCCGCTCAGCGATGAGATAATGCTGGCCCTGGCAACCTACTATTTCATCGACAAGTCGAAGGAGCAGGACTGGGAGCCGCTGCTGATCATCCTCGACAAGGCCAATTCGCAACTGGCGGCCCTGCTGCGGTTCCTGATCAAGCTGCAGAAGATCTGGCAGAGCTTCGTCGATGGCTGGAACGCCACCATCGGGCCGATCGTCGCCGACATCAACAATCTGGCCGACGATCTCACCGGCGGCGTTCTCAGCCAGTTTAGCGTGGTGATGGACGAGCTGAAGGTGGCGTTCAAGCTGATCGCCGAAGAGGAGCTTCTGACCTTCAAGGATATCTTCAGCGGCTTCGACACCTGCCTGCAGAAGGGCTACGGCGAAAAGCTGTTCCTGTGGAGCGACATGAGCCACTACCGGCGGCCGTCAGCGCTGTGCCAGTCGTTCGTCAAACAGGCCGACGCCATGGCCTTGCACGCCGCGGAGCTGACCGCCAAGGGACGGTTGCACGAAGCGGGCCAGATGCGGGAGCAGGCCGACCAGTTCCTGGCGTTCTCGCTCGGCTACATGACCCATCTGGGCACGGACACCGTGGCCCATTCGTTCGTCAACGAGCAGTGCGGCGGCCCCTATCGCAATCACCCCCAGCGTCACCACCTGATCGAGAACCACATCGACTCGTTCAACTACAACCAGACCGGCCCCAGCGGGCGGCTGGCGCCGGACAACTGGGGCGCCAACGCCGACTATCCCGATGTCTCGATGTCGGCCCTGTGGTTCGCCGTGCAGCTCACGCCCGACGACCCGCACGGGTTGCAGCGCCCGATGGGACCCTTCGCCGACGACGCGGCCCGCACCAAGGCCTTGGACAAGGACGGCGAGATGCCCGACTGGATGGCCAACGCCATCGTCCTGGCGATGATGGACTGTTTCCAGGATCCCGAGGAACACCCCCAGATCTATCAGGGTGACGCCTTCCAGGCCTCGATCGACGCCGACGTGCTGACCAAGGCCTTCGACCTGGTCACCGGCGACGGCCTCCCCGGGGCGTTTCATGATCTGTTGCAGTCCATCGCCCCGGCCCCGCCGTTCTCGGTCCGGCGCGGTTTCCCGCTGCCCTGGGAAATCAAGACCATCTATAAGGTGATGTATTCCTACTATCGGCTGGTCTACAACGGCACCTGGGAACTGCAAAAGCCCAGGAAACCGGACTTCATCATCTTCCCGCCGGCCTCCGACGTCGAAAACCTGTTCCAGCCGCCTGATCTCAGCGGCATCGATTCATCCAATCCGGTCGTGGATCTCTGCGAGCTGATCATCGCCCTAGTGGAATCGGTGGTCAAGACAATCGAGGCGATCGGCAAGCTGATCGGTGACATCATCAAGATGCTGGTCAGCCCCTCCACATATCTGATTCGGCTGGCGCTCTATGCTCTGGCGATGATGGTCTGGGACCTGATCAACAAGACCCACGAGGTGCTGGCCCACACCGGCTTCTTCACGCCCCACGCTGGCCAGACCTACGATGACGGCGAACTGCGCCTGCCCAACGAAATCGACATGCCGCTGATTACCCTGGGCGGCACGGTGGATTCGGCGTTCCGGGCCGCTCTGGCCTCGGCGTTCGACCCGTTTGGTAATCTCGACACCAATCAGGATGTGATCGGCGCCTCGCACTCGGTCAAGGACCCCAACTATCCCTACTATCCGGTGCTGCAATATGAGACCGACGGTTCGGCGTCCAACTACGAATACCACCGCCCCTGGGCCTGGCCCGACCTTAGCCCGGTCAAGCAGTCCGGCGGCCCGGACACGTTCCGGACCACGCCGACCGAAACCTACAATCCGTTCCAGTCGTTCGGGGAGGGGCCGGACCGGGCGTTCAAGCCCTTGTCGCCCGGACCCTATCCGGTCGGCACGCAACCGGACGTGTTCTTCCGCGTGGGCGCGCCGATCGATCCGCAGGTTCGCCTAGCCTATGAACGGGCGCAGACACCTTGGGAAACCGACGCGTTGAACATCGAGCACCTGTCGCGGCGCGATCTGGAGTTCAACCCTCTGGGCGATCCGATCCCGTTCTCGGCCCACCTGATCGCTCAGCTTGCCAACGACACCGGCTATTCCACCCAGTTCAACCTCGATAGCGACCGGGCCTTCGCCTATCTGACCTGGGACTGGATCCGCAACGACGCCTCGGTTCCGCCGGGCAAGGGTATTCTCGGCCTGACCTACGCCACGCCCAAGGAGCCGCCGGAGGGCGATCCGGACGGCAGCATCCTCAATCCCAAGGCCAATCCCCAGTGGGGTCAGGGAACGCGGCCCCTGTTGCTGCAATACAAGGACCCGCCGACGATCCCACGACCACCGCCGATCAAATAGCCCAAAGCGCCGTTGAAACCCGCCGCCTGGAGGCGAACCGTGCCCACCCGAGAAAAACACCCCGCGCCACCGCGTCACCGCTCCGAACCTGAGCGTCACGAGGACCATGATCGCGACCATGATCGCGACCGTGATCGCTGCGAGCCGGAGCGCCCGCGCAAGATCGTCGAGCGAACCTGGTATTTCGACTGTGATGACGACGACGATCGAGGCCAGGACGATTGCGGCGACGGCGACAAGGATGGCCACGGCGGTGGACCCAAGTGGCCAGGGCGGCCCACCCGCCCCGCCGGCCACGACAACGGTCGGCTGGGCGACGGCGGTGGCGGGCTGACCAAGGGCGATATCACCGCGCCGAACAAACCCGGCGTCTGGGTCGGACCCCGCGCCGATCTGGACCTGCCCTATCTGTTCATGCGCGCCAATCCCGCCGACCTGGGCGCCCGGCCAGTGGTGAACGCGCCATTCTGGGAGAGCCCGGACATCTTCTTGCTGGGCGGCGTGGCCCCATCGCTGGCCCCCGCGATCCCGCCGACCCTGGGTCAGACGGCTCAGGCTGGACAGCCGAACACCATTTACGCCCACGTCTGGAACTTCGGCAACGCCGCGGCCAACGAGGTGGTGGTCGAGTTCTATTGGGTCAATCCGTCGCTCGGTATCAGCGCCGCTTCAGTCAACCTGATCGGCCAGACCGTGACTTCGCTGGGCGCCAAGGGCAGCGGCCATGCCCACGCCCTCGTGAAGTGCCCCGAGGCCTGGGTTCCGACCTTCGTCAACGGCGGCCACGAATGCCTGCTGGTGCGGGTGTGGGACAACCCGTCCGATCTGCCCGGCCAGCCGGCGTTCGACGCCTCGTGGAACCGGCACGTCGCCCAACGCAACATCCACGTGGACGCGCCGGGCATGGCTATGGCAAAGGCTTTCGCCCTGACGGGGCCTATGATGGACGTCCCGGCCCTGCAACAGCCGATCCTGATCAGGGTCGGGCCGCTGTTCGGCGCGCCCGCCATCGTGGCTGTCGAGCGGGTTGCGCCCCACACGGTCCCATGGCTGCAGCTGCGCACCGGCCAGCGCGGTGTCTTCCCCGTCATGGCCCCGCCCACCGGCGTGCCGACTCTCTCGCCGCCGACCACCAACGCCGGCGGCTTTCCCACCACTGGCGGCGCCGCGAGCCACCAGGTCCATGGCGACGACAAACACGTCGCCTTCAGCACCTCCGACGCCGCGCCGGGTGCGGGGGAGGCCCATGTTTACCGAGTCAGCGCCTCTCAGGCCGGGTCGGTGTTTGGCGGCTATACCATCGTGCTTTTGGGATGACCGCCCAGACACTGCTGATCCCCGCCACTATTCTCACCGGGTTCCTCGGAGCCGGCAAATCAACCCTGCTGCGCCGTGTGCTGACCGAACCGCACGGCCGCAAGATCGCGGTGATCGAGAACGAGTTCGGCGAGGAGAACATAGATAGCGAGATCATCGTCTCCGGCGGGGCCGAACAGATCATCCAGCTCAGCAATGGCTGCCTGTGCTGCGGCATCCGCGATGATCTGCGCGCCACCCTGGCGGACCTTGCCGAACGCCGCGCCGCCGGCGAGATCGCCTTCGATCAGGTGATGATCGAGACCACCGGCCTGGCCGACCCCGGTCCGATCGCCCAGACCTTTTTTCTGGATCCCGAGATCTCCCGGCGCTATCGCCCCGACGCGATCCTGACCCTGGTCGACGCCAAGCATGCGATGGCTCAGCTCGACACACGCGGCGAGGCTCGCCGCCAGGTCGGGTTCGCCGACAGCCTGTTCATCAGCAAGGCCGATCTGGTCGACGAGATGGAACTTGAGGTCTTGTCCGCCCGGTTGCGGCGAATGAACCCGCGCGCGCCACAAAGCATCGCCGCGTTCGGTGACGTGCCTCTGGCCAAGATCTTCGACGTCGGTGGGTTCAACCTCAGTCCCGACCTCGAACTCCAGCCCGAGGCGCCGTGCGACGGTAACGATCACACCCATCATCACCATCACGACGACGACGTGAAAAGCTTCGTCTTCCGATCAGACCGACCGTTCCATGGGGTCCGGTTCGGCCAGTTCATGAACGCCATCGTCAAGGCCCACGGCCCGGACTTGCTGCGCTACAAGGGCGTGCTGAACATGGCCGGCCACGATCACAAGGTGATCTTCCAGGGCGTCCACCAGCTGATGAGCCACGACGCCGGCGGCCGCTGGGCTCCGGACGACCGGCGCGAGAGCCGGCTGGTGTTCATCGGTCTGGGCCTGCCCCAAGACCTGATCGCGCGCAGTCTACGCTATTGTCTGGTTTGAACAGTGAACCGGAACGAAGCGGGCCGCGTATATCAAACAAGTCCGCCATCAACGCCCCCCCGTTGGTGTTGGGTCAGGGTCGAGGGCGTAAGTATTCCTCGACCCGCCACCCTACAGCGATCCGGACGATTGCGAAGGTAATACGGACTTCACCGAATAGATCGTATTCCCGCAATCCCCTAACCTGACCATCATCGGCGCCGTGAGCGCGGCCTTGGATTCAGATTGAGGGAAAATTCGCGATGCGTGTGTTTGTCACCGGGGCCACCGGATTCATCGGTTCCGTCGTCGTTCAGGAATTGCTCGACGCCGGCCACCAGGTGCTGGGGCTGGCGCGCAACGCCGCCGCCATCGACGCCCTGGCGCGAATAGGCGTGGAGGCGCACCGGGGCGACCTGTCGGATACCGAGAGCCTCGCCGCCGGCGCCCGCGCCTGCGATGGCGTGATCCACCTGGCCTTTATCCATGATTTCTCCGCCTATTCGGGCTCGGTCGAGACGGACCGGCGCGCGGTCGAGGTGATGGCCGGCGCGCTGGAGGGTTCGGGCAAGCCGCTGGTCATCGCCTCGGGCACCATGATGGTCGCGCACGGCCGGCCAGCCACGGAACGCGACGCGCCGATCAGCCTTGATGTCCCTCGCGCCGCGTCGGAGGCCTTGGTGCTGGAGGCCGCCGGCGTTCGCGGCGTCGTCGTGCGGCTGGCGCCGGTGGTTCACGACCGGGCCAGGCAGGGATTGCTCACCACCATCATCCCCATGGCTCGCGAGAAAGGCGTCTCGGCGTTTGTCGGCGAAGGCGCGAACCGCTGGCCGGCGGTCCACCGTCTCGATGCGGCGCGCCTGTTCCGGCTAGCGCTGGAGCGGGCGGAGGCCGGGTCGCGGCTCCATGCGGTGGCCGAGGAAGGCATAGCCATGCGGACGATCGCCGAGACGATCGGCGAAGGGCTGCGCATTCCGGTCCGCGGCGTCACCGCCGAGGAAGCGCCCGGCTATTTCGGACCGTTCGCGCCGTTCGTCACAATCGACAATCCGACCTCCAGCGCGATCACGCGCGACGCCATGGAATGGCGCCCGCGAGAGGCGGGACTGCTGGCTGGCCTGCGAGAGGGCGGATACCTTTCCTGATCGCGGGCGGCTAAGCCGCGATCAGGGCGAACCTCTTGCCGAGGATGGCGTCAGCCTGGGCCATGATGTTGCGGACCAGTTCGGCGCAGGTCGGAATGTCGTGGATCAGCGCCTGGCTCTGGCCGCTGGACCAGATGCCGCCGTCCAGATCGCCTTCTTGCAGAACGTTGGCCCGGCCGCGCACGCCGGCCATCAGTTCGCGCACGTCCGCGAAGGTCTTGGTGGGGTCGCGCTGGATCTCCGCCACCTGCTCGGCGATCGCATTGCGCGCCACCCGGGCGGTGTTGCGCAGGCTGCGGCCGACCAGCACCGTGTCACGTTCGGTATTTTCGACGATCTTGCGCTTCACGTTCTCGTGAATCCTGGCTTCGATCGTGGCGCAGAAGCGCGTGCCCATGTTGACGCCATCGGCGCCGAGCGCCAGGGCGGCGACCAGGCTACGGCCGTCGGCCATGCCCCCTGACGCGATCACCGGCACGTCGACGGCGTCGACCGTGGCCGGCAGCAGCACGATCAGCCCGATGTCGTCCTCGCCCGGGTGGCCGGCGCATTCGAAGCCGTCGATGCTGATCACGTCGACGCCATGCTTCACCGCCGACACCGAGTGACGCACGGAAGTGCATTTGTGGATCACCTTGATGCCGAATTCCTTGAACCGGGGCAGGTGATCGGTGGGCGCGCGGCCCGCCGTCTCGACGATCTTGATCCCCGAATGGATGATCGCCTCGCGATATTCATCATAGGGAATGGGATTGATCGACGGCAGCAGCGTCAGGTTCACGCCGAACGGCTTGTCGGTCAGGCTCTTGGTCTTTTCGATCTCGTCCAGCAGCTCGGCGCCCGACTTGAACATATGGGCGGTGATGAAACCCAGCGCGCCGGCGTTGGCGACCGCGGCCACCAGCTCGCCGTATCCGACGCCGGTCATGCCTCCCATGACGAGGGGCGTCTCGACGCCGAACATTTCAGTGATGCGAGTCTTCATGGCCGCATTTTTCCCCTGGCTGTTTCCTGGTTCGATCAGATAGGGCAGGCCGCTCGTCGCGTCCAGAATGACATAGGGTAAGCGCCGTCGAATCGCGCGGCCGTGGGCTTGATCAAACACAAACGCGGTTCGTCACAATCGCTAAGGTTTAGATCAAATTCTATACAATTTATATTTTGATTGTTCCTTCATGTGGCGTCTATTCGACCATCAAACATTCTAAAATACCTCAATAACACAATTGTTAACATTGCGCACATTGTCGCAGACGTTGATCGGTGGCACTCCAGTCAACACCATTCGCCAACCGGATCGCCTCACATGATGTCACCGGCCAGCCGAGCCACCTTCACGCTGATCATCGTCTGCGGCATGTGCATTCAGGAGATCACGCTGATCGCGCACTACGTCCTGATCCGGATGGCGGGCGTCGGCTAGTCGAAACCATCACCATGGGTTGTTCCGACGCCCCGGTGTTCGTCGGCTTCGATGACTAGGCCGCGTCAGGAGACCCGCGCGCGGATTTCGCCGCGGGCCTGATAGAGATCCCAGAATGTGTTCGCGACCGTCGAGCCCTCGATGCCGGTGTCTCCGGCCCAGGGCGTGCCCTTGATGGCGCCGGCGACCATCACCTCGCCGACATAGACACCGTCGCCCTTCAGTCGCTGGGAAAGCAATCCGACCAGCTTGTGTTTGGCTGCGTTGGCCACCGCGACGCCCATGGTCTTCAGGCTGATGGCGAGCGCGTCCATCTGGTCGTTCACATAGCCGAACGCGCCGTTGGTGATCAGGATGGCGCCGGCTTCGCTCTTGAGATCGGCCAGCGCCGCCTGAACGGCGGCAAGCAACCCCACCACCGCGACGTCGAACACGCCGCCGACCAAGGCCGGGTCGGTGGCCATCAGGTCCCCCGCCTCGGAGCCGCTGAAGGCATTCCAGTGGATGACGGTGATCGGGCCGAGTTCGGCCCGCGCCTTGCTGATCGCGGCGCCGATCGCCGCCGGATCTCCGGCGTCGGCGGCAAATCCGGCCGCCGCGACGCCCTTGGCCTTCAGCGCCTGGACGCCGGCGGCCAGGCGTTCCTGGTTGCGCGTGACCAGCGCGACGGAAAATCCCTCCGCGCCGAACTTGTCCGCGACCGCGGTGGATATGCCCGGCCCGAACCCTACGACGACGATGGTCTTTGACATGGTCTCTCCGACGATAAGATCGAATTCACGGCCCCGCGCCCACCAACATAGGCGAGGGCGGAACAGCGCTCCATGCTGTAAAATCCGCCGTATCTTCGCCATCGTCCGAACCGCGCCGCCTGTCGCTAGCTGGTAAAGATGTCCGGTTTTTGTAGCTCGTGATCTGTCCGCTTCGTTCTGTCTGTGTTCCTGGGCATGCCCAGGAAAAAATGCTGTCATGGAAGTGTGTCATGCGGCGATTTTGGTGGTGTCGATGAT
>JBBRPO010000012.1:0-116636 GCA_038227865.1 Caulobacterales bacterium
CACCCCGTTTGATCACTGTGTACGCTTCGCGACGGTCGTCACCTTCCGCCCCGCAACACTCGTTACCGAGCGCCCGCTACGGCTTACTCGGACCGGACTTCCACCGGCTGGAACACGCCAGCTTCTTGGCGCACTGGGTAAATACAGCGATCCTGCTTGTTGCTTCCCTTCGCTTCGCGCCCCGGCTGGCGAAGGAGCGTCGAATCCGCATTAATGGCGCCATGTATGAGGTTCAGGCACCTCAGGGGATGGGGGACGCTGCACTACTGCGACAAATGATGCTCAAGCTTCCACACGTTTTTATCAGAATGCTTTCGGGATCACTGGGGACTGAAAAACTGGAGCGTCAATTAACAGAGCCTACATTTGACGAAGTGAGCGAACCAATAATTGTCAATTTTTTCCGCACTGGCTTGATTGCGGATCTTCGGTTGGCTGCAACGCCAAGTGCTATTCGCTCACTGGCGGATCAGCTGCGTCACAATCGTTATTTACTTTGGTCATTGATTGTTCACGTCAGTGAACTCCGCCGGCTTGATCGCGTTAAGGAAGACCATTTTCGCAAGCTGGAGGAGCCACTAGCGGAAGCTATCGCAAACCTAAAGGGTGGTTCGCATGCGGCTCGCGAAAAGGAGAAACGGCGGCAGATTGCACGTTTAGCAAAAGACCGCGTTATGCTTTCAATTAGAAGAGATCATGAAAAGTAACTTGGTAATTCTGTTGTTCCGGAGACATTTATAGGCTGGGGGGAGCCAACGTTCGGTCCGCCCCTCATTTTGCACTCTGTCGAGTCCGTAGAGCGCCGAACACGTTCCATGTTCAGATGTTCAGCGTCAGGGGTCGCGCGGAAGCCCGTTTTCCGCCAGGATGGTCCGTTTCGAGGCAAGTCCCGAGAACCAACGACACTACCGGAGGAAATACCGATGGTTAACGCGTTCAATATCGTCATGCGGATCTTCAGCAGCCTGCTGGGCCTGTTGGTCATTTTCATGGGCCTGGTCTGGATCGGACAGGGCCTGCACATCGGACCTGAGGCGATCATGCGCGGCTTCATGGTCAGTGACCCAAAGTGGGCGATCTATGGCGCCATCCTGGCAGCACTCGGCGTCGGGCAGGTGATCTGGACCAACACCCGCCGGGGCAAATTCTGACGCCTGCCCCAAACGCGCCCTCGTCCAAGCGCGGCTAGGTGGCCTGGACGCGCTTGCCGGGCTAACACCCCCGGATGGCGCGAACCAAACAAAGCCCCGAGTTCGAGATCGAGGTCGGCGGAGAGCCGTATGTCTGGCGGCTTCATCGCCTGCCTGGGTGGTCCAGCGATGCCGCCGAGCCGCACGGCATGGCGCTGGCCGTGCGTCACAAGGAGGGACAGCGCGAGGCTGTGCTGGAGTTTCCGGCCGGACAGCAGCCGAGGTTCGGCGCGCCGCAGCTGAAGCCGTCGCAGATCGCTCCGCCACTCGTGGCGAAAGCCATCGCATCCGCCATCGTGGCGGGATGGGAGCCGCTCTCCAGAGGCAAGACAGTTGCGATCGTGGTGGATATGACCGGCGCCTGATCCGGCAATCCGCCAACACGACACTGGGGAGAGCGACAATGACTCGCGAAGAGGCCGAACAGGTGCTGATCGAAGCCGGCGCGGCGTCCGACGACGCGTTCCCGCTGTTCGACGGGGCGCTGGCCTGCTCGGCGCACGAACACCCCGACCGCGCCCTCGAGCCCACCCGGGTGTTCCTGGCGCGGGTCGCGGATCGCCTCGAGGATCGGTTGAAGCAGGCGCCGCCGGACGAGGCGATCGCCCGAACGATGTTCGGGGACCTCAATCTGGTCGGTGACTCAATGACCTACGACCACATCGATAACGCCGATATCGTCTCGGTCTGCAAGCGCCGCAAGGGACTGCCTGTCGCCCTCGGCATCCTCTATATCGAGGTGGCTCGGCGCTGCGGACTGGTGGTCCAAGGCCTGGACTTTCCCGGGCATTTCCTGCTGCGGATAGAGAGTCCGCGGGGGCCGATAGCGATCGATCCGTTCAATGGCGGCAAGCCAGTGGCGACCGCCGAATTGACCCGACGCGCCCTGGCGGCGGGCCTGTCGCCCGATCTAGCGAGCCGGCCCGAGGTGTTGATGACGCCGACGATGGACCGCAGGGTGCTAACGCGGCTGCAAACCAATATCCTCGTCCGGGCTCAGCAGGCTGGGGACCATGATCAGGTGGAACGCGCGGCGTTGCGGTGCGCCCTGCTCAACCCTTCGGATCCCCAGTTCTGGCTCCAGGTCGCGGGCGCCCGGGAAGCGCAAGGCGCCCTGACCGGCGCGCTCCAGGCTCTTGGCCGAGCGGAGAACCTGGACGCCGGCGCGGCGCGGTTGGCGCAGGCGGCTCGCCAACGCCTCAGGTCGAAGCTGAATTGATTTGAAAGGGACAAACGCCATGCGCACACTGGTCACGGGCGGCAATCGCTACATCGGGCGCGACCTGGTGTTCGAGCTGGCCAAGCGCGGCCACGAGGTCACCGTGATCAACAGCCACGAAAGCGACCTTCCGGACGGCGCCCGCCGCATCCATTGCGACCGCACCAAGCCGGGCGCCCTGGCCTCGGCGCTGGCCGATCACCGCGACGCCTTCGACGTGATCTTCGACCATACCGCCTATCGCCCCGCCGACATGGCGCCGCTGATCGAACTGTTTCGCGGCAGGGTCGCGCACTATGTGTTCACCAGTTCGCAGGCGGTCTATCGGCGCGGCTATGTCCAGCCGCTGCGCGAGACCTTTCGCCGCCACGACCCGGACAACGCCGATCCACGCGCCGCCTATGGCGTGGGCAAAGTGCGTTGCGAGGACCATCTGCTGGGCCTGTGGAAATCCGAGGGCCTGCCGGTGACGATCCTGCGGGTCGGCCACACCATGGGTCCGCGTAGCCCGGCCGCGACGCGCGACCCGGCGCTGTTCGCTCGCCTGGAGGCCGGCCGGCCGATCCTGATCCCCGGCGAGGGGTTCCCCGCCCTGTCGCTGGTGCATGTCAACGACGTCGCCCGCCTGATGGCGTCGCTGATCGGCAACGAGCGGGTGAAGGGCGAGGCCTATAACGTCTCGGGCTCGGAGATCACCAGCATCGTCGGCGTGGTGCATCTGGTCGCGCGGGCGATGGGCGTGACGGCCCGGGTGGTCGAGGTTCCGATGGAGGTCGCCCGGCGGCAGCGTCCCCCGCTGCTGCATTGGGGCGAGGGCCTGGCGGGGACGGCGGTGCTGTCGATCGACAAGGCGTTGAGGGATATCGACTGGACGCCGCGGTTCGGCATCGAGGTAGGATATCGGGATTCGTATGAGTGGTTCGTGCGCGAGGGTCGGGGACGGTACCAGTTCGATTTCTCGCAGGATGAGGCGCTGTTGGCGGAGATCGGGTTGACCTGAACGGCCGCACATTGTCGCAAGGCTGGAGCCCCCTCCACCGCTACGCGGTCCCCCTCACCCAGCGGGGGAGGAGAAGGGAGCCTCTCTTCCCCCTCTGGGGGAAGTCCCCCGAAGGGGGGATGGGGGCTCCAGCTTGGCGATATGGCTCAGCCGGCTACCTCCCTAGACGAACCCCAGGTTTGCCGTGGCGAAATTCGACAGGTTGGGGAAGATGGTGGCGAGGTTGGACGGGGCCACCCCGAGCCACGCGCCCAGGGTGGCGCCATACTGGTCGACCGAGGTGGTGGGGATCAGAGTATTGCCGGCCATGTCGGGATTGTTGAAGCCGCCAAGGTCGACGCCCAGGGTGGGATACTGGCCGTAGAGCCTGCCGCCGTTGACGGCCCCGCCCATGACGAAATGGTGCGATCCCCAGGCGTGATCGGTTCCCGCGCCGTTGCTGGTGAACGCGCGGCCGAAGTCGGAGGCGGTGAAGGTGGTGACCGAAGCGCTCTGGTCGACGCCGCCGAGGTTGGAAATCGTCGAGTCGAAATAGGCGAAGGCTTGGGCGAGCTGGCCCAGCAGGTCCGGCTGGCTGGTGTTCTGGCCCGCGTGAGTGTCGAACGAGGGCATGCCCAGAAAGAAGATCTGCCGCCGCAGGCCCAGAGTGGGGGCGGCGGCGATCAGCTCGGCCACCGCCTGGAATTGCTGGGCCAGTACATTGGGCTGGGAGACCCCTGTGATCGGGCTCTTGTAGGCCGGCGGCGGCGAGACCGTCGTCGCCGCGCCGTGGCTGACCGCCTGGGTGATGGTTCCGGCGGCGTTGATCGAACGCGTCACCACCCCGGCATAGTCGTTGGCGAACGCGCTGGTGGAGCCGGCGTCCTGGACGACGGCGGCGATCGTCGCTGGGCCGGTCGACGAGCCGAACAGCGTGGAGCCATTGGCGCTGTTGATGAAGGTCGCCGGCTGGCCGCCCGGACTGATCGCATACTGGCCAATGTTGCGGCCGGCCAGAAACACGGCGCCGCCGGACGACGAGATCGAGGTAAAAGCCGAGTTGGTTCCGTTCAGGCCGTAGAGCAGGTCGGCCATCTGCCCGCCCCAACCGAACTGGGCACCCTCCGCGATACCCGATTGCCAGATCGACTGCTGGTCGTTGTGCGAGAACAGGTTGCGGGGCAGCAGCGGGCTACCAGGCAGGAATTGTGCCTTGGTGACCGGCTGAATCAGCGTGCCGAGGTTGGCCACCACCGCCAGGCGCCGGCGGTTGAACAGCGTCTGCAACGGCCCCAGGAACGGGTGCAGTCCGAAGGTGCGGACCGTGGCGTTGGTCCCCGGTGGGATCGGCTGGGCGACGCTGGGAACAATCGGCATCACGCCGCCCCACGCCTCCGGATTGGCGGCCGCCACCCTGCGACCGGTGACCGGCGAGACCTGTCCGACCGGGGTGGGCGGCGTGCCCGCCGGCATCAACCCGATCGGGTCCTGCCCGGTCCAGCGCGCGCTCCAATACCGGCCCCAGGAATCGCTGTCGGTCGCCAGCACGGTGTTGTGGCCGTCGTTGCCGCCGAACATGAACACGCAGACGATGGCCTTATAGTCGGTGGCGGTCGCCGCGGCGGCGGCCCCGGCGGCGGCGAGTTGCAGGGCCAGCGATCCACCGGCCCCGAGGACCGACAAGGCGCCGCCCATCCGCAGCAGAGCCCTGCGATCGATGTTGCGCGGTGTCATCGGCGGCTCACCTTTGGGCCAGGTATTCGGGAGAGGCCATCGTCAGCAGAACGGCGATCTTGACCCGGTTGCTGGTGGCGTTCGCGTATTTGGTCGGATCGATCGTCTTGGACGGAATCGCGATCGACGAGACGGCGTCGATGATGTGGTTCCTCAGCCTCGACGACATCTGGCCGTAGAGCAGCAACAGGCTCAGCCGATCGGCGAGAGCGCCAGGATTGTTGATCAGCGGCAGTTCATTGGCATAGGCCGAATAGACGTCCGGCGTCGGCTGCTGGGAGCTGACGCCGATACCCTTGTCGATCGCGCTCTGCATGATGTTCAGATAGCCGGCCACCGACACCGTATCGACGATCTGAAACTCCGGGGCGACCAGGCCTTGCGCGCCCAGGGCGGTGTTCGGCGGCGAATAGCCCGGCCGCCAGAAATTGAACACCGACGGCGAGTTGGCCACCGTCTGGGCGAGGGTGATCGGCGGGGTGGTGTCCCCGATGATATAGTCGCCGGTGCGCGACTGGGTGTTGAAGGCCCGCGCCCAGTTGGTCATGCGGACGACAGGTTCGCGCAGCTTGCCGAACGTAGGGCTGGTGGTCACGGTTGGGTCGCGGGCTTCGGGGTCGGTCAGAATGGCTTTGACAACGGCGCCCAAGTTGCCCCTGACTCCTTTCCCGTCATTGTTGAACACCGCGGCGACGCGCGCCACATAGGCTGGGCTCGGGTTGCCGGTGACCAGCCGCTGGATCAGCTGCCGGCCGATGAACGGCCCGACATTGGGGTGGTTGAAGAGGGTGTCCAGGGCGATCTTCAGGTCGCCCGGCGCGTCCGAGGTCGTCGAGGCTGGAATTGTCGTTCCGAGAAACGACTTGGCCGATGTCGAGTGGAATTGCGGGTAAGCGACCATCGACAGCAGAAAGGCGTTGGGGTCGAATTTGGCGCCGTAGAAATAGTCGAGGCTGTTGGGGCCGGTCGTCATCGTGGAGTAGAGGCTGAAGCCAGTGAAGACCTTGGCCAGGCCTTGAACGTCGGCTTGCCCATAGGTGGGGATCGGTGATCCCGACGCGTCGGTGACCTTCGTGCCGTCCTGGTTCAGCTGATACAGGCCGATCGACATCAACTGCTGGACTTCGCGGGCGTAGTTCTCATCGGGATTTTGCCCGGTAGTCGGGTTTTCCTTCTTGTTCCTGAGAATGTTCAGATAATTCCCCATCATCGGATGCAGCGTTACGTCCTGAAGCAGGGTTCGATAGTTGCCGAACGCGTCCTTCTGCAGCATGTCATAGTAGGACCCGACGCTGATTGGCGTCATGTTGGCGGCCTGGAACGAGATCACGAAGATTTCCGATAGCGCCAGCGCCACGCGCTTGCGAAGCTGATCGGGGGCGGTGATCGCGCCCTTCCAGAAGGCGTCGGAAAAGGTGCGGGTCTCCAGCTTGCGCGGCGGGTTGAGCGCCTTGAACTTGACCAGCCGAGCATTGAGGATGCTGACCATCGATTGGGAGAGCGGCAGTCGCTCCTGCTGATCGATCCATGCGGCGGCGCCCGATGTCTGGGCGCTGGCGATCGAGGCGTCGGTCGGCCCGAACGTGGCCTGGGTCAGGAAGCGCGCGGCGTCGTTGGCCGACATCACGGTCGCCGCTGGTTGTATCCGCGCCGGCCCCTTCACCGCGCCGCTCGTCACCGCCGCAGTGATCGAGCCGACGGCCATGGCGGCCAGCACGAGACCCGCCGCGGAGCGCTTTATTGTCTGAGCCACGGCGCCATCGCCTCTGTTGCAACAAATATCACGTCTTGTTCGTTACCATTGGTGTTTTATCAAATTATATTGGGCGATTTTATTGAATAGATGCGCGTCAACACACCCTCAAAAGGTTAATAGTCATCGGTAGAGATGCGGCGCGCCGCCACCCCAACGGTCCTGGACGACCTCGTTGCTTTTGACGCCGCGGGTGGACAAACGCCTCATCACGATATCGGCGAATCCGCCGGGCTAGGCCTGATACACCGTCGCGCCGCCCGTCACGGTGCGGATGATCTTGATGTCCTTGATCGTGGAGGGATCGACGGTGTGCGGGTCGGCGGCCAGGACGACGAAATCGGCCAGTTTGCCAGGGGCGATGGAGCCCTTGATGGCTTCCTCGTGCGAGGCGTAGGCGCCGTTGAGGGTGTTGACGCGCAGCGCCTCCTCGACGGTGATCTTCTGATTGGCGCCCCAGGTCTCGCCGTTCCAGCCGGTGCGGGTGACCATCGCCTGGATGGCCATCAGCGGCGAGAACGGCCCCGGGTTGAAGTCCGAGCCGGCCGCCACCGGCACACCGGCGTCGAGGAAATCGCGGAAGGCCATGCAGCGCTTCAGCAGGTCCTGGCCATAGAAGTGGAACTTGTCGGGGTTGTAGTAGGCGTAGGTCGAGAACACCGCCGGCACGACGCCCGCCGCCTTGATCCGGCGGATCAAGTCGGGGTTGACCAGGGTGCAATGGGTGATCTTGGGCCGGGCGGTGGGGCGGGGATAGAGCGCCTGGGCCCGCTCCACGGCGGTCAGCACCTGAGCGATCGCCACGTCGCCATTGGCATGGCAGTTGACGTCGATGCCGGCGCGATGGACCCGTTCGATCCAGGCGTCGAGCACAGTTTGGGTCTCGGTGAGGTTGCCGTAATAGGGCGGCGAGACGCCGGGATAGGGCGTGCTCATGGCCATGGTCCGCTCGGAAAACGAGCCGTCGACGATGTGTTCGTAAGTGGCGCCGAGCTTGATCCATTCGTCGCCGAAACCGGTGTGCAGGCCGGAGCGGATCATCGCCTCGAGGATCTCGCCGGTCGCCTCATAGCTGACCCGGTGCTTGAGGTCGCCGCGCGCGCGGACGTCCTGCAAGGCGAACAGGTCGCCGCCCTCGTGATGGACACTGGTCAGGCCGTAGCGGACGAACTGTCTGGAGATATGGGCGAGACCGTCGCGGGCGCGCCGGGCGGTCTCCTCCGACGAGAATGTCTCCCGCTTGCCGACGGTGTCGAAAACATCGTTGGCGCGGTCGGTGACACGGCCATTCAGCTGGCCATCCGGCCCGTGATCGAAGGTTCCGCCCGGCGGGTTCGGCGTGGCCGCCGTAACACCGGCCAGGGCGAGGGCCCGGCTGTTGTAGAAGGCGGTGTGGCCACCGCGATGATGCACGACGACCGGGTGAACAGTCGAGACCCGGTCCAGGTCGTGAACGTTGATCAGCCGGCCGTCCTTGACCTTGGTGTCGTCATAGAACTCGCCCTCGACCCAGGTGTCCGGCGCCAGAACGCGGGCCTTGGCGGCAAGCTTGCCGACGATGCTGTCGATGTTGACGAACTCGACCTCGAACGGATTGCCGACCAGCACGCTGTAGAGCAGCGTCTCGCCCGGGGCGTGGTTATGGCTGTCGATGAACCCCGGGGTGACGGTCATGCCCTGGGCGTCGAAGATCTCGCTGCGCCGCCCGGCCAGGGCGCGGATGTCGGCGGTGGCGCCGACGGCGACGAAACGGCCGCGCTTGACCGCGAAGGCTTCGGCTCGCGGCGACTGGGCTTCGACCGTGAGGACATTGGCGTTGATGACGATCAGATCGGGCGCGCCGGTATCGCCGACATCAGCTGAGGCGGGCCATGCGGCGCCGATCGTCCCGCCCAGGCCGGCGGCGGCCAGGCCGAGAAAGGCCCTGCGGTCATGTCGTGCGTTGTTCATCTTCGCTGCTTCCTCGCGCCGATCCGTTGACGATTTCCAGCAATTTTGCATGACGCCGGTTCTGATCTAAGCTCCGCTCAAATAATAATCCTGGGGAGGAATTCATATGCCGCGCGCCTCGATTGTGGCCGTCGCCCTGGCCGTGCTTGTCGCGCCGGTGGCCGGGCGAACCGCCGATCTTACCGGGGCCTGGGCGGTCAAGGGTGAGTTTGGCCCACAGCTTCAACACACTCTGGTCTGCGCCTTCAAGATCGACGCGGGGAAGCTGGCCGGACCCTGTATCGGCGCCTTCGGCCCGGTGCTCAAGGTCAGCGGCAGCCAGGACAGTATCAGCCTGACCTTCCGCTACCTGTCCGACTATCAGGGCAATGACTTCGTCACCGAATACACCGGACGGTTTCGATCGGTGGGCTCGATCAGCGGAACGATCGGGGCCGGTGTAGTTTCGGGTGGGTTCGCCGGCTCGGCCATCGCCAATTGGCCGGATGACCACCTGGCGTTCTGGCTGCTGAATTCGCGCCTCTCCAATGGAGTCAACTGGTCGCTCGGCTGCGCGTTCAAGGCGACGGGCCGGACGGTGAACGGTCCCTGCGCCGCGGCGATCGGCCCGCCCGCCCACGCCACCGGGACGGCCGACGGCGCCAACATGAGCTTTGAATATGACTATGAACTCCAGGGCCACCAAGCGCACATCAGCTATGTCGGGACCGTGCAACCCGACGGCTCGGTGAAGGGCGTCGTTGCGCAGGATGGAGCGTCCGGGACCTTCACGGCGAAACGGCGGTAAGGGCCCTACCCAACCGTCGCCCGCAGCCGCTGCTTGGCTTCCTTGCGCCGGTCCACCGCGTCGACCAGCTTGCCCGCCTCGCCCAGCCCAAATGCCGGCATGTTGTTGTAGACGCTTTCGTATCTGCCCGGCGATATCAGATAGGTTTCGTGCCAGATGCCGACATCGCCGTTGGAGCCGACCGCCTTGTTGAATGCGCGCCAGGCCGGCAGGTGGGCGGCGCCCGCGTTCTTGGCATAGGCTTCGAGATGTTCGAAGCTGCGCCAGTATTGAATGACCATGATGTTGCGCAGGCCAAAATGGCTGCGCGCATGCAGCAAACCCAGATCGGGCTGCTGGAACAGCTCGATCAGCATGCGCGGCATGGCCTGGGCGACGGCCGCCCATTGCCAGACCTTCCACAGCCTGTTGATCCGCATACCGATCAAAAAGACGACGAAGTCACCCTCCACCTCGGCGCAGACTCGACGATCAATGATATCCACCCGGGCTCCCTCTCAATGTTTACGACGTAAACTAACATCGCTTAGATTGAGGCCGAGGGCAAGTCCCCTTCTAACGGTTGCGGAGATTCATCAGCGTTACTCGGCGGCGGCGGCTTTGCTGGCGCGGGCGCCCTCGCGGATCATCCGGGCGCCGGTGGGCTCGGCTCGGATGCCGTGCTTCACGAGGCTGTTGGTGTGGCCAAGGTGGTGCAGGCCGAAGGCCGACTGCACGGCGGTCCACATGCCCTGCGCGTCCAGTGACTGGTTGACCGACATCTTGGCCAGCTTCAGGCCCATGCTCGGCCGCTTGCCGATCTTTTCGGCCAGGGCCAGGGTGTAGCTTTCCAGGTCCTCGCGCTTGACCACCTGGTTGACCATGCCCAGCGTCTTGGCCTCCTGGGCGCCGATGCTGTCGCCGGTGAAAAGCAATTCCTTCGCCTTGCGATGACCCAGCTCGAAGGCGTGGACGAAGAACTCGTGGCCGTTGACGCCGAAGGCCACCACCGGATCGGAGAATTCGGCATCCTCGCTGGCGATGATCAGGTCGAAGGGCCAGACCAGCATCAGGCCGCCGGCGATCACCTTGCCCTGCACCTGGGCGATGGTCGGCTTGGGCAGGTTGCGCCAGCGCCAGCAGAAGCCGAGATAGATCTCCAGCTCCTGGGCCATGTAGCCCTCGGCGCCGGGCAGGTCGTAGCCGCCGACCCCCATCACCGGCGCGCCGTGATCGCCGATCGCCGAACCATCGCCGAGGTGATGACCCGACGAATAGTGCGGCCCGTCGGCAGCCATGATCACCACATTGACCTCGTCGTCGTGCATGGCGAAATCGAGGGCCGTGTTGATCTCATAGAGCATCTTGCGGTCCTGAGCGTTGCGGGTGTCGGCCCGCGCCAGGGTGATCCGGGCCACCCGCTCGGCGGGCCGGTCGTAGCGGATCTGGGTGAATTGCGGGTTTTCCATGGATGCTCTCCTGTGACCGGGCCAGTTACTTTAATTGGCCGGCCTAAAGCCGCTGCAGAGGCTCGATGATATGGCCCTCATTGTCAGTGGCCATGGCGTATTTCAGGCCGGCGTCAGGCAGCGACTTGACCGGGCTGGTGACCTTGCCGCCGGCCTTCACCAGCCGCTCCAGGAAGGCGTCGATGTCGGCGGTGTAGAAGCCCAGCACGCTGTCGCCGGCAGTTGGGGCAGGCTCGCCATGATAGGTGAGCAAGACCAGGGTGGCCGCGGCGGCGGGCGTGGCGGTCAGGATGATCTCGGTCAGAGACCGTCCATCATCGGTGTCGACGCTGATCCGGTTGGCCTCGGTCAGGCCGCAGACGTCGCGGTAGAACAACGCCGAGCGTTCGAGATCGCCGACGATGAGTTTGGTGAAAGCGAAGGCGCCGTCGGCCATGTTGTGTTTCCTTTGGTTGCTAGTGAGTAAGGCGCGCGAGTTTGCGGCCGAAATTCTCGCCCCAGAACAGGCCGACGAAGGCGCCCGGCAGGGCCTCGAGCCCCTCGACCACATCCTCGCGATAGCGCAGGCGCGCGTCGACGATCCAGCCGGTCAGTTCGGCCCAGGCCTTGGGGAAATCGGCCACATAGTCGAACACCACTAGACCCTGCATCTTCAGCCGATGGGTGATGAAGGCGCGGGTGTTCTTCAGGCCCACGCGCTCGTTGGCGCTGAGGTTATAGTCGGCGGTCTGGCCGGAGACGACGATCCGGCCGTGCAGGCGCATCAGCGGCATGATCGGGTCAACCAGGCTGTTGCCGACATTGTCGAAAAACACGTCCACCCCGTTTGGGCATTCGCGAGCGACGGCGGCGGCGATATCCGGTTGGGCCAGGCGGTCGATGGCGGCGTCGAAGCCGAGTTCCTCGGTCAGCCAGCGGCATTTGGCCGGGCCGCCGGCTATGCCCACGGCCCGGGCGCCCTTGATCTTGGCGATCTGACCGGTCGCCGATCCGACCGCCCCAGCGCCGGTGGAGACCAGCACCGTCTCACCCGGCTGTGGGCGACCGATGTCCAGCAGGCCGAAATAGGCGGTCAGGCCCGGGATGCCGAGCACGCCGATCTGGGCCGAGGGCGGGATCGGCCCCTCGGGGATCTGGCGGATGCCCCGGCCGTTGGAGAGGCCCAGCTCCTGCCAGCCGAACGCGCCGGCCACCCAGTCGCCCTCGGCAAAGTCGCCGTTGCGCGAGGCGATCACCCGGCCGACCGTGGCGCTGCCCACCACCCCGCCGAGCGGCACCGGCGGCGCGTAGCTGGTCTCGCCCGACAGCCGGCCGCGCATGCCGGGGTCCACCGAGACGAAGTGGTTGCGCACCAGCACCTCGCCTTCAGCAGGCGGCGCCTGATCGACGGCGTCGATGGCGAAGTCGCTCTCCTTGGGCAGGCCCGTCACATGGGCGGCCAGGACGACGCGGCGATTTTTCATGGTGGTGCTCCCCTATGCCGCCAGATACGAGCCGCCGGTGACGAACACCACCTGACCCTGGATCATCGACGCCGACGGACCGGCCAGATATTCGACCAGCGAACAATAGTCGTCGTCGATCACGTTGCGCCCGCTGGGGTTGGCGGCGGCCGAGCGGCGCATCATCTCGCCGGTCTGGTCGCCATAGACCTGACGCAGGGCCTCGGTGTCGACCGCGCTGGGAGCCACGCAATTGGCGCGGACACCCAGCGGCGCCAGCTCAAGGGCCAGATAGCGCACCAGGGATTCGGCCAGGGCCTTGCCGGCGCCGACGGCCGCATAACTTGGCAGCGGCGTGCGCCCTCCCCGGCTGGACAGGAAGAACACCGTCGAGCCGGGCCGAAACAGCGGCCGGGCCGCCTGTACCAGATAGACGATGGCCGCGCCGTTGAGATTGATCGCCTCGGTCAGGGCCGTGGGGTCGATGGTCAGCAACGGCTCGGGAATCACCCTGACCGCGCAATGCACCAGCTGGTCCAGCCGATCGGTGCGAGCGGCCACGGCCGCCACCACGGCCTGCGCGCCGGCCGGCGTTCCGACATCGCCCTGGATCAGGTGGCAGGCGGCGCCGGCCGCCTCGATCCGCGCCTTGGCCGATTGCGCGGCCTGGGTGTCGGCGCGGAAGTTGAGGAACACCTGGACGCCCGGCTTGGCGAACCGGCAAGCGATGGCAAAGCCGATCCCCTTGGTTCCCCCCGTGACGAGTATGGCCATGCGCTTCGCTCCCAAGCCGCGGTTCGATTTGCGGCCGCGCCACTTATCCGTGGTTGAGGTCACTGTAGCCGCCGGCGCGGGCGCGCGCATTGGTGAATTTTGCTGTTGATCACCGTTGATAACGGTGGGGTTTGCGCTGGGCGGGCAGCCCCAAACTATGCAGATCGAAATACACGGCGGGATATCCTATTGCGCGGGCCGAAGTGGCCGTCGGCGTAGTGGGCAGGGGAGCATCGTCGGAAGCGAGGAGGTTGGGAATTCGGGATTCCGGCGTCCAATATTGGCAAGGGCTGGTCTTGAGCCTGTACGCGGTGGGCGCTATTTAATGATGCCTGACATCGCCGCATTTATCGCTGGTTGTGTCATCATTCCAAGTCCGGCCAGCCCGACTCCGAATACAAGAGTTCTCAGGTATGGAATTCCGATCCAATAGACTGGGGCGTACACGATTCTGGCGACGAAAAATACAGTCGCGCCGCTTGCCGATTGGAGCGTGTTGGCATGCGAAAAAAGTAGAGCGACCGCAAGCGGCACATACATCGCCGTAGCCTCGATCTGATTGCGCAGCGCCCGCTCGACGCGTCCACCGAATTCGGCGGGCAGGTTTGAAGTGTCTCGCGCCCCCAGCGCCCAAAGAAAGCGGCCCTCAATCAGCGCTGAAAAGACATGCGCGAAAATCATGATTGCCGTCAGAAGCGCCATCCCCACCAAGACCGCTGCTTCCCTGATCAATCTCGTTCTCCACTCAGATGATCGCGCCGCCGCCAAACTGGCGAGGGTGCGCTTACGAATTGCTGGCGCGCTGTCCTCTAGCCGTCAAGATGGATTGCCGCGCCAGCGACAAGGAAAGCCTCAGCCGGCGGCAACATTATCGCGCATGTCCCCACGTTCTCGCTTTCCCGTTACGCTCCGGGGGCCACCACCCCGTCGATCCATTCCAGGACAAACAGGCGGCTGTCGCGTAAAGCCGCCTGCCGGTGATGAGAGATCTTCTGATAGTCAGGATCGTTCATGAGCTCGAACAACATTCGACGCTCCGGATAGCGGACCACGAACACCCGGTCCCATTCTCCCTGCGGACCGATCAGAGCGATATTGCCGGCCAGCGACACGCTCGCGCCCGAACGGCCGAAAATCTTCGCCACCGCAGCCGAATAGCGGCCATAGGCCTCCTCACCGGTGGCCGGCGGCTCGGGATGGGAAGCACTGTACTGCGCCTGATCATTGAACTTCAGCATGTTCAGCATGCCCACGGGCTTGGACATGTCCGTCTGGTTCATCTGCGCCAGAGCATCGGCGTCTGCGGTGAGAAACGACACGGGCGGGGCTCCAATTGGCGGCAGACGTTAGTCGACACCGTAAAAGCGGCGATGTCCACAGGCGGTCACAGGCTCGGCCGGATAGCCGACTTTCGCCGCAACGCCGCACCTCGCCGCCAATTGGCCCTTGTCAGCCGCGTTTGCGCAACGGGCGAGCGAGAACTTCTCCGGCTTCCACGAAACCCGTGGCGAGACCGAAGGCTCGCAGATCGCCTGACTGGACCGCCGAATTGAGCAGCAGCTCGCCGCAACCCGCGGAGCGCGCGGCCTGAGAGGCGGCCTTTAGAAGCAGGCGGGCGACCCCGTTGCGACGCCGCGCCGGCTCGACAAAGAGGGCGGAGATCCACGCCACCTTCAGGTCGGCCGTGAGGACGGCATGCCAATGCACGGCGATGACCCCGGACGGCGGACTCCATTCCTCGGCGATCAACACGGCGCCGGAGTGATCCTGAATGGCGCTCAAACGCGACGCCAGTCGATCCTTGGCGGTGGCGACGCCCGCCGTCCCGAGCAATTCGGCCAATCCGTCCACGTCGCCAATCCCGGCGATTCGGATCGAGAGGCCATAGCGGCTCGACACAGCGGTGGAGTTTCCGAAACCCCGGGCGCGATTGCCAACCGGTCGTGCGTACTCTAACACGTTGCCTGGGTGTCGGGCCACATCCCTTTGTTCGTCAGAGAAGAGAGCCGCCTGGGAATGACTTCAGCCGACACTCTCCCCCAATCACCCCTGGGCGCTCCGATAAGCGTTTTGTCGGACAAAAAGCGCCTGCAGGCCTTCGCATTCGGCGGCCTGGTGCTGGTGTTGATGAACTTCTCCGGGCCAACCGGCGGCATGATCGATATTCCGGTCACCTTCTTCCTGAAGAACAGGATGCATCTCCAGTCCAACCAACTGGCGGTGTTCAAGCTATGGATCGGCCTGCCCCTGATCGTGGGCTTCGTATTCGGCTTCATCCGCGACCGATGGAGCCCGTTCGGCGGCGGAGACCGCGCCCACCTGATGGTTTTCGGCGCCGCCACCGCGTTGATCTATGGGGCGATGGCTCTGGCAAACCCGACGTATTCGGTATTCCTGGGCGGACTGTTTGTCGCCACGATGGCGTTTCGGATGGTGTCCAGCGCCGCCTATGGGATCACCAACACCCTGGCCCAGAAACACGCCGTTTCCGGGCAGATGAGCAGTGTGATCAGTATCGGCAGCGCCCTGCCCGACCTGATCTCGTTCATCGGCGGCGGCCTGCTGAGCCAGACACTGGAGGGGCAGGGCGCCGCGGCGGCGGCCCGCGTGCTGTTTCTCTGCGCCGGCGGGCTGATGGTGGCGATCGCCCTGCTCGCCATCGTCGGACCGAAGTGGGTGTTCGATGAAGCTCGCGACCCTCTACCCGCGGCGCACCCTCTGTCGGATCTGAAACGCATCGCGCGGCACTGGCCGATCTACCCGGCCATGCTGATCCAGCTTCTGTGGCAGTTTGCACCCGCCACCGGCACGGTGCTGCAGTACCATATCGTCGATCACCTGCACGCGACTGATGCGCAATGGGGCGCATGGCAGGGGATATTCTTCGGCTCTTTCCTGCCGGTCTACGCCCTCTATGGCTGGCTCAGCCAGAAGGTGGCCTTGCGTCCGCTGCTGTGGGTCGGCTTCGGGCTGGCGGTGTTCCAGATGGCGCCGCTGCTTCTGGTGCATGGGGCCGTCGGCGCCCTGATCGCCGCCGTGCCGATGGGTATTCTTGGCAGCATCGCTCAGGCGGCCCTGGTCGACCTAGTCATCCGTTCGGCGCCGCGCGGCTGCCAGGGCATGATGATGATGTTGTTCTACGCGTTCTACTACTTCTCGGTGCGGGCCGGAGATCTGCTGGGAACATGGATCTATGACAAACACGGCGGGTTCATCCCGACCGTGGTGGTGACGATCATCGTCTACGCCCTGATTCTGCCGGTCATTCTGCTCGTGCCCGCGCGTCTCACGGCGACGAAGGACGGGGAAATTATAGGGGCGACCTAAGGCGCCGCGGGCCGCTCATCGCCAACCGCACGGCTGTGATTTCATGACGCTTCGGGTATGGCTCCGTGACCGCGACAAGCGGTGCGAGCGAGGATCAGATAAATGGATACGCTGACCTCGTTGGTCATCGCGATCATGCGCCGGGCCGCGGAGGTGGCGATACTGCCACGGTACCGGTCACTGCAGGCCCATCACGTCAGCGAGAAGTCCGAGGATGACTTCGTCACCATCGCCGACAACGAAAGCGAAGCCATTCTGGCCGAGGGGCTCGCCGTGCTGCTGCCGGACGCGGCCATCGTCGGCGAGGAAGCGGCGCATTCGGACCCGGCATTGGTCGGCAAATTGGGTGACGCGCTGTGCTGGATCATCGATCCGCTCGACGGCACCAACAACTTCGCGGCGGGCAATCCGCCCTTTGGTATTATCGTCGCGCTGGCGCAGGCGGGTGAGACGATCGCCGGCTGGATCTACGACCCGCTCACCGGCCGCTGCTGCCGCGCCGAGCGCGGCCGGGGCGCGTTCGTCGATGATCAGCGTGTCCATTCGCTCGGAAGCGGGCAAGCCAAGCCCGTTGTCGCGATGACGTTCGGATTGGTCGACGCGGGGCGGGCCGCGACCGTGCGAAAGGTTTTTGAGCCGCTTTGCACTTTCGCGGAAAACCCGCGTTGCGCCGCGGAACAGTATCCCCGGATCGCCCTGGGACAGAACGATATCGCGTTCTTCAACCGCACCTTCGCCTGGGACCATGCCGCCGGCGCGCTGTTCGTCAACGAGGCCGGAGGCAAGGCCGCTCGCTATGACGGCTCTGCCTACCGAACGAACGATGACAAGATTGGAGTGCTCGCCGCGGCGACCCCCGCCTTGTGGGATTGGATGAGTGGGCTGCTGAAGGCGATGTGACCGCCGACAGGATAGGGCACAAAGACGCCGTAGTGGTCCTCGCCGATATGGCCTCGGCCCAATCGACCCCTTGGTCCCACTCTCCCGTGCGAGGGCTTTACTCTGTAAATTTACATTGTATCAAGTTTCTTGAGGCTCTATTAGGCGGTGGAACTCCGGCACTTTCCGGGGACGCAAAGACGGTTCCCGGGAGGTTTGCTTGGCGTTGGTGGTGGTGTTCGGAGCGGCAGGGCGTCAGGGCATGGCTCAAGTGCGGCAGTTGAACCGGGCTGGGCATGACGTGCGAGCCATCTCGCGGCGGGCCGACCCCTTCCTGGGCGAGGATTTCGGCGCCGTGGAGATCCGCCCGGCCGATATCCTTGACGTGGAGTCGGTCGTGGCCGCGATGGAGGGGGCCGACGCGGTATTCTATACGCATCCGGTCAAGGCTGCGGTGGGCCTCGTGGAGGCCGTCACAATCGTCGGTCAGGCCGCGGTCAAGGCCGATGTCAAGCGGGTGGTTTGGAACACGTCGAGCTGGATTCCAGACCGGGCCGGCGACTCGTTCAGCTATGCGGGAAACACCGCGGGCATCAACGCGCTCTGGCGCACCGGAGCGCCGGCCACCGTGTTCGGCTCGGTGCTGTTCATGGACAATCTGCTGACCAACTGGGCCTTCCCGTTCATCGTGGGCGAGAGCCGCTTCGTCTACCCGCACAAGCCTCACCTGGAATGCAGCTGGATCAGCCTCGACGACGTGGCGAAGTTCATGATCGCCTCGATCGACAGGCCGGACCTGGAGGGCGCATGGCTGAACATCGGCGGCCCCGAGATCCTGCATCCGCCGCAGGTGGCGGAAATCCTATCTGAAGCCGTGGGCCGCCCGATCAAATACGACCCCAGCACACCCAAGCAATTCGCCAAAAACCTGTGCGACGCGTTCGGCGAGGACATGTCTCCAGAAGAGCGGCGAGTGACGGAGTCATTCATGGAAGCCTTCTACACCTTCAACAACGAGACCACTCAAAAGCCGTTCAGGGTCGACATGGGTCCGGTTCTGGAGCGCATTCCAATCGAGATGGAAACCATGCGCCAGTGGGCCGGCCGCCAGGAATGGCGGCTCACCAACAAGGCCAGACCACCGGCGGGGTAGACCTTGTTTCGTTCCGCGGTGACTGAAACCGCGCCACACAACGACTTAAAATCAAGAAATCTGGGATGACAACGTGCGTATATCCGATATCGAAAATCCGACTATCTCGTATTTTCAGGGCAATTTTGCCCCCGTACAGGCTGAACACAATGAACCCTGCACAGAAATCATCGGCACGATTCCCGCGGCTCTAAGCGGAGCGTTCTTGCGCATCGGAGCCAACCCGGTCTTCGTCAACGACCCCGCAACGTATCACCCCTTCGCCGGCGATGGCATGATCCACGAAGTCGTCTTCGACCAAGGCAGGGCCAGATATATCAACCGCTTCGTGGAGACGGCAGGTCATCTGGCCGAACGAAAAAAAGGTGACTACATCTGGGACGGGCCGTTCACCCCACCCGACGTGTTGGCGAAATACGGCGCAAGCAAGAATATCGCCAATACGGCGATGGTGTTCCATGCCGGCAAGTTTTTTGCATTGCAGGAGGGCGCCCGTCCTTTTCAGGTTACGGTGCCCAATCTGGATCCGGTCGGTGAGACAGACTATGACGGCCGCCTCAAACACGCGTTTACGGCGCATCCAAAGATCGACCCTCATACAGGCGAGATGATCGCCTATGGCTACAATGTGATGAAAAAGCCATATTGCGCGGTGTCGATCATCAATAAAGAAGGGCGACTGGTTCATACGACCAACGTCGAAATACCCAATCCGATCATGATGCATGACTGCGCAATCACGCCAAATTACACCATCATTCTGGATTTGCCCGTTGTCTTTGACTTCGCGCGGATGGCCGCGGGCAAGAACATCCTGAACTTCGATCCTACAAACGGCTCTCGCCTTGGCGTGCTTGCCAGAGGCGCGGAGGGTGAGACGACGCAGTGGTTCGACGTCGAGGATTGCTATTGCTACCATACCGTCAATGCATTCGAGCAAGGCGACGAGATCGTTGTGGAAGGCTGCAGGTCTGAACGCAACAGCATCGGAGATGAGGTCAAACCCGGTCCCGGCGATCGCGGGGATCTGCCGATGCTGTACCAGTGGCGGCTGAATCGAAAAACGGGCGAGGTCCAGGAACGTATTCTCGATTCGGAATGGGGCTGTGAATTTGCTCGGATAAATGAAGACTATATCGGGGCCCGAAATCAATTTGCCTATGCTGCCCGGATCGCGGGAGACAATCTGGAGTCGGGTTTCGACGGCATCATCAAATACGATCTCGTCAATCAAACCAGCACGCACTACCCATACGGTCCCGGCCGCCTCGGCGGCGAGCCGATCTTTGCGCCCAAGCCTGATGGTTCGAACGAAGAGGACGGCTGGGTCATTGGCTTTGTCTGGGATGAACAGCAGCATCGCAGTGAATGCGTCATCCTCGATGCGGCCCGCTTCGAAGACGGGCCGATCGCCCGTGTCGTCATGCCCGCGCGGGTTCCATTCGGGTTCCACTCGGCTTGGTTGGAAGGCGCCGCACTTGGCGTAGCCAAACCTTAGAACAGCGTGATTCGCCTGGGACCATTTGGATGAGTGGGCTGCTGAAGGCCACCGCACTGGCAGGCGCCCGGGGTGGATAGCGTTGCGACGTGACCGAATACTTGTCACACTCCGGGGTATGAAGGTTGCCGTCTCGATCCCCGACCACGTTTTCGCCCAGCCTTCAGCCAAAGCGCTCGGCGCTGGCCTGTTGTTCAAGGGCAATGACTTCGGTCACACCGATATCGCGATAGCCAAGAACATCTGAGGAAGCGGCGCGCGAAGCTCACCTCGCGGTTAACCACGACAAACATCCTTGCAATTTTTGACAAATTAAGTTCTTATTTTGGACAAAATCGGGCGTTTCCCGAGCATGGACGTCGCGCCCAGGCGCGCCGTCTCCTTGGGTGGCGACGGATAGCTGGCCGCCGCCGCTCATGGTCGGTTGATCGTCGAAGCGTCATCGTCGAACCCTAGGGGAGCGAACATGCCGAACGGTCGAACAGGCGCCCGCACCACGCCGAGCATGGCCGCGCTGGTGAGCGCCGCCGCGTTTGGCTTCGCGGTTCCGGTTTTGAGCCAGCCGGCGAATACCGCCTATGACTACGCGCGGCGTTCGGCCATCGTCGTGTCGGGAACCGTGGAAGCGACCGGAACAAGCCTTGAGCCGCTGTTGACCGCGACCGGTTCGACGGCCGTGATCCGCGTCGAGCACACATACGCTGGCGCCGAGATCGCCGGCGATCTGGCCGGGCAAAGGGCGACCGTGATCCTGAGCCGCGCCGGTATCGATCTGAAACCTGGCTCCCACGCCATCTTTTACGGCGATCCGCGGTTCATCGGCAAAACCGTGACCATCGCGGACGTGGGCGAAACTCCAGCCGCGGACAGCGTTTCCGCGGAACTGAGCCGTGGACTGCGGGCCCGCCTGGACGCGCCGCTGGCCGCCCGCCTGGCCATCGCCCAGGTCATCTTCGCGGGCCGGGTCGAGCAGGTCAGGCCCTTGGAGCGCGGGCTCAAGGAGGACGGCGCGACCGAAGTCGGGGAACACGATCCGGAACTGCGCCTGGCGATGGTGCGCGTGATGTCAGGCCTGCGCGGCGCCAAGGCCGGCGCCCTTGTCCCCGTCGCCTTCGCCGACAGCTGCGACATCATGTGGTGCGGCTCGCCCAAGCTGCGGGTGGGTCAGAGGGCGGTGATCATCGCGCACCAACCCAGGGAGGACGAGGCGGCGGTCACCCGATCGACGGCGTCCAGTCTCGCGACCGTCAAGCGGGCGCGGGCGTTGCTGGTCACCGCGCCGTTCGATGTTCTGCCGTCCCCCGGCGTGGAACGCGTCAGGGTATTGCTTCAAGCCGGGGAGCCGAAGTGATGATCCTTAACGTGTCTCGCAGGGTCCGCCTCACGGCCCTGACCGCCACCGCGGCGCTTGGCGTCCTGATCAATTCGGCGGCTTCGGTCGCAAACGCCCAGACCCGTGTCGTCGACATGGTCCCGGCGAACCGGAGCGGTGAAACCAATACCGACAGCGAACCGTCCCTGGCGATCGACCCGGCGAACTATTCCCGGATGGCCGGATCGGCGTTCACCTGGGACAATTTGACGATGGCGCCGATGTCCACCGCTCTGGCGCCGATCTATGTGACGATCGACCGCGGCGCCACCTGGACACTGGCTCCGATCGTACCCAGCAGCATCGGCAACGGGTTTCCCACCGGCGACATCAACCCCGACTTCAGCTCGCTTTTGTCGGGAGCGCCGCTGCACGAAACCGGCTGGCTCTATACCGGGGTTCTAAGCTCCACCGCTGCGGCCAGGCCGATGGTTGTGCTGCGCACGCCGGACTATCTCGATACGGCCACCGCCATGACGCCGCTCGACACCCAGACGGGCAATGTCGACCAGCCGCATGTCGCCGCGCTGAGCTGGTTCGGCCAGGACAAGGTGTTCGTGGGCTACAACAATAATGTGGGCATGTTCTGCCCGGCCGGGCCGGGCGGACATGGCCGCACCGCCACCGTCGATGTCACCCAAAGCGGCGCGGTCGCCGCCCCCGCGTTCGGCATCACCGCCCTGAGTTCCCGGGACGGATCGTGCCAGGACGGCTTCGCGCAGGTCCCCGCCGCCCACCTGGACGGCACCGTCTATATGGCCTTCCTGCACGACCTGACCGGAACCGCCCGAATCACCGTTTCGCGCGACGACAACTTCGGATCCGGCGCGACACCATTCACGGCCCTGACCGACCCAAGCGACATGCCCACCCCCCTGGCTGGACGATTTGTCACCGCCGCGATCACACCGCCTTCGGGCACGATGGGAAACACCCGGCTAGGCGCAAGCAACATCAGCCTGGCGGTGGACCCACGCAACAGCGACCGGGTCTATCTCGCCTACGGCGACAGCGGCGGGGCCAGCACCGAAACCATTCACGTCAGGCGCTCGATCAATCGGGGACAGGACTGGTCGGGCGACCTGTTGAACGTCACCGGCGCCACGAACCCGCAGATCGCGATCAATTCCCTGGGCACGGTGGGCGTGCTCTACCAGCGCGCGGTGGGTACCAATTGGGAGGCCCACCTCGTCCGAACCACCGACGCCGCCGCGACCACCTTCGACACGCCCGGGGTAGAAATGGCGAACACGCCGGTGATCGCCGGCGACCCGGGCCTGCCGGGCCTGCAGCCGCAAATCGGCGACTACGCCTCTCTGCGGGCGGCAGGACGGAATTTCTTCGGCATGTTTTCGGCGGCGAACACGCCCGATTCGGCCAACTTCCCGGTGGGCGTGACCTACCAGCGCCAAGTCAACTGGACGACCCACAAGCTCTATGCCGAGGCCGCGCACACGACCGAGGTTCGCGCGTCCATCGATCCGTTCTTTTTCGAAGTCGACGCCCTGACACCCGACCTCGACTTCTATGTGCGTGACTGGACCGACGACGCGACACATGGCGACAACGGCGCGGAACCGTCGACCCACCCGCAGTTCTACACCACCAGCGACGTGTGGAATCGGCGCGATCCGACGCCCGGGCCGTTCGTCAACGACCAGCCGTCGAACGAGGACGCCGGCAACGGCGCCGGTACGGTGGGGGATAATTTCGCCTTCGCCCGGGTCCGCCGCAACGCCCCCGGCACGGCGCTGGCCGTGAACGCCCACTTCCTCGTCGCCAAGTTCGGCGCGGGCAGCAACTGGGTTGATGGCACGGTTGGCGATCCCGACACGACGTTTCCGGCCGATGCGACGATCACCACCGACGCCGGTATCGGCCCCTGGGTCAGCCCGGCATTCCAGTGGCACCTCAACGCTATTGCCGGTAACCATCTTTGCCTCGCCGTCGAAATCAGCGCTCCGGGCAGTCCCTTCATCCCGCCGAGTCTGGTGGGCCAGACCGTGGGATGGGGCGCAGCGCCGTTTACCGACCTGCGAATCCTTGGCGATGATCATAAAGCCCAGCGCAACATGCACCTGTCGACGACTCCGGCCAGCGGTTCACCCGCCGGCGGCGCGATCACCGACTATGCGATCATCCATAATGGCGATGTCTTCACGCGGGATATACCGATCCGGATCGGGGCCTCGGGTATTTCAAGACGCTATGTAAAAACCGCTGGAATTCTGGCCGTCGGCCAGGAGAAGCGCCAGGAGGCGGTCCGCCTTGGAGGAACGCTGGTCCTCCCGGCGATGCGGCCGGGCGAGAACCGATGGGTCGCCCTTTCGGTCGAGACCGTCGGATTGCCGGAAGGCGCCACCGCCCTGGTCACCGCCGACGAACTGTCCGGCGCCAGTGTCGTGAACGGGTTCGCCGTCGGCGTCACGGCGCGGTCACCGTCGGCGGCGGTAGCGGCGATTCTGGATATTTATCGCGGTGTCGCCGAACGCTTCGCCGTCGGTTTCGGCGCCAAGGCCAGCGCCGTCGACATCGCGATCAGCCGAACCGTCACGCCGCTGACCTTCGCTAAATTCGTACATGTTCGCATGGCGCCGCACCTCAAGGCCGACCTTTTGCAGGTCGGCGGGAACGCGGGCGATGGCTTTGGACTGGAGACCCTGTTGGCGGCCGTCGACAGCGCCCCATCTGACAGCGCTCTCACAGACGGTGTCGCAAGCCTGTTGAATGGCGTCGATGCGCGGCTGACGGCTATCGCCCTGCGCAAAGGGGATCCCGCCGACATCATCCAGATGGTCCGCTGGCAGCGACAGCTGTTCAGGTCGAGGCCGGAACTGGGGAAGTTGGGCTGCGCGGCCAGGGTGATCGAGGCTTCAGACGCCTTTCTGAGCCAGCGCGAAGCCCGAAAAGTCACCAACGGCGAAGCCTATCCCAGGCACGTCGAGGAAGTCTGGGCCTGCCTGCGCGAGGCCGTGGCCAGCAAGGGTGTTGCGCCGCCGCCCGGCCCCATCGCTCGAGACCTTCCGGCGCTGGAATTCGCGCACCGCGACTATCTTTTGGCTCTGGCCGAATAGCGTCCTATTTTTCGGGGCCGCCGGGAACCGTGTCCCGCGTCTTCGCCCAGCCGTCGGCCAGCGCTCGCGCTACGGGCGAGGCCACCGCATAGAGGTTGTTCAGCGCCTCTTGGTTGGCGGGAAGCCCCTCCTTGGCCTGCCTGGCGATCTGTTCGGCGGCGGTCATGCCCGGCGGGGCGACGACATAGTCGCTGCCGGCGCGCAGGATCAGCACCCGGTCGACGCTGGCCCGGCCGGCATGACCGAGGAACGTCAGGGCCTGCATGATGCCGGTGTCCTCTTCGGCCGACATCGCGAACACGCCCTTGCCGCCGGTCCAGTATGGCACCCAGCGTTCGGCCCACTGGTTCAGATGCTCGCCATACCAGAACCGCGCCGACATCAGGCCGTCACCCTCCAGCACGAACGGCGGCAGGGCGCCGGGGCCCGTGTAGGGCGCCCTGGCCTTGGCCAGGATGACATCGTCGGGCAGTTTGATGTTCTTGGTCATGGCGAGCGCCCAGTCGACCAGACCCGGGTTGATCGCATAGGCCATATTGCCATCGTCGTTCTGGCTGGCTGGCGCGGGCGTTTGATAGGGCGTGACGCGGCCGTTTGGCAGGATGCCGGTGGGCCAGTCGGCGGGGATGTCGCGAGCGTCGATCTCCTGCGACAGGTCGCCATCGACGACGTAACGCGCCCAGGCGGTCGATCCGGCCGAGGCGTATCTGGGATTGGCTCCGGCGGTGCCGGCGACGATCCAATAGGCGTGGCTGAGGTCGAAGCGGGGGTCCATGCCCAGCGCGGTGATCGAGGCGGCGGCGCGGGCCGTGGCCATGCCGGTCACGATCGCCAGGACATGTCGCTCGGGATCATAAAGCAGCGGGTGAACGCCGACCGGGAACGGCATTTGCGTCTTGAACGGCCATTGGTGGCTCCAGGCGTAAAGCTCGCCGCGCAGGTCCTTGCCGCCCCGGATCACCTCCCAGGTGGTGACCACCACGACCCGCACCTCGATCGGCGCGGCGGCCGGGGCCGCGTGAACGGGCGTGGGGGCCAGGGCCAGGGCCAGCATCGCGGCCGCCGTGGCCGTCAGAGATCGCGCTGTGTCGATCAAGTGCATCACAAGCCTAGCCTTTCGCCAGATAGACAAACCTAAGGATGAACAGGGCGGAGAGCACGAACAGCAGCCAATCACCGGCGCGGGCCTTGCCTCGGAGCAACTTCAGCAAGGCGTAGCTGGTGATGCCGAACGCCAGGCCATTGGCGATCGAATAGGCCAGCGGGATGGTGATCACGGTCAGGAAGGCGGGGATGGCCACCGACGGGTCGGTCCAGTCGACCTCGGTCAGGGCGCCGATCATCAGGGCGCCGACCAGAATCAAAGCCGGGGCGGTGGCCGCGGTCGGAATCGCCTGGACCAGGGGCGCGAAGACCAGGGCGACCAGGAACAGGATCCCCACCACCACGCTGGTCAGGCCGGTACGGCCGCCCTCGGCCACGCCGGCGGCGCTCTCGATATAGCTGGTGACGGTGCTGACCCCCGCCACCGCGCCGACCATGGCGGCGGTGGAATCGGCCAGCAGGATACGATTCAGGCGCGGGATCGAGCCGTCGTCCGCCACCAGCCCTGCCCGCTTGGTCACCGCCACCAAGGTGCCGACATTGTCGAACAGATCGACAAACAGGAAGACAAAGACGATCTCCACCAGGGTGACGCCGAGCCCGCCCTTGAGGTTCAGGGCGGCGGGGATGTCGAGCTTGAAGGCCGTGGCCGACATCGCCGTCAGGCTGTAGGCGCCCGGCGCCACATGGGCCAGGCCCATCGCCCAACCGGCCGCGGCGATGGCGACAATGCCGATCAACAGCGCGCCCTTGACCTTCCAGGCCTGCAACGCCCCGATCAAAACCAGGCCAGCAAGGGAAAGCGCCGCCGTGGGCGTGGTCAGATCGCCCAGGCCCACTGAGGTGGCCGGGTTGGAGACGATGATCCCCGCGTTTTTCAGCCCAATGAAGGCGATGAACAGCCCTACCCCACCGGCCACGGCTGAAAACAGCGACCGGGGAATGGCGGCGACGATCATCTGACGCAAGCCGATCAAGGTCAGAATCATGAAGGCCGCGCCCGACAGGAACACGCAGCCCAGGGCGGTCTCCCAGGGCACGCCCATGCCCTTGACCACGGTGTAGGTGAAATAGGCGTTCATCCCCATGCCCGGCGCCAGAGCCAGAGGCGTGTTGGACAACAGGCCCATCAGGATGCTGCCGAAGGCGGCGGCCAGACAGGTGGCGGCGGCGACGGCGGCCACAGGCATGCCGGCGTCGCCCATGATCGAGGGATTGACCACCACGATATAGGCCATGGTCAGGAAAGTGGTCAGACCGGCGAACAGCTCGGTGCGGACGCTGGTTCCATGCGCTTCGAGACCGAAAAGCCGTTCCAGCATTGCCAAATCCCCGCCCGTGTCGGTTCAGGCTTATCTCAGTGCGCGAGCGGCGCCATAGGAAGCCATGAATTTGGACAGCTTCATCGCCGGCCTGCCCAAAGCCGAGCTTCATATTCACATCGAGGGCAGCCTTGAGCCTGAAATGGCCTTCGCTCTGGCGCGGCGCAACCGGGTGTCGATCCCATTCCCCACCGTCGAGGCCCTACGCGACGCCTATAGCTTTTCGCGCCTGCAGGACTTCCTCGATATCTACTACCAGGGCGCTCAGGTGCTGCTGACGGAAGAGGACTTCCACGACTTGGCCCTGGCCTATTTCGACCGGTCGGCGGCCGATGGCGTGGTTCACGCCGAGATTTTCTTCGACCCCCAGACCCACACGGCCCGGGGCGTGCCGTTCCGGGTCGTGGCCGACGGCCTGCTGGCGGGGATGGCGGCGGCGAAGACGAAACACGGGGTGACCTCAAAGCTGATCCTGTGTTTCCTGCGCCATCTGCCCGAAGATGACGCGTTCGCCACCGTGAAGGCCGCCGAACCCTGGCTGGACCGGATCGCGGGCGTGGGCCTCGACTCCTCGGAGATGGGACATCCGCCGGAAGACTTCGCCCGGGTGTTCGCCGCCGCCGGCGCTATGGGATTGAAACGCGTGGCCCATGCCGGCGAGGAAGGTCCGCCGGCCTATGTGATCCAGGCCCTGGACCTGCTTCATATCGACCGGCTCGATCACGGCAATCGCGCGCTGGAGGACGACGCGCTGGTGGCGAGGCTGGCCGGGGACTCCATGACCCTGACCGTCTGTCCGCTCTCGAACCACAAGCTGTGCATCGTGGACGACCTCGCCGATCACCCGATCGTCCGCATGCTGCGCCTGGGCCTGCGTGCAACGATCAATTCCGACGATCCGGCCTATTTCGGCGGCTATATCAACGCCAACTATCGCGCCGTGGCGGACTTGCTTACCCGCGACGACCTGATCACGCTGGCCCGCAACAGCTTTCTCGGCTCATTCCTTGAACCGGACGATATCGCGCAGCGCGTTGCGACGGTGGACGCCTACGCCGCACGGGCTAGATAGGCCCATGTCACACGCCAAAGCCGCCACGGAAATCGTCGACCGCCTGGAGGCCGAGTATCAGAGGTCGGTCTCCAACCTCAAGGACGACCTCAAGACCTTCCTGGCCACCCGTTGCGCGCCCGATCCCGCCATCCGGGCCAGCGGCAGCTACGCCTATCCGGCGCTGCGCCTGACTTATGTGGCCAAAGGCCCGGCGCCACGCCTGTCCCGGGCCTTCGCCCGGTTCGCCCAGGGGGGCGTTTACGCCACCACTATCACCCGCCCGGAGATGTTCCGCGGCTATCTGACCGAACAACTGGCGCTGTTGCTGGGCGATTTCGAGGTGGGGGTGGAGGTTCTGCGCTCGGACCAGGAAATCCCCTTTGCCTACGTGCTGGACAGCTCTATCGACCTCGACATCGAGGGCCTGACCGCCGCCGAGATCGGCCGATATTTCCCGGCCACCGAGCTTTCCGCGATCGGAGACGAGATCGCCGACGGCTTGTGGTCGGGGGACGTGAGCGACAGCCGCCCGTTGACCCTATTTGACGGACCCCGCACCGACTTTTCCCTGGCGCGCCTGACGCACTACACCGGCACGCCGGCCGACCACGTCCAGGCCTATGTGCTGTTCACCAACTATCACCGCTATGTCGATGAGTTCGTCCGCTGGGCCACCGAGGAACTGCGCCGGCCCGGCTCAGCCTATCTGGGCCTGTCCTGCGCGGGGGGGGTGCTTGTCACCAAGGATACGCCCGACCTGTCCGACGCGGTGGCGGCCGGCGCCTGGCGCAAGCACCAGATGCCTGCCTATCACCTGATGGCGGCCGGCGGGCGAGGTGTCAGCCTGATCAACATCGGGGTCGGCCCCGCCAACGCCAAGACCATCACCGACCATTTGGCCGTGCTGCGGCCGGAGGCCTGGCTGATGATCGGTCACTGCGGCGGCCTGCGATCGAGCCAGACCATCGGCGACTATGTGCTGGCCCACGCCTATCTGCGCGACGACCATGTGCTGGACGACGTTCTGCCGCCGGAGATCCCGATCCCGCCAATCGCCGAGGTGCAGGTGGCGCTGCAGCGGGCGGCCGAGATGGTCACCGGCGAGAGCGGCGATCAATTGAAACAGCGCCTGCGCACCGGCACCATCGTCACCACCGACAACCGCAACTGGGAACTCCGCTATACCCACAGCGCGCTGCGCTTCAACCAATCCCGCGCCGTCGGCATCGACATGGAAAGCGCCACCATCGCCGCCCAGGGCTATCGGTTCAGAACCCCTTACGGAACGCTGCTATGCGTGTCGGACAAGCCGCTGCACGGCGAGATCAAGCTGCCAGGCCAAGCCAACGCCTTCTACGAGCGGGCGATCTCCCAGCACCTGCGTATCGGCGTCGCCACCGTGGACCTGCTGCGCCAGGAAGGCCCCCGGCTGCACTCCCGCAAACTGCGCAGCTTCGACGAGCCGCCGTTTCGATAGAGATCGCGGAATTGTAATTGTGTCGAAAAGGTATTGACTTTATGTCGATTCGTTTGTTAACTAAATGATATCGAAACATGCACGGGGAAAATGCAATGACTAGACTATCAAAGGCGCTTGCGGGATTGGCATGCGCCATACTGACCGTATCGACCGTTTCGGCGACATCGGCCTTGGCGGCCTTCCCGCTGATACGGGTAAACGAGAACGGGACGGGCACCCTCAACTTCAACGGCCAGATCACTCGACTGACGGGCGTTCTGGCCACCGATCCGGGTCCGGGCGGCTTAGCTTCAGTACTCACCTACGACCTGTTGGGGCCGCCGTCGCTTACGCCTGGTGACCTGCTACTGACCGATGACGGCGTGGTTTTGGATGTCGTCCGCTTCAATGACTACAATACCGGCGGTGTGCAGGGCTACAATGCAAGCCTGCTGTTCTATTCGGACAATATCCTGGGTTTCGACGCTCTTGCGGACACGTCGGGTCCCCCGGCCGCTTCCTATACGAATGTCTTGTCCATTCCCGAGGTGGGTACGGAACATAACAACGGCGCCTACTATCATCCCGAAACGGGCCAGCCTGGCTATGTGCCTGGCTTCGACGTCGCCTATTGGCTTCAGAGCGACGTGCCTGAACCCGCCGCCTGGACGCTCATGCTCGTCGGTCTAGGCGGCCTTGGCCTTGCCCTGCGTGCGCGCCGCGGGACCGTCACTGTCGCCACCTGATCCCGGCGACGGAACGCCAAGACGCCGCCGCCGGCCACAATGCCGGCGGCGGCTGTTTGCGCGCCGTGGTCAAAACCTGGCCTGGATGCGGAATTCGATCGTGCGCGGATCGTTGCGCACTAGGAAGTCGTTGCCATAGAAAGCCGGTGAGGACTGCCAGTTGAGGCGATCGGTGATGTTGTAGGCAGACACCGTGAAGATATAGGGACCGGTCTCATAGAACACCGACGCATTCATCGTATATTGCCATGGAATCTGCGGGGATTTGTAGTAATATCCATTATTGATCACACTTTGGGGTACAAATAAGGACTGCGCCGAGTCCAGCTGGCCTGATGTGGTCAGATCGATCGGACCAGTGACCTGCACGCCAACCCGAAAACCGATGCCGTTATCGAATTTGTAATTACCCAGAAAATTGAAAATCTGCTGGGGTACGCCCGGATCGTTGAATTTCTGGCCAGCCTTGTAGGTGGCGAAAAGACCGGCGCCGTCGATGTTGACGCCCGGCTCGGCAGGGTAGTTGTAGAAACCGGCGGCCTTGTTCAAGGTCGTCCTGATATATGAATAACTGGCGGTCGCGAACAGATTGCGCGTTGGCTGGTAGTTCATTTCGATTTCCACGCCACGGATATTGGCCTGTGACGTCTTTGTGCCGCCGGCGCCGATCGGTATGGCGCGCTTCTGGTCGAACCCGGCCAGGCCGGCGAACAGCTTGTTGTTCAGCAGGTTGAACTTCAAGCCGGCCTCATAGAGGTAGCTGTCGGAGCGTAGCAGGTGGCTGTCCGGAACCTGGCCATAGGCGTTCACGCCGCCCTCGCCGCCGTCTGGATTGACGCTCTGGGTGAAGTCGAAGGTGACATAGCCGCTGACCCAGGACATCGGCTTGTAAACAAGACTGATGTTGCCGTTGCCGAGGCCATAGATACCCGTGGCGTGGTCCTGGGGCAAATTAGCCCCGAAACAACATAGGGCGCCGCCCAGTTGGTCATGGGAGTGAGCCTGCAGAATATCGATCCGACCACCGTAGAGAGCGCTGAACTGGGGTGAGAACTCCACCCGGTGCTGTATGAAAAACGCGGTATCGTAGAGATCGGAAATACCGCCGTTACCGCCGCTGACCGAGTCGCGTCCGGGAACGCCATAGAGCGATTTGCCGAGCGATGACTGGTACGGAAAGGCGTTGGCGAAGCCCTGATCGCCAGGGGCCACCGCCCAGAGACGCGGACTTTTGTCGCTAAGATCGAAGACCAGCGGCACTTCGATGTTGAAATTACTTATATAATTGACATGGGCGATCCGGAACGTCGCCCCGATGATCACATCGTTCTTGATCGTCAGACCACCGAAATTCCAGTTGTAGTTGATCTTGACGTCCCCGCGGTTCTCGAACGACCAAGACCTGTTCGACGAGTCGGCGTAGTAATAAGCCTCGGCGTTGTCGCTGTCCTGATAGTCGAAGAAGGCGTTATCTTCAAAGCTGATATGATCGTTCAAGCGGTAGGTTTGAATCAGCTGGGCGTTGTATTTTAACCCTCGTGACGATGTTCCGGGCGTCTGGTCTACGGTGACGCGGGTGTCGAACGGAACCGATTTCCCGAGCAGCAACTCGGTCAGTATCGGCACAACGGGCGAAAAGGGGTTATTGGGCGCGGACCCGACCGGGATCGGATTGGGCGACCCGAGGATGAATGACGAGAAATATTCTTTCCCGTCCGGCGCGCCCTGCAGGTAAGTCCCGTGGTCGATCAGGGCCTGGTTGACCCGGTTGATGCCGACATTCTCGGAATACTGCTCGGAGATCAGCTCGGTATTGAAGTCCAGCCGGTAATTTGAGTTGGGCTCCCAGCGTACGGCCCCATAGATGGCATTCTTGCGAAAATAGTGGCCGTAGAAATAGCTGTCGCTGTCCTCGCCCGAATAGCTGAGCCGCACGCCCAGTTCCCCGGGAATTACCGGCCCACCGATATCCAGGGTGAAACGCCGGTTCTGGACGGTGTCGATGGACGCCGAGCCCGCGTAGGTCATGCGAGTCAAACTGGGGCGTTTGGTGATGAAGTCCGCCTGACCACCGACGCCGGGCCCTGGCCCATCGACCACGCTGGCCGGGCCCTTGGTGATGCTGATGTTTTCAAAACTGTCGAAGTTCAACGGCACGCCATAGCCGTTTTCGGTGAAGCTCGACCGCATGCCGTTGTAGAACACGTCGGCGTATTGTCCTCGGATGCGAGGAATATTGGGCGTGCCGAACGAGGAGTCGGTATAGCTGCTGGCGGTCAGATATGAAAACGCTCGCGGATCCTGGATGTTCAAGGTCGCCAGCTGGGTCGTCGACAACAGAGTGGTGTTGCGCGGCGTATCCATTACGTTCAGGTCGAGGCCATAGACCGAGCTGGAGGACAGGCGGGTCGGCAGCACGGTTTCCTTATATGGGATGCCGTTGACGACAATTTCATTGAGCTCGACGGTGTCGGGTTTGGCCGTGGCGGGCGCAGCTTCATCGGCGGCCAAGGCCTGGGGAGCGAACCCGGCGGCGATGGCCAGAGCCAGGATCGACGCGGCGGCGATAGGTGAAAGCGGTTGGCGGTGCTGGTTCAATGAAATCCCCTTGGTGGCTGACGGCTTCGCCGCTCGACTCACGCCCGCCGCGATTTTAGTGTGCAGTGCGGCATGGCGCGCCTGCTGACCACCCGCGCCGACATGAAATCGTCATCGGCGCCGCGCCGCTGGGCGATCGCCGGAACGCCCGCACAGACCGCGAGCTATTGGCTAGGCCACACTTCGACGAATTCAGGTATGTCATAGCCGACGAGGTCACGCGGAAAGTCGATCATGGCGTCTGCGCGTAGACCGCCAAGGCCGCATCGACACCGGCGCCGGACGTGAACCCAAAACCCTCGCCGCGCAACACCGCTTCCAGCGCCGCCAGGGTGGTCAGAACCGCATGTTTGCGGGCGTTGATCCCCATGGCGCCGATCCGCCAAAGCTTTCCCGCCAGCGGCCCGAAGGCCGAGCCGATCTCGATCTCGAAGTCCTCGCGCATCCTGCCGCGCACCCGCTCATAGTCGAGGCCGGCCGGCGCGATCACACCGGTGACATTGGTCATCCGGTGAGCGGGATCGCCATAGACACCGAGGCCCATGGCCGTGACCCCCGCCGTCACGGCCGCCCCAGCCAGGGCATGGCGGGCGAAACGCGTCTCCAGCCCCTCCTCGAGCGCCACCCGCGCACACTCCCGGGCCGCATAGAGCATGCTGGCCGCCTCGGTGTGGTGGTTGAGCCGACGCTCGGACCAATAGTCCATGATCATCGCCAGATCGAAATAGTTGGAGCCGATCCGCCGCCCCGCCCCTTGCTCTCCACCTGTACCCGCCAAGCCACGCTCGACATGACGGCGGGCGAATACATGGTCGGCGGCGCGGTCGGACAGCGTGATCGGCGCCGAACCCGATGGACCGCCCAGACACTTCTGCAGGCCGGCGCTGACGATATCCGCCCCCCAATCGTCAACCGGAACGGGCATGCCCGCCAACGTCGCGGTGGCGTCGACATAGAGCAAGGCGTCATGAGCGCGGCAGATCGCTCCCAAATCGCCGATCGGCTGGGCCACGGTGGTCGAGGTGTCGCCATAGACACAGGCCACCAGCCGCGGCCTGACCCGCCGCACCGCCGCCTCCACCGCCTCGGGCGCGATCACCTCGCCCCAGGGCGCCTCGACCAGGGTGATCCGCGCCTCGCAACGCGCCGCGATCTCGGCCAGCAACAGGCCGAACCGCCCGGCGTTGAGGATCACCACGTCTTCGCCCGGCGTCAGCACCGAAACCAGGGCCGCCTCGATTGCCGCCCGGGACGTGCCGTCGATCAGGAAGGTCCAGCGATTGGCGGTCGCGAACACCTGGCGATAGAGCACCATGGTCTGGTTCATGTAGGTGGTGAACTCGGGGTCGAACTGGCCAAGGATCGAGGCCGACATGGCCCGCAGGACGCGAGGGTGCACATTGATCGGCCCGGGTCCCATCAGCAGCCGCGGCGGGTGGTCGATCTCGCCGAAAGTTTCCGGGGGGCTCATGCGGCAGGCCTTGTGCGCGCCGGCCAGGTCGCGACCAGGATATCGATGAACCCCAGCGTCACTCCCAGCGCTCCACCATAGCGCCCATTATCGCACACTGTGTCGATATGCTACCGATCATCAGCGCCGGGGCAGCTGAGGCGCGAACCTAAGGCAGCGCGGCGATAAGCGCCCTTATGTTCGGCACGCCAAGACCCGTAACCAAGTCGTAGCCGGACGCGGCATGATAGGCGCCGTTGCTCCCCGAAGTTATGTCCCGGAACGATGATGTGCCCATCAGCGGGTAGAGAAAAGGGTTGAGAAACCCGATCGGCGCCTTGTGGGCCTTCGTTCGGGCTTCGTTGATCAACGCGCAAAAACCCGCCCAGACCGGCGCGCTCCAGCTTGTGCCCCCGATCCCGCCCGTCAGGGGCGCGCCGTTCAGGACCAGCAGGGCGCCATTGCTCGGATCGGCCGTGAGGCTGACATCGGGCACCAGACGGTGAGCTCCATGCCTGATCGAGTGTCCGACTTGCCAGCTGGGGCGCGGAAAATAGTGACTTTTGCCGCCGCCGCTGCCTGGCCACGCGGTCTCGGCCCCGACCGTACCCGCCGGGCCGAGGGACAGGCTCGTGCCGCCGACGCCGACCACGCAAGGGTCGGCGGCGCTATACTCGGGCTGCAACGGGCCATTGGACGCGTGGCCGTTGGGTCCGGGATTCGAGCCGGCGTCGCCGCTCGAGATGAACACATTGACGCCCGCCGCCGCCAAGCGGAGGTATTTCTGATGCTGGGTGGCGATCTCGCCGCCCGGCCCGTGGAGATAGAGCTCGCCAAGGCCCAGACTGATCGACACCTGGCGAAGCCCCGGCCTGGTGGCGGCGTCGGCGATGATCTCATCGATGGCCCGATCGAGCGATGGAAAATCCAGGCCGCCACTCGCATAGATCCTGATCGCCGCACCGGGCGCGACCCCGCTCGACCACTCAGTATCAAGCGACTCCTCGCCTTCCAGCGGGGGCAAGGCGCCGCCGCCGACGTTGATTTTGGTAATTTGGCCGAGGTTGTTGTTGATGCCGTTGAGCTGCCAGAACAGTGTCAGGTCGCCATCCAGAGGGAGCGTGTCGATCAGAATGGCGATCTCCTGGCCCTGCCCGGTGACACCCAGGTTGTCGGCGTCATAGGCCTTGAGAATCTGCGCCACCAGATAGCCGTTTGGGCCGATTGCCGCCGCGGCGGCCGCCGGTTTGGGCGAATTCACCGCGGCCCTGCGGTTGTGTTTTTTGGCGCGGAGGAAGGGCTGCAGCCCACCGATGTGCTGCACGTTCGCCGCAACATCTTCCGGCAAGCCGGGCACATCGCTGGCGGCGGTTACGGTCAGGCCGTTGTGCGTGACGCGAACCATATGGACGCCCAGGCTCTTTTCGACCTGATCGACACTCGCTCTGGCGTAGATGCTGGAATTGTCCGGCGTGACATGGGTGATCTCGAAGCCATTGTTTTTGAGCCAGTCCCCGAGCGCGGTCGCGCTGGCGGCGTCGGCCACGTATTTTCCGCTGAGTTCCGCTGCGGGAACCACCTCGCCCTTGGCGACGCGTTGTTCGAGATCTTCGGTCAGGGCGGCGGGCATCGCCAGCGAAAAGTGCAACGGCATGGTTTCGGTGCGATCGACCGGCAATACATCGTTGACGATCATGCCGTTGGCGGCCAGACCTGGGGTCGGGTCCATGGGTACGACGCTGTTTGGAAAGAGTTTCATCTTCGGCATTGAGCGGCTCCTGTCCTTGGATGTCACACGCCGCGTTCGGACGCGTGGATTGCGCCCAGGTTAAAAACCCGGGCCTATTCGTTTGGCCATGAGACTGCCACCAATAGGTCGGCGTGTCGGTGGCATTTCTCACGACGTGGAAGATTCACGCGTCAGTCGGCCTTCAACACGGTCTCGGCAGCCTTTGAAACCGTCTCTTCGGCGGCCGTTCCCGCATAGCTCGCCGCCGCCCTGATGCGTGAATATTCGCCCGCGCCGATCGGCTCATAGCGCGCCGGCCGGCCGGGACCGGCACAGCCCGGCAAGAGCGCGATGAGGGCGTCGGGGTTGGGACCGAAAAAGAACGGGATCGAATAGCGGCGGCGGCCCGTCAGGTTGATCGCGCGGTGCAGGGTCGATCTGAACAGGTCGTTGGTCCAGCGGGCCATCTGGTCACCGATATTGACCAAGAACATTCCCGGCCGGGGGTTAGCCCACAGCCATCCGCCGGCGCCATCCGAAACTTGCAGCGCGCGGTTGTCGTCCTGGGCCAGGATGGTCAGACTCTCATAGTCGCTGTGCGCGCCGATGCCGATCTGGGCGGGGTCGATCCCGCCGCCTGTCGGCGTGTTCTGCGGCGGATAGTGCAGCACCCTAAGGAAGGCCTGGGGATCGGTGAGCACCGGCGCGAAATAGTCGACCTCAAGCTCAAGGGCCAGGGCGAAGCCGCCCATCAGCGCCCGCGCCACCCGCAGCATCTGAACCCAATAGGCGCGCATCGCCGGTTCTAGGGTCGGCAGGGCGGCGGGAAATCGGTTGTAATGCTCGCCGGGTGAGCCGTCGTACAACACCCCGCCGATATCGAAGGCTTCGTGCAAATCGCCACGGGCGGTAACGTCGGTATTTTCCGCCAGAAGCGCGCTGTAGCCGCGCAGAACCGGTGAGGCGTTGATGTCGAGCGCCATCTTTTCCGGCGGCGGCAGGTCGAAGAAGGCCCGCGCCTGGTCGAACAAGGCGGCGGTGGTTTCTGGCGGAACCGCATGTCCCCTGACGTAGAAAAAGCCGCTGCCAGCGCAGATGGCGCGCAGAGCCCCGGCTTCTTGGGCGCGCACGTGTGGGTCGGCATCCGCCAGGCGCGCCATGTCGATCACCGGAAGCGTCGCCAGATCGGCCTCGCGCGCGGCTAGTCCGTTCGTCTGGCCGTTCATGTCAGCCTTTCACCTTGCCTTGGCGCGCGTTTGACACCCATGGAGCGCAGGATACCCGTGATCGGAGGGCCGGCCCATCAATCTGGACATTGAAAAGCGCTCGATCGACTTCGTGCCCGAAAGCGAGCGCCACGGGCGGGTGCGGGACCAGGGGCCGTTCTGGTTCCTGGCCAATTTCCAGTTCTTCGCCATAGCCATCGGATTCGTGGGGCCAAGCCTGGGCCTCTCGCTGGGCTATGCTGCCCTGGCCGGCGCGATCGGCATCCTGATCGGAACCTGCATCCAGGCGTTCCACGCCTCCCAGGGGCCGGAGATGGGCCTGCCCCAGATGATCCAGTCCCGCGCTCAGTTCGGCTATCGCGGCGTGGTGGTGCCGCTGATCGGCGATATGCTCAGCCTGGTCGGCTACAATGTCGTGGCCACCGTGCTGATCTCCGAAGGCATGCACGGCCTGTGGGGCGTGAACCGGGCCGCCGCCGCCGCTTGCGTCACGATCGTCATCGCCACCCTGGCGATCTGGGGGCATGACTGGCTGCATCGGGCGTTCCGGCTGATGTTCTGGATCAGCCTGCCACTGTTTTCCGCCCTGACCCTGGCGATCCTGTTGGGCAAGGCCGGCGGCGCGGCGCATGGCCATGGCGGCTTCAACTGGCCCGCCTTCGTCACCCAGGTCGCTTCGGCCGCCAGCCTGAACGTCACCGCCGCGCCCTATGTTTCCGACTACACACGCTATCTGCCTAGTCGAACCCAACGCGGGGCACTGATCGTCAACGTCTTCGCCGGATCGAGCCTCTCCGCGATCTGGCTGATCGCGTTGGGGGCCTGGTTGGCGACACGGATGGGAGCCACCGACGGCCTGGTGGCGATCCGGCTGTCGGGAGACGTGCTGGCGCCGGGCCTGGGCTCGGTATTGGCGGCCGTATCCATCGCCGCCCTGGTCGCCACCATGGGCATGAGCACCTACAGCGGCATGCTGACCGCCTTCACCACCGCCGATTGCCTGCGCCCAGTCCAGCCGACCCGGCGGTCGCGCATCCTGGTGGTGATCGCCGTGGCCCTGTTCGGCTTCGGCGTCGCCGTCTCCTTCGGCGGGGACGCGGTGACCTGGCTCAACGGCATGCTGGTGGTGATGCTGTATTTCCTCATTCCCTGGACCGCGGTGAATCTGATCGACTATTTCTTCCTGCGGCGCGGTCGCTACGCGGTGCTGGACCTGTTCACGCCCCGGGGCGTCTACGGCGCCTGGGGCGCGCGGGGCCTCACCGCCTATGCGGTGGGGTTTTTCGCCAGCCTGCCGTTCTTCGTGGTGCCCAATGTCTATACCGGGCCGCTGGCGGCGCGGCTGGGCGGGGTGGATTTCGGCTGGCTGGTTGGCCTGGTCGCCTCGGGCCTGACCTATCTGCTGGTCAGCCTGAGGTTCGATCCGGCCAGCGAGGACGAGGCCATAGCGGCCAGCCGGTTGGCGATGGCGAAACTGAAGAGCAACGAGGTCGGGTCGTTGCTTGTCAGGTAAAACCCTCCGGCGGATGAGCCGCGACGACGCCCAGGCGCTCCAGCCGGAGCGCGGCGGCGAAGGCGAGGTCCTCTCGCCATGCGGGGGCGATGATCTGCACCCCGACCGGCAGAATGCCGGGCCGGTTGACCGGAGCGGCCACCACCGGCAGGCCGACGAAGCTGATCGGCTGGGTGTAGGCGCCGAGATTGCGGCGCACCGAGACCGGCTGGCCGTCGAGCATCATGGTCGCCTGGCCGATCAGCGGCGCGGGGCAAGGCGTCGTCGGCGCCAGCAAGACATCGTAGCCAGCAAATGAACATTTCAGCTCATTTCGGAACACTATGCGCCACGCGCGCGCCAGGTTCACCACATCGTTGGGCACCATCGTCCCCGCCCGCAACCGGTCGCGGACGGCGGGGTCGAATTCGCGCGCGCGGGCCAGGATGTCCGCCGCATGCAGCTGGGCGCCCTCGTAGTTGGTCAGGCAAAACGCCGCCGACCGGGCCGCCTCGGCGCCGGGCAGTTCGACGCCGAAGGTTCCGCCCAGCGCCTCGCCCGCCAGGGCGAGGCTTTCGAGAACCTCCGGAAAGGCACCCTCGGTGAACCAGCCGCCGAGCACCCCGACCCTCAGCGGCCCGGCCGCCAAGGCTTCGAGGTTTGGTCCGACGGCCGCGCCGGGGTCGGCCATGACGTCGTAGGCGGCCACCAGGTCCGCGACGCTCCGGGCGAAGGGACCGGCGTGGTCGAGGCTGTCGACGAACGGGAACACGCCCTCGCGGTCCAGGCGGCCGAAGGTGGCTTTAAGGCCGAACACGCCGCACAGACCGGCGGGGACCCGGATCGAGCCGTTGGTGTCGGAGCCCAGGGCCAGGGGGACCAGACCGGCCGCCGTCGCCGACGCCGAGCCGCCGGACGAGCCGCCGGCGACGCGGGCGAGGTCGTGGGGATTGTGGGTCGGGCCGTAGTGGGCGTTTTCGGTGACGAAGCCATAGGCGAACTCGTCCATGTTCAGCGCTCCGACCAGGATCGCCCCCGCGGCCTTGAGCCGGGCGATCAGCGGCGCGTCGCGCGTGGCCGGAGGGGCGTCTCGGCGAATGATCGAGCCCGCCAGGGTGGTCACGCCCTGGATGTCGAACAGGTTCTTCACCGCGAACGGGACCCCTGCCAGGACGCCGGCGACCGCGCCCGACGCCAGCGCCCCGTCCAGCCGCCGCGCATCGGCCAGCGCCTGGTCGGCCAGCACCAGGGTGAAGGCGTTCAAGGCTGGATTGTATTGCTCGATATCCGCCAGGGTCTGGCGGATGACCGCTTCGGCGGAGGTCCGGCCTGCCTTGACGTCGGCGGCGATCTCCAGCGCACCCTTCATGGCTCGAAAGCCTCCGAGGGCGGCCCGGCGGGCGGGCGGCCAGCCATCGCCACCGCCAAGATCCTGGCATGGCCGAGCAGCACCCGAAGGTTCTCCTCGACGGCGGGCAGGTCGTCAGGGCCGATCGATAGCCGCTCGCCGGCGATTGCGGCGAGGGTGGACATATCCGCCTCGTCGAGGTCCCAAAACGGGCGTTCCGGCGCGGGTTTCATGGCGAGCGTGTTTCCCTGCTTTCCAGCCCCGGCGATAAACCGCGATCAAGCTCTTGACGAGGGCCGCCGCCGGCCATGGTTGACCGGACACCGCGAAAGGACTGTTTCCGCGCCATGCTTCACCGCCTCGCCTCAACGCCAAGCACGGTCCGGTTCGGCATGTTCGACGCGGCGTTCCCACCGGTAATGACCATCGCCTCCGGCGACACCGTGGTGTTCGAGTGCGTCTCGGGCGGGCCGGAGGTCATGCCGGCGCCGGAACAGGGGTTGGCCATCCCGCCCGCTCTCCAGGCGATCCATGACGCCCGCCTGGAGCGGATCGGGCCGCATATCCTGACCGGTCCCGTGGCTGTGGCAGGGGCGGAGCCGGGCGACACCCTGGAGCTGCGGATCGAGGCGATCGAGCCGGCGGTCGACTGGGGCTATTGTGCGGTGAGGCCTTTGGCCGGGACGCTTCCCGAAGATTTCCCCGACCGCTACGTCAGCCACATCCGCGTCGACCGGACCGCGATGACCTGTAAGCCGGACTGGGGGCCGACCCTGCCGCTACGCCCGTTTTTCGGCACGGTCGGGGTGGCGCCGCCGCCGCGCTATGGCCGGCTCTCCAGCAAGGAGCCCCGCGAGCACGGCGGCAATATGGATTGCAAGGAACTGACCGCCGGGGCCACGATCTTCTTCCCCGTTTGGGTTACCGGCGCCAATCTGTCGGTGGGCGACGGCCACGGCCGGCAGGGCGACGGGGAGGTGTGCGTGAACGCCCTGGAGATGGGCCTGACCGGGACCTTCACCTTCCTGTTGCACAAGCGCGGCGACGGCCCGGCCCACGCCTGGCCCCGGGCCGAGACCCCGAGCCACTTCATCACCCTGGGCTTCAACGAAGACCTGGATCTGGCCATGAAACAGGCCCTGCGCGGCATGATCGACCTGATCGTGGCCCGAAGCGCCCTGACCCGCGTCCAGGCCTATCAGTTCTGTTCTCTGGCGGTGGACTTCCGCGTCACCCAGACCGTCAACGGCGAGAAGGGCGTGCACGGCATGCTGGAGAAGGGACTGTTGTTCTAGGAACGGCGAACCGCCCCTCTCTATCGGCTGAGTAACCTCATGTGATCAGGCAAGAATTCAGGACGACGCCCGGCGCGAATTTGGCTGATCGCTTCAAGCGCGGCGGGGATATCGCTTGGCGAATAGGGCTTCGGCAGGCAGGCCACGGCGCCGGTCTGGGCAAGATCGCTAATATCGCTGCAAAGCGACGTCGCGAACAGAACAGCCGTGCCGTAGAGCTCAACCAGTTTTCTCGCCACGACCCGCCCGTCACCCGGCCATAACATGACGTCGACGACGGCGAAGGGGGGCCGGGTCGCCTCTGCCACCGTCAGAGCGGCGGCTTCGGAAGCCGCGACACCACAGACGTCGCAGCCGGCCCGCGTCAACTCATGCTCAAGATCCATGGCGACGATGGGATTGTCTTCGACGATCAGAACTTTGAAGGATGACATGCTAGGCTAACCGCCAGACGGCTTGATCGTTCCATCGGAACCTATCCGAGGGTCAACGGTTTTCTTCCTGAATGCCTCAAAGGCAGGAGGAAACCATGTCGGATGTTATCGGTAGTAACTCGAATGCCCTGAATGTCGAGCGGCGCCCTGGGTGGGCGCCTCACCCCTTGGTGTGGGCTACGATGGGCTGTCTGGCGTTCTGGTGGACGGTGATCAGCGCGTTGCATCCTTGACCACCCACTCAGTCCGCTTCGGAGGTTGAGCCCAACTCATTGTCGGCCCGCGACGAGCGACGGGCGGGGCGTTGCTTGCCATCGCCGGGCGGCGGCGCCCGTCTGGCGCGAGCCTGACGCTGGCGTTCAAGGTCGGGCGGCGTCCAGGGACGGCTTTCGATGGCCACCTGCTGGGGATAGGCGAATGAAAGTCCCTCGCGCTCGAACACCGCCTTCACGGCCTTCATCAGATCGAAGCGCGTATCGATATAGCCCTCGGGCGAGGTCCAGGCGCGCAGCGTGACGGTGACCGAACTGTCGCCCAGCTTGGTCAGTTTGGCCCAGGGCGGCGGATCGGCGACGATTCGAGGATCCGCCTTGGCGGTTTCGATCAGCAGGTCCAGCGCCAGATCGACGTCATCGGCATAGTCGATCCCGAAGTCCATGCCGATGCCGCGGCTCTGCGGCATCGAATAGTTGATGATGATATCGGAGCCGAAAGCCTTGCTGTTGGGGATGAAAACCACCGAGTTCTCAAGATCGTGTAAACGGGTGACGAACAGGTCGAGACCGCGGACCTTGCCGACCACCCCGCCGATCTGCACGCGGTCGCCGATCCGGTAGGGGCGCAGCAGCAGGATCATCACGCCGGCCGCGACATTGCTCAGCCCGCCCTGCAACGCCAGGCCGATCGCCAGGGACGCCGCGCCGAGAACGGCCAGCACGGAGGTGGTCTGCACCCCGATCTGCTGCAGGACGGCGATCAGGCCGATGATCACCACGATGTAGCGCACTAAGGAACCGACAAACCCCTGCAGCACAGCGTCCGGCCTTTGGGCGTGGAACCGGCCAGTGGCCTTCTTGGCCAGGTCGGACGCCCAGTCGGCCACCCACAAGGTGACCAGCAGCATGCCGGCGCCGATGACCAGGTTCAGAGCCCCTTGAGCGAGCGAGCCAAGCAGTGGCCACCAGCTTTGCGGGCCCCCGACCACCAGGGCGTGAATCACATCGCCGAAGGTCTGCGCCGGGGGCGCGTGGGGAACGGGTACGGGGGCGGTCATGCCCCTTAAACGCCGATCGGGCGATTTGGCGCCATTGGTTGGTCGTCGAAGGTGGGTCGGAGCGCGGCGGCGCGGGAGACGCCTGCGTCGGAGATTTTGCGAAAACACCGTTAATCACCGTAAACTACGGTGATGGCCTCGCTATCTGCCAAGCTCCTTGACGGAAGGCATGGTGACACAGATGAATATTATCATATTGCAATTCAAGTGTCTGCCGTGTTCTCAGGCGGTGAAGCGTTTGATGAACCCGAGCGCCGCATCAGCCACCTCACGCCAGCCGTGGTCGATAGTGAGCGCGTGGCCGCGGTTCTTCATCTCGACAAACTCGGTAGTACCGGGATTATGCCGCTCCAGCTTGAAGGTAGCCTCGGCGACGGCGTGCGGGACCGTGTGATCCTTCTCGCCGGACATGATCAGCATCGGGCCGCGGCTGGGGTTCTCGGTGTGCACCTTGGCCTCGGTCCAAGGGTTGAAATTGGCGGCGGCGGACTGGAAAAGGGGCGCACCGGGCGCGGGGACCGCGAAGGTGGCGTAGAGCGATTTGGCCTCATCCTCGTGGACTGCATTGGCGAAAGCATAGCGGAACTGTTCGTAAGTCAGCGGTACGGCGCGATTGCGGTTAGCCGGGTTTCCCAGCACCGGAAACGCCGACTTCAGCGCCGAAAAGGGCAGAGGCAGGACCCCGCGAAACGGGGCGGGATCGATGGCGACGGTTGCAACCGACAGGGCGCGTCCAGCTAAAATCTGGGCCAGAAGTCCCCCGAAGGAATGGCCGACGATCGCGGGGCGGCGGTCAAGCCCGCCCGCGATGTCAGCGAAATGATCGGCGACTTGGCCGATGGTCTTGCCCGCCATGGATTCCGGATGAGCGTTTGCCTCGGTTACGGTCTCCGGGTCGTCCGGCCAACCAGGCAAAAGGGCGACGTAGCCCGCGTCTTCGAAGAGCTTAGCCCAACGTTCCCAACTGCTCGGAAGCAGCCAAAGGCCATGTACGAAGAGGACTGGTTGACGCCCGGTGGCGTTGGCGCGTTTGACTTCGGCCATCTCGTGATCAGTGATCGATAGGGTTGCTGTGGTCATGGCGGGTATCCTTGAAGCTAGCCTTTTTGTCGGGACGCGCCGTCGGCGGCAAAGTCAGAGGGGTTGGTCTGGGTTAACCGCTATGCGGCATCGGTCTGCCCTGGTGGACTTCGAGCAAGTCCCGCATCTCGTCGGCGTGGTCCTCCTCAACCGCCAGAATACCTTCCAGCATGACCCGCGTGGTCGGGTCGTAGTCGGCGAAACGGCGGACGAGCTGCCGATAGTGTTCAATGGCGATGCGCTCGGCGATGAGGTTCTCGCGGATCATGTCGACGAGGTCGGCGCCTGGCATAAATTGGGATGCCGATCGAGTCGCGAGGCCGTCGGGGTCGAAGTTTGGCGTGCCGCCCAGTTGGGTGATCCGTTCAGCGACGGCCAGGGCGTGTCCATGTTCCTCCCTGGCGTGTTCGGCGAAATCGCGCTTCACCGATTGGCTAGAGAGCCCGCTCGCCGCAATCGAATGCTGGGTGTAGCGCAGGACGCAGACGAGTTCGGTGGCCAAGACGGTCTGCAGGATTTCGATGCTCAGCCTGGGATCGCCACCATAGGCGTTGGTCAAAGCGCCGTCCTGGAGGTGCTGTCGGGCCTGTTCGCGCAGCGCCTTGATGTCGCTGAGAAAGGCCTCGTTGGGCGCGCCGGTCATGCCGCAGTCTTCGATGATGCTAGGGACGCGGGCGGTCGCCGGAAGCTGATCGCCATTCGGTTGTAGACATTGATGAGACCGATCGCGAGCGTGAGGTCGGCGAGCTCCTGGTCGGAGAATTCTTCCTGTGCGGCGAGGAAGGCTTCGTCTGGAACCTGATTGCCGGCGACCAACGTCACGACTTCAGCCCATTCCAAGGCCGCGCGTTCGCGTGATGTGAAGTAAGCCCCCGCTTCCCGCCAAGTGGACACCAGTATCAGCTTCTCGATACTGACTCCCTTGGCGAGCGCATCGTGGCTGTGCATGTCGACGCAGTAGGCGCAGCCGTTGATCTGGGACGCCCGCAGGTAGGCGAGATCAACCAGCTGTTTCTCCAGGCCGCTGCGCAGGACATAGGCATAGACGCCGCCCAACGCTTTCAGGCCGTTCGAGGCCAGGATGTCATAGGGCAGGCGCATGAGTCTTCTCCACTCTTTTCGGTCTGCGACGACGGGCGGGACGGCTAGTCGGGCGACCGATCATTGGCGATGGACGAACGACAGCGGGTAAGACTCCTGGCGCACCTCCAGCATCGGATCGGCGGGCGCGATGCCGACGGGCACGTTTAGCGGGATGAATAGTGTCGCCTTGTCTGTCGCGGCGGGATCTGGGGCCATATCGTCGATACGGAGGACACCCAGCTTTACAAGTGCGCGACTGTCCGGCCAGGCGATGGACGGATTGCCGATTACGTCAGCCGCCTCGGCGATCTGAGCGTACCAGATAAAAGCCGTCGGAGACTTGGCCAGACGCGCCGGCAGCTCGGTTTGCAGGTAGTTCGGCCCCATGGCCGACAGTTGCCCGGGCGTTAGCAGCGACTCGCCGCCGACCGGGACAAAACGATATCTGACAAACCGCCGGTTGCCATTGGCGCCTGTAAACTCGAAGGCATTCACGCCGAAGTAACTGAGCGTGGCGTAGCTTTCCGGCGGCGGTTTTTGCGTGGTCAGGAAGATCTTGGCGATCGGGTGGCTGCCGAGAAACCCATCGAGGGCAGTCGGCCTAGCCGCGCCGGCGCCGCTGGCCCCAATGGCCAGCAGCAATTGGCGAAACTCGGCGGAGTTGGCGGCTGGAAAGCCGTTGAAGCTGTGGGTCACGACATCGGCGCTCGACCCATCCGGCAGCTTGAACTTCACGGCAAAGCCGCGGGGGTTGGCGTCGCCGACGTTGTCGGGAATCTCTGGAATCCCCGTGAAATCGGAGAAGCGAACCAGAATTGGCAGCGCGCCGTGGGAGAAGATCGAGGCCTTCGAGAGGTTGGCGGCCTCTGGCGAAGGCTCGAAGGTGCCTACGGCCATGATACCCTTGGCGTGAACCGCACGTGAATGGTGATCCCCAAAGGCGGTGTAGAGGGCGTCGACCATTTGCTGTGGAGCCGGCGCCGCCGGCGCGATGATGGCTGGCGGCGGCGCGGCGAGGTCCAACGTGACGGGCATGGCTTTGTTGTCCTTTGGGTTAGAGGCGGTTTTCAGGGGCTCGCCAGTATTCGCTACGAACACGACGAGCAGGCGGGCGTGCGCGGTGTGGCTGAGGTTCTCGGTCCGCAGGTGTTGGGCGCCGGGCAGCTCGAACCAGCTTTGGCCCGCGCGAAAGGTCCGCGCCGCCTCCCCCGCCAACTGGCTGCGCACCACACCAGAGAGGACGTAGGCGTAGACGAACGCCTGGCCGTGGTGGTGGGGCTCGGCTTTCGACGCGGGCGCGAAGTCCACCTCGACGGCCGTAAAGACCTTGCCGGCGATGTTTGGCAACTCGTGCTCAAAGAGCGGTTTGATTTGCTCCGCTACCGCGGTCGGCGCGGCGACGCTCAGGAGCGCCGAGAGGCCGAGTATCAGGGACCCGGCGCGAAGTGACGCGAGTGGAAAAACGGCGTTGTCGTGCATGGCGCAGTTCCTGCTGCTGATGACAACCGCATCCTCGCTGGCATTCCGGCCCGTGTATTTTCCTCACTTGCGGAACTCTGTTCCTTTCGTGCTGCCAATCCTCGCGCGGCGGTCGCCGCTAGGCGGCCCACGGCGGCTAGTGTGCGCCTCGGCGGTACGCCCCCGGTGTCATGCCAATCGTCTTCAGGAACGCGCGGTTGAAGTTTGCCTGTGACGAGAAGCAACTCAACAAAGCAATCTCCGCCAAGGGCAGATCGCTCAGCGCCAGCATCGTCTTGGCGCGGTCGAGACGGAGCGTCGAAAGATAGCGGTGGGGCGGTACGCCCATGCTGTTGCGGAACATGCGGGTGAAGTGGAAGGGGCTAAGGCAGGCCACCTTGGCCAGATCCTCAATCCCGATATCTTCGTCGAGGTTGTTCCGCATGAAGTCGAGCACACGGCGCAGTTTCGTATCACCCAGCCCATGGCGGGTATCGCGAAGCTCGGTTTTCACGGGAGCCCGCGTCGAATAGGCCTGCGCCAAACGGGCGGTCAGCGAGAGGGTCAAGGCTTCGATCAGTACGCGCCCTGACGCGGTCTGTTCCTTCATTTCCGCCAGGAACGATACGCCGATCTGCCTGATCAGTTCATCGCGAGCGCCGGCGACGTAGCCGATCGAAGTCGCCCGGACCGGCGAGCCGCCGCAGACCTCGGCAAGTTGGTCGAAGCGAGCGGCGGGCAAGTACATGTGGAGCAGCTCGATCGGCGCGCGAATGTTCACCTCCTCCTCGCGGACTCCCATCGGGCACAGCCACACCATTCCTGGCTCGGAAACCGTTTCCTGCCATTCCCCGCCGGCACGGCGCGTAACAACGGTATTCGGGCCGTGGCGGGTCGCGATACACACCTCCATTTGCTTCAGTTCAATGGGCGGCAGGACGACCTTAGGATGTTGCCGCAACTCGGCGGCGACATCCGACCACTGGCATGACGCCGAGGTCCTCAGGATCTGGCCTGAAAGGTATTTTCTCGCGCCATGTTCGAAGAGTGTGCTCACTGCAACCACCATTTTTGCCTTCCTGAGCATTCGGCGCCACGGGCGGCTTCGTCTTTCACAATCCGGGCTCATCTTGTGAGATCTTGCCGGGAAGCGTACAGTTCGGGTCTGCGCCATGGCGTAGTGGATGCTGTTTGGCTTCATTCTGCGTGGGGGCACAGATGCCTGCGAGCGACAGTTACGGCGAGGCTTTCGGCAAGAGGCTGAAGGCCCAGGCGACCGCCTTCACTTCGCGAGCCCTTCCCAGGTCGACGATCGCCGTTACCGAGCTGAATTATGAATCTCCCGAGTTCATCCTATCGACGGCGCCGATAGTTGAGGACGCGTTCCTCGTCGCCGTTCATCTGAAGCGTTTCGAACGGTACGAATATTGGGAGAACGACAAAGCGGCGCCTGTTTCGACCTTGATGCCCGGCGAAACGATCATCTATGACGTGAAGCGGAAGCCCACATTCCACCTCAACAGCTCATTTCATTCCGTGCATTTCTACCTACCCATGAGCGCTCTGGATGCGATCGCCGACGAGGCTGACGCAGTCAGGATCCAGGAGTTGCGCTACAGGCCCGCGGTCAGTCGCGCGGACCCAGTCTTGCGCAACATCGCGCATACACTTCTGCCGCTGTTCCGCGACCCCGCTCAGGTCAATCGCCTCTTTATGGACCATCTCATGCTCGCGGTCGGCCATCACGCCGCCACCACCTATGGAGGCATGCTGCCCATAAGCCGGCCGGTCCTCGGGGGCTTGACCTTGTCGCAGGAGCGTCGCGTCAAGGCATTCATGGTCGAAAACCTATCCGAGGACCTTCCGCTGGCCGTACTGGCCAAGGAGTGCGGGCTTTCGATGTCGCGTTTCAGTAAGGCTTTTCGCAGATCGGTCGGCTCTCCGCCCCATAAGTGGTTCATCCAGCAGCGGATCACCCTGGCAAAGACGCTTCTTCGAACGGGCACAATGAGCCTCACGGACGTGGCCTCGAGTTGCGGATTCGCCGATCAAAGCCATTTCACCCGCTACTTTTCAGCGGCGGTTGGAGTGAGCCCCGGGCTCTGGCGGCGGGCCGTCCGCAGCTGACTTTCGCTGTTCGGGATATCTGGAAAGAGCGCAGGCGACCGTGCAACTCCGGCGGGATTGGCGCGCTTAGTCATTCGTCACCGGTTGAATTGTGGAGCGCGACCCAATGAACGAGCGTCAAGACCGGATCGAATCCGATCCAGAGACCGCCCTGCGGTCCGCCCCTCGGATCGCCGAGCGCTGGAGATTTTCGGTCGACTTGGTGCGACAGCACATAGCGTCGGAAAAATTGGCCACACTCTAGCCGCACGCTCGCCTTGCCCAATCGGCGCGCCCCTTCCTGGATGACTTCAATGGCGGTGAGCTTCCTGCTCGGCGCGACAGTCGCATGCGTCGGTTTCTACAAATACGCCGAACTACCGCCCGGAAAACGCGGAAGTCCGATCTTGCAAGCAAGGAGGAACGCGGATTCTCCGGCTCACAGTCCCGCCGAGGGATGGAAGCAGATTTTTCTGCGCAGCGTCAGGGCGTTCAGCGCCGACCAGATTCCGGCCTGGGCGGGCGGTGTGACGTTCTTCTGTCTTCTGGCGGTGTTTCCAGCCCTGAGCGTGTTTGCTTCGCTTTACGGGCTGTTCGGAGACACCAATCAGGCTCGTGAACAGATAGTGGGATTGAGCGGCCTGTTGCCCGGAGGCGCGGTCAGCGTGCTCGGCGACCAGTTGAGATTGTTGTCGAAAATGAATCACGGCAGCCTCGGCATCGCCTTCGCGGCTGGTCTGCTATTCTCGGTGTGGAGTTCCAACGCCGGCGTCAAGTCGCTGTTCGCCGGCCTGAACGCCGCCTACGAGGAGAAAGAGCGGCGAGGTTTCATCCGCCTGAACCTCGTCTCGCTGGCTTTCACCTTCGGGCTGGTGCTGTTCGCCATCCTGGCGATCGCGACGATCGCGGCCGCGCCGGCGACGCTCAGTCTCGTTGGCCTGGGATGGCTGTCGAAATTCGCCTTTCTTCGCTGGCCGCTTATCCTGGTGGTCGTCGGGGCCGTGTTCTCGCTGTTGTACAGATTTGGCCCGTCGAAGTCGTTTGGCCGGTGGCGGTGGATCACTCCCGGCAGCATCGCCGCCGCTATCGGCTGGCTGGTGATGTCGCTTGGGTTCTCATGGTATGTGGCCAACTTCGGAAACTTCAATAAGACCTACGGCGCCCTGGGCGGCGTCGTCGGCTTCATGACCTGGATCTGGCTGTCGGCGATGATCGTCCTCTACGGCGCGGAGCTAAACGCCGAAATTGAACGTCAGACTTCGGCGGAAGGATCGGCTACTCTGTGATCCCTTGGTCAACAAAACCCCCGGCATTCGAAAGGGGATTGGATTGACGGGGAAAATCCCGCAACTCTGGACCATGGAGCCAGCTGAGTCCGAACCTGGGACGGCGGAGACGGGCGGCCTTGGTCCGATCCCGGCGGACATGTTGGCCAGATGCTACGGAGAAATGCGGGTCATGGCCCGGCGGATCATGGCCGCCAATCAACTTGGCCGTGTTCTCCAGCCGACCGAACTGGCCAACGAGTCCGCCATCCGGCTGATCCGCGCCAATCTGTCGGGCGCGGTCGATCAAAGTCATCTGCTGGCCATCGCGGCGCGGACGATGAGGCAGATCCTGATCGACGAGGCCCGCCGGGCGTCTTCCGCCAAGCGAAACGCTCCCATGTTGTTGACCCGGTGGCCGGGCGGCGAACAGGAGCCGTCGGTGAGCATGGTCGGGATCGACGAAGCCTTGGCGGCGCTGGCGGCCATTTCGCCGGAGCGGGCGGAAATCGTCGAGCTGCGTTTCATGCTCGGGATGACCGTTGAGGAGACGGCCGCCGCCGTCGGTGTTCCCGGCCGCACCATCAAGCGACGCTGGCAGTCCGCGCGCGCCTGGCTTCTGGACTACCTCAATGGCTCGACCGCCGCCGACCTCAACTGAGATCGAACTGCGCGCGCTCGACCTGTTCGAGCGCCTGAGCGCCCATCCCGGCCACGCGCGTTTCCGCGCCCGCCTGTTGGCGCGCGAAACGGAGGCGGTCCTGTCCCGCCTGGCGCGGATCGAGGCCGGGCACGCCGCGCGCGCCGCCATGCCCACCGAGGTATTCGACACCCCCGCTGGACCAGGCCTCGAGGCGCCCGGGCATATCGGTCCGTTTCGCCTCACGGCGCGGATCGGTCAGGGCGGCATGGGTGATGTCTGGCGCGGAGAACGCGACGACGGGCTGTTCGAGCAGACCGTGGCGATCAAGCTGATCCGCGCCCACCTGGGCGGCGAAGCCCGGCGCGCGTTCGACGCCGAGAGACGTATCCTAGCCAGGCTCGATCACCCCGATATCGTCCGGTTGACGGACGGCGGCGTAACGCCGGAGGGCCTGCCCTATCTGATCATGGACTTCGTCGAGGGCGCGCCCTTCGACGAGGCGGTCGCGCCGCTGCCGCTGTCGTCGCGCATCGCCCTGTTCCGGCAGGCGGCCAGCGCCGTGCAGTTCGCGCACGGGCGACTGATCGCGCATGCCGATCTCAAACCGCCGAATATCCTCGTGGATCCGCAAGGCCGCGTCCGCCTGCTGGATTTCGGCATCGCCGGCCTGCTGACCGGCGAGGGCGACGGCTCGTCGCCGGTCGGCGCCATGACCCGCGAATTCGCCAGCCCTCAACGGCTGGCGGGCGCCGAGCCTTCCATCGCCGACGATGTCTTTGCCCTCGGACGCATCCTGGCCGGCGTCGCCGCCGGCGTGGCGGACGGCGATCTTGCCGCCATCGTCGCCCTGGCGACCGCGGCCGTCGAGGCGGCGCGCTACGGCACGGTCGCGGCGCTGATCGGCGATCTGGATCGGTGGCGAGCCGGCGAACCGGTTTCCGCGCGTCGAGATACTTTCGCCTATCGCACAAGCAAATTCGTCGGCCGCCATAGGGTCGGCGTCGCCGTTTCCACCCTCGCAGTGCTGGCGCTTCTGGCGACCACCGGCGCGGCGACGCTCGCCTCGATCCGAGCCGAACGCGCTCGCGCCGAAGCCACCGCCCGCTTCGACGACGCCCGCGGCGCGGCGCGATATATGCTGTTCACCCTGATGGATCGGCTGGAGGCGCGCCCCAGGACGCTGGCGTTGCGCGGTGAGGTGGCCGACGTGGCGCAGCATTATCTCGACAGGCTTTCGCGGGGCGCCGGGGCGCCGGCCGCCGTGCGCCTGGAGGCCGCGCGCGGCCTGATCCGGCTGGCCCAGGTGCGCGGCGTACCTGGATACCGCAACCTGGCTGATCCCGCCGCCGCCCGCGGTAACCTCGATCGCGCCCTCGCCGTTCTCGGCGGCGACAAGGACCTGGAAGCGGCGGCGCTCAGGGTGACGGCCCTGATCTATCGCTCGCGAATTGAGAGCGCGGCCGACCACACGGCGGACACGGCGCTGGCGACGCTGGCTCGCGCCGACGCGATCGTCGCGACCCGTCCAGGACTTTCCGCCACGCTGCAGGGAGAGTTGCTGAGCGAACGCGCCGCGGCGCTGCGCTGGAAGAACGATTTCGCCGGCGCCATCGCGCCCGCGAGGGCCGCTCTGGCCCTCTTGCCGGCCAGCAACGACCTCGACGGGCTGCTCGAGCGCGGCAAGGCGATGGACCTGGTGGCGGAAGGGCTGTTCTACGCCGTCGGCGCAAAGGCTTCAGTGCAGCCCTATCGCGACACTGTCAGCCTGCTCGACTCCACGATGCGACTGTATCCGAATTCGCCGTTGGCGGCGCTGCGGCTCGCACACGCGCGCTGGGCACTGGGCTCGACGCTGTTGTCGATGGATCGATATTATGAGGCCTTGGCCCTGCTCGCTTCAACAGCCTCCGACCTTCAGCGCATGGTGGCGTTCGATCCCGACGATCTCGAGGCGGCGCGGCAATTGCAGGTGGTGCAGTTGGATCACGCCGAGGCGCTGACCGACACGCATCGCGTCGCCGAAGGGCTGGCCTTGATGAAGGCCAATATCCAGGCCCGCCGCGACTGGCTGGCGAAGCGGCCCCAGGAGCCTCGGCGCCTGCGCGATCTGGCGATCGGCGTCGAACAGCTCGGTGGCATCGAGACCAGACACGGCCGCGTGGCCGAGGGCTGCGGGGCCTATGCGGAGTTCCACGCCCTGCTCGCCCGACTGGCCCAGATGGGTGACATCGCCCAGATGGACATGGCCGACACCCTGGACGATCTGGCTCTCCAGGAACGGCGATATTGCTCGGGGTCCCCCGCGGCCCGACCTTGAAGAAAAAAGCCGCCGGGAAGAAAAAGCGGCCTTCGGTGGCCCGCTTTTTCCGGCGATTTCGTCTTTGCCTATGAGGCCGGACATTTCCGCCTCGCCGGCCGCCGATGCGTGGGCCGGCCTTCGTGAATTCAGGGGCTGAAAAATGCAAACCGCGTTGAAACAAGTCGCATTGACGATGGCGATCTCGTCGCTGGGGGCCACCCTCCTCGGGGCACAGCCCGCCCACGCCGCATACAGCGTCACGGCGCTGGCGGAGACCGGAGTGTACATCTATGGCGAATACGCGCGCGGCTACAATATTCCGTCCTATGACCAGATGAGCTACCCGGGCGGACCGGGTTTCACGAGCATCGGCGGCGGCTGCGGTGCAAACTACTCCGTGTGCAGCATCGGCGGCTCTGGAAACACGGAAAAGAGCCCCAACCTGACGGCCGTCAAAGAGGCGACGTCGGTCAACGTGACCACATTGCCGAGCGGCTTCTACCCGCAGGGCCTGACCGCTTCCGGTTCAGCCTACGCCACCGCGAATCTGGCCAAGGGATCGGTCGGGGTCGCGAGCCAGGGCACATATCTGGACTGCTGCGGAGTGGGGAGCGGCCAGGCCGGGGGCCACGGCGTCTCCACGGCGGGCGCCTACGATACGCTGCACTTCAGCGTCGGCGGAGCTACGGCCCAGACCATCACGACGATCGCGGTGGCGTTCCATGTTCACGGCGCTACCGACGCCTTCACCCCGGCGGGCGACAGCGTGGCGATTCTGAGCACGGTGCTGCAATTGGGTGGTGGATATTTCCAAGGGAATATTCTTTCGAACGGCAGCACCAACTATCTTCCCGTCTTGTCCGAGGGGCCGCCCCCCTCCGGTTGGCTGACTGAGTCTCTCTCGCCCGACGGGCCCGGGAACTTCACGTTCCATGGAACCTTGGCGCTCACCGGCGCCACCCAGGACCTCGGAGTCGTTGAATACCTCTACGCCAATTGCGGTGACGGAACGTCATGCGACTACGCGCACACGGCGTCAGTGTCGTTCACCTTGCCGAGCAACGTCACCTATACTTCAGACTCGGGCGTATTCCTGACCCAGCCGGCCGGCGGCGTGCCCGAACCCACCACCTGGACGCTGATGCTGGCCGGCGCCGCCGCGATCGGCGCCACGCTTCGCAATCGCCGTCGGATCGCGGCGACCGTGGCGACACTGTAGGTCCAGGCGCATCGCTCGGATTCGTCGCTGACGACCTACGCCGCCAAAACGGGCGGCGAATCCGAACCGGCGGGCGGAACCTTCTTGGAGTTGATGTATTTTCACTTCAGTTGAAATCCAGCGCATATCGGGCTGGCTGGCGCCGATCGGAGGCGTCGTTGGAGGGGACATGAGACAACTTGAATCGCTGGCGCCGCATTTGCCCTTCCTGCGCCGTTACACCCGCGCGCTGACCGGGGATCAAGCCACCGGTGATCGCTATGTGCGGCTCTGCCTCGAAGCGCTCCGGCATGGCGATGAAGTTCTGGATGACGCGCTGTCGCCTCGCGTGGCGTTCTATCGGGCCTTCGAAGCGATTTGGCAAAGCTCGGGGGCTTTGCTGGAGAGCCGCGATATCGAAGAGGTTCCGAGCGCCAGAACGACGGCGTCAAAGCGACTTCTGCGGATATCCCCACGTTCACGCCAGGCCTTCCTACTGACGTCGGTCGAGGGTTTCACGGAAGAAGAGGCGGCCGCCGTGCTTTCGACGAACTCATCGGAGATACAAGATCTCATTCTCGAGGCGCAGGCCGACATCGACGCCGAACTGGCCACCGATGTGCTGATCATCGAGGACGAGCCGATTATCGCCTCCGACATCGCCGCGCTGGTCATGGAGCTTGGCCATCGCGTGACCCACATCGCGCCGACGCGAGACGAGGCCAACGCCGCAGCCCGTCGAAATCGGCCCGGCCTGATCCTGGCCGATGTCCAGCTCGCCGACGGGTCATCCGGTATCGACGCCGCCGCCGATATTCTGGCGGAGATCGATGTTCCGGTCATCTTCATTACCGGCTTTCCGGAGCGGCTGCTGACCGGGATCGGCTTCGAGCCGACCCTGTTGATCACCAAGCCCTTTGACCCGGTGAGCCTGAAGGCCGCGATCGGACAGGCTCTGTTCTTCTACCCCCGCGCGGAAGAACCGGCGAAGCGGGTCTACGCCTGAAGCCTCGGGATGGGGACTGCCGATTGGTTCGCGTTTTTTTGACGAGCTCAAGCCGCCTTCGCGCGCGCCGCGGTTTGCGGCTCCAGGCGGGCGAGGTGACGGTCTGCCCGACGCCCTGCCCGTCCAGATACTGAAACAGGTTCTGGCCGGGGAGTTCCTGGCAGCCCCTCACGATCCTGGCGACCCGGCGATCACGAACACTGAGCTTCCGCACCTTGCCGCTCTTGCCCTTGAAATTAAAGCGGAGCTCCGAGCCTTCGATCCTGACACGCCGCATCTGCAAGGTGGTCAGGCCGAAAGTGCGGTTCTGTTTGGCGTAGGCCCGGTTGCCCACCCTGATCATGGTCGCCTCCAGAAGATGCACGATGGTAGCGAGAATCTTCTGTCGGCCCAGGCCCGGCGCGGCAATCCAGGATGTCTTGGGGGCGGGCTTCATCCAGCATCGCGCGTTCTCCGCTTGGCCGTGGCGGGTTTTTTGTCGGGTTTGGCGGCCGGCGCCTTCGCGGCCTTGGACTTGCCCGCGAGGCTCGCCCGCAGCGCGGACATCAGGTCGATGACGTTGGTGTCATCAGGCTCGGACGAAACCGTCACCTTGCGGCCTTTCTGCTTGTCGGCGATCAGCGCTTTCAAGGCTTGCTCATAGCGGTCGACGAACTGCGTGGGATCGAAGGGTCCATCAAGTTGTTCGATGATCTTCTCGGCGATCGAAATCATCGACGCATCAGGCTTGGCGTCGCTGATCGAGGCGAACATCTCGTCCGAATTCCTGACTTCGTCCTCCGATCTCAAGGAATAGGCAAGAATACCTTTGCCGCGAGGCTCTAGGGCCAGGATGCGTTCGCGGGTCGACAGCACGATGCGCCCCAGAGCGATTCGGCCCGATCGGGTCAAGGCTTCGCGGATGACGCCAAAGGCGTCCTGCGCCAGCTTGCCGTCCGGCGCGAGATAGTAGGGATTGTCCCAGTAGATGCGGTCGATGTTTTCGGCGGGAACGAACCGCTCGATATCGATGGTCTTGGTGCTCTCCAGCTTAACCGACTTGATCTCCTCGTCGGTCAGCAGGACATATTGATCCTCGGCCACCTCATAGCCCTTGACCAGTTCCGACCGCTCGATCGGGCCGGTATCCGGATCGGTGGCGATCATCTTGACCCGGTTGTTGGTCTTCGGGTTGATCAGATTGAAATGAACGTCGCCACCGGCGTCGATCGCCGTGAACAGGGCCACCGGGCAGGTGACGAGCGAGAGCTTCAAGTGGCCTTGCCAGGTTGGGCGGGACGCCATTGCATGGTCTCCAGTCTTCGGGTCAAAATCCGCAAAGTCTTCCCACAACGGTCAAGGCGCCATTTGGTTCGTGGACACCGGGCTCGTCGGATCGATTTGGCCAAGTGTTCGTTCACTTCATCGGCGTTTGGAGGAACGGGCGATGACCACGAAGAAGCTTGCTCGCTATCGGGAGATGCGCGATTTCGCGGCGACGGCCGAGCCGTCAGGCGCGGGACCCGAGCTGGCCAAGTCCGAGCGGCTGAGGTTCGTGATTCAGAAACACGCCGCGACCCGGCTTCACTTCGACCTGCGCCTTGAGCACGACGGCGTCTTCAAGTCCTGGGCGGTGACGCGTGGACCATCGCTGGACCCGCACGATAAGCGTCTGGCCGTCGAGGTCGAGGATCACCCGCTGGCCTATGGCGATTTCGAAGGCTCGATCCCCAAGGGACAGTATGGCGGCGGCACGGTGCAGATCTGGGATCGCGGATACTGGGCGCCGGAGAGGGGTTTTGAGGATATCGACGCAGCGCTTCGCAAGGGCGAGTTGAAGTTCGTCATGGAGGGCGAGCGGCTCCACGGCGGCTGGGTTATCGTGCGCCTGCGCGCCGACGGAAAGTCCAAGCGCAACAACTGGCTACTGATCAAGCATCGGGATGACGCCGCCGTCGAGAAGGATGGCGCCGCCCTGGCCGGCGAAGATCGTTCGGTGGCGTCGGGGCGGAGCATGGCGCGGATCGCGGCGGGCGAAGGCGAAGTCGCCGAACCCTTCATGACCGCGTCGGAAACCGCCGCCGACGCCGTCTGGCAAACCCATGAGAGCCCGCACTCCACGGCCGCCGCATCCCGACACCTGACCCCGAAGGCGAAGCCGCCGGCGTTCGTGGAGCCTCAGCTCTGCACGTCTTCGGCGAAACCGCCAAAGGGCGCGGGCTGGGCTCACGAGATCAAATTCGACGGCTACCGCATGCAACTCCACATTCACCGTGGCGAGCCGACACTGCTGACTCGCAAAGGCCTCGACTGGTCGGCAAAATTCCCGGCTCTGATTGAAGCTTCCAAACGACTGACCGACGGTGTTTATGACGGCGAAATCGTCGCCCTGGACCGGACGGGCGCCCCTGATTTCGCCTCACTGCAGGCCGCCATCTCGGATGGTAAGACCAATAGCTTGATCTATTTCGCTTTCGACCTGCTGGTTCTAGGCGACGACGACCTCCGCCAACTTAGCCTTTCGGAACGCAAGACCCGCCTGGGCGCGGTGCTGGAGCGTGCGCCCGCCTCCATCCGCTACGTCGACCACTTCATCAGCGCGGGCGACGCGATTCTGCTATCGGCCTGCCGCATGGATTTGGAGGGTATCGTCTCCAAGAAGCTCGATTCGCCCTATCAGTCGGGTCGGACCGAAACCTGGGTCAAGTCGAAGTGCCGCCAGGGTCATGAAGTGGTGATCGGCGCCTGGACCACCACCGGTGACGCCTTCCGTTCGCTGATAGCGGGGGTCTATCGTGACGGCCATCTGGTTCATGTGGGGCGGATCGGTACGGGCTTTGGACGCGAAATTGTTGAGCGGCTGATGCCGAAGCTTCGGGCGCTCGAGACCGATGTGAACCCCTTTGCCGGCAAGGGTGCGCCGAAACGCGCGGCGGGTGTGCACTGGGTAAAGCCGGAGCTCGTGGCCGAAATCGAATATGCCGGATTCACCGGCGACGGCGCCATCCGTCAGGCCGCCTTCAAGGGCTTGCGCGGCGACAAACCGGCCAAGGAGGTCGAGGCCGAGGAACCGGCGAAGTCGGTGGAACTCAGCACGCCGGAGCCGACCACCATTCAGCGCGTAGCAGGGCATGGCTCCGTTCCCGTCATGGGCGTGACGATCTCGCACGCCGAGAAGGCGCTGTGGCCGGACGCCGCGGACGGGCGCCCCGTGACCAAACTCGATCTGGCGGACTACTACGCAGAGGTGGGCGACTGGCTGTTGACCCATATCAAGGGTCGGCCCTGCTCGATCGTGCGCATGCCCGATGGCATCGACGGCGAGCGGTTCTTTCAGCGCCATGCGAGCAAGGGGTCCTCCTCTCTGTTCACCGAGGTCGAGGTTTCCGGCGACAAGGCGCCCTACCTCAAGCTCGACCGCGTCGAGGCCTTGATCGCCGCCGCGCAGATCGGCGGGCTCGAACTCCACCCCTGGAATTGCGAGCCGTTCAAGCCCGAGCAGCCCGGCAGGCTGGTTTTTGACCTCGACCCGGCTCCGGATGTCGCATTCGCCGAAGTGGTCGAGGCGGCGCGCGAAGTTCGCGATCGGCTGGAAGACCTTGGTCTGATCGGCTTTTGCAAGACCACCGGCGGCAAGGGTCTGCACGTGGTGACGCCGTTGGCGGCCAACGGGATCGACTGGGCGACCGCCAAAACCTTCGCGCGCAACCTGTGCAAAGCCATGGCAAGCGACGCCCCGGACCAGTTTCTGATCACCATGGCCAAGAAAGACAGGGGTGGCCGTATCTTCCTCGACTATCTGCGCAACGACCGGATGGCGACCGCCGTCGCGCCGCTGTCGCCGCGCGGCAGGCCCGGTGCGCCGGTGTCGATGCCGCTGAATTGGAGCCAAGTCAAAGCCGGCCTGGATCCCAGCAAATATACCATGCGAACCGCGCCGGGTCTGTTGCGCCGATCATCCGCTTGGCAGGACTATAACGACGGCCAACGCCCCCTGGCGAAAGCGTTAGTCCGCCAGGGGGTCGGCGGATGAAGGCCGTCAGGCTTTAATCAGTTCCATTTTCCTGATCGCGTCTTGCAGCCGGTCACAGTTGTTGACGACCACGGCCCGGGCGCTCGGCGGCAGGTCGGTCATCTCGATAGCGTCGTCGTAGTGGGAAACGTTGCGCTTCTCGCCGTCGATCAGACCGGGAATGACGCTTTCGTCCAGGCCGCCGAACATCGACCGCACGCTCATCACGGTTCGATGCACAGCGCTCATGAACGATCCTTTGTCGTCGGCCTGCTCGCCAGCCCTTTGCAGTTCCCCCGACAAGGCGTTGGCGTTCTTGGTGTGGACCGCGATCATCTCGTGAAACAGCGGAGTCATGCCCTTGCCCTCGGCATCCTGCAGAGCTTCCTCGTAACCGTTCCGCGCGTCGATGGCGGCGGTGTGAAGTGATTTGAGTTCGTCAGCGACGGAGTGCGCCATGGTCTGCTCCTTAGGCTCGCGTAAAAATTTAGCGGAATGTCAGGTGGGCGTGATCGCCCACATCTGGGGTCGCGCCGGTTAGATTGGCCTTGGCAATCTCCCAGCCGAACTTCAGCGCGCCGACTTCGGAGACCCATACGTCCGCCTCCGAGCAGGTCAGGCACAGCAAGGTCAGGCTGGGGTCATCCTTGCCCTTGGGAAACCACGCCGCCACCACGGGGCTCCAGTATTTGTCGCGGTGAAGGGCGTCGAAGGTGGTGTGAAGCTCGCCGGATAGAGAAGCCTGGAATTCCTGATCCTTGGCCATGACGATGAACGTCGCCTTGGCGCCTTTCTCGGCGGTCTGGGCGATCTCCGCCTCCCGGTTGGTGAAGAACCATATCTTGCTGGCTTCTGGTTCGACAAACGCCGTCATTGGACGAAAGCCGACAGCCACATCAGTCGCGGAACCCAACATCCCGAAGCGGCCATGCTCGAGTTCCGCCCACAGTTGCTTTTCGACTGCGGCCTTGTCGCGAATATCAACGCTCATGATTTTGTCTTTCTCAACGCTTTTCGTTACTGTCGGAAATCATTGGTCTACTTGCCGCGGCCGGACAGGACGACGCCGATCAGAAAACCGACCGCCAATCCGGCCAGGGTGGCCGTCAACGGCCTCGATTTGATGCCGTCGAGGGTTTGTTTTTGGGCGACGTCGAATTGTTCGCCGGCGGTCTCCGCATAGATCCTGGTCTGCGCGCGCAATACTTCCGCCCCTTCCGTCAGGAGCCGCTCGGCGCTCTTGGTGGCTTGTTTGAGAGTCCGCTCCGCCGTCACCAGGGCATCGGTGAACGCCTGGCGTCCGTTGGCGATCTGGTCGTGAGCGGCGGTCAAGTCGCCATTGTCAACGGGGTTGAAAGAATCGTTGGGCATTCTTCATTCTCCATTTGAGATCGGGGTGTTGGCCCGCGTGTGGAGAAAAAGCGCCGGAACCGGCATATCGTTCCGAAATTTCGGGAGCGGGCGCGGGAGCGTTTGGCGACCTATCGGTCGTCGGCGTCGGCCATCAGCGTGTTGACGGCCTGCTGAACCGTGAAGATGTCGAAGGGCTTGCCGATGACAATGGCGTCCCCATAGGCCGTCGTCGCGCCGAGGCCATATCCAGTCATGAAGCAAAAGGGAATTCGACGGGTTTTCAGGGCCTCGGCGACAGGGTCGCTTAACTCACCCCGAATATTCATATCTAGAATTGCGCCGTCGATATTTGAATGAATTTCGATCAATCGGAGCGCATCATATATAGTTTCGGCTTGCCAAGCCATTTCATGGCCCATGTCGGAAAGGTAATCTTCCAAAAGCATGGCTATCATGGGCTCGTCTTCGAGCACCAGGAATCGCCGTGGCTGGTCCGGCTGATCCATAGCCACATCCCCCTTATTCACGCGACCCGCGCACAATCCAAAAACCGCCATCCCCTCGAGGCGGGGCCTATGGTTTACGCCGGCCCAGGCTTACACCGAAACTGTAGGTCAGCCCCACCCCGGCCGAAATCTGGTCTTGTGACCCGTCAATAGACACCACCGGGCTATCCGCCGCCAGTTTTACGAGCCGGTGGTAACCGACATCGAACGTGGTGCGCAGTCGATTGGTGAAATGATAGGAAACGGCCGTCTCGAGGCCGCCGTAGCGGACGCCGCCCGCCGGCTCGTAGGGGAAATTGACATAGGGATTGCGGGCCGCCTCGCTGGGCGTGACGCCAAAATAGGTGTCCAGATAGCGGCGATCTCCATATCCGATCCGCGGACCGATCGAGAAATCCCATTTTCGGCCCGTGTAGATGAGATCGATCCCCGCGTCGCCCACCACGCCGGCGTGACCGGTCACGCCCCGCCGAACCTCTACCCTGGCCCGCAACCAATCGGTAGGCCACAGGTCGACAAACCCTCCAGGTTCCACCGCGAACCCGATCTTTTGAAAACCGACCAGCTTGCCCTGCTGCCCTCGGTCATCCCGGAACCTGACCATCGGACCGGCGACGATATAGCGGGTTGTGAGCAGAGCCAGCGTGCTGCCGCCATCGGGCGGCGTGAACCGGTAGGGTCGATCGGCGCGGCGGATGTTGAAACTAGCGGAGGGCCGGATATCGTCGTTGGGCGCGCCCTCATAGGGCGGACTGGCGGCGACACGGCCACCGACGGTGACGATCCAGTCGGTGGCGCCGGCGGGCGAAACGGCAAGCGCCACGCTCCCGAATGCCATCAAGCCGGCCCATCCATTCGATGAAAGTGCCCGCATCGCTCGACCCATTTTCACTCCCATACCGGCTCACGATCAACGCCGCTTAAATGACAGGGTTCCCAGGCAGCCAGGGCCATCACTTCTATCGATCCTTGGTCACGATGGATTGAAAGTCCACCGTTCAGCTGTTTGGCGAACTTGGGTCAGTCGGATTGAACCCGGCTACGGGGCGATCTCCACGCCGTCGAACGTCTTGGCGGCCTTCATCATCACGTGGGACGAGATCTTGCTGACCCCCAGGTCGGAGTTGAGGATGCGGTCGGAGAGTTCCCGCCAGGCGCGCATGTCGGCGACCACGACCTTCAGCAGATAGTCGAAGGCGCCGCTGACCTGGGCGGCCTCGACGATCTGGGGGACGGTCTGAGCGAAGGCTTCGAAGGCGGAGAAGTCAGCCGGGTGGTGGCGGGTCAGCGTCGTCTCGGCGAAGATCACCACGGTGGGCCGCAGACGTTCGATCGCCACCAACGCGTGATAGCCGAGGATAAGGCCCGCAGTCTCCAGCCGCCGCACCCGCACCAAGCAGGCGCTGGGCGACAGGCCGACGCGTTCGCTGAGCGCCTGGTTGGTGATCCGGCCCTCGGCCTGCAAAACCGCGATCAGCCTCAGGTCGATCCGGTCAACCGTGGGTTCCGATGGCAATGGGGCCTCCCGCCGAAGAATGTTCGGTTCCGATCGCCAAATTAGGCAGCCCATTTAGCCGGAGTCACTGCATTATCAAGCCATGACCCTGACCACGGAAAATTCGGCCCTGGTGGTGCGGCCGGCGCGGCGTGGCGATCTGGAGGGCCTTTTCCGGCTCGCCCAGGCGGCGGGGTCCGGCATGACCAATCTGCAGCCCGACCAGGTGGTGCTGGCCGAACGGCTGGTCGCCACAGAGGCGGCGCTGCTGTCGGAGGACTTCCGCGCCCGGGGCGTTCCGATCTTCTTCGTCGTCGAGCGCGTGGGCGCCGACGGGGCCGCGGCGGCCGAGCCGATCGTCGGCACGGCCTGCATCTTCCCCCGGATCGGGGTGGAATGGCCGTTCTACAGCTATCGCCTGACCCGCCAGGCCCAGACCCACAAGGCGCTGCGCAAAACCGTCGCCCACGACGTGCTGATCCTGGCCAACGACTTCGACGGCGGCGCGGAGGTGGGCGGCCTGTTCATCGACGGCGCGGCGCGCGGCGCGGCGGCGGGGCGGCTGACGGCCCGCAGCCGCTATCTGTTCCTGGCCGAGCACCGCGACTGGTTCGGACGCCAGGTTATCTCCGACCTCCGCGGCTATCAGGACGAGACCGGCGGCTCGCCGGTGTGGGAAGCGCTGGGGCGGGAATTCTACAACATGGATTTCGATGAGGCCGACCGGATGAACGCGGTGCTGGGCAACCAGTTCATCGCCGATCTGGCCCCCAAACACCCGATCTACGCCAGCCTGCTGCCCAAGGCCGCCCGCGAGGCCCTGGGCCGGCCGCACAACGACGGACGCCGCGCCATGGCCCTGCTGCTGGAGGAAGGCTTCCGCTATGAAGGCTATGTCGACATTTTCGATGGCGGTCCGACCTTGTTTGCCAATATCGATGATCTGAAGGCGGTGAAGGACAGTCGGCGGGTGCAGGTAACGGCCATCGGGCCGGACGTCGAATCCGCCGACCGGCTGGTCAGCACAGGATCGGCCGCCGGTTTCCGGGCGGCGCGTGGACGGCTGGCGATCGGCGCCGACAACGGCGCGGAACTGGACGCGGGCCTCGCGACAGCCCTGGGCGTAACGGTAGGCGATTGGGTGCGTCATGTCGGCTTCTGAGATCGTCTCGTTCAACCCCTGCACCGACGAGGTGGTGTGGCGCGGCGCGGCGATCGACGCGACCGGACTGGACGCGATGGTTGGCGGCGCGCGCATGGCGTTCGCCGACTGGGCGGAGACACCGCTGGAGACCCGCCGCGAGGTGGCGCTGCGCTTCGCCGCCCGGGTCAAGCAGGACCGCGAGGCGATCGCCCGGCTGATCTCGCTGGAGACCGGCAAGCCCTTTTGGGAGACCCTGACCGAAGCCGACAGTGTCGCGGCCAAGGTGGCGATCTCGATCCGCGCCCAGGACGCTCGCGCAGGCGAAACCGTGGCCGAGGCCGCCGGCGTGCGCCAGGCCCTGCGCCACCGGCCGCACGGGGTCCTGGCGGTGATCGGTCCGTTCAACTTCCCCATGCACCTGGCCAATGGCCACATCGTCCCGGCCCTGCTGGCCGGCAACGCGGTGGTGTTCAAGCCCAGCGAAAAGACCCCGGCCAGCGGCGTGCGCATGACCGAACTCTGGCGCGAGGCGGGCCTGCCCGAGGGCGTGCTTCAAGTCGCCGTCGGCGATGGATCGACTGGCCGGACCCTGGTGGCTCACGACGGCATCGACGGCGTGCTGTTCACCGGCGGCGCGGCGGCGGGCCGAAGCATCCACCAGGCCCTGGCCGGACGGCCGGACAAGATGCTGGCCCTGGAGCTGGGCGGCAATAGCCCGTTGATCGCCTGGGACGTGGATGACGCCGAGGACGCCGCCCACCTGATCGTCCAGTCGGCCTTCGTCTCCGCCGGCCAGCGCTGTTCCTGCGCCCGTCGTTTGATCGTGCAAACGGGTCCGGCCGGGGATCGGATCATCGAAGCCCTGGTCGCCGTGATCGATCGGCTTCGCGTCGGCGGCCCGTTCGACCAGCCTCAGCCGTTCATGGGCCCGGTGATCGACAACGCCGCGGCCGACGCGCTGATCCACGCCCAGGACCGCCTGGTCGCCGCCGGCGCCCGCGCGATCCGCGCCCTGTCTCGCCGTTCCCACGCCCGCCCGCTGCTGCTGCCCGCCTTGCTGGATGTCACCGACGCCAGCGGCCGGACGGACGAGGAATATTTTGGCCCGATGCTGCAGGTGATCAGGGTCGGCGGCTTCGACAACGCCCTGGCCGCGGCGTCGGACACCCGCTTCGGTCTGGCCGCCGGGCTGATCGGCGGCGACGAGGCGCTCTATCGGCGGTTCTGGCGTGGGGTCCGGGCCGGCGTGGTCAACTGGAACCGGCCAACCACCGGCGCTTCCTCGGCCGCGCCATTCGGCGGCATCGGGGCGTCCGGGAACCATCGCGCCAGCGCCTTCTACGCCGCTGATTATTGCGCCTTTCCCGTGGCGGGTCTCGAGGCGGCCAGCCCCCGGTTCCGCATCCAGGAGGGCCTGTGACCACCACCGAGATCAATTTCGATGGCCTGATTGGCCCGACCCACAACTACGCCGGACTGTCGTCGGGCAATCTGGCCTCGCTCGGCAACGCCGGAGCGATCGCTCGGCCGCGCGCCGCGGCGCTGCAGGGCCTGGAAAAGATGCGGCGGCTGATGGACCTGGGGGTCGAGCAGGGCTTCTTCCCGCCGCCGCTCCGCCCCGCCACTGGTATCCTGCGGACACTGGGATTTGATGGCGACGACGCCGAGGTCCTGACCTCGGCCGCGCAAGCCGATCAACAGCTGTTCCGCGCCGCCTGCTCGGCCTCATCGATGTGGACCGCCAACGCCGCCACGGTGGTCACCGAAGCCGACTCGGGCGACGGTCGTCTGCATCTGATCACCGCCAATCTGGCCAGTATGCTGCACCGGTCCGTGGAAGCCGATGACACCTATCGGCTGCTAAGCTCTGTATTTACAGGTAAAAGCTACTTCTCGTTACATGGCCCGCTGCCGCTCGGCGCCCATTTCGCCGATGAGGGCGCGGCCAATCACATGCGCTTGGCGACCAGCCACGGCGCGCCGGGCCTGAACATCTTCGTCCATGGCCAGCCGCGCGGCGGGCGGTTCCCCGAACGCCAGGCCCTGCGCGCCAGTCAGGCCGTGGCTCGCCTGGCGGGCCTGACCGAGGCGCGAGCGGTGTTCGCCTTGCAGGCCGGGGAAGCCGTGGACGCCGGCGCCTTCCACAATGACGTCGTGGCCGTCGCCAATCAAACGGTTCTGATGACCCACCCGGAAGCTTTTGAAAAAGCGCAAGATCTCTATGCTGTGATCCGCGATCGCGTGGCGGGAGCGACGATCATCGAGGTCAAGGGTGTCAGTCTCGCCGACGCGGTCTCGACCTATCTGTTCAATTCCCAGATCGTCAGCCTGCCCGGCGGCGAAATGGCGCTGATCCTGCCCGCCGAGGTTCGCGAGAACGATGGCGTTTGGAACGCGCTCCAGACCGCGCTTGGCCGATCCGGCGTCATCGAAAGGGTCGAGGTGGTCGATGTGCGCGAGAGCATGCGCAACGGCGGCGGCCCGGCGTGTTTGCGGCTGCGTGTTCCGGTCTCGCCGGCCGCCCGCGCGGCCATCCATCCCGGCTATCTGCTGACCGCCAGGCGGTGGGACGAGTTGGCCAAGCTGGTGGAACGGCATTGGCCCGAGGCCGTGGCGCCCGGCGACCTGTTGAACCCCGATCTCTGGTCCACCGCCCGGGGAGCCAACAATCATTTGAAAACATTCATTGAATCAGTAGTTTGATGCAGCTTACTTCAGACGATGAACGGGTCCTGGCGAACCTCTCGAGGCGAGGCGAGGCGCTGGTGGCCCGGGCCGTGGACTGGTGCGCGATCAACAGCGGTAGCCGTAATCTTGCCGGGCTCCAGCAACAGCGCTCCGCCTTGGAAGTGGTGCTTTCGCCCCTGCCCGGCGAACTTGAGCGGGTGCCCTTGCCGCCATCGCCGGAAGTGGGCGCGGATGGCGCGCCGAAGTCACAACCCCACACCGCCGCCCTGCGCCTGACCGTGCGGCCGGAGGCGCCCAACCAGGTGATCCTCACCGGCCACTACGATACCGTCTATCCCGCCGAAACCGGGTTCCGCGCGGTGCGGACCCGCGCCGACGGCGCCCTGGGCGGACCGGGCATTGCCGACATGAAGGGCGGCATCAGCGTGATGCTGGGCGCGCTCGAAGCCTTGGAGACCCATCCGCTGGCGTCGCGGGTCGGCTATGTGGTGCTGCTGTCGCCGGACGAGGAGATCGGCTCGCCGGCGTCGGCGCCGTTGCTGGCCGAGGCGGCGTCGCGCGGCCATATCGGCATGACCTATGAGCCCTGCATGCCCGACGGCGCCCTGGCCGGCGCGCGCAAGGGATCGGGCAATTTCCATGTCGCCATCAGGGGCCGGGCCGCGCACGCCGGCCGGGATTTCGCCAGCGGGCGCAACGCCTTGGCCGGAGCGGCTGAACTGGCCACCCTGCTCGACGCGCTCAACGGCCGGCGCGACGGTGTCACGGTCAACATCGGCCGCATCGACGGTGGCGGCGCGCTCAATGTGGTGCCCGGTTGCGCCGTGCTGCGCTTCAACATCCGCGTGCCGGACACGGCGGCGGCGGACTGGTGCTCGTCGGCAATGCGCGAGGCGATGGCACGGGTGACGGCGCGCGACCTGATGGTCACCCTACACGGCGGCTTCACCCGACCGGCCAAGCCGGTCAACGGGGCGCAGCAGCGTTTGCTGGAATCCGTCCGGTCGGTCGGCACGCTGGTAGGCCAAAACATCGCCTGGCGGGATTCCGGGGGCGTCTGCGAGGGCAACAATCTGTTCGCGGCCGGCCTGCCCAATGTCGACACCCTGGGCGTCCGGGGCGGCGACATCCACAGCGAAGCTGAATACGCTTGGCCGGAAAGCTTCGCCGAGCGAGCCCGGCTTTCGGCCGCGCTGTTGATGAAAATCGCTTCGGGCGAGGTGGATGCGAAGGCGATCCGGGCGGCGAATGGCTAATAGCGGCTAGACCTCGCCGGCCCGCGCCATCACAGTGCGAGCCAATCAAAACGCTCGAGGGAAAACGCACCGTGGCCAACAAGCTTGTCGAAGACCCCCGGATCGATCCGCGCATCAAGGCGATGTTCGGCGCCATGGAGCTGACGGTCTCCGGCGACGTCGCCAACCGCGATGAAATGCTGGCCTTTGAGGAAACACCGCGGGGCAAGGCGGCGGCCGGCGCCTTGAAGGCGATGCTCGACGCCCTGGATAACGAGTATGTGGCGTCCTCGGCCGGACTGACCACCCGCACCGAGACCTTCGTCTCGTCGCCCGACGGCAACACCATCAATATCCAGTTCATCCGTCCGGACACCGCCGAGACCGTGCCCTGCGTCTACTATATCCACGGCGGGGGTATGACGATGATGTCATGCTACGACGGCAACTACAAAGCCTGGGGCCGGATCATCGCCGCCCAGGGCGTGGCGGTGGCCATGGTGGACTTCCGCAACGCGCTGCGCCCCTCCTCGGCGCCGCAGGTGGCGCCGTTCCCGGCCGGGCTGAACGACTGCGTGTCGGGCCTCCGATGGGTGCACGCCAACGCTGCGGCCCTGAATATCGATCCGTCGCGGATCATTATCGCCGGCGAAAGCGGCGGCGGGAACCTGACCCTCGCCACCGGCCTGAAACTGAAACAGGACGGTGACATCGGCCTGGTCAAGGGACTCTATGCCCTGTGCCCCTATATCGCCGGCCAGTGGCCCCTGCCCCAGAATCCATCCTCCACCGAGAACAACGGCATCCTGCTGGAGCTGCACAACAATCGCGGCGCCATGGGCTATGGCATCGAGGCGTTCAACGCCAAAAACCCGCTGGCCTGGCCGGGCTTCGCCACGGCCGAGGACGTCAAAGGCCTGCCGCCCGTGGTGATCAGCGTCAACGAGTGCGATCCGCTTCGCGACGAGGGGGTGGGCTTCTATCGCCTGCTACTGACCAGCGGCGTCGCCGCCCGTTGCCGCCAGGTGATGGGCACGATCCACGGCACCGAAATCTTCCCGGTCTGCTGCCCCGAGATCAGCCGCGACACCGCCAGCGATATCGCCAATTTCGCCAAGCGTTAGGCCGAGGCGGCGATCAGCGGCCCTCGCTCACATCACCGGAGCCGGCGACATGCTTGGATACGGAGCCGGTGACCTTGGCGACGTTGACATCGCCCGAACCGGCGATCCGCGCATCGAGCGACTGGGCGACGCCGCCGAAGTGGATGTCGCCCGATCCGGCCACCAACACATCCATGTCGGTCACGGCGCCGCCATGCACCCGCACATCGCCTGAACCCGAAACGTGGGCGTGCAGCGGGCCAGTGACCGAGGCGGCGGTGACATCGCCGGATCCGGCGATGTTGGTGACGAGACCGCCGCGCGCCGCCCGCAGGTTGACATCGCCCGAACCCGACACGCTGACATCAGCCGCGCCGACCGAACCAGCGCGCACGTCTCCCGAGCCGGAAACATGGAGATGCAGCGGTCCGGTCTGATCGGCCACGGTCCAGTCTCCGCAGCCGCTGCTGGCCAGATCGACGCTGTCGCCGGGACCGATCGCGCCAAACACCGCGCCGCCGGCGCCGACCCTGGCGTTCCTGGGCATATGCACAACCACCTGGGGCAGGTCGTCATATTTGAAATCACCCAAGCCCCAGACCAACACGCCGGGGCGCCCGAACAGGGTGCGGCAATTGGGGGATCGCCAGCCAAGATCGCCGTCAATCATCACACTGTCGCCCATCCGGGTGATCTTGAGCGGAAGACGCGAATTGGCCTTGGTGACCGTGACGACAATATCGCCCCGGGCCTCGGGAATGATCGTCACCCGCGCCACCGCTTGCTTGATCTCAAGATTCGGCGTCGCCGACGCGGCGCCGGCCCCGATTGTCGCCAAACCCGCCAACGTCACTACAATTGAACCACGCATTTGCTTTTCCCTCTGCCCAACTTCCATCAGAAGCTAGCGCGTGACTTCACGCGGGGCAGCTTAATTCGCGTCCATGTATCACGGCGGCGACGCTGAAGCGCATCTCGCTCACCGCCTTTCATATGGACCAATTCAAAGGTTCATCAGCGACACGTGAAGGGCCGGCATATCAGTGACTTGTGATACCGGGTACTAACGCTGCGTCGGTCGGGCTAGGCTGGCCTCTTCGGCGCCAGACCGAGCATGTTGCCCAAGACGTTGGTCCGGTCGATCAGCTGGTTCTTCAGCACGCCCATGAGATGCAGGGCGAGGACCGCCATCAGGCCAAAGGCGGTGTAGATGTGCACATGGTGGGCCAGCGTCACTTGGGGCGCGGACAGATGAACGACGCTTGGCAGCTTCAGTCCGAACCATCGGACCGGCTCGCCGAACCCCGACGCCCAGAGGTAGCCGGCGACCGGCAGGAGGAAGAGGCCAAGATAGAGGAGCGACTGGCTGGTGCGGGCCAGAATCTTTTCCCAGGCCGGGGTCGTGGCCGGCCAATCGGGCGACCGCTCCGAACGCCGCCAGAGGATTCGCACCGTCACCAACATAATGATCAGCAGCCCGAACGATTTGTGCACATCGATGACCGCGTAGTAGCGCAGTTCGCCGGCCGGCGTGCTTTGGTCAAGGCTGACGGCGTAAAGCCCGGCCGCCAGCATTCCCAACACCAGGGTGGCGGTGGACCAGTGCAGGATGCGGGTGATGAAACCCCAGCGCTGGTTGTCGGTTCTCAGTGCCATGGTGATGCGCCTTGTCGACTTTGGAGTAGTGTCAATTGACGACGATAATCATGCCGTTCATGTCGTTGTGCCCGCTGCCGCAGAAAAGGTCGCAGGTGAATGGGAAGGTTCCGACCTTGTCGGGGACGGCGCGCACACGCACGTATTGGCCCGGCAGAACGTCGGCTCGGACGTCCAAGCCTTTCACGTGAAAGCCGTGCAGCCTGTCACGCGAGACCAGTTCGAGAATAACCGGCTGGCCCTTTTTCAACGTCACCCTGGCGGGGGAGTATTCGTACCGTTCCGCAAATATGCGGACGACGCGATCCCCGCCGGTCCGCGCGGCTGCGAGTATGGCCCCACCTGCAATCAGAGCGCCCGCGGCCACGCCCCACATGAGGCGGGCGCGCGTACGCTTTCCCAAGCGCCGTAGGAAAGACGTTGGGGGGGTCATGCCACGCCTCCTTTGACGACGGGAATTTCGAGCAGGTCGAAGCGGACCGGCCGCGTTTCGGCGGTGACGCCCCGGACCCCAAGGCCTTTGAACGGCTGGGCGGCGTTCCAGGGGACGGGTTTTGGCTTGGGTTTGGAGCCGGGGAAGGGGAGCGGCCAAGCCAGCGACTTGGCCGAATGATGGGCGATATGGCACGTCATGTGATGATGTTCTTGGTGGATATGGCCATAGAAGACGGTGACGTTCTGGAACGGCATCAGCAAGTCGATCGCCGCGCCGCCATCCCGGGTCGCCCACTCCCATTGCGGATAAAGGTCGAAGATCGGCCGGTGGGCCAAAACCACGATGCGAGCCTGAGGATCGAGGGTCGCGAGGTGGGTCTTCAGCCAGTCGAGCTGGCCCGCGCCCATCCCGCGCGGATCGGAGACGTTGTCGAGGGTGATGAACTCGACGCCTTTGTAGCTAAAGGCGTAATGGGTCGGGCCGAACATCTCCTTGTAGGCGACGCCCTGGTCCAGCCCCGCATCGTGCTCGCCGGGCATGAAATGGACGGTTTGAACCTTCAACTTGGCGACGATGTCACGAAACTCCCGCATGCGGATGCGGCGTTCGAACGGGTCGTCGGTGTTGTGGGTTAGATCGCCGGTGAAGATGATGAAGTCAGGCTGAATCGAAAGGCTATTGATCAGCGCAACGGCCTTGGGCAGCGTCACCTTCATGTCGGGGTTGTTCGGCCCCGCGTAGCCCCAGTGGCTGTCGGACATCTGAATGAAGTAGAAATCCTGGACCGGTGCGGAGCCCGGCTGAGCCGAAGCGCTGATCCCGAAGCCCGCGAGGCTAGAGGCGAAAACCACGCCGCCGACCCCGGCGAGCTGCAGCAGTTCCCGCTTCGTCCGCGTGTCGATCATGGGTTTGTCTCCGAGGCGGGGAACGTGATGCTCCTTGAACAAAGACCCTCGGGGTCGAAAAAGTTATTCCCGCGACATACGATTTTATTTTGCCGCCACGGGCCTCGTCGCGAGGCTCGCGTCGATCCATCTGCGTCCCAGACGACCCCGTTTGGAGGTCAGCCCCATGGCGTGGTGTAGCCGACGGACGGTATCGAAGCCGCTCGCGACGCGCTCCCTTCGAGCCCGTCGCCGAATGGCTGGCGTCCCGGGGGACGGAGAACGAGCCACACACGCCTAGATCAGGGTTCCGGCTCAATATTGAGGGCGACAGCCCGGCCACCGCCCAGAAGAAATATCCAGCGATGGTTGAGGAACCTGTCAGAGACTGTTGATTGCGAACACTGTCACCAAAATTTCATGTTCCAACCGCCGTCAATTTGGTGACCGCAAGGTCGGGTTCACGAAACCATCATCGCCCCGGACTAGACACCTCGGCATCGTCGTGCGTCGACTTTGAATCAAATGCGAGGGAACAATGAAAACGCTTCTACGGAACCTGATATGCAGCGCCGGGCTGTGCCTGGGCGCCCTGACCGTGGCGCCGGCGAGCGCTGGCGTATCGGCGGCTACGTCGTCCTACCAGCATGTGCTGCTGATCAGCGTCGACGGCATGCACGCGGTCGACCTGGCCAACTATATCGCCGCCCATCCTACCAGCACACTTGCCGGTCTGGCGGCGCATGGCGTGCGCTATCCGGCCGTCAAGTCGAGCGGCCCGTCCGACTCCTTCCCGGGCCTGCTGGCCCTGGTCACCGGCGGCACACCCAAGTCGACCGGCGTCTGGTACGACGTCTCCTATGATCGCACGCTGTTCGCGCCAGGCTCGAACTGCCTGGGTCCCATCGGCGCGCAGCCGGCCTTCGCCGAGAACCTCGATGTCGATCCCACCAGCTACACCGCTGGCGGCACGCCCGGTAATGTTCTGAGCCAGATCAACGCCGACCTGCTTCCCCTGAAGCTCGTCAACGGCGCCTGCACCAAGGTCTATCCGCATGACTTCCTGAAGGTGAACACCATCTTCGAAGTGGTCAAGGCGGCCGGCAAGCGCACCGCCTGGGCCGACAAGCATCCGGCCTATGATCTCGTCAACGGCCCGTCCGGCCAAGGCGTGGACGATCTGTATACGGTCGAGGTGAATTCGACCGACCCGATCTACCCGGCCATCACCGACACCACCAAGGGCTTCCACAGCGTCCAGCGCAACGACCAGCTGAAGGTCAACGCGATCCTCAACGAGATCGCCGGCAGGGACAGCACCGGCGCCAACACCGTCGGCGTTCCGGCCGTGTTCGGCATGAACTTCCAGGCGGTCAGCGTCGGCGAAAAGCTGGCCAAGGGCAACAAGGCCGACCCATTGGACGCCGGACTGATCGGCGGATATGCCGACGCTCTCGGCGCGACGCCCAACAACGGCCTGCAGTCGGGTCTCGACTATGTCGACGGCGCGCTGGGGTCGATGGTCTCGGCCATCAACACCGCCGGCATTGCCGACAGCACCCTGGTCATCATCTCGGCCAAGCACGGTCAGTCGCCGATTGACGTCACCACGCGCGTGGCGACCAGTGATTCTCCCTACGCCTCGACTCCCGGTATGGGCACGGTGGGCGGCTTCATCACCGACGATGTCGGCCTGGTCTGGCTCGATCCGGCGATGGAGCGCTCACAATACGCGGCCGCCAAGAGCTATCTGCTGGCCAACGCCGCCGCCCTGCGCATCGACACGCTGATCGACAAGGATCACATGCAGCCGATGTTCAGGAATCCGCTGAGCGACAGCCGCACGCCGGACTTCATCGCCGTGGTCACGCCGGGGACGATCTACACCAGCGGCTCCAAGCTGGCCGAACACGGCGGCTTCGCCGAGAACGACCGGAACGTCGCTCTGCTGGTCTCCAACCCCAATCTCGCTCCCGCGGTCCGTTCGGATCCGGTGGAAACCCGCCAGGTCGCCGGCACTATTCTGCGCGCCCTGGGCCTCAAGCCCACCGCGCTACGGGCCGTTCAGCTTGAGGGTGTCCACACCCTGCCGGGCCTGGGATTCTAGACCTCGCACAAAGTCCGCATCAGGACACACTGTATCAATTGCGGACCCTCGGCCTCGGCCGGGGGTCCGTTGTTTTTCCGACGCATCCGTGGATGAAGGCGAACTTTTCATCGCGACCGTCGCCGCCCCGCGTGACATGGTGAGCGATCCCAGGAAGCAAAGCTCGAGCGAGTTGTGCCGTGGGAAACGTCCAACCGTGGCGGGAGGACTTCTCAAACATATGCAGCGTCACCGTGAGTTTTAGCGCTTGAGCCGATGCGGATACCCTACCCCCCGCCGTTCACATTGACCTTCTGGCCGTTGACGTAGGGGTTGGCCGAGGAGACCAGGAACGTCACCACCGCCGCCACGTCCTCGGGGGTGCTGACGCGGCCGAACGGCGAGCGGGCGTCGAGTTCGTGGATGTCGGCGACGCCGGTTGTGGCGCGACTCAGGCGCTTGCCCATCTCGGTCACCGTCAGGCTGGGGGAGACGATGTTGGTGCGGATGCCGTGGACGCGCTCTTCCTTAGCCAGGGTCAAGGCCAGGGCCTCCATGGCGGCCTTGCCCATGTTGTAGGGTCCGCCATTGGCCGAGTGGAACAGGGTGGCGACGCTGGAGATCATGATGATGTCGCCCCGGCCCCGAGCGCGCATCTGGGGTACGACCAGCTTGCTCAAATAGTGCGGGCCGAAGGCATGGACGCGCACCACCCGCTCCATCTCGGCCGGATCGGTGTCGGCGACGCTCTGGCCCCGGCTGGCGATGCCGGCGTTGTTGACCAGGATGTCGACGCCGCCGAAGTCCTCGACCACCTTGGCCACCATGGCCACGTCCTCGTCCCAGTTCTCCACCGAAGCCGAATAGCCGATGGCCTTGCGGCCCAGGGCCTGGACCGCGGCGATGGTTTCGTTGGCCGCGCCGGTGTCGCGGCGATAGTTGACGGCGATGTCCGCGCCGGCCTCGGCCAGGGCCAGGGCGATGGCCCGGCCGATGCCGCGGCTGGCGCCGGTGACCAGGGCCACGCGGCCCGAAAGTGAGATGTCCATGGCGCTTGGCTCCTAGACCCGTGTGACGCCGAAGCCGTGCCGGGGGAAATGCACGTTCACGACCCCCGTCAGCTCATGCGGGCGGCTGATGGTGATGGTGGCGGTGTCGCAATTCAGCAGTTCGCCCCGCGTCGGCATGACGCCATAGTCGGTCGGACCGACGTCGACCAGCGCGCCGATGGGGATATCGGCGAGGTCGCTGGAAGCGTGCGCCAGGGGCTGCGGCGTGAAGGCTGCGGCCACCTTCAGAGCTTCGGGGCCGGTCATATCGACACCCGGCTTGGCGCCGAAAGCCAGCATGCGCCGATACCAAGCCATGGCCGCCGGACGCCGGGCTAGATCGTCGGCCATGGCGCCGCCCGCGTGGATGAACCACAGCACGTGATAGACCGAGAAGTCGGCGATGGTCCAATCGGCGCCGAACAGATAGGCGCGGCCGTCGGACAGCTGGGCCTGCAACTCATCCATGAACAGCTGATAGCGCGGCAGGGCTTCGTCGACCGGCAGGCGGCGGATCGTGGCGCCCTGGCTGAAATTGGCGCGGTCGGCGGCGAAGGCGGTGGCCGCCTCGACGTTGGCGAAGAACGAACCGGCGTTGGCCGGCAGGAATCTCAAGGTCACCGCCGCCCAGAACAGCTCGGTATCGGTCCAGCGGGCCAGGGTCTGGGCGGCTAGGCGGCTGGCGGCCGGGAAAAAGCTGGTCCCCGTTCCCTTGTCGTCGAGATAGGCGGCGATCACGGCCGTGTCGCAATAGACGTCGGCGCCGACCTGCATCACCGGCGTGCGGCGATAGCCTCCGGTCAGGGGAATGGTGTCCGGCCGGGGCATGATCATCGGAATGATCACCGAGCGCCAGGCGAGGCCCCGGGCGTTCAGCATCGCCCGGGCTTTCTCCGAAAACAGCGATTCCGGATAGTGATGCAGGATCAACTCTGGCACGTGTCTTCCCTTGGGTTTTTCAGCCCGTCGGGGCCGCTTCGGCGCAGGGTAACGGTGTCCGGGCGCAAAGCAAAACCAAGTTTCAGCGCTCGCGGGTGAGGCCAGTCAGCGGGCAGAGAAGGTCACAACCAGACGGTTGCCGGATTGCAGCGCGTGGTGGGTCACACTGTCGGCGAGGCCGAACAGCAGGGCGAGCCCGGCCTCGCCTTCGCGCAGGGATGGCGCCGGCGGGGACCGCTCGCCGTCGGCGTTCCAGGCGGCGGGGTCGAACGGCGGCGCCTCGTCCTCATAGGTCAGGGTCAGCTGACCGGATCCCTGGTCCAGACCCAGCCTGACCGGACGATCGCACTCAGCCGCGTAGCCGTATTTGATGGTGTTGAGGAAAAGCTCCTCAACGACCACCAGCACTCGCGCCACCAGATCAGGCTCAAGGTGTTCAGACACGCCGAATTGACCTATCGTCTCCAGGCAGTTGACGAGAGCGGCGCTCGTCGCGGGCATATCGAGTTCAAGCGCGGCTGACACGGACACCTTTGTTCAACGGAACCCCCCTCATGCAAACGACGGTCTCCCCGATTGTCTATCACAGGCGGCGCCGCAACAGTTTTTGGCTGCTCGGCTGCTTCGTGGCCGGCCTGCCGTTGTCGGCCGTGGCGGACGAACGCATCGGCCAGATCAAGACCGAGACCGGGACCGTCACCATCGTCCAAGCCGGGAAGACCCGTCCCGCCCAGGTCGGCGGCCCGGTGTTCAGGTCCGACACGGTGATCACCGCCGGCCGCAGCTCCGTGGGCATCACCTTTGCAGACAACAGCCTGATGGCGTTGGGGCCGTTCAGCCGCCTGAGCCTCGACCAGTTCCGGTTCAACACCACCACCCACGACGGCACCTTCGATGTGTCGCTCAAGAAGGGCACCCTGGCGATCAAGTCCGGACAGATCGTCAAACAGACGCCGGAAGCCATGCGCGTCCGCACGCCGGTCGCCGTGCTGGGCGTACGCGGCACTGAGTTCGTCGTGCGGGCGGACGGGACCGAGAGCTGATGTTCAAGACGACCCTGGTTCTGGCGCCGGCTATAGGCGTCCTGCTGTTGTCGGCCTGCGCCGAACGCAGTCTGGTGGTGGTGCTGCCCGAACCGAATGGCCACGTGGGAGCCGTGGTGGTTCACTCCGGCGGCAGCCAGACAGTCCTGAACAAGGGTTACGCCGCGGCGACGCCGAGCGCCCGATCGGCCAATCCACTACCGGCCGGAACCTACGGCGACGAAAAGGTCAAGCGGATGTTCGGTGAGACCCTGGCGGCGATGCCCGAGCCGCCGGTCAGCCAGGATCTGTTCTTCAAGGTCGACAGCCTGGACCTCACGCCCGCGTCGGAGGCCGCCCTGCAAAACTTTCTCGACAAGCTGAAAACCCGAAAGGCCGTCGAGATCGTGATCACCGGGCATACCGATACAAAGGGCAAGGATGACTACAACGATGCGCTCTCGCTGCAGCGGGCGGAGTCGATCAAGAGCACGTTGCTGCCTGTGTTGTTGAAATATGGCGTGGGCGCCGATTCAGTCGCGGCGGTGGGCCGCGGAAAGCGGGACCTGCTGGTCGCGACACCCGACGACACGCCCGAGCCCCGAAACCGTCGGGTGGAGATCACGGTAAGGTAGCTCCCTTCCAGCGCAGCATCAGGATCGTCAAGTCATCGGAGGGTTCGGCCCCGGCGACGAAAGTGGCGACCGCCGCCTGCAGATGTTCGGTCACCTGCCTGGCGCTCGCGGTAGCGGTAGTCGGGGCCAGCACCCGTTCCACCAGATCCCGCCCCATCAGAGCGCCGTCGGCCGTCATCGCTTCGGTGACGCCGTCCGTGGTCAGGCACAACAAATCGCCCGGCACGAGCTGGCGGATCTCGGTTTGGTAGGGGAATTCGTCGGCGACGCAGAGCGGCGGGCCGCCTTCGCCGAGCACCGACATCGGGTGCTCACCGGCGCGCAACAGGAAAGGCGCGTCATGGCCAGCATTGCAGAACCGCAGCTCACCGGTCCCGAGATCCAGAATGCCCGCGAACAGGGTGATGAACAGCATCTCCGGATTGTCGCGCGAAATCTCCTGATTGGCGCGGCGGACGATGGCGCCGATATCAGTCTCGCCGCGCAGCGCGCAGCTTTTGCACAGCGATTTGCCCAGCGCCATGAACAGGCTGGCGGGCAAGCCCTTGCCGCTGACATCGCCCACCGCGAAAAACAGATGGTCGGGGTCGATCTTGAAGAAGTCATAGAGGTCGCCGCCGATCTGCCGCGCCGAGACCATCAGGGCGGCCAGGTCATAGCGGTCGTCGCGCGCCAGATCCTCGGGCCTGGGCAGGATGCCCATTTGAATGGCCCGGGCCGCCTCCAGTTCACCCTCCGCGCGGGCGGCGGCGAGCTTGCGGATCTCGAGTTCCTGGCGCAATCGCCTTCGCTGGGCGTCGGCTTCGGCGAGCCCCCCGGCTAGCATCGCCACCACGACCGCCGAGCAGCCGATCGCCGGGCTGGCCACGTCCGCGAGGATGCGAAACTCCCGCCACAGCATAGCGCCGCCCAGGCCGAGAATCGTCACCGTCGCGGCGATGGAGGTCGCGCGCCCGAAAACCGAGGCCGCGGGCAGAGCCAGAATAAGAAACAGGCCAAGGACCAAGGTCAACGCCGGCTCGATGATCTGAGCATTTGGCAGGGTCCGGGCGAACACGCCCGAGATGATGTTCTCAAGCGCCTGGGCGTGAATTTCCACGCCCGGCATGGCGCCTTCCCGACCGCCCAGCGGGGTTTTCCGCTGTTGATCTTCCAGCGCCGGAGCCAGAACACCGATCAGAACGAACTTATCGTTAAGCGGCACGATGGTGTTGGAGTCGATCAACCGGCAACCCTTGCCGGGCACGATGGCGACCGCCGAGCAGACCTTGAGCAGATTGCGCGGCTCGTAGTCGATCCAGATTCTGCCGCGCCGATCAGTTGGAATGCGGAGCGATTTGACCTGCACCGCCTCCGCCCGGTTGTCGCGCCCGAGCAAGGTTATGAATTCCGAGCGTTCGGCCACTCTATAGAGTTCAAGGCTCAGGGCGGCGGCCATGCGCCCGTCGAAGACCGAGAGCAAACTGTAGCGCCGAAACACGCCATCGCGATCGGCCTGGTTGGAAATCACGCCATGACCGGCAGCCGCGGCGTCCAGGGCCGGAGCGCTGCCCTCGGCGCTGGGAAATGATGGCAGGCGGTCGGCGAGCCGGTCGCCACCAGCCAGGGGGACGGTCGGCAACACCCCTTGGTATTCAACCGGACGCCCGGGATCGAACCCCTGGACCCCCACCACGAACGGCGCGCCGGCCAGAGCCGCGATCAGAGCCGGATCTTGCCTGGTCTCCTCCTGCCAGAACCCGTCAAAACCCAGGGCCTTTGGGCGAGCCGCCAACAGCGACCTGATCAAAGCCGCCTGGCGATCACGAGGCCACGGCCAGGGACCCCGCGCCTTGATGGCGTCATCGTCGATGCCGATCACGACCACATGGTCGGCGGTCGGCTGGCGCGGCATGGTCGATTGGAAGACATCGAACAATGCCAGCCGGGCCACGTTGAGGTCAGGGGGTATCGCGACCTGGAACAGCAAAAACACCGCCAGAACGCCGGCGGCCACGCGCCGGCCAAGTCCCCCGGTCAGTCGCCGGAAGGTTCCAGCGATATCCAAGGCCACGCGTGTCAGAGCTCCAGCGCCAACCCGTCGTAGGCGGCGAGGATCGCCAGCGGCTCGCCCGAGCGGGTGATTTCCTCGAACCTCAGGGTCTCGGCGAGGATTCCGGCGATGCGGTCGTCATCGTTTACCGGCTCGTGGTGGAACAGACAGAGCTGTTTGGCTCCGGCCATCTGGCACAGCTCGACACCCATGATATTGCTGGAGTGGCCCCAGTCCTCCTTGACCGAGATCGATTCCGCCAGGGAGTACATCGAGTCGAAAATCACCAGATCGGCGCCTTTGAAGAACGCCACGGTACGATCCATCTGGCCTATGTCGTCGGGCTTGTATTCCGCGTCGGTGGTGTAGACCGCCGTTTTGCCGCCCTGCTCGATGCGGTAGCCGAACGACTCGCCGCCATGCAGCTGGGCCATACCGGTAACTTTCGCGCCGGCGATGTCGTGGGGCACGCCCGGCTCCAGGGGGATGAACTCGATGCCGGCGGCCAGGGCCCTGAACTCCACCGGAAAACAGGGTTCGTGGTTTTGGGCGCGGATGGCCGTCTCGAACTTGGGGTGACAGCTATAGATGCGGATCCTGTTGCCCGGGATGAAGGCCGGTACGAAGAACGGAAATCCCATGATGTGGTCCCAATGCACGTGGGAGATCAGCACATGATAGGTCTGGGGCGCGGCCGGGCCGTGCCGTGCGAGCGCGGCCAGGGAAAACTCGCGGGCGCCCGATCCCAGATCGCAGAGCAGGTAATCCGGCCCCCCGGTGTCGACCTGGACGCAGGAGGTGTTGCCGCCAAAGGTGCTCCAGTCGGCGAAGCCCAGGGATTCATCGCAGAACGCCTCGGCCTTCTCGGTCGTGTCGAGATCCAGGCCAGCGGCCTTGACCAGGGCATTCACGAGTTTTCGCCGCACGGCGGAGCCGTTCAGCGGCGCCGGCAGGGACCCGCGCGTACCCCAGAAGATGATCTTCATTCGCCTTCCCTTCCTATGACGCGTCGAATTGGCCAAGCCCGTCCGGCGACAGGGCTTCAAGCGCCCCGCGCACGCCGGGGAAAAGGGAAAGGACGAGGTTGAAGCGGCTGATGGTGAAAATCTCCAGAACCAACGGCGTCAGCGCGGCGACGCCGAGGCCTTTACCGGCCGCCTTCGCGGCGCGCAGGGCGATCATCAGGGACCGCAGGCCGGCGCTGCTGATGTAGTCGACGCCCGACATATCGACGACCACGGCCGACGTCGCGGTCTCCAAGGCCGCGGTCAGGGCGTCCTTGAACGCATCGGCGTTGGTCAGGTCGACGCGACCGGCCACCGTCAGCAGGACCGCGCCGCCAAACCTGGCCTCGGCAAAACTCATCAGCCGTCGCCTCCCCAACCTGAATGACTTCGTAACGCGTCTTGCATGGGTTTCACAATCAGGGCCGGGGCTCAATGGTTTCAATGCTGGCAAAACGGCTGTCGGCGGCTATGGACTGAGTCACAAGACGTCCCGTCCTCGGAGGAAACCATCCCATGGAAATCAAGAACAAGATCATCGTGGTCACCGGCGCGGCCAGCGGCATCGGCCGCGAACTGGCCAGGCGCTTCGCGAGAGACGGCGCGAAACTGGTGGTCTGCTCCGATATCAATGGCGAGGGCGCCAGGGCCGTGGCCGAAGAGATCGGCGGGGTCGCGTTCCAGACCAATGTGGGCGTCGAGGCCGACATCCAGCATCTGATCGAAACAGTGGAAGCCGACCACGGCCCGATCGACCTGTTTTTCTCCAACGCCGGGATCGGCATCGGCGGCGGAGCTGAAGCCTCCAACACCGGTTGGCAGCGGATCTGGGACATCAATGTGATGTCCCACGTCTGGGCGGCGCGGCACCTGGTTCCGCGCATGGCGGCCCGGGGCGGTGGCTATCTAATCAATACCTCCTCGGCCGCCGGCCTGCTCTCCCAGATCGGTTCGGCGCCCTATGCGGTGACCAAACACGCGGCGGTGGGCCTGGCCGAATGGCTGGCCATTACCCATGGCGACCAGGGCATCAAGGTCTCGGTGCTCTGCCCGCAGGCGGTTCGCACGGCCATGACCGCGGGCAATCCCGACGGCGTGGCCAGCGTCGACGGCATGATCGAACCCGAGGACGTGGCCGAATGCTGCGTGCGGGCGATCGAGGCCGAGGACTTCCTGATCCTGCCCCACCCGGTGGTGCTCGACTACATGCGGCGCAAGACCGGCGACTACAATCGCTGGATCGGGGGAATGCGGAAACTGAACCGGCAGTACCGAGGATAGTTCGTCTTGGCCGGAAGCCTCAGCCCAACCAGCCGCGGCTGCGCCCCACGACCGCGAGCCAGATCTCAACGATGCAGACCAAAACGATGAAAGCCGGAAAGGCCAGGGCCGAAGCACCCGTCTTGGCCAGACCCTGGTAGACGCCGAACACCCAACCAAACTGAACGATGACACCGATCAAAGAAGCGATGAAGGCCATGCGGGCCTCCGGTCGGCGCAGGATCAACAGGATACCGCCGACGAGGCCGCCTCCAACGGCGACGACATAAGCGATACGCACGACCAGGGGCATGGCGATGAAGGCGTCTCGCTGGGCGGCGGGCAGCGCGGCGAGTTGGGCTGGGGTGAGAGTAAGCTGGCTGTAGCAGGCGAAAACGCCAGCCAAGCCCCACAGAATCACCAGGGCGGCCGCGATCTTGAACCACAACGGCGATTTGATGGATTGTACATAAGCCAATGGCGCCTCTCGCGATGATCTTGGCGCCGACTATTGTAGGACTATTGGTTCTTAAGGGAATGGCGGATCAAATATTCCCCTTCAATCATAGGCCAGCAGAATTTCGTCCAGCGCCCGTTCGAGATCCAACGCGGTGGCGCAGTGGGACAGGTGGGTGCAGAAAGGGCGGTAGCGGAGGATTTCGCTGTCGCCCGAGCCCCAGCGGCCGGGGGGTTCAGGGCAGAGCCAGACCACGCGCTTGGCCCGGTCCGCGACCTCCGCGAAGATGTCCAGGCGCGGATCGGTGTGGTTGGAACGGCCGTCGCCCAGGATGAGCACGGTGGTGTGGCGATCGATCTGGTCCCAGGAATGCTCGCGCAGGTCGATCAATGCTTGGCCATAGTCGGTGCCGCCCGAGCCAACTTCCTGGATGATGTGGTCCATGGCCGCCTCGAAGGTTAGGGTCTTCAGCGGGCCGGAGACATCCCGAAGCTCATGGGCGAAGGCGAAGGCCCCCAGGTCGGCCACCGTCTCGCTGAGGGCGTAGAGAAACATCAGCAGGAACCGCACGTAGGCGGCCACCGACCCCGAGACGTCGCAGATGGCGACGATCTTCGGCCGGTCGCGATGCTTGCGCTTGAACACCACCTCGAAAGGCACGCCGTCATAGCCTGCGTTGGCGCGCAGCGTGCGGCGGATGTCGAGATGGCCGCGATTGCGGACCTTGCGGCGGCGGCTGTGCCGGATCGCCAGACGCTTGGCCATCTTGGCCACGACGGCTTTCATGCGCTCCATGTCACGCAGGCTGAGCTTGTCGATGGCGCGGTTGGCCACCGCGTCGTTCATGAAAGTCTCGGTGGCGGCCCGGCCGAACACCTCGAACCGCCGGTCGACAAACTTTCGCGCCTCGCGGGTCAGGGCGCCGCGCGCATCCATCAGCGCCTGGGCTTCGGCTTGAGCCTCGGGCGTTCGCGTCTGCAGGCGATCCATCAGGCGTTGTTCGAGGTCTTCAACACCGAGGGCTTCCAGCATCCGGCGCGCAAAGAACGCGCCCTGGGAGGCGAAGCGAATCTGATCGACGCCCGCCGCCGCGCCGGCCCGTTCCATCGCAACCGCCACCCGATTGGCGTCGTTGGAATTGGCCAAATCCAGCAGGGCGCCGTTATCGGGCTCGCCGCCCTCGTCGCCCTCGTCGCCGTGGGTGGGGGGAATTTCGTTCGAAGGCGTGGCTCGGCTGAAATAGAGATCGAACAGCCTGTCGTGCAGATCCTTTTCCTCGACCGTCTTGGCCAGGACCACCGATAGCGAGTCCTTGAGGGTCTGGCGTTCCGCGTAGCCGACAAGCGCCAGGGTCCGCGCCGCGTCGATGGCCTCCGACGGGGAGACCGCCGCCCCCGCGGTGCGAAGCGCCCGGATATAGTTGGTGAGCGCGCGCTCCATGGCGCCGTCAGGCCGCTTCCGCCGCCTTCACCGCGTCGCGGGTCAGCGCCTCGGCCTTGGCGGCCATGGCCAGGATATCGCTCTGGCGCTTGAGGATGACATTCAAGGTCTCCCGCACCATGGTCGGTTCCAGGGCGTCGGCATGCAGCAGCAGCAGGGTTCGGGCCCAGTCGATGGTCTCGCTGATCGACGGCAGCTTGCGCAGGTTCTCGCCCCGGATCAGCTGGATGAAGGCCACCAGCTGAGCCAGCAGGCTGGCGGAAATCTCGGGCACGCGGGCGCGCACAATCAGGCGCTCGCGTTCGGCGTCCGGGAAATCGATGTGCAGGTGCAGGCAGCGGCGCTTGAGGGCGTCGCCAAGTTCGCGCGTGGCGTTGGAGGTCAGCATGACCAGTGGCGGGACCTGAGCCTCGATGGTGCCGATCTCGGGCACGGTCACCTGATAGTCGGACAGGATCTCCAGCAGCAGGGCCTCGAATTCCTCGTCGGACTTGTCGATCTCATCGATCAGCAGCACCGAGCCGCCGGTCTGTTCCATGGCCTTGAGCAATGGCCGGGGTTCGAGGAATTCCCGGGAAAAGAACAGGTCCTGGAAGTCCGTCAGTTTGGCGAACGAGGCGTCGAGGCCATCGGCGTCGGCCACCAGATCGTGAATCTTTTCCTTCAGGATCTGGGTGTAGAGCAGCTGTTTGCCGTATTTCCATTCATACAGCGCCTTGCTCTCATCGAGGCCCTCGTAACACTGCATCCGCAGCAGTGGGTAGTTGAGGAATTTGGCCACCGATCGCGCCAGGTCGGTCTTGCCGACACCGGCCGGCCCTTCGATCAGCACAGGCTTGCGCAGGTGGTGCGCCAGATAGACCGCTGTCGAGATCGAGCGTGTGGAGATATAGCCGACGCCCGCAAGGCCCTCGGTTACGGCGTCGATTGAGCTCAGGCCGATAGGGGTGGGTAAGGCCGTCATAGGTCTCGCTATATGTTGTTGTCTCTCTTCCCCTTTTGGGGGAAGTCCCGCCGAAGGCGGGGATGGGGGCTCCAGCCTGGCGAGATTTCGGCGGCTTCGCCCCCTCCACCGCTTCGCGGTCCCCCTCCCCCAGAGAGGGAGGAGAGGGTTTTCGACGCTACTTGCTAGTTGCGCCAGACCGCGGCCGAGGTGATGTTGTCCTCGGCGGCGGCTTCATACTGGCGCAGCTCGTTGCGGCCGACCACCAGGTGGTGGACTTCATCGGGACCGTCGGCGATGCGCAGAGTGCGCTGACCGGCGTACATCCGCGACAGGGGCGTCCATTGCGAGACGCCGGTGGCGCCATGCATCTGGATAGCCTGGTCGATGATCTGGCAGACCCGCTCGGGCACCATGGCCTTGACCATATGCACCCAGACGCGGGCTTCGCGGTTGCCCAGCACGTCCATGGCCTTGGCGGCCTTGAGCACCATCAGACGCATCGCCTCGATATCGATCCGGGCGCGGGAGATGATCTCGATATTGCCGCCAAGATGAGCGATCTTGCGGCCGAAGGCTTCCCTCGACAGGCCGCGCTGAACCATCAGATCAAGCGCCCGTTCGGCCTGGCCGATCGAACGCATGCAGTGGTGGATGCGGCCGGGACCCAGGCGGACCTGGGAGATTTCGAAGCCGCGCCCCTCGCCCAGCAACATGTTCTCCTTGGGCACCCGTACCTTGTCGAACTTGATGTGCATGTGGCCATGCGGCGCGTCGTCCTCGCCGAACACCTGCATGCCTTCCAGAATCTTCACACCGGGGGTGTCGATGGGCACCAGGATCTGCGACTGCTGCTTGTGAGGCGGCGCGTCGGGGCTGGTCTTGACCATCGTGATCATGATCTTGCAGCGCGGATCACCGGCCCCTGAAATGTAGAATTTCTCGCCGTCGAGCACCCATTCGTCGCCTTCGAGCCAGGCGCGCATGCCGACGTTCTTGGCGTCGGAGGAGGCGCGATTGGGTTCGGTCATGGCGAAGGCCGAGCGGATCTCACCGTTCAGCAGCGGCTTCAGCCACTTTTCCTTCTGTTCAGGCGTGCCGACCCGCTCCAGGACTTCCATGTTGCCGGTGTCGGGCGCGGAGCAGTTCATCACCTCGGAGGCCATGGGGTTCTTGCCCAGCTCCACGGCGATATAGGCGTAGTCCAGATTCTTCAGGCCATCGCCGGTCTCGGCGTCGGGCAGGAAGAAGTTCCACAGGCCCTCGGCCTTGGCCTTGTTCTTGGCCACCTCCAGCACTTCCAGCTGGCCAGGCGCATAGCTCCACCGATCCTTCTTGCCCTCACCCAGGCGATGGAACTCCACCGACATCGGGTTGACGGTCTCTTTGATGAAAGCTTTGACGTGTTCAAGCAGCGGCATAGCCGCCTCGCTCATCCGCAGATCGTGGAGATCATCGGTGGGGTTCAGCCCAAACGCGGTTGCGGTTTTCGACATCGGTGCGTCGTCGGCCATGGCGGTGTTTCCTGTTGTTCGATCCTGCGGGAGATAAACAGTTGTTTGAACCCTGGCAAATCCCGGCGCAACGGGCGCGGCCAAAAAACCAGACCGCTCTCCATCATACGGTGGGGAGTGGCTCGGTGGGCGTCACGTGACCGTGAAGGTGTTCGGAAGTCCGATCTTCACATTGCGACCCAGCGGGCGACCCAACGGGCGGCCCCAGAAGGCGTCAGGGCGTCAGTGCACGACCTGCAAGGCCAATTTCTGCGACTGAGCCATATCAAAAATCGGCACATCCCAGTTAATCAGACGACGCTTCAAATGCGCGTCGGCGGGAGGTCGCATGGCAAGACACTCTATTACCATATGGTATTTTAATGATAGCACCCGCTCGATAAGTGAATCACAGGCGCGACGGACAAATCCAAAATCAAACATGATAATTGTAGAAGATTTATCACCGCCATTATTCATAAATTTTTCTGGGTCTATACTAACAATATTCGTCCAATCAATTTCTCGTACGACGACATCGTGATTCATCAGCGACAACTGGTCGAGAACACCAGCGCTGTATTTGTCATCATCAGAGATCAGAACAACCTGAATTCGCACGGTCTTCGACTCCCAGGCATCAATCACAACTTGGCCGATCACGGGCAGAACGCGCCAAGATCGGGATCGTCACACAGGGAGCCACAAAGACGTGCTTCGCCGGCCATTGGAAAGACGGGCAAAGCCCAGGGTTCGTCCGGGAAAACCCTGACGCGGCTAGGTCAGCGGGCCAGCCAGCCCTGGCTGAGCGCGAACCGCACAACCTCCACGCGAGTGCGAAAGCCGAGCTTTTCCATGGCGCGGGCCTTGTAGGTCTCGGCGCTCTTGACGCCGATACCCAGCTCGGCCGCGACGGACTTGTTGCTGTGACCCGACGCGGTCAGGCGGATGACGTCCATTTCACGGCGGCTGAGCTCGGCCGCGCCCACGGCACCCTCCGATGGCAACGACGCGCTGCTCCCCACGGCCAGGAAAGCGACCGCTGGATCAAGGTAGAGACCGCCCGCCGCTATGGCCGTGAGAGCGCGGATGAGTTCCTCGGCGGCCGAGCGCTTCAGGAGGTATCCCGACACCCCGATTTTCAGCAGCTGCCGCAAATATCCCCGATCCTCATGGACCGTGAGGGCCAGTATCCGGCAGGCCGGGTATTCGGCGAGAAGCGCCTCCGCGACCTTCACCCCATTCAGGCCCGGCATCGAAATGTCGAGCACGAGGATGTCGGGCCTCAGCGCCACGCATTGTCTCAAGGTTGCTGGGCCATCGCGCGCCTCGCCGACCACCTCGAAACGGTCGTCCTCCAGAACCAGCGCCTTGACGCCCGCCAATACGATCGGATGGTCATCGGCCAGAAAGACCCGCATGCGGTTCGCCGAGGGACCCGGGAGGCCGGGAACCGGATCAGAGGGGAACATGGATCAGCAGGGTGGTCCCCTGTCCCGGCGCGGTCTCGATCTCGATCGCTCCGTTCACCAGGGCCAGCCGCTCGCGCATGCCGAGCAGTCCCAGCCGCGCCGATGGCGTGGCCGCCGTGTCGTCTTCCGCCAGGGCGAACCCCTTGCCGTCATCTTCGACGATCAGCCGCACCTCGGTCTCGCTGGCTTCCAGGATCACCCCGACGCGACGCGCCCCGGCATGTTTGACGACATTCAGGATCGCCTCCTGCAGCACGCGATACAAAACCGACTCGACCGACGACGACAGGCGCCGGCTGTCAAGCGTCAGATGAAGATCAAACGCCAGGCCCGAGCGATCGCCCCAGGCCTCCACCAGTTGCTGGATCGCCGTTTGCAGACCCAGATCGTCAAGCGCGGTCGGCCGGATTTCCCAGGCCAGATGGTTGACTTCCTGGCCGGCGTCGTTGGTCAGGCCCTTCAGCCGGTCCACCCTGACCTTAACCGTCGAGCTGGCGGTGCGATCGCGAGCGATGCCTTCAAGGTCCAGCTGCATCGCCGTCAGATACTGACCCAAGCTATCGTGTAACTCCCGCGCGATCCTTTGGCGTTCGGCCTCCTGCTCCACGACGGTGCGGCGAAGCACCTGCGATAGCTCCTCCTCGAGCAAGGCACGTCGATCACTCTCGGTCTTCAGAAGCGCCGCCGTGCGCTCCCACTGGACTATCTTGTCGTCCAGCTGCGCCAGAAGGGTGTCCTGTTGAGTACGCGCTGTTTGGCGCTCGCGCGCCAGCTGATCGACATGTTCCAGCACGACCTCAAGCAGGGATACGCGAAGCGATTCCGCCATCCTGATGTCTTCCACGCTCCACGGCTCCGCCTGACCACGGACCAGCTGACGCCAGGCGGCGAAGCTTCTGCGGGGCGACAGCCCCACCCCTCGATCCGTGAGCGTTACCGGCTTGGATGGGTCGCCCGCCCAGGTGACGGTGTGGGTCAGCTCCGGCCTGAACCAGATCAGATAGTCGCGTGGCGAGCGCGAAATGGCGATCGACAAAACCCCGCTGGCCATTTTCGCGAAAGCCGTCGATGGGGGATACACCGCCGCGAGCCGGTCGGTGTGGAATGCGCCGCTCAAATCACTCGTATTCAGCCACGCCACCAGCTGCCGCACATCCGCCTCTCGTGGCGTCTCGCCGATACTTTCAAGGGCGCCGTCGATCCAGAGCGCCAGTCCGGTGGCGGGAACATAGTCCAACAGCCGGTCAGTCGAGCGGGTCAGCCGATTCAGCACGTCCGGATCCCCGGCGAGATCCTTGACCAATGCCTCGTGGCTCGCTCGGCCACGCGCGCGTCGCGCCAGATCCTCGGCAGCGAGGCGGGTCTCCAACTGGTAGGAAGCCATCTGCCCGAACAGATCCAACGCCAGGCGAATCCGCGCCGGAAGGAAACGAGGCGCGCGATGATGGCAGGCGATCAATCCCCAGAGTCTGCCACCGACAATGATCGAAATCGACATCGACCCGATCACACCCATGTTGGCCAGGTACTCGAGGTGAAGCGGGGAAACGCTTCGCAGCAGACTGTGGCTGAGATCGAGGGCCTTTCCCTGCGTCCATCGGGGCGCCGTCATCAGCGGCGCCGCCACATATCGCGCATCCGGGATCAGGCGCAGGGTGCTGCGCAGGTATAGTTCACGCGCCTGGATCGGGATATCCGAGGCTGGATAGCGCAGCCCTAGATAAGACTCCACGTCGGGTGCTCTCGCTTCGGCGTCCACCGACCCGGCCCCGTCCTGGAGAAAGCGATAGAGCATTACGCGGTCAAACCCGGTGACCCTTCGAACGCTTTGAGTAAACGCGGCGCAGAAGTGCTTGACCGATCCCGCCTGTTGGACTTCCGAGTTCAGCTCCTGGACAAGCGCGAAGGCGTCGCCCTGGCCGTCGTCCGAGGCTAGCCGTGGTTCAAGCTCGAGAATCAGAAGCCCGTCCGACGTGTGAACGACCGCGTCGCACGGCGTTCCGCCCCTGGCGGCCAAGACGTCGAAAGACAAGGGGCGGCGGGCCGGCGGCGGGGTGTCATTCGGACCGTGGATCGCCGCGGTGAGCCTGGGACCGATCCTCTCGCTGAAACGCGCATCCAGCAGCGCGGACGGCGTTTCGCCGAGCACCGCCTGGGTGTTCCCTCCCACCTGGAGTACGCGCAACTGGCCGGGCTCCATGGCCAACAGGCAGCCATGCGGCTGGATCGAGCCAGGAATATGGATCGCCTCGCGTTCGCAATTGGTGACATCTGCCGCCCCGAAGGCGACGGGTTCAATGGACAGGCTCGGTTCCTCCCGTCGACGACGTTGCAGCAACAGCGCCCCCCAGCCAAGCCTCGAAACACGCGAAGGTTTCCAGGGCCGCGCGTTCGATCCGCGCCGCGATCGCGGGCGAATCGCCAAACGCTTCGAGGACGGCGACATAGGCGCGCCACTTGCCACCCACCTCCGAGCCATAGCTGGAAAAGAACCGGCCGCCGGTCGACCGAGTGATCGCAAGTTGGGTTTCCAGTTGGCGGGAGATGATCTGGCCCCCCAACGACGCCCCCTCCATGACATACAACACACCCATGGCGTCGGCGGGACCCTTGATCGTCGGAAGCCGTTGGGTGCGGGGCAACGAAGCGATGTCTTCCGAACCCATTCCCAGCAACATCAGATCCTCAACAAGCCAGCCAGCCTTGGACCGGGCCGCGAAATCTATATCCAGGGCCTCCCAGTCCACCTCGCGCAGAGCGGCCTCGAGAGGCGCATAGATTCCCCAAAAACGAGCGACGAGCGCCCGGTAGTCCAATCGATCCGCGCAATAGGCGCCGATGTCCATGGCGTCTTCCAGTCGGGCGTGGGCCGAGGCCGTCGCGGCTCTGAGGCGAAACCTTAAACCTTCCATGATCGCTTCACCGCCCCATCGTGCTCAGGCTATATGTCAACCCAACGGCGTCGCGGCGCAAATTATCAAGGGCGGATTGAACGGATGGCTATGGAAACTCCCGATACAGGCTTGCAGCTGCGCTCACTGATCAGGGCCGGGGGCGAACTGGAACTGTCCCTGGCCATGGTTCCCATCGGCGAGCCCGGTCCCGACGAAGTCGTCGTCCGAGTTGAAGCCTCGCCGATCAATCCCTCCGACCTTGGCCTGCTGCTGGGGGCGGCCGACGTGAGCACCGCCACCGTTTCCAGCGGCGACGGCGGCCCTGTCGTCACGGCCCAGGTTCCGCCCGCCTTCATGCGCGCCATGGCGGGCCGGCTCGATCAATCGCTGCCCGTCGGCAATGAAGGCGCGGGCGTGGTGGTCAAGGCCGGCGCCTCCGACGCGGCGCAAGCGCTGCTGGGCAAGACGGTGGCGATTCTCGGCGGCGCCATGTACGCGCAGTACCGCACCGTTCGGGCTGCCGACTGCCTGTTAATGGGCAAAGACGTGACGCCCGCCGAGGGGGCTTCGTGCTTCGTCAATCCACTGACCTCCCTGGGGATGATCGGTACGATGCGGCTTGAGGGTCACAAGGCGCTGGTGCACACGGCCGCGGGGTCGAATCTCGGTCAGATGCTGGTCAAGGCCTGTCTCGCCGACGGCATCGCCCTGGTGAATATCGTGCGCAGCGCCGAGCAGGAGGCTCTGCTGCGTGGTATCGGGGCCGTGCATGTCTGCGATTCCACGAAGCCGAGCTTCATGGAGGACCTGACCGCCGCCCTGGTGACCACCGGCGCAACCCTGGCCTTCGACGCCATCGGCGGCGGGCGCCTGGCCGGCCAGATCCTCACCTGCATGGAGGCGGCCGCCAACCAGACCGCCACCAGCTACAGCCGCTACGGTTCAACCACGCACAAGCAGGTCTATATCTATGGCGGCCTCAACACCGGACCGACGGAGTTCAACCGCGGCTTTGGCATGGCATGGGGCGTCGGCGGCTGGCTGTTGACGCCATTCCTGCAGAAGATCGGCTCCGCCGAAGGCCAGAAGCTGCGCCAGCGCGTCGCCAACGAGATCAAGACCACCTTCGCCAGCCACTACACCTCGGTGATCTCCCTGACCGAGGCCTTAGACCCGGCCGTCATCGCCGCCTACAATAGGAAATCGACCGGCGAGAAATTCCTGATCGCGCCGCACAAGGGCGGGTGAAGCCTCTCAAAGCCCCAGGATCAGGCGGGCCATGATATCCCGCTGGATCTGGTTGGATCCGCCATAGATCGAGGCCGCCCGGTTGTTCAGGTAGCGCGGCATGGCCGTCAGGCTGTGGCGCGGACCGATCGACTGTATGTTGGCGCCCGGACGGCGGGCGTCGAGTTGGTCCACCCCCGCGTAGGCGCCGGCGGCGTCGATGGCCAGTTCGTCGATCGCCTGGACGGCTTCGGTGCCCTGGGTCTTGAGCATCGACGAGGCGGGTCCGGGATTGCGGCCGCCGGCCAGGTCGGCCAGCACGCGGTGCTCGGTCATTTCGATCGCCTCGATGGCGACCTCGGCGGCGGCGAGTCGATTCCGGAACGCGGCGTCCTGGAGCAGGGTTTGCCCTTCGTCGGCAGCCTCGGCGGCGGCCATCGCCCTCACGCGGGCGAGGGCGACCTTCAGGCCCGGCGCCGAACCGCCGCCCCGCTCGAACTCCAGCAGGTATTTGGCCACGGTCCAGCCCCGGTTTTCCTCACCCAGGCGGCCGGATTTCGGCACGCGAACATCGTCGAAAAACACCTGATTGACCTCGTGGTCACCGGCCAGGGTGATGATCGGCTTCACCACGATGCCCGGGGTTTTCATGTCCAGCAGCAGGAAGGTGATGCCCTGCTGCGGCTTGCCGTCGAACTTAGTCCTCACCAGGCAGAACATCTTGTTGGCGTGGTGAGCCTGTGTCGTCCAGATCTTGGAGCCGTTGATCACATAGTCGTCGCCGTCGGAGTCCGCCCGCATCTGCAGGGACGCCAGATCGGAACCAGAACCCGGTTCGGAATAACCCTGGCACCAGTAATCCTCGCCGGCCAGGATCCGGGGCAGATAATAGGCCTTTTGCTCGGCCGTGCCGTAGCCCATGATGCACGGGCCGACCATGCGAAGCCCCATCGGCGACAGCGACGGCGCCCCGGCCCGCGCGCACTCGGACGAGAAGATCGCCCGCTGCATTTCACTCCAGCCCGCACCGCCATGTTCCCGGGGCCAGCCGGGTGCGACCCAGCCCTTTTCGTAGAGTTTCCGCTGCCACGGCAGGTTGTGCTCAGGCTCGCTGAAGGCGCTGACGCCGAGGCGGCCTGCCTCGCGCAGCTCCGGTGTCAGGGCTTCGTCGAGAAACGCGCGGACCTCCACCTGGAAGGCCCGCTCGTCCGCCGTCAGGGCGAGATCCATTGCTGTTTCGCCCGTCGCTGACTAGTTGAGGCGTTCGATGATGATGGCGGGCGCCATGCCGCCGCCCGCGCACATGGTCACCAGGCCACGACGCAGGACGCGACGCTCGAGCTCATCCAGCACCGTGCCGATCAGCATAGATCCCGTGGCGCCGATCGGATGGCCGAGCGCCATGGCGCCGCCGTTGACGTTGACCTTGTCGCGATCGAGTTTCAGGTCGCGGATGAACTTCTCTGTCACCACGGCGAAGGCCTCATTGATTTCCCACAAATCGATGTCGTCGATGGTCAGCCCGGCCTTGGCCAGTACGCGTCGCGCGGCCGGAACCGGGGCGTTGAGCATCAAGGTGGGACAATCACCCTGGTTGGCGATCGCGACAACGCGAGCCCTGGGCTTCAGGCCGTGGGCCTTGGCATAGTCGGGAGAGGCCAGCAGCAGGGCGCCCGAGCCATCCACGACACCCGAGGAATTGCCGGCATGGTGGATGTGCTTGATCTTCACGTCCGGGTATTTCTGCAGGATCAGGCTGCGGAACGTCAGTCCAGCCTCGTTTAACGGCACATCGGCCAGAGCTTCGAACGAGGGTTTCAGGCCGGCCAGGCCTTCGGCCGTGGTGCTCGGACGCGGGAATTCCTCATGGTCAAGCGCGACCGAACCGTCGTCGTTGAAAACGGTGACCACGCTCTTGTCGAAGCGGCCTTCGGCGATGGCGACGGCGGCGCGGCGCTGGCTTTCCAGCGCCAGGGCGTCGACCGCCTCGCGGGTGATGCCCTCCATGGTGGCGATGGTGTCGGCGCAGACACCCTGGTTGGTCTGGGGGTGCATGTCCCGCAGGTGCAGGTTGCCGGTATCGAACAGCGGCGGCCCGTCGTCGGCGCTACGGCGGTTGGGCATGGACATCATTTCCGTCCCGCCGGCCACCACCAGATCGGCCATCCCCGCCATGATCGTCGCGGCGGCCAGGTTAACCGAGGTGATGCCCGAGCCACAGAAGCGGTCGAGGGTGACGCCGCTGGCGCGAATGTCATAGCCGGCGTCCAGGGCCGACATCCGGCCCAGGTCGCAGCTTTGCGGACCACGCTGCGAACTGGTGCCCCAGATCACGTCGTCCACATCGGCGGTGTTGATGTTGTTGCGCGCGGCCAGGGCCTTGAGCACGGTCGAGCCCAGCCGCTGCGGGTGGATCTGGGACAGCGCCCCCTTGGGGTATTTGCCGATGCCGCGCGGTGTGCGGACGGCGTCGATGATATAGGCGTCGGTCATGGGGTTGGGGTTCCTTCCGATGATATTCTGGAGTTTGGCAGGTTGAAGAGCTGGGTCTATCGGGGCGCCATCCGGATCGCGCCGTCAAGCCGCACATCCTCGCCGTTGAAATAACAGTTGGTGATCATGGTGTGCGCCAGCTGAGCGTATTCCTCAGGCAAGCCGAGCCGCTTGGGAAACGGCACCGAGGCCGCCAAGGCGGCCTTCACCGCCTCGGGTGCGCGCTGCAACAGCGGCGTATCGAAAATCCCCGGCAGGATGGTGTTGATCCGGATCGCCTCGCTGGCCAGGTCGCGCGCCACCGTCAGGGTCATGCCGACGATGCCGGCCTTGGAAGCGGTATAGGCCACCTGACCGATCTGGCCGTCTTCCGCCGCCACCGAGGCGGTGTTGACGATCGCGCCCCGGTCGCCGTCCGGCAGCGGGTCAAGCGTGAGCATACCCGCCGCGCTTTTGGTGATGCAGCGGAAGGTGCCGATCAGATTGGTCTGGATGATGCGTTCGAAGTTCTCCAGCGGATATTCCTTGATCTCTCCGGTCTGGCGGTCGCGGGAGACGGTCTTCACCGAGCCGCCGAAACCGGCGCAATTGACCAGGATGCGCTCTTGGCCGATCGTCGCCCGCGCCTTGGCGAACGCCGCGTCTACCTCCGGACTTGAGGTCACATTGACCTTGCAGAATACCCCGCCGATCTCACCCGCCAAGGCCTCGCCAAGTTCCTCGTTGAGATCGAAGATCGCGACCTTGACGCCATATGAGGCCAGCAGCCGAGACGTCGCCCGGCCCAGGCCCGAGGCCCCGCCGGTGATCACTGCGGAAATGGAGGAGTCGAGTTTCATGAGAGGTTCCGATGTTGGCTAGTTTTCTATGAGCTCGGCCCCATCCTCTGAAGTTCCCGCACCGTAAGTCAAACCGCCGCGATCGCCTGCTGTAGCCGCGCCAGCAGCAGGGACAGCACGACTTCGCGGGTGCGGCCGCTGGGCTTACCCATCAGATCGGCCAGGGTCGGACCGAACAGTCCCACCGCCAGCGCCATGGTGATCGAGGCCAGCATGAAGTCCTCAAGGGCCTCGGCCGGCACCCGCGCATACTGTCCCACGCGGGCGTCGATCACTTCGCGCACCGCCGATCGCACCAGGGTCAAGCGGCGCGCCTCTCCCGTCAACTCCAGCCAGGCGGCCAGCCGGGCGGCTCCTTTGGCTTCGAAGGCGTCGAAAAGCGCCATCACGCCCTCGCCGGCGCTCTGGGCCGAGTCAGCGGTCCGGTTGGTTATGTCGAGAACTTCGTCCACCAGCCGGCGCACCATCCGCTCCATCAGGCCCGTCTGCACCTCGGTGATGGAGCCGAAGTGATGCAGCACCGTGGCGTTGGAGACACCGGCGGCGCGAGCCACGTCGGCCAATTTCAGGGACTGTGGGCCCTCCGCGATCAGCATCGATTCCGCCGCGCCCAGAATGTTGTCACGCGCCGCCTCCGGTAGCCGCCGCCGGCGTGCCGGTTCCCTCGATTCACTATTGACATTTTTATCAACAATTATCATTTAACCGATACGCCTTTGGAGTTCCGAACCATGCCCGCGACCGCCTTCCCGGACCCGGTGACCGTTACCCCGCGAGACCTGCATTTCGCCAATGACGGGGCAAAGTCAAATGCTTGGCTCGGCGGCGATCTCGTCGGCACGGCGGTTTTCAACGCCTTGTCCCTGACGTTCCCCGATGGCGAGCGATTGTTCATGGACGCGGTGCGCCACTATCGCGGAGAGCTTTCCGGTCGTCTGCTGGAAGACGCCAAGGCCTTCATCACCCAGGAGGCGATCCATTCTCGGGAGCACGTGGCGCTCAACGGCCTGCTTGATCGAGGCCACTACCCCGTCGATGCGATCGAGGCGGAAATCCGCGACCGTATCCGGCTAATCCGCGAGCGGGGGCCGATGGCCATGCTGAGCGTGACCATCGCCCTGGAACACTTCACGGCGCTTCTGGCGGACAGGTTCCTGTCGAAAATGAGTGTTCTGAACGCCGCTCCCGAAGACGTGGCTCGTCTTTGGCGGTGGCACTCCATGGAGGAAACCGAGCATAAGGCGGTGGCCTTCGACGTCTTCCTCGAAGTCACCAAGGACTGGACGCCGCGCCAACGCCAGAAGGCCCGCAATCAAATCATGGCGATCGTCACGGTGCTGTTCGTGCGCAACATTACCCACTATGCGGCCATGCTGCTCGGGGCGGACGGCGTGAAGCCGCTCACCGCCCACGCCTGGGTCCTGTGGTACCTGTTCGGCAAGCCCGGTCTGTTCCGCAAAAGCTGGAAGACCTACGGCGATTGGTATCGCTCCGACTTCCATCCCTGGAACCACGACAACCGGGGCCTGCTGGAAGTCTGGCGCGGGGTCTTCGCCGACGTGGAGGCCCGACCTCAGGCGGCTTAGCCACGGGCTTGCGATCGCGCTCGCGTATTGGTGTCGGGCCTGGGCGTTCTTTATATCAGAGCGCAGAGGGAGCGCTCAATCCATGTCGCAAGCCAACCGCGGGCGTCGAACCGCTTTGAATCGCCCGGGTTGGCTGGCTGTGGTGGCGATCATCACGGGCTTGGCCTTGGGCGCCAGCGGTCAGACACCGGTCTCCATCGGCTATGTCCGGATAAACCAGCTTGGCTATGAGACCGGCAGAGCGGCGCGGGCTTATCTGGTGACGACCGCCAGCGATGCGGGCGCCGTGTTCGAGGTACGCAACGGCGTTGGGCAGGCGGTGTTTACCGCGCCAGTCGGCCTACCGGTCGGCAAATGGGGCAGCTTTGTCGTTACGCCGCTGAGCTTCTCCGTTGCTTCGCGCGGAACCTATTCGATTGCTGTTAACGGAAGCCTGCCCGCCGCCTCGGGAAACTTCATCGTCGCGGGGCCGAAAGCGCTCTACTATCGAGCCCTAGGCAATTCACTGAGCTTCTATCAAAATCAACGCGACGGCGCCGATTTCATCCCCAGCGGGTTGCGCGCCGCGCCCAGCCATCTGAGTGATACCGCCGCGAAGGTCTATGCCACGCCACCCTTGACCAGCGGCGATCTGGTGGTGGGCAATCTCGCGCCGACCGGCGAGACGATCAACACCAGCGGCGGCTGGTGGGACGCCGGCGACTATATGAAGTATGTCGAGACCACGAGCTACACCGTCGGCGTTATGCTGACCGGTCTTCGTGATTTTCCGCAGCAGATGGGTCCGGGTGGACCCGCCGATTTCACGGCGGAAGCCAAGTTCGGCCTGACGTGGCTGCGCAAAATGTGGAACGACAGAACCAGCACGCTCTACTATGAGACGGGTATAAGCCAGGATTTCCAGGGAAAACCGACCCTGAGCGACTATGATATCTGGCGCCTGCCCCAGGTCGACGACACCATCGGCGGCTCCGATCCGAACTATATCTACATTCATCACCGGCCGGTTTTCGCCGCCGGTCCGGCTGGCTCGCCGATCAGTCCCAATCTGGCGGGCAAGCTGAGCGCGGCGTTCGCGCTATGCTTTCTCGATTATCGCGTCACCGACCTGCCATTCGCCCAGCAATGCCTGCTGGCCGCCGAACACATCTACGACCTCGCCGACACAAACCCCGGCGCCCTGCTGACGATACTGCCCTACGACGGCTATCCCGAGACGGAATGGCGCGACGATCTGGAGTGGGGCGCGACAGAGTTGAACCTCGCCCTGGCGCTCGGGGCCAGCGCACTGCCGCCCGGCCTGCCACATACCAACGCGGCCTATTATCTGACCCAGGCGGCAAGTTGGGCCCGGGCCTACATCGATAGTCCGAACGACGCGGCCGAAACCCTCGACCTGTATGATGTCAGCGCCCTGGCGCACTTCGATCTCCATCGCGCCATCACCCTGGCCGGCGGAAAGGCGGGACTGGCCGTGTCTCGGGCGGAACTCATGGGCGACCTCTCCAAGCAATTGACCAACGCCACCGCACAGGCGGCGACGGATCCGTTCGGCTTCGGCGTCAGCTGGGCGACATCGGATACGGCGGCTAACGGTCTTGGACTTTCGGTGACGGCCAACGAATACGCCAGTCTCGGCGGCGGAGCCGTCTGGGATGACACAGCGAGGCGGTGGATGGGCAACGTCCTGGGCGCGAATATCTGGGGGGTTTCCTTTATCGTCGGCGACGGAACGACCTTTCCCCACTGCCTGCATCACCAGGTGGCCAACCTCGTCGGCTCGCTGGCCGGTGGCGGCGTCGTTCTGAGCGGGGCGGTGGTCGAGGGACCCAACGCAATCAACGCCGTCGCCTACGGCCGGCAGACCGGGATGCTTGTCTGTCCGTCCGGCGGCGCGGACCCCTATAAGATCTTCACCGGCAATGGCGCGCGCTTCTGGGACAGTCCGCAAAACTACGCCAACACCGAACCGGCGATCGATCTGACGGCGACCTCGCCGCTGGCCTTCGCCTGGCGGGTAGCCCATCGGCCGAAGCCGTTGGTTAACGCGAGCCCGGGATGAAGGGTTTCGCAATGGCGTCGTTTCAGGATCGATAGCCGCAAGGCGGCGTGATCGAACGCGACATACACAACGGCTAGCAGTTCGTGCCGATGCGCGAGATCATACTCGGCTAGGCGCCCGACCGCGAGCGTAAGCTGAGGCGGGTGGCCCGTTGAGCGGCGCGGTAATTCCAGACCAGTGCGATCGGCCTTGCGGCCCAACCTCATCAGAGATATCACGATATCATCAAATGAGGCATGAATAGATGGCTCAAATTCTTGTTCGTAATCTGGAAGACGCCGTACGCGATGAACTGCGCAAACGCGCGGCGCGGCGTGGTTGGAGCATGGCCGAAGAGGTCCGAAGCATACTTCGCGCCGCCGCCGCCGATCACGAGAGCGCGGGCTTGCCTCTACCGTTGGGCTCGCGGATCAGCGCGCGCTTCACGGCCATCGGTCTTACGGAGGATATTCCAGAAAAGCGCGGCCAAGAGGCGCGGGCGGCGGATTTTGTCGGGTGATCTTGCTGGACACCAATGTCCTATCAGCCTTGATGCGCGCCGCGCCCGACCCGATTGTCGTCGCCTGGCTTGATGCTCAGACGCCCGAGTCGATCTGGACCACCAGCATCAATGTTTTCGAAGTCGAATTTGGTCTGGCGGTGATGGATGCGGGCCGGCGCCGTGACGCATTGGCTGGCGCCTTCGCCCTGCTTATTCGGGAGGATCTGGCCGGACGTATCGCCCAATTCGATACGGCCGCCGCCTCGGCGGCGGCGAAACTGGCCGCGCGCCGACAACGCCTGGGCCGCCCAGTCGACTTTCGCGACACCCAGATCGCCGGCGTAGCCGTCGCCCGGCGCGCACGGGTGGCCACTCGCAACGTCCGCCACTTCAACGATCTCGACCCCGCGCCGATTGATCCGTGGAGTGATTAATTCGTGGCTCCCGACCTTGAGACTATGCCGTTGGCGGGATCTCCAAGCCGACCCTCAAATCCGCCGATCCAGGCCTTCCCAGAACGGCTCCCTCAGCTTGCGTTTGAAGATCTTGCCGGAGTCCTCGCGGGGCAGTTCGGCGTGGAAATCGACGCGCTTGGGGACTTTGTAGCCGGCGATCAGGCCGCGCAGGTAAGCCTTGACCTCGGCCTCGGTAAGGCTCGCGCCCGGCGAGGGCTGGACCACCGCGCAGACCGCCTCGCCATATTCGTCGTCAGGGATGCCGAACACGCCGCAGTCGGCGACGCCGGGCATCTTGTGAAGTTCGGCCTCGATCTCGGCGGGATAGATATTGACCCCGCCGGAGATGATCATGTCCTTGGCCCGGTCGCAAAGATACAGAAACCCGTCCTCGTCGAAATAGCCGATGTCGCCGGGCGCGATCAGTCCGGCCTTCTCCGAGTCACGCCGCTTCTGGGCGTCGCCGTGATAGGTGAAATCGGCCATGGTCCTGACCTTGGCCACCACCTCGCCGATCTCGCGCGGCGGCAGACTATTCCCGGCGGCGTCGATCACCCGTACGTCGGCTTCGGGGAAGGGTTTGCCTACGGTGCCTGGGTGGGAGAGCCATTGTTCCGAAGTGCAATGCACCACCGCGCCGGTCTCGGTAGACCCGTAGTATTCGTTGATCACAGGTCCCCACCACTCGATCATCGCCCGCTTGGTCGGCGGCGGACAGGGCGCGGCGGCGTGGACCACGTCGCGCAGCGATGAGAGGTCGTAGCGGGCCTTCACATCCTCCGGCAGCTTGATCAGCCGATTGAACATGATCGGCACCATGTGGATGTGGGTGACATGCTCGGTCTCGATCAGCCGCAGCAGGTCTTCGGCGTCGAAGCGCGCCTGCAATATGACCTTGGCGCCAAGCCGGGCGGCGATCAGTCCATAGGCGTTCGGGGCGGAATGGTACATCGGCCCGGCCACCACCGTCACGATGCTGGCGGCGTCGGCCCCGAAACCGAAGGTCCGGGCCAGTATGCTGGCGCTGACCGCCATCTGTTCAGGGCTCGGCGGATGTCGCCGGACACCCTTGGGCCGGCCGGTGGTGCCGGAGGTATAGATGATTGTGCCCGGCGCACCCGATCCATCCCCGGAATGAGGCTCGAACCCTTCGAGCCAGGCGCTCCAGTCGGTCATCCCTTCCGGGATCGCCCGCCTGGCTGGATCGATGCCGTAGGTGCTGGCGATCTCCGGCGGGGTTTCCACCACCAACACCGGCACACCCTCTGGGATGACGCTCCTGATCGGTTCCAGCAGATCCGCATGAATGACGATGGCCCGCGCGCCGGAGTTCTCGAACAGATAGCGGGCTTCGTCCTCGGTGTAGTGCCAATTCACGGGGGTGGGATAGGCGCCGACCAGACCCGCGGCGGTGCTGGCCTCAAAGAACGGGATATCGTTGCGCAGGTAGAGCGCGACGGTGTCGCCCCGCCCGACGCCGAGCGACACCAGACCGGACGCCGCTCGCGCGGCGCGTTCGTTGAGGGCTTGCGTCGATATACGACGCTCGCCACTGATCACTTCACCCAAGACCCAACCTCCCGACTATATTTTCGGGAAGCGTAAGCCCGGATGCGGCGAAAGCCTAGGCCGCCGCCTCCAGGATCACCGCTTCGCGGCCACCGCGCACCAGGGTTCCCGGCAGAACGCCGGTGGACTTGCCGTCCTCGAACGTCACCTGGCCGGATTTGACCGTGTAGCGGTAGCCCTCGACGCGCTGGACCAGGCGCTTGCCACCCGCCGGCAGATCGTGGATTGCCTCGGGCCGGAACAGCCGCAAGTTGTCGAAATCGATGACGTTGATGTCGGCCAGAAGGCCGGGCCGCAGTTCGCCGCGGTCGTGCAGGCCATAGGCCCGGGCGGTATCGCTGCTGAGCTTGCGGACCAGGAATTCCAGCGGGAATTGCGCGCCCTTCACCCGATCCCGCGCCCAGTAGCTGAGAATGAAGGACGGCATGCCCGCGTCGGCGATCACCCCGCAATGCGCCCCGCCGTCCGACAATCCGAACAGTACATTGGGATGCTGCATGTTCTTGCGGAAAAAGTCGAAGTTGTAGCTCTGGTAGGCGCCGAGCGGCTGATAAAGCAGTTCAGTGCCGCCGTCGCGGATCAGCAAATCATACATCATCTCCATCGGCGTCACGCCGGCGGCCTGGGCGAGACCGGCGACGCTCTGTTCGCGATCAGGCTCATAGTTGGGGTTCTCACCCAGCGGGAAGACCCTGGCGAGCAACTCGTTGACGTTCTGGCCGAGGATCGGATTGCGGATGCCGCTTTCTTCCGAGAGCATCGCGGCGCGAATTTCAGGCCGGCTCATCACCGCCACCTTTTCCGCCAGCGGCAGGTGGGCGACCTCGCTCTTATAGGTCGGGTGGGCGATGAAGACGTGGAAGTTCGACTGCAGGCCCTGCAGGACTCCGGTCGGCCGACCGGCGATCTGCGGGCGGATATCCATGCCCTCGCGCCGGGACTCCTCGGCGATATTGAACATCTTGTCGCCCTCGTAGGCGCCGGCCGAGGTGGCCACCAGGGTCACCGGCAACCCGGTTTCCTTGACGAAGCCCTTGACCCACTTCCACTCGTCATCGTCGCCCAGGTGGTCGGAGACCATCTCGAACACGCCGTGGCTGAGGCCTTTCATGGACATGCCAAGAGCCAGCATCTCATCGGAACCGGCGAATGTGCCGGGCATGTGCACGCCGGCCAGGTCCTTGTGCAGCAAAGTGCGCGACGTGGAAAAGCCCAGGGCGCCCGCCTGCACGCCTTCGCGCACCAGGGCCGCCATCTCGGCGATCTCCGCAGCGTTGGGTTTATAGTCGGTGTTGCAGCGCTCGCCGAGCACATAGGCCCGCACCGGCGCATGAGGAACATGGACGCCGACGTCGATGGCCCTCGGCTTGGATTCCAGGACATCGAGATATTCGGGAAAATGCTCCCACTTCCAGTCGATGCCCTCGGTCAGCGCGACGCCCGGGATGTCCTCGACGCCTTCCATCAGTTCGATCAGGAATTTGTGGTCGGTCGGCCGCACCGGCGCGAAGCCGACGCCGCAATTGCCCATGATCGCCGTGGTCACCCCGTGCCAGCTGGACGGCGCCAGCAGTGGATCCCAAGTGGCCTGGCCGTCATAGTGGGTGTGGATATCCACCCAGCCGGGGGTGACGATCATGCCGGTGGCGTCGATCTCGCGGCGAGCTGGGCCGCGCACTTCGCCGACCGCGACAATACGATCGCCCTCGATGGCGATATCGCCCTTGAACGGCTTGCCGCCCGTACCATCGACGATGGTTCCGTTACGAATGATCAGGTCCCGCATGGTAAGCCTCCGGATGCCTAGACGTATTATTGATTCGACCATAGATCGGCGCCCTAGGGGAAGCGCCACATCTTTCTGAATGGCTCCGAAACCGTCATTGACGCGCCCGCCGCCCACGAACATTGATCCCCGGCTTGGTTAAGTCGCGCGGACCAATTGGAGAACGAGGTTTGATGATTCTGAGCAGGTGCGTGCGCCAAGGCATGCTGGTTTTTGGTGTTGCCGCCAGCCTCGCCGGGGGCGTTCCGGCGTGGGCGGCCAGCGTGACGTATCTGACCGCCGCCGCCGACCCGGTCCACTACAAAGGACCCTGCCCCGGCGCCGTACGGTTCGTGGGAACTATCCATGTCAATGGTCCCATGACCGTATCCTACCGCTGGGAGCGCGGCGATGGGGGGGTCACGCCACCGCGCAAGATTTCCATCGCCGGCCGGTCACAGAAGGTGGAGACCGTGTGGCGGCTTGGCACTCCGGCCAAAGCCGTGCGCGGCTCGATGCGCTTGCGCGTTCTGGACCCGGAGAGCCTCTATTCCGGAGAGGCCAGCTTCACTGTCGTGTGTGGTGGGGCGGTGGATCCGATGGCGGGCGGGCGACGGCCGGACGACTAACCAGTCGCCCGCTACCGGCCCTCGAACTTCGGCGGCCGTTTTTCGAAGAACGCCTTCAGCCCCTCGCGGACGTCGGCGCTGGGGTTGGCGATCATCACCGCCATCTGGGCGTCGGCGACCGACTCCTCCAGCCTGAGTCCGGAGGCGCGGCTCATCATCATCTTGGTCAGTCTCACGGCCAATGGCGCGCGGGCGGCCAGGGCTTCGGCGAAGGCCAGGGTGGCTTCCTCAAGCGCGTCGTCCGCGACCACTTCGGTCACCAGGCCAAGCTCGGCGGCCTGCGGCGCGTCGTAGATCTCGCTCAGCAAAGTCATCCGCAGCGCCCGATCCAGACCCATCGCCCTGGGGAACAGCCAGGCCCCGCCCTCATCGGGCAACAGGCCGACCTTGCCCGAGGTATCGCCCAGACGCGCGCCATTCGCCGCGAAGCGGAAATCACAGGCCATGGCCAGGGCGAGGCCGCCGGCCACCGCATAGCCCCGGATCATCGCCACGCTGGGTTTGTCGAGGCTTCGCAGCGCCACCACCACCGCCTGCATGCCTTCGCGCATCTCACGGCCAGCCCCCATCGGCTGGGTCCGCACCTTCTGGCTGTGTTCGGGTTCGGATCCTGAGATATCGCCACCGGTGCAGAACGCCCGGTCGCCCGCCCCCGTGATCACGAGAGCTCGCAAGGCGTCATCATCCCTATAGGCGGCGACAGCCGCCAGAAGCTCCTGGGTCATGGTGAACGTGTAGGCGTTCATCTTGTCCGGCCGGTTCAGCACGACCCTTCCGACCGCCGGTCGCGGGACATCGCAGACCAGGGTCTGATGGGACGTAGACGCGAAACGGCTTTCCGACATGGCTTCCTCCGGTGCTTCGCGACACGAAATCAGGCAATGGTCCACGCCACAAGCCGGTTGACCTGACGCTGCGAGAGGGTGTGACGTGGTTGTCGGAGCGGGCGCGAGATTCCGAAGCCCCCAGAGGAACGCCATGACCCCCGACGACCTGATGTTCAAACCCGGCCTGTTGAACGGCCAGCGTATCCTGATTACCGGCGGTGGCACGGGCCTCGGCAAGGTGATGGCCGAAGGATTCCTGATGATGGGCGCCGTCGTCTATATCTGTGGCCGGCGCGGTGGTGTTCTTGAGGAAACCGCCAAAGAACTCATGGCGGCACATGGCGGCAAAGTCGTCCCGGTCGCCTGCGACATCCGTGTGCCCGAAGCGATCGGCGACATGCTGGACACCGTGTGGGCCGACGGCGGGGCCTTGACCGGTCTGGTCAACAACGCCGCCGGCAATTTCATCAGCCGCACCGAGGATCTGTCGCCGCGTGGCTTCGAGGCGATTTCGAATATCGTCTTCCGGGGCTCGTTCTTCGTCACCCTGGACTGCGGCAAACGCTGGCTGGCCGAGGGCAAGACCGGCGCTGTCACCTCGATTCTCACGACCTGGGTTTGGAACGGCGGCCCGTTCACCGTGCCGTCGGCCATGTCCAAGGCCGGCCTGAACATCATGACCCAGTCCCTGGCCGTGGAATGGGGTGGACGGGGCATTCGCTTCAACGCCATCGCACCTGGCCCCTTCCCCACCGAGGGCGCGTGGGCGCGTCTGAATCCAGCGGACGCCAACAGCGAGCCCAGCGGATCCAGCGAGAGCGCGCCCGGCAACCCGATGGGGCGGGTCGGACGGATGCCCGAACTGGCCAACCTCGCCATCTACCTGTTCGCCCCCGGCTCTGAATATGTGAACGGCCAGACCATCGCCATCGACGGCGCCGCCCACCAGGCCGGCGGCGGCGGTTTCGGTCGCCTGCGCGACTGGACGGATGAACAGTGGGAGACCGCCAGGGCGGCGATCCAGGGGGCCAACGCCCGCGATCGATCCAAGCGGACGGTCTGATCCGACTAGACGTTCGACACGGTTCGGCCGCGGCCCTTGTCGGGTATGGCGCAAGCGGCTAGGCGAATGGTCGACCCAGCGAAAACCAACAACCCGGGCTCGGAGACGACCAATGGCGATTTCACTCTACGACGTGACCGTGGCGGGCTATCTTCAGACCCTGGGCGCGGTGGCGGGGGTGCTCGACAAAGGGCTCGCCCATTGTACCGCCGAGGGCAGCGATCCGAATAGCCTGGTGAGCGTGCGCCTGGTCGGCGACATGCTGCCCCTGGCGTTCCAGATCTGGTCGGTTCAGCACCATTCCATCCACGCGATCGAGGGCTGCCAAGCCGGCGTCTCTCTACCGCCCGGCGCTATGCCTGAGATGACCTATGCCGATCTCCAGAAGATTGTCGCCGACACCCAGGCCGAACTCGGCAAACTGACGCCCGATCTGGTCAATTCCCTCGAAGGCCGCGACGTGGTCTTCAAACTGGGCGACTTCAAGATGCCTTTCACCGCCGAGAACTTCCTGATGTCGTTCTCGATCCCTAATTTCCATTTTCACGCCACCACCACCTACGACATCCTGCGCTCCAAGGGCGTCAAGCTCGGCAAACGGGACTACCTGGGCAAGATGCGGCTGAAGGCCTAAGGCTTGACGTCGTCGGCGACCTTGAACTCGCGCTGGACGATCATATCGAAGGTCTCGAAGGCCTCTGCCCGGTCGATGGGATAGGTAAAGACGATCCGGGCGAAGCCGGCATCCCGATTGTGATAAGCGGCCACGGTAACAACATCACCCTGCTGATAACGCGCCTGAAGGTCGCCATTCGTGCGGGTGATGTTCACTTGGCTTCGGCCCTCGCGGCTGGCGGTGACCGACTCCACGAAGGCGTCAAAGGCGTTCGAACTCCTGGGCGGATCAACAGCGATGGTCAGCATGGCCCTACCATCGGCGCTGGCGAAACGCCGCTCGGCGCCCGATGAACTGGCGACCGGCAGCAAGGCGCCCGGATAGCTGGCGGTCCAGCCGTGGTCGGTTTCGTTGATTGTTGTCCAGCCGGCCGCTTTTTCGGCCGCAGCGCGATCTGCCTTCAGTTCGGCCAGGTCGGCCTCGAAGATCAACCCGGTGGCCAGACGCTCCTTCCTCGCCTGCCATGCGCCCACCGACTCGCGCTGGTAGCCGGCGGGCGGCCCCTCTCCCGGCGGTGAGCCGGACGCCACAGTCTGCTGGCCCCACATCAGCAGATCGTCCAGGTCATCGCCATTGATCGCGTCTGGGGCCGCCAGCACCCCCAGGGTGGGGACCGCTCCAGTCAGGACACTCAGGCTGGCGGTCCCCGTTTGGATCGACTTGTCCTGATCATCCTTGACTACGAAGCGGACGGGAACTTCACCGGCGGGATCGAGGATGTCGCCGGTCAAAGCAAGTTTGCCGGAGTCCAGTTGCACAGTCAGGGCGCAATGTTTCTCGACACAGGATCCCGAGACGTCGCCGGAGCCGGCCGGCGCTATGATTGCGGCGAACCAGCCCTCGACCGCGCTCTGGAACTCTCCGTCGCCGGGTTTGATCAGCAGGTCGAGGACGAACCTTGCCGGCGCGGGATCATGGGCGGACGGAGCCGCGCCCAGAAGACGAAGACTATGTCCCGCGGGTTCCGCCTGGGCGGCGAACCCGGATAGGGCAAGCATCAACCCCAGACCAATCGCCGATGTCCGTCTTGTCACCGCCGTTCCTCCAACGTGGTCGCTCAGGATGACCCAATTGCCGTCCGCCGCCAACCGACGCGTAATTCTGAAAAATGGTTTGAACCATTTTGCGCTGTCATTGCATCAACAGCAGACGGAGCCAGCGGATAATCTACCGGATCGGCCATAGTTGGTACGTTCCAATGAGGATTCCAAAGTCACGTCAGAAAAACAGTGTCAAACGGCGTAACACGTGAGGGGTATTTTTAATGAACACGCGCTTTCTACTGGTCGCCGTGGCGGTGACAGCCGCGGCGCTTGGCCCGGCTCATGGCCAAGCCGTGGGTTCGCTCGGCAATTTCGACTGCGTCAACGATACCGGCCAGACCGCTTACGGCTTTGAGATCGAGGTCGACGACATCACACCCGCCGACATCACCCGGGAGTTCCCATCGAACTTCCTGGGTCAGGAATATGTCCAGCGCTTCGGCATACCGACGATGACGCAATTCGACGAAACCGCTGTCGGCGGGGCCAAGGGCGTCCGCGTCACCTGGGCCGCCGCGTGGGATCCGGTCAATCTGAAGTGGACGGCCAAATGGGGTTCGTTCATCTCGGGCGCCCTGCCGCAATCGGGAGATGGCGTTCTCTACGTCGCCAGGCCCGCCGTCACCCAGGGCGACTCCTGCTGGTTGCTCGGCCAGGGCGCCGGCTACGCCACCAGCGGCTGCGACCACTTCGGCCTGAGCTTCACTCAGACCGCCTTGCTGGGCAAGGTCAGCTATCACTGGAAGGTGCCCAACCCCGCCGCTCCGGGCACGCTGATGAACGCCCCCTGGGCAGCCACCACCCCGGCCAATCCCTATATTCCGGCCTTTCCACCGGCGCCTCCGATCCCGGCCATGCCCGTGCAGGTCTATGTGCCGCCGGCCATCGTCGGCGATCCGCCCGTGATCCATGCGGTTGCCGAGGCGCCGGAAAACCTCCGCCCTCAGTGGGGTCAGGCGTTCTGGGCCAAGACCTACACCTCCTTCAGCAAGGTTCCGGTCGATCTAGACCGACTGCAGAAGAACCTCATCCCCCTGAAGGGCGGAAAAGCAACCCCTGTAACCATCAGCTGGTCTCTGCTCCAACAGCGGCCAGCCGGTAACCATGGCGGGCGCAAGAGGATAGACGATGACAAGATCGAGCACGGCGCCCTCGCCCTGATCCGTCGCTATGAATACTATCAGTATACCGGCGTCTACGACTCGCAAAGCCGGGAGGTGATCTGCGCGCCGTCGCTGGTGGTCGGCGCGGAACCCTGCGACGCCGGTCCGCGCACATACGCCTACACCGATCCCGTGACGGGGCTGGTTCGCAAAATCAATGAAAAGGGCAAGTTCCTCGGCGCCCACATGGACGGCTACAACGTCCCCTGACGCCGGAATCTATCAAGGCTCCCTTCGCATCAGGAAGGGAGCCTTTTTCCGCCCGACCCGGCCGGCGCCGCCAGGAGGGCGTCGCGCTCACTGGCGCGTAGGACCCGCCAGCGGCGCTCGGGCAGATCGCCCAGCGAGATCGGCCCCACGCGAACCCTAAACAGATCGACCACCTTCAGGCCGACCAGGTCGCACATCCGCCGGATCTGGCGATTGCGGCCTTCGCGAAGCACGATGCGCAGGCGCTGGTCGGCGATCACCGTCACCTCGGCGGGCTTCAGTTGCCGGCCGTCCAATTCCAACCCGTGGCGCAGCAAGGCCAGATTGTGATCGGTGACCTGGCCGATCACCGCCACGCGATACTCCTTTTCAATTTCGGCGGCGGGACCGATCACCGCCTTGGCCACCACCCCGTCCTCCGACAGAATCAATAGGCCCCGGGAATCCATGTCCAGGCGTCCAACCGGGGCCAGGCGGGTGTCGCGGTCGGGGATGACCGGGCTGTCGCCCACGAGGGCCGTTCGGGTCAGCAGTCGCGCGGCGGGGATCTGGCCGGCTTCCGGCTGGGCGGAGACCACGCCCGCCGGCTTGTGCAGGATCACGGTCAGAGCGGCGCCGAGGCCCGATCCGGCTGCGTCGGCCAGGTTAAGGGACTGACCCCTTTCGATCTTTCGACCGGGGTCGGTCACCATCGCGCCGTCGATCGAGACCAGGCCCTGGGCAATCAGCGCCTCGGCTTCGCGCCGGGAACACACGCCACTCTGAGCCAGCCAACGGTTGACCCGCTGGGGCTCGTCTTGATCATACAGTCGGATCCAGGCCATCGGCGATCCAGGCGGGCGGTGCGAACAGGGTGTAGACCCTACTCCATGAAGACCGCCGTGGAGAGATTCGATGTCGTGGTGATCGGCGCTGGGGCGGCGGGGATGATGTGCGCCATCGAGGCCGGCAAGCGCGGCCGCCGGGTGCTGGTCGTCGATCACGCCGTCGCGGTGGGCGAGAAAATCCGTATCTCCGGAGGCGGCCGGTGCAACTTCACCAACACCAACACCGCGCCCTCGGCTTTCCTGTCACGGAACCCGCGCTTCTGCATCTCGGCGCTCAAACGCTACACTCCCTCGCTGTTCATCGCCCTGGTCGATCGGCACGGCATCGCTTGGCATGAAAAGGCTCTGGGCCAGCTGTTCTGCGACGGCTCGGCCCGCCAGATCGTCGACATGCTTTTGGCCGAGATGCGCTCGGCGCGGGTGATGCTGAAGCTAGGCGCGCCGGTTCGGGATATTGAAAAAACACCCGGCGGCTTCGCGATGACATTGGACGGCGCGAGCATCGCCTGCGAGGCGCTGGTGGTCGCCACCGGCGGCAAGTCGATCCCCAAGATGGGAGCCACGGGGTTCGGCTACGACGTGGCGCGGCAATTCGGCCTGGCGGTGGTGGAGACCCGCCCGGCTCTGGTTCCTCTGACCTTCGAGACCGACCTGCTGGAGCGCCTTAAACCTCTGGCCGGCGTGGCGGTGGATGCCCGGGCGCGGCATGGGAAGACCGCGTTTGATGAGGCCATGCTGTTCACCCACCGGGGGCTATCCGGCCCGGCTATTCTGCAGATCTCGTCCTACTGGCGCGAAGGCGAGGAGATCGAACTGAACATGGCGCCGGGAACGGACGTGTTCGAGATGCTGAAGGCAGCCCGGAACGGGCGCGGTCGCCAGGCGGTTCACACCCTGCTCGCGGAGATCACGCCGCGCCGCCTGGCCCAGCTGATCGCGGAGACCGAAGGCGCGGCTGGAAATCTGGCCGATACACCCGACAAGACCCTCCGGCGCGTCGCGCAGGCGGTGAACGCGTGGCGCGTCAAGCCGGTGGGATCGGAGGGCTACCGCACCGCCGAGGTTACCCTCGGTGGCGTCGACACCGATGGCCTGGATTCCCGCACCCTGGCCGCCAAGGCGGTTCCCAGGCTGTATTTCATCGGCGAGGTGGTGGACGTCACCGGTTGGCTGGGTGGCTACAACTTCCAGTGGGCCTGGGCGAGCGGCTGGAACGCCGGACAAGTCGTTTAGCAAAACCAGCTTCAGTCCACAGCCTCCAGGTGGGCGACGGTCGGCTGGGCCGGCGGCCGCACGAACAACAGCAGGGGGATCATGACGATCACGATCGGGATCATCATGCCGAACACCGCGTCATAGGCGATCATGGTCGCCTGGCGGGTCACCTCGCCATTCAGGATCTCGGCGCCCAGGGTGGTCTCCGGGTTCATGAACGCGGGGTTCACGGCGGCGAACACCGGGTCGCTGGGTTGGACATGGTTGGCCAGAACCGAGTGGGCCATGGCCGACCTGCTGATGATCCCGGCCTGAATCACCGAGATGCCGGCGCTGGAGCCCAGGCTTCGCGCCATGGTGCTGACGATGGTGCCCTCGGTGCGGTGGACGGGCGACAGCGTCACATAGGCGAGTGTGGTGAGGGGCGCGAACAGTAGGCCCGTGCCCAGACCCTGGACCAATCCCGAGATCATGATCGGCGTCGCGGTCATCGAAAGATCGAACTGGGTCATCTGCCACAGCGCCACCATGGAGACGAGCAATCCGGCGAACAGCACCCTCCGAGCTCCAAACCGTTGCAGCAGCGTGGGCACCGCCAGAAAGGCGATTAATGAGCCCAACCCCCGAGGCATGCTGGCGTAGCCGCTCTGCAGTACCGAAAAGCCCAAGAGGTTCTGCATCAATGTCGGCAGCAATGCCGATGACGCATAGAGCAGGGCGCCGGTGAAGAAGCCGAGGATGGTGGTGGTGACGAAATTGCGATCCCTGGCCAGGTCCCGGTGAAAGAACGGGTTACGCGCCGTGATCGTCTGGACGACGAACACCCACAGCCCCACCACGGCCATGGTCGCCTCGACCCAGATCTCCTTGGAATCGAACCAGTCCTGGCTGGGTCCGCGATCGAGCAGCAGCTGAAAACCGCAGACAAAGGTGACCAGGGCGCCGAAACCCAGGAAATCGAACGGCCGCTCACGCCCGCCTTCGTCCCGGTCCATGTAGAAATTCAGGATCAGGAAGGCCAGGATGCCGATCGGCAGGTTGATGAAGAACACCCATCGCCAGGACAGGTCCTCGGTCAGCCAGCCGCCCAGGGCCGGCCCCATGATCGGCCCAAGGATCACCGCCGAACTCCAGATCGCCATCACCTGGGGCACCTGCTTTGGCGGATACATGTCCAGCATCACGCTTTGCGACAGCGGCATCATCGAAGCGCCCGCGATGCCCTGGAGCAGCCGGAAGAGCACGATCTCCGGCAGGCTGGTGGCGATGCCACAAAGCATCGAGGCGACCACGAAGCCGAAGATCGACATCAGGAACATGCGCTTGCGGCCGATCTTCTGGGCCAGCCACCCCGACAGGGGCGTCATGATCGCCGTGGCGATGATATAGGAGGTAAGCACCCAGGTGATCTGGTCCTGGGCCGCCGAAACGCTGCCCTGGATATGGGGCAGGGCCACATTGGCGATAGTGGAATCCAAAGTGACCATCAGCGTCGCCAGCATCAGCGCCGCGGTGATCGGTCGCCGGTTGGCAATGTCCTTCGCCGAAGCCATCCCGCCGCGCCGCTCCATAGGGCTCTAGCCGCTCGCCCGATCCCCAGGGGACGTCGAAGCGGCGTTCCTCTTAACGCCGGATCGGCCAAAACACGCAAGAGTGGTTGGCGAACCGTATTGTTTGAGCCACCGTCCGTATGGGTCCAAAGGTCCATTGGCCGAGGCAGCGGGGGAACCACCGCAACTCAGGATTTTACCTTATGAACCATTTCGTTCTCTCCATCGCCGCGATGGCCAGCCTGGCCATGCCATTGGCCGGCGCCAACGCCCAGATGACCACCACCCACACCACAACCCGGACCACCGTCACGCCAGCCACCTTCAAGGGCCATGAACTCGCCGCCAAAGCCACGATTTCAATCGACGCGGCCCGCGCCATCGCGATGAAGACCCGTCCCGGCGTGATGACCGATCAGGAATTGGAAAAAGAATCCGGCGGCAGCGGTCTGCGCTATTCGTTCGACATCAAGTCCGCCGGCCACACCTATGAAGTCGGTGTTGACGCCATGACCGGCAAGGTTTTGGAAAACAAGGCCGAGGGCAAAAACCCCGACTAGGACGCCCCATGAAGCTGCTGCTTGTCGAAGATGACCGCGAGACCGCCGCCTATCTGAAGCGGGCGCTGGGGGAGGCCGGTCACGTGGTCGATCACGCAGCTTCGGGTCGAGACGGGCTATTGCTAGCGGCGGGCGAGCCCTATGACGTGATCATTCTCGACCGGATGCTGCCTCAGCTCGATGGCCTGTCGATCCTGCGGACCATCCGCGCCGCCAAGGTCAAGACGCCGGTTCTGCTGCTCACCGCGATCGGGGGGATCGACGACCGCGTCGAAGGGCTCGAGGCGGGGGGCGACGACTATCTGGTCAAGCCCTTCGCCTTCGCCGAGCTCCTGGCCCGGGTCAACGCCCTGGCCCGCCGCCCGCCGCCGCAGGATGTCCAGATCGCGCTCAGGGTCGGCGATCTGGAGATCAATTTGCTCACCCGGTCGGTGACGCGGGCCGGACAGCGTATCGATCTGCAACCCCGCGAATACCAGCTGCTGGAATATCTGATGCGCAACGCTGGGCGGATCGTCACCCGCACGATGATGCTGGAAAGCGTCTGGGACTTCCATTTCGACCCCAGAACCAACATCGTCGAGACTCATATGAGCCGCCTGCGGGCCAAGCTTGCGCGAGAAGGGTCGCCGGAATTGATCCACACCGTGCGCGGCGCCGGCTATTGCATCCGGGAGCCGTGAGGCCGCGTGTTCCGCTCCTCGAGCCTGAGACTGGCGGCCTTCTACACCGTGATTTTCGCCGTGGCGGTGGTGGCGCTGGGCGTGGTCACGCTGCTGACCACCAGAGCCGCCCTGGGGCGTCAGTTCGACAAGCGCATCCTGTTTGAATCCGCCGCCATGGCGCGGGAATATCAGGGCGAGGGACTGTCCGGTGTCGTTCAGGCGGTGCGCGAACGTGACCGGGCGCCGGGCGCCCTGGACTATGGATTGGTGTCACCCACGGGGACGGTTCTGGCCGGCCGATTGATCCTGCCCAAGGCGCCGCCAGGCTGGTCCGTCGGTACGGTGGATGAACGGGGTGATCATCCCGAGCGCACCCGCCTCTACGTCACCACGCTGCCGGGCGGCTTTCGACTGCTGGTAGGCGATGACGCCGAACGCGTGGAAGCCCTGGATGGTGTGTTGCTGCGCGGATTCGCGGTGGCCTTCCTCGGGGTTCTCATCCTGGGGATGGCCGGCGGCTATGGCCTGGGCCGCGGGGTCCAGCGGCGTATCGCCTCGATCAACGGCACGGCGCAGGCGATCATCGATGGCGACCTGAGCCGCCGGGTGCCGGTGCGCGGCGACGACGACGAGCTCGATCATCTGGCGATCACCCTCAACCGCATGCTCGACCGTATCTCCGGCCTGATGGAGAACCTGCGGCAGGTATCGCAGGACGTGGCCCACGATCTGCGCACTCCGCTCACCCGCCTTCGCCAGCGGCTGGAGGCCAGTCTCGTCTCCCCTGGAGGTGTCGAGACCACCGAGGCGGCGCTCGAGGATCTGGATGTGATCCTGGGCACCTTCGCGGCCCTGCTGCGCATTTCCCAGATCGAGGGCGGCGCCCGCCGCGCCGCCTTCCGCCCAACCGATCTGAGCAAGGTGGCGCGCACGGTCGTGGAAGCCTTCGCGCCATCGGCGGAGGACGCCGGCGGATCGCTGAGCCTAGAGACGCCCGGCCCCCTGACCATCGACGGCGATCCGGAATTGCTGACCCAGATGCTGGTCAATCTGGTCGAGAACGCCCTTCGCCACGCCGGCGCCGGCGCGGCCATCGGCGTGCGTTGCGCCGCGATGGCCGGCCCTGCGGGATCAGGTGTCCAGATCTCGGTTGTCGACAACGGGCCAGGGGTGCCGGCCAGCGAGCGGGCGCGGGTGCTGAACCGGTTTCACCGCCTGGAATCGAGCCGGTCGACACCCGGCAACGGCCTCGGCCTGGCGTTGGTGGCGGCGGTGGCGCGGCTGCACGGGGCCGAACTGACCCTGCACGACGCCGCCCCGGGCCTTGAAGCCAGGATCACCTTCGCCCGGTGATCCCGTTGTGGTCGTCAGCTATCGACCGACCACCAGAACCGCGAACGAGCCGGGCGTGATCGCCGGACGCTGGCCGGGCGCGCCGGCGGGCGCATAGGACGCCGAGGGCAGATAGATCCGTCCCGTCTTGGGGTCGACGGTTCCCGTCCGCGCGCCGGGTTTGGTGGCGACGGTGTCGATCACCGTATTGTTCGCGGCGCCGGCCAGAGCGATCACCGCCAGGGTCCCCGTCCGGCCGGACGGGATATAGGCCTGGGCGCGCCCGGCGTCCTGAAACACCGCGTCCGGCCCCTGGCCGATAGCCAGCGAGGCGATCTCCTTGCCCGTTCCGGAGTCGACGATCTTGGCGATGCCGTTTCTGCACGAGCTGATCAACCGACCGTCGGCGGTCAGAACCAGGCCCGTCGGAGCTTGGCAGCCCGGCATCGGATAGCGGGTGATCAGCTTGCGCGCGGCGATGTCGACCACCGCGATCTCGTTCTTGTCCTCGACATTGATGAACAGCTTGCCCTTGCCGTCCACCACGCCGAACTCGAGCGCGCCGCCCAGGACGAGCGAGCCGACCGCCTTGGCCGCCTTGGGATCCACCAGAGTGATCTCGCCGCTGTCGCCGCCGATGGCGATCAGCAGGCCGCTGGCCACGTCATAGACGGCGCTGTCGGTGTCCTTCGCCGCCGGTATCGAGGCCAGCAGCTTGCCGTCCAGCGCGCTGAGCACCCGTGCGGTGTTGTCACCGCTGTTGGTGGTGACGATCAGGTCGGTTCCCGGGATCGGCACGACCGCGTGCAGGTGCGAGCCTTGGGCGAAATCGGCGGTCGCCTTGCCGGTGTCGGCGTCGATCATCATCACCTTGTCGCCATGGGCGACATAGACCCGCCGCCTGGCCGGATCGAAGCTGGCATAGTCCCAGCCGCCGTCGGGTCCTGGAATGCTGGCGGTGACCGACAGGCCCGACGGCCCGGGCGCCGCCTGCACACAAGCCGGCAACGCGACGGTGGTCAGGGCGCAGATCAGGATAGCGGGGATCAAGCGTCGATACATGGAGGGCTTCCTCGGGCGAATGAGTTTGGGTCTCTTACCCTAACGGCGACCAGTCCGCATTGCGCATCGATTAAGAATCCCCAACCTGCTGGCGCGGTTTGCCACGGGCGAGAGTTGTGGCCTATGGCCGGGGTCGATCGGTGGAGGGGAAGACGAAGTGCGGCCATTGAAAGCGATCGGCTTAGGCGCCCTCGCCGCCCTGATCGTCCTGGCCCTGGCCGGCGTGATCCTGGCCGATCGGTGGTCTCAGCCGCCCGCCCCCGACGCCAACGCCCTGATCGCCAGAGGCCAAGCCTATCACGCCCGCATCCGCCGCGACGACTTCGGCGTGCCCCACATCAGCGGCCCCACCGACGCCGACGTCGCCTATGGCCTGGCCTGGGCCCACGCCGAGGACGACTTCGCCACCATCCAGGACGTCACCCTGGCCGCGCGGGGAACCCTGGCCACCGAACAGGGACCCAAAGGCGCGGTCACCGACTATGTCGTCAGCCTGCTGCGCGTCTGGCCGACGGTGAACGCCCGTTATGAGCGCGACCTGCCGCCCGATCTGAAGCGCGTACTTGAAGCCTACGCCGACGGCGTCAACGCTTATGGCGCGCGCCATCCGGACAAGGTGGTTCCGGGCCTGCTGCCGGTCAGCGGCCGCGACATCGCCGCCGGCTTCGTGTTCAAGACACCGTTCTTCTATGGTCTCGACGGCGCCCTGAAGACCCTGAACACGCCCACCCATGGCAAGCCCATGCTGCCGGTCGGCTCCAACGGCGTGGCGGTTGCGGCCTCTCGGTCGAGCGACGGCGCCACCCGCCTGCTGGTCAATTCGCACCAGCCCTATGCGGGGCCGGTCGCCTGGTATGAAGCGGTGCTGCAAAG
>JBBRPO010000013.1:0-111332 GCA_038227865.1 Caulobacterales bacterium
ACGCGAGTTTGGCTTGGCTTTTCACGGTACACTTCAGAGTTTATAACACATTGACCTTTCGGCCTTTTTTCCTTTCCATTGTCTTCGCTAGCCCCTTGACGTCAGCCTTCGGAGGGCAGCGCTCTATCCAGCTGAGCTACGAGTGCCTTGGGCCGTGGTTTGGGCCGGGAAGCGGGGGTGTTTAGCGGAAACGGCCGCCAAAGGCCAGTTGAGGTTTAACGAGGCCGAGAGAGCACAAATCAAGCCGCCGCGAGCGCCCCGCTGGTCAGCGACACGAACACATCCTCCAGGTCTGGGTCCTCGGTGCGCAGGTCCTTGATCTTCACGCCGGCGGCGCGCACCGCGTTCAGCACCTGTTCGACCCCGTCGCCGGCGGTCTTGAAGGTGACCACCAAGTCGCCGTTGGAACGCAGTGACGCCTCGAACGGGCGAAGGTCCGGCGCGGCGATCAGCGGCGCCTCGGGCGTCACCACCACCGCCCGGCTATCCAGCCGGCGCAGCAGGTCGCGGGTGCTTTCGCAGGCCACCACCTCGCCGCGGTTGACGATGGCGATGGTGTCACACAGCGCCTCGGCCTCTTCCAGATAGTGGGTGGTCAGAACCACCGTCACGCCCTTGTGGTTCAGCTCCTCGACGTAGGACCAGAGTTGGCGGCGCAGCTCGACGTCCACTCCGGCGGTGGGCTCGTCCAGCACCAGCACCGGGGGATTGTGCACCATAGCCTTGGCCACCATCAGCCGGCGCTTCATGCCCCCCGACAGCTGGCGCACATAGGCGTCGGCCTTGTCGCTGAGGCCCAGCGCGGCCAGCAGTTCGTCGGTGCGGCGCTCGCGCTTGGGCACGCCATAGAGACCGGCCTGCACCTCCATCGATTCACGCGGGGTGAAGAATACGTCGCCAGCGATCTCCTGGGGCACCACGCCGATGGCGGCGCTGGCGTCGCGGCGGCTGTGATCGATGTCGCGGCCCCAGATCGACACCGTGCCGGCGGTCTTGCGCGTCATGCCCGCCAGTATGTTGATGAAGGTAGATTTGCCGGCCCCATTGGGTCCAAGCAGGCCGAATATCGAACCGCGCGGGATGACCAGATCGATCCCTTTCAGCGCCCGCATTTCGGTCGTGGTCTTGGTGGCCGGATAGGTTTTCACCAGACCATGCGCTTCGATGGCGTTGTCGAGGAGGGTCATGCCCTGTTTCTAGTCGCGCCGAGCGTGAACGCCAAGCCGCCGTCGATGGGGGCACCCACGCCCGGCTCATAGGTATCGCAAGAAGCGGAGTTGCTGGATTCTACGATGAAGTTCGAAATATCGAGAGTCGTTGGGCTCTCCCGCTGGTGTAACGGTTGACGCGATGATGATCGGCGCCCTAGCTGCCCGCGCCCAGACGCGCGCCCGCGCGCCGCCCCAGAACCCGCCAAGCGAGTCGCCCTTGCCCACCCCCGATTTTCTCACCCCCGACTTTTTGGCCCCGGAAATCATCACGGTCACCTCCCGGCGCATCGCCTGCGATGGCGTTGGCGGCGCTCTGGGCCATCCCCGCGTGTGGCTGGAAATGGGCGAGGGCGATTTCGTCGAATGCCCCTACTGCGACCGGCGCTTCGTAATGTCGGCCGGCCACGAAGTCCCCGAGGACGAACGCAGCGCGCCAGGCGTTTATGAGGGCGCGGGCGGCCACTGAGGGCGGAGGCCGAGCCCTATTTTTTTGCGGCCAGATTGAGCCGGATCGGCACCCGGATCACCGCGCCGTCCACCGGGGCGCCGTCGGCGGTCCACGGGTTCATCTTCATGACGCTGGCCAGCTTCACCGCCGCCTCGGAAAAGCCCAGGCCGTCGGGATCACCGGGCATCGGCGCGCAAGCGGTCAGAGCGCCGTCCGGCGTGACCTCGCAACGAGCGATGCCCAGGCCGGTGGTCAGTCCCTGGGCGACGGCTTCGGGAGGAAACAGCTTCAACCCCCGCGCCTCGTCAAAGCCCGCCAGCCAGGTTGGGGATGAAATGTCGCGCTTCAGCGTCTCGGCCGGGGGTGGAAACCGCATCGGTATATCGACCCATAACGGCGCGCTGGAGGGCGGCCGGGCGCCGTCCAGTTGGGCGCGAAACAAGTGGGTCAGGCCGAGCGCCGCCCGGCCGAAGCCGCGGTCGTGGGGGTCATCCTTGCGCAGCTCGCAGCGGCTGAGCTCGCCCGAGCGCTCCACTCGGCAATGGGCCACCGCGAAGCCCTCGACCCCGCCGCCCTTGGCCGGATAAGCCCCGGCCACATCGGCGAAGCCGGCCGCGCGCGTCCAGGCCGGGTGATCGAGCATGATCACCGAGCGCATCTCGGGGGGCGTACCCGTCACGCGGGTCTCGCTCTTGTCTATGTCGGTGCCGTGGGTCGAGAACTCTATCTGGCTGTCGGAGGCCTTGAAGCCGACATTCAGTATCCTCATCGCCGCGACGGGGCCGTTCGGTCCCAGGCTGGGCTTGAGCTTGAAGGACGGGCGCAGCAGCAAGGCCGCCCGACCGAAGCCCAGCTTCGCCGGGGTCTCGGAGACCACGGCGCAATCCTCCGCCAATCCATGGGTGTCGACCAGGCAGTTGAGCACCACATGGCCATCGATCCGGGCGCGGTAGGCGGCTTCGGGCCATACCGACAGGATCTGGGCGTCAGGTGGTTTGTAGGTCCAGTCATCGGCGCTGTCGATTTCCACTGGGGCGTCGGTCTTGATCGGCGCCTTGGCGGTGACGGTCAACTGCTGAGTTTCCGGCGGACCGTCTCCTGTCGGGGTTGGGGAGGGCGGCCCGGCGATCAAAGCCGCCATTACTATCACCAGCATCGGGGCGCCTACTTCTTCTTGGCCAGGTTGAAGCGGATCGGAAGACGGATCACCGTGCCATCTACCGGACCGCCGGCCAGCGTCCAGGGGTTCATCTTCATCGACGAGGCCAGTTTGACCGCCGCCTCCGAAAAGCCAACGCCGTCCGGGTCGGCGACGTCGGGCGCGCAATGGCTCAGGGCGCCATCCAGGCCCACCACACATCGCGCGACACCGCGGCCGGTGGTCAGCCCCTTGGCGATCGCCTCGGGCGGAAACAGCTTCATCGCCCGGCCAGGATCAAAGCCCGCCAGCCAGGTGGGCGACGCCACCATCTGCTCATGGCCGCCACCCGGCGGGGGAAATCGCACCGGCAAATCGACCCACAGCGGCGGCCCGGCCGGTATGGCCCCCGGATCGATCTGCACGCGGAACCGATGGGACAGCTCCATCGCCGCGCCGCCAAACCCATGGTCGGACGGGTCTTCCTTGCGCGCCTCGCAGGCGCTCAAGGCGCCCGACGACTCCACATGACAGTGCGCGACCGCATAGCCCTCCACCCCGCCGCCTCGGGATGGATACACCCTGGCGAGGTCGGCGAAGCTGGCTGCCTGAGCCCAGACCGGGTGGTCGAGCATCGTCACCTCGCGCATTTCCGGAGCGCCGTTGCGGATGCGGAAATCGATGACTTCCTGCTCGGCCTTGAACTCGATCGGAATGGAGACGGTAGTCGGAACCGGACCGCTCGGCCCCATCGCCGGCTTGAGTCGGAAGCTGGGCCGCAACAACAACGCGGCCTTGCCGAAACCCTCGTTGGCGGGAGTTTCCGAACTGACCTTGCAGGCCTCGGCTAGGCCGTGCACGTCGATCTCGCATATCAGCTCCGCCCGGCCGTTGACCCGGTTGGTAAAGGCCTTCGGCGGCCACACCGACAGAATCTCGGCGCTGGTCGGCTTGCTGATCCAGTCACTGTTATTGACGACCTGCGGCGCACCCGCCACGGCTCCCGCCACTAGGATCCCCAGCCACATGGCGCGCCTCTCCCCAACATCTTCCTCAGATAACAATCATGGCATGATGGCGCACATCCGGAAAGGCAGGCAATGCAGCAGGTGACCTGCCGCCCGCGCCAGCTTATCCTGAGCCGATGACCGAGACTCTCGACGCCAACGTTCGCGCCCTGACCCAGGACGGACCCCAGGTTCGGCTTTATCTGGTGGATGGATCAGGCTTCATCTTCCGGGCCTTTCACGCCCTGCCACCGCTGACGCGCAAATCGGATGGCCTGCCTGTGGGCGCGGTCCAGGGTTTCTGCAACATGCTGTGGAAACTGCTGGTTGACATGAAGGCGGCGCCCGACGCTCCAACTCATCTGGCGGTGATTTTCGATCATTCGGAAAAGACTTTTCGCAACGATCTCTACGGCGCCTACAAAGCCCATCGCCCGCCGGCCCCGGCCGACCTGATTCCCCAGTTCCCGCTGGTTCGCGAGGCCACCCGCGCGTTTGGCGTGCCCAGTCTTGAGCTCCCCGGATATGAGGCGGATGACGTGATCGCCGCCTATGCCTGCCATGTCCGGGACGCGGGCGGCGATGTGGTGATCGTTTCCTCCGACAAGGACTTGATGCAATTGGTGGGACCCCACGTCTCCATGCTCGACACCATGAAGAACCAGTTGATCGGCCACGATCAGGTGGTCGAGAAGTTTGGGGTGGGGCCGGGCAAGGTGGTGGACGTCCAGGCCCTGTGCGGAGACGCCGTCGACAACGTGCCGGGCGCGCCGGGCATCGGGGTCAAGACGGCCTCGGCCCTGATCCTGGAATACGGTGATCTCGACACCCTGCTGGCTCGGGCGGGAGAGATCAAGCAGCCCAAGCGACGCGAGACCCTGATCGCCTTCGCCGATCAAATCCGGCTTTCCCGGCAATTGGTCACCCTCGATTGCGCAACGCCGCTTCCCGCGCCGCTTGACACCCTCGGCGTAAAATCGCCGGACCCTGAAGTCCTGGCCAGCTTCCTGGAAGCGATGGAATTCCGCACCCTGGCCCGTCGGGTGGGCGACGCCGCCGGTCGCGCGCCGGCGCCCCTCGTCCCGAATGCCCCCACCGAACCGTCGCCGGCCGGCCCGATCGACACCAAGGCCTATGTCTGCGTCCGCGATCTGGCCACCCTGGACGCCTGGATCGCCCGGGCCAGGGACGTGGGTACCGTCGCTTTCGATACCGAGACCGACAGTCTCTCGTCGGCCAATTCGGCCCTGGTGGGAGTCTCCTTAGCCGTGGCGCCGGGCGAGGCCTGCTACATCTCGGTCGGTCACGAGGAGAACGAGGGCCTGGCCCTCGAAGCCTCTCCTGACCTTGGTCAACTGCCTTTGGAGGCGGTGATCGAACGGCTGAAACCGCTTCTGGAGGACCCGGCCGTGCTGAAGGTCGGCCAGAACGCCAAATACGATCTGGCGGTGCTTTCTCGTCATGGGATCGCGGTCGCGCCGATCGACGACACCATGCTGATCTCCTACGTGCTGGAGGCCGGGCTGCACAACCACGGCATGGACGAGCTATCGAAGCTGTGGCTGGACCACGAGCCGATCAGCTTCAAGACCGTCGCCGGGACCGGCAAGGCCCAGAAGAGCTTCAAGCACATCGCTTTGGAACCGGCCACCGCCTACGCCGCCGAGGACGCCGACGTCACCCTGCGCCTCTACAACACCCTGCGCCCACGCCTCTCGCGTGAGCATCTGCTGAACGTCTATGAGACCCTGGAGCGGCCGATGCCGCCGGTCCTGGCCCAGATGGAGTGCGAGGGCGTTCGCGTCGATCCCGACCGACTGCGCCACCTGTCGCACGATTTTTCGATGCGGATGGCCGAGTATGAGAAGGAGGCCCAGGCGCTGGCCGGACGCCCGTTCAACCTGGGCAGTCCCAAGCAGATCGGCGACGTGCTGTTCGGCGACATGGGGATCCCCGGTGGCAAGAAAACCGCCACCGGGGTCTGGAGCACCGACGCGGCGGTGCTGGAATACCTTGCCGTCCAGGGCCACGCCCTGCCCCGAGTCCTTCTCGACTGGCGTCAACTCTCCAAGCTCAAGGGCACCTATACCGACGCCCTGGCCGCCGCCATCTCGCCGCGCACCGGCCGCGTCCACACCGCCTACGCCCTGGCCTCCACGACCACGGGCCGGCTGTCGTCGTCCGACCCCAATCTGCAGAACATTCCGATCCGCACCGAGGAGGGGCGCAAGATCCGCGCGGCCTTCATCGCCGAGCCGGGCCACCTGCTGGTCAGCGCCGACTACAGCCAGATCGAGCTGCGCCTGCTGGCCCATATCGGCGATATCGAACAGCTGAAGCGCGCGTTCCGCGAGGGCCAGGATATCCACGCCATGACCGCTTCAGAAATCTTCGGGGTGCCGGTCGAGGGCATGCCGGCCGAAATCCGACGCCGGGCCAAGGCGATCAATTTCGGCATCGTCTATGGCATCTCGGCCTTTGGGCTGGCCAACCAGCTGTCGATCCCACAGGACGAGGCCGGGGCCTACATTCGAACCTACTTCGAACGTTTCCCCGGCATCCGCGCCTATATGGACGCGACCCGCGCCCTGGTGCGCGAGCAGGGCTATGTGACCACCCTGTTCGGCCGCAAGATCAACATTCCGATGATCCGCTCCAAGTCCGTGGGCGAGCGTCAGTTCGCCGAGCGTGCGGCGATCAACGCTCCGATCCAGGGCGCGGCCGCTGACGTGATGCGCCGGGCGATGATCCGCATGCCCGCCGCCCTCAAAGCGGCGAACCTCAAGGTCCGCATGCTGCTTCAAGTCCACGACGAACTGGTCTTCGAGGCTCCCGAGGCCGAGGCCGACGCGGTCTGCGACATCGCCCGCGAGGTCATGGAAGGCGCCGCGCTGCCCGCCGTGGATTTCTCAATCCCGCTGCTGGTGGAAGCCCGCGCCGCCGCCAACTGGGAAGCCGCGCATTGATTGGGCGATGAGCGCCCGAAGCGGCGCCCAGGTCATGCGATGGATGGCGCAGGGTCCTAAATGCCGCAACGCGCGGGCGTGTTCGGGGACGCCATAGCCCTTGTGGGCGGCGAACCCGTAGCCGGGATGGATCGCATCCATCTCCAGCATGACTGCGTCCCTTGCCGTCTTGGCCAGGATCGAGGCGGCGGCGATGGAGGCGGACAGGCTGTCGCCCCTGACCACCGTCTTCACCGGGCAGGGAAGGGCGAACGCGTAGGCGCCATCGACGAGGGCGAAGGCGGGCGCCACGGTCATGGCCATGACCGCGCGGCTCATGGCCAGTTCGGTGGCGCGGACGATATTCAGGGCGCAGACTTCCTCGGCGGAGGCGAAGCCCACGCCCCAGGCCAGGGATCGGGCCTTGATCAGCGGCTCCAGCGCCTCGCGGCGAGCGGCCGAGAGTTTCTTGGAATCGTCCAGCCCCTCGATCTCGACGCCGGCCGCCAGGATCACCGCGCCCGCGCTGACCGGCCCAGCCCAGGAACCACGTCCGGCCTCATCCACGCCGCAGACCGGCCAGGGACAAGCCTCTTCCAACAGTCGGTCAGGCACTCGGCCGCCCCCGCGCCACCGCCGCCACCTCTTCATGGCGGAAACATCCGGTGACATGGTCGTTGACCATGCCCACCGCCTGCATGAAGGCGTAGGTGATCACCGGGCCGCAGAAGTTGAAACCCTTGGCCTTCAGCGCCCGGGCCATGTCGGCGGCCACCGGCGTCTGGGCGGGGACCTGGCCGATTTCGTTCCAGTTGTTGGCGATCGGCGCGCCGCCGACGAAATCCCACAGAAAGGCCGAAAAGTCCTCGCCACGTTCGCGCATATCCAGCCAGATCCGCGCGCCCCGGATGGCCGCGTCGATCTTGGCCCCCGAACGCACGATGCCGGCGTCGTTCAGCAGCCGCGCCCGGTCGGCTTCACCATAGCGCGCCACGATTTCAGGATCGAAGTTCCCAAAGGCGGCGCGAAACGCCTCGCGCTTCTTCAGGATGGTGATCCAGGCCAGACCCGCCTGGAAGCCGTCCAGCACCAGTTTTTCCCACAGGGCGCGGGGATCATACTCCGGCACGCCCCACTCCTCGTCGTGATAGGCGACATAGAGCGCGTCCTTGGGATTGGCCCAGCCGCAACGCCCGGTCTCATGTTGGTAAATCTTGACGCCCACCGATCACCGTCCCCTAACAATCCGCCATGCGAATCCTCAACGTCGCCGATTTCAACTGGATGACCGGCGCCGAAAAGGACACCGCCAGGGTCTCCCTGTTCGACATTTGCCGCAAGTTCAGCCACGCCGCCACGCGGGCCAATCATCTGGTGGTGGAATTCTCCGACCGGGCGACGGCCCGCGCCGCCGCGCCCCTGCGCCTCAAGGGCCTGGGCCAGGGCTGGGCCAACCGTCGATTCCTGCAGGTGGTCGACGAGTTCAAGCCCGACCTGATCCTGCTGCACTTCGCCGACCTGATCACCAATGACGCGCTGGCGGAGGCCCGGCGGCTGTCGCAGGGTGTCATTATCGCCGACATCAATATCGATCCGATCTGGACGGAGAAGAACCAGAAGCGCCTGGCCCTGCGCCGCGGCGCGGCCGACGCTCTGTTCGTCACCACCGCAGAGCCCATGCTGGGTGGGCTCGCCGGACGTGGCGCCTTCGCCGCCTATCTGCCCAACCCGGTGGACCCAGCCATCGAGACCGGCCGGGTGTTCGAGACCGAGACGCCGTTCGACCTGCTGTTTGCCTTCGGCGATGAGGAACCGCGCGAGATCGGCGGCGACGCGGTGGCCCCCAGCGTGGCGATCCTGAACCTCAAGGGCGCCGCGCCGGGCCTGCGCCTGTCCACACCCGGCGTCGGCGGCGAGCCCGAGGCCAGGGGACTCGCCTATTTCCAGGCCTTGCAAAGCGCTCGCATGGGTTGGGCCCTTTCCCGCCGCGCTGGACTACCCCTCTACGCCAGCGACCGCATGGCGCATTTTTTCGGCTGGGGCCTGACGGTGCTGCTCGATCGCCGCGCCGGTTTCGATCGCTTCTATGACAGCGGGGAGGCGGTCTACTATTCAGGCTTCGAAGATTTCGCCGCGAGCGTTCGGCGCCTGATCGCCGACGACGCCCGCGCCCGGGCCATCGCCCGCCGCGGCTGGGAGAAGACCTGGCGGCTGTTTCATTCGGATCGGGTTCTGGCCTATGTGCTGGCGCAGCTGTTCGACGAGGGTGGCGCAACCGACTTCGAATGGCCTTGCGAGCGATGGGGCGCCTGAACCTCAGACCACGGTCGGCGTGAGGTCTCCCATCCACCCAGGCCAGACTACCCGGCAGGGACGGCCATCCCCGAGCGCCAAGGCGCCTTCGCCAAGCCGGTCCAGCCGCAGAAGCGCCATCGCGCCGTTGTCGACCCCGCCCATCACCTGGCCGGCCCTCAACTCCCCCGCCAGGACAGGCGATCCAGGCTCCGGCGCCGCACCCTCGAAGGCGATCGGCGCCATGCGGCTTTTCACCGTTCCCCGCCGTTTCATCCGCGAGGTGGTTTCCTGGCCGACGAAACAGCCCTTCTTGAAATCGATCCCACCCAGCAGGTCGAAATTGGCTTCGATCGGGTAGTTCTTGTCGTGCCCCCAGTCTGCCGGGCCCGGCAGGCCCAGGACGAAACGATGGGCCTCATAGGCCGCTTCATCCATGACGGTCGCCTCCTTCGGGGCGGTGGCTCCATAGCCCCGAAAACCGAGCCCCGCGGCGCGCGGGTCGGCGCCCCATCCTTCCGGAGCGGTCTCCAGGCCCCAAAGCGCCGCGACCGGTATTTCCGCCTCATTGAGCTCAACCTTCGCCCTCAGGCGATACATCCGAAGGCGTTGAAACAGAGCCGCTCGATATTCGGCGGCGCAATCGATCAGACAGCCGTCCGCCGTTCCGACCAGGAACAGGTCGAACAGCAACCGCCCCTGGGGCGTCAGCAGAGCGCCGAAACGAATCTCGCCCGGCGCGAGGGTTTCCACGTCCTGGGTGACCAGGCCCTGGAGGTAATCGCGCCAGTCAGGCCCTGAAACGGCGATCACGGCGCGGCTGATCAAGGGGGCGAGGTTGGAATTCGTCATCATGATGCGGATGTGGTCTCCCCGACTCATTAGCGCCAGGGCCTCAAGACCTATAGAAGCCCCTCATGGCGTCGCAACGCTTCCCCATCCTGTTCATCACGGCCAGCCGAATCGGCGACGCGGTCCTGTCCAGCGGCCTGGTCCGGTCCCTGGCCGAGGAGATCCCCGGCGCGCGCTTCACCGTTGTCGCCGGCGCCCTGACCGCGCCGCTGTTCACCGAGGTACCCGGTCTCGCCCGGGTGATCGCAATGGAAAAACGCCGGCTGGCCGGTCACTGGTTCGATCTCTGGAACCAGGTTCGCGACCAGCGCTGGGGCCTGGTCGTCGATCTGCGGGGCTCCGGCCTGGCGAGCGTGCTGCGCCCCAGGCGCCGGGCGGTGCACAGGCCCGGGGGATCGCCGGTCCACAAGGTGATCGAGGCGGCGCGCCTGCTGAAGCTGGAAGACAGCCCACCGGCGCCGTTCCTCTATACCAGCGCCGAAACCGAAGCCCGCGCCGAGGCGCTCACGGCCGGACAAGGACCGATCCTGGCCATCGCCCCGGCCGCCAACTGGGTGGGCAAGACCTGGCCGGTCGAACGCTTCGCCCTGGTGGCGCGCGAATTGCTAGGTCCTCGCGGCGCTCTGGCGGGCGGTCGGTTGATGGTGCTGGGCGGCCCCGAGGATCGGGAGGTCGCCCAGTCGATGCGCGCCGCGGTCGCCAGGGAACTGCTGATCGATCTAGTCGGGCGCGAAACCCTGCTGACATCCTACGCCGCGCTCAAGCGGGCGCGGCTGTTCATCGGCGGCGATTCGGGCCTGATGCACATGGCCGCTGCCGCCGGCGCCCCGACTCTGGGCCTGTTCGGTCCCTCGGACGAAAAACTCTACGCCCCCTGGGGCGGTCACGGCCGCACCGTACGCGGCCCGCGCGGCTTCGAGGAGATTCATATCCAGGATCCCCACCTCAACCAGGCCATCTGCCATATGATGGAACTGAGGGTGGAAGCGGTCACCGCCGCCGCCCGCGCCCTGATCGCCGACACCGACAAACACCTTGGGAGCCCCGATGCCGCAAACCTTTGACCTGATCGTGCGCGGCGGCGAGGTGGTCAGCCACGCCGGCCGGGGGCTGGCGGACGTGGGCGTGATCGCCGGCAAGATCGCCGCGGTCGGCGATCTTGCCTGGGCGTCGGCCGGCGAGGTGTTCGACGCCACCGGCCTGGCGGTGCTGCCCGGCGTCATCGACAGTCAGGTGCACTTCCGCGAGCCCGGCCTCGAATGGAAGGAAGACCTGGAGACCGGTTCGCGCTGCGCCGTGCTGGGCGGTGTCACGACGGTCTTCGAAATGCCTAACACCGAGCCAGTGACCACCGACGAGAGCGCCCTGGCGGACAAGCTGGCCCGCGCCAAGGGGCGCATGCACTGCGACCATGCCTTCTACGTCGGCGGTACGCACGACAATGCGCCTTGGCTTGGCGAGTTGGAGCGCCTGCCGGGCTGCTGCGGGGTCAAGGTATTCATGGGGGCCTCCACCGGGTCCCTGCTGGTGGCCGACGACGAGGGCGTCGCCGCCGTGCTGAAGTCGATCAACCGTCGCGGGACATTTCACTCCGAGGACGAATACCGGCTGGCCGAGCGACGGCCGTTGGCGCGGGCCGGTGACTGGACCAGCCACCCCGAGGTGCGCGACGCCGAGTCGGCCATCCGCTCGACTCGCCGCCTGGTCGGTCTGGCCAAGGCGCTGGGCAAGCGTATTCATGTGCTGCATGTCACCACCGCCGAAGAGATCGCCTTCCTGGCCGACCACAAGGACGTGGCCAGCGTCGAGTTGACACCCCAGCATCTGACCTTGACCGGACCCGAGGCCTACGAACGGCTGAAAGGCTTCGCCCAGATGAACCCGCCGATCCGCGAGGCGCATCACCAAGCCGCGCTCTGGCGGGGGATAGAGATGGGCCTGGCCGATGTGCTGGGCTCCGACCACGCCCCCCACACGCGCGAGGAAAAAGCCCGGCCCTATCCGGCCTCGCCGTCGGGCATGCCGGGCGTCCAGACCCTGGTTCCGGTCATGCTGACCCACGTGGCCCATGGCCGGCTTTCCCTGGAGCGGTTTGTCGATCTGACCAGCCATGGTCCCAACCGCATCTTCGGTCTGGCCGACAAGGGCCGCCTGGCCGAAGGCTTCGACGCCGACCTGACCATCGTCGACTTGAAGGCGCGGCGAACCATCACCCACCAGATGATGGCCACCCGCTCGGGTTGGACCCCCTTCGACGGCTTCGAGGCGGAGGGCTGGCCGGTGGCCACCATCATCCGAGGCCGCATCGTGATGCGCGACGGCGAAATCACCCTGCCCCACGCCGGCGCGCCGGTGCGATTCCTGGAGACGCTGGCTTCGTGACCGAGATCACCCTGCATCCCGATCCGCTCGCCCTGGGTGTCCGCGACCCTCGCTACATTCCCCGCCGCCTGATGGTTGATCGGCGGCCGGATGGCTCGATCCTGCTGCACAATCCTACCCCCCTGATCGGCGTTTTCGACAATGCCGTGGCGGCGGTGGCCCACTGGGCCAGCCTGGCGCCGGACCGGCCATGGCTGGCGGAGCGGTCCGGCGAAGGTTGGCGGACGGCGACCTATGCCGAGGGGTGGGAGCGTATCCGCGCCATCATTGGCGGCCTCGCCGGCCTGGGCCTGCAACGCAGGGAGCCGCTGCTGATCCTGGCCCGCAATTCCATCGACCACGCCCTGATCGCCTTCGCGGCCATGGGCCGCGGGATCCCCGTAGCGGCGATCTCACCGCAATATGGGCTGGCCGGCGCCGACCTATCCCGTTTGGCCCACGCCGTGGACCTGATCGGCCCACGCGCGGTGTTGGTGGACGACCCCGCTGCCTTTGCCAGCGCCCTGGACTCCGACGTCCTGGCCGGATTGCCGGTGATCGCCACGCGGGGCGAGCGGGACGGCGCGGTGGTGATCGAGGATCTGCTGCGCGCTAAACCTACCGACCCGACCGCCGCGCCGGACGACATCGCCAAGCTGCTGCTGACTTCCGGCTCGACCGGCAAGCCCAAGGCGGTGATCTGCGCGCACGCCGCGGTGGCGGTCACCGCCGCTCAGGTGGCCGGCTGTTTCGATGATCCTGAGCCGCCGGTGGTGGTGAATCAGGCGCCCTGGAGCCACAGCCTGGGGGCCAACGCCATTCTGCAGATGGTCACTCACAGAGGCGGGGCGGTTTATATCGACGCCGGCCAGCCGGTGGCCGGGCGTCACCTGGAAACCGTGCGCAACCTGAAGTCGATCGCGCCGACCTATCACAACATGGTCCCCGCCGGCTGGGACCTGCTGGCCGGAGAGCTTGAGCGCGACTCGGAGCTGGCGCGGATGTTCTTCAGCCGGGTGCGGCTGCTGCAATATGGCGGCGCGGCGCTGGGCCAGACCACCTGCGACCGTATCCAGGCCGTGGCCAGGGCCATGATCGGGGAAGGAATCTCATTTTCCAGCGGCTACGGCTCGACCGAGACCGGTCCCACCGCCACCAATGTCCATTGGCCCAACCTGACCATGGGCCTGATGGGCCTGCCGTTGCCCCAGACCACCGTGAAGCTGGCGCCCAGCCAAGGCCGGATGGAATTTCGGGTCAAAGGGCCGCAGATGTCGGCCGGCTACTACCGCAACCCCGAGGCTACCGCCGGCGCTTTCGACGAGGAGGGTTTCTATCGCCTGGGCGACGCCGCCCGGGCGGTCGACGAGGCGCGGCTGGAACAGGGACTGGTGTTCGACGGTCGGCTTTCGGAAAACTTCAAGCTTTCCAACGGCACCTTCGTCAACGCCGGCGCCTTGCGGGTGGCCGCCGTCTCGGCGATCGGCGGCGCGGCCGCCGACGCGGTGGTCTGTGGCGAGGGATTCGGCGGCGTCGGGCTGCTGATCTTCCTGAACCCGCCGTTCTGCGCGGACCTGTCGGTGCAAGCCGTCCGCGCGGCGATACGAGACGGTCTCCTGGCCCAGAACGGCCGGGCCGCCGGCGGCAGCGCGCGCATCGACCGGGCGTTGATTCTCGACGGCCCGCCTCACGCCCCGTCCGGCGAAATCACCGACAAGGGCTACATCAACCAAACCTTGGCTAGGGACAGGCGGCGCGACGACATCGCCCGCCTGTTCGCCGACCCGCCGGACAACGCCGTCATCGTTCTCTAGCGAAGGGGCCGAATTCAGCTCTTCTTGCCGGTATTGCCGGGCAGGGTGCAGCCACCGGCGATGCCCTTGGCGTCGGAACAGACAATCGCCGACGTCATCTTCAGCGGCTTGATCGAATATTCAATCATGTAGCCCTGGAGCCCATCGCTGCAGGCGACTTCCGTAAAACCCTTCTTGTCGGCGGTGACGCCGACGGCGCGTGCGTTGGAGACGGTGCAGCTCTTTTTACCGTAGGCCACCAAATCGGCGGTTAGTTTGTCATAGGCTGACGAGGCCTTGCTCATCGAGCAACGATAACCCTCCAATTCGGAATGGGCGCAATCATAGATCGTCGCGGTTTCGGATGAACTGGCCGGGAATATCCCGATCGCGCCGTCGGGACGGTTGGCGCAGGTTACCTCTACGACCTCGCTATGGGCCGGCACGTCGGCGGTGAGGGGCAGCGGCGCATACCCGGATACGTCACAGTTATAACCGGCCTTCTTGGACAGCTTCGTATAGATACTGTTCTGGTCAGTCTTGGCCTGACGGGTGTCGGTCATCTTGCAGCCGCCGGCGATAGTGTCGGCGTCGACACAGTCGATGGCGCGCTTCAGCGCGCCTGAGGAGGTCTGTTCCAGGACGTAGCCCTTACCCTCGGTGCAGGCGACTTCGTAGTAGCTGTTACCGGTCTTGGCCGACGCGCCGATGAAGGCCCGGTCCTTGACGGTGCAGGGATGACTCGATGCCGCGACCAGCTTGTCGACGATCGACATCTGGGTGGCGCGATCGGTCAGGGTGCAGTGAACATTGGACTGTTCCGAATAGCCGATGCAGGGGTTCATGATCACCGGCTGATCGAGCCTGGGCGGGGAAGAAAGCTGGATGATGAAGCCGCCAGGATTTTCATGACAGACCACCTCGAACAACGAAGCCGTGGCGTTGTGACCAAGCGCCCGAACATTGTCGATCGTGCAGGGCAGGCCCGACTTGGCGACATAGGGAATCAGACCGGCCTTGGGATCGGTGTTGCCGGGCAGCCGGCACTGGGTGGTGCTCGGCGTACCGTCCGGCCTCGGCTGGTCGGATTCAAGGCAGGTGAAGACCAGGGGCGGCTGATCGGCGGTTTGGGCCAGCATCACCCCTTCGTTGTTGGAGCAGGCGAGCTCATAGAACACCGTCTTGAGCTTGGTCTTGGGGTCGGTGTTTTCGCCGAGCTTGCGGGCGCCAGAGACCTGGCAATCAAGATTGGCGGCCGTCACCAGGCCGGGCGCGGCGGCCATGCCCTTTTCAAGATCGGCCTTGGCGATCGGCGGTAGCGGCGGCGCGGCCGGCGCTTTGGCGGCCCAGACACCCGTCGGGGACAGGGCGGCCATGACCAAGGCCACGACCAGACCAATTTTCATCGGCCTCATGAGCGAACTCCCATTATTCTTCGGCGGATTGGCTTAGAAATCACTATGGCGGCCCAAATGCCCCCGTGGCGGCGCCTGGTCAAGATAGGGGGCTTGCGGAAGATAGACGGCCCTGGCGCGTAACGGCGGCCGAGGCGTATGGCGAGTCCTAGTCGACCAGAAGCAAACGGGAGCGGCGAGTTTTGTCGGACGGATTGGAAGAGAGCGAGCGGACGCGGGCCAGGCTCGTCTACCCATTCGAGGCGACGCCGGCGCCCGGCGCGGCGATCGACGTGGCCCCAGGGGTCAAGTGGATGCGCATGCCGTTGGGTGGCGCCTTGGCCTTCATCAATGTCTGGGCGCTCAAGGACGGCGACGGCTGGGCGATTGTCGATACCGGGATGCAGACCCCCGCCACCAGCGCCGCCTGGAACCAGGTGTTCGCCGGGGCGCTCGGCGCCGCCGTCACCCGGGTGTTCGTCACCCATATGCACCCCGATCATATCGGCATGGCCGGCTGGATCACCCGCAAGTTCGATTGCCGGCTATGGATCAGCCGCCTGGAATATCTGATGTGTCGGGTAATGGCGGCCGACACTGGCCGGGCCGCGCCCGACGACGGCCTGAAATTCTATCGCGCCGCCGGATGGGACCGGGCCGCCCTCGACACCTATGAGGCTCGTTTTGGTGGGTTCGGCCGCAATCTGCACGCCCTGCCCGACAGCTATCGGCGTCTCGAGGATGGAGACGAGGTGGTGATCGGCGACCATGTCTGGCGGGTGGTGATGGGTTCCGGCCACTCGCCTGAACACGCCTGTCTTTACTGCCCGGGCCTGAAGTTGATGATCTCCGGCGACCAGGTGCTGCCGCGGATCTCCTCCAACGTCTCGGTCTTTCCCACCGAGCCGGATGGTGACCCTCTCGACGACTGGCTGACCTCCCTGGCCACGATCAAGCCCAGGATACCGGACGATGTCCTGGTGCTGCCTGCCCACAATGAGCCGTTTCACGGTCTGCACGCCAGGCTGGATCATCTGATCCGGGGCCATGAAAGGGGGCTGACGCGGCTGCACGCCCGGCTCGCCGAGCCGAAGCGGGCGATCGACGTGTTCGGGGTGCTGTTCAAACGCACCATCAGCCCGGAGTTGCTGGGCATGGCCACCGGCGAGGCCCTGGCGCATCTGAACTGCCTGATGCATCGGGGCCAGGCCACCCGCGCGGCCGACGCCGACGGCGTCAATTGGTATGGAGCCATATAGGCAGGCCCGTCGCGTGACCGTCGCCATCAGAGTCGCCATGCCCGGCGACGCCCCAACCATTCTGGCGTTCATCCGCGAGCTGGCCGATTACGAGCGCCTGCTGCATGAGGTGAAGACCACCCTGGCCGATGTCGAAGCGCTGCTGTTCTCCGCGTCGCCCAAGGCGTTTTGCGACATCGCCGAAACGGCCGATGGGCCGGTGGGGTTCGCGCTGTGGTTCTACAGCGTCTCGACCTTCGAGGGTCGTCACGGTCTCTATCTGGAAGACCTCTATGTGCGGCCCGCCGTCCGCGGCGGCGGCGTCGGCAAGGCTCTGCTCGCCGCCCTCGCCCGGCGCTGCGTCGACGAAGGCCTCGCGCGCCTGGAGTGGTCGGTGCTCGACTGGAACGCCCCGGCCATCGCCTTTTACGAAGGCCTCGGCGCCACGGCCAAAACCGAATGGATCACCCGCCGGCTGACGGGAGAGGCCCTGAAGCGGCTCGCTCGGACCTGACGGTAAAAACTTGACGCGCCCGGCCTTTGCGCCGCAAAAGGCGCGGTGGTTCCCGCGAGGGATCAATAGGGAATGCGGTGAAATTCCGCGGCTGCCCCCGCAACTGTAAGCGGTGAGCTTACGGACCCGTTCATGGCCACTGGGGCGATCACCCTGGGAAGGCCGGTCCGTCGGCGTAGACCCGTGAGCCAGGAGACCTGCCACAAGTCGTGGTCACGCGCGAACGCGTCGGACGGGGTGTGCCGATGCGGATGACCGGCAGGGTTTGGGCGTTCCCAGGACGGGGCGTCGTGGCTCAGGCTGGCCGTCGGTTTTCGCGGTGACGGGTCACGGTCGCCGCGAGGTTATGGCAATGGTTTTCAGATCTTCCTTCACTACCCCCACCGGGGTGTTTCTGCTGGTCCTGGCGGGATCGGCCGCCGCGCGCGCCGATGAGGCCCCGCCGCCCGATACGCCCACGCCACCCCTGGTCGTCACCGCCACTCGCATTCCCACCCCTCTCGACAAGGTGGCCAGCTCGATCACCCTGATCACCGACCAGCAGATCGACGATCACCAGTGGCGCACCCTGACCAGCGCCCTGGCCGACGCGCCGGGCCTGAGCCTGGTCCAGACCGGTGGGCCGGGCGGCCTGACCTCGGTGTTCATCCGCGGCGCCAACGGCAATCATACCAAGGTGGTGATCGACGGCATTGACGTGAACGACCCCAGCGAGGGCGCCTTCGACTTCGGCCAGGTGACAACGGCCGATCTGGCCCGGGTGGAAATCCTGCGCGGCCCGCAGAGCAGTCTCTACGGTTCGGATGCCCTGGGCGGGGTGATCAATCTGGTCACCCGCGAAGGCAAGGGTCCGCCGCGGTTCACCGCCAGCCTTGAGGGCGGATCCTTCGACACTCTCAACGAGACCGCGTCGGTCAGCGGCTCGACCAACCGGCTGAGTTACGCCCTCAATATCGCCCACAACTTTTCTGGGGATACGCCGGTCACGCCGCTGGGGCTGCTGGCCCCCGGCGAAGCCCGGATCGGCGATCACTACAACAACCTCACCGCCGGCACGAAGCTGCGCCTGACCGCCACCCGCGACTTTAGCCTGGGGCTGGTTGTTCGCTACACCGACGCCAATTTGCGCACCACGGGCGAGAACTTCGACCTCTATCCGGCACCCAATATCCCCGACGCGGCCCAGACGGTCCAGAAAACCCAACAGCTTTTCACCCGCCTCGACGGCCGGTTCGCCCTGTTCAACGGGGCGCTACAGAACGTTCTGGGGGTCGGCTACACCGACTATCGAACCCACATACAGGGACCCGACGACGGTTTCGGCCTGCCTGCGCCGACCATCGCCAATGGCGATCGCCTGAAGCTGGACTACCAGGGAACCGTTGCTCTCGGCGGTGGCAATAACCTCGTGCTGGGCGCTGAAGACAGTGAGGACCGGCTGCTCGCCAACGCCGACGTCAGAAACCCCGGCATCGCCGACCGCGCCGGCTACCTGGAGCTCCAGGCCCATCCCGTCCAGGGCCTGACCGTCGCCGCCAGCGTACGCTACGACGACAACGACAGGTTCGGCGGCAAGACCACCTTTCGCATCGCCCCCACCTATCTGATCGCCCCTACCGGCACCCAGCTCAAGGCCACCTACGGCACGGGCTTCAAGGCCCCGACCCTGACCCAGCTGTTCGTCAGCTTCCCGGAGTTCTTCTTCTTCGCCAATCCGAACCTGAAGGCCGAGACCAGCGAGGGCTATGACGTCGGCTTCGAACAGCCGTTGGCCGACGGCCGGCTGCGTTTCGGGGCCACCTGGTTCCACAACGTGATCAGGAACCTGATCGAGACTAGCGCCGATTTCACCACCTACGCCAACATCGGCCGGGCCACGACCTACGGGGTGGAGAGCTTCGCCTCCCTGGCGGTGAGCCGCAAACTTAGCCTGCGCGCCGACTATACCTACACCATCGCCCGCGACGACATCGCCGCCCAGACCCTGCTGCGCCGACCCAAGAACAAGGTCAGCCTGCAGGCCGTCTGGCGGCCCACGGGCCGGCTCTTGCTGTCATCGAGCCTGCTCTATGTCGGCGGCCGAGTGGACGCCAACCGCGACTTCTCCATCCCTCGCCTGACCGCCAGCCCCTATTCGACGGTCGACATCGCGGCGTCCTACGACCTGGGCAAGGGCGTCACCCTGTTCGCCCGCGTCGATAATCTGCTCAATCGTCACTACGAGAACCCTGTCGGTTTCGACAAGCCAGGCATCGGAGCGTTTGGCGGGGTGAAAGTGAGGCTACCTTAGATCTGTCAGACGACCGTTCCGAACACCGAAGGTTCAGCGTCAATCGCTCTCGGCCCTAAGCCGCCGCCCAGCGCCTCGGGTCCAGCGCTTCGGGATCTTCGATCGCCATGTCGTCCCAGTCCAAGTCCGGGGGCGGGCTGGCGGCGGCGGCGATCACGGCCGCGAGCTCCGCCGCATTGGCCGCGCCGACGATCACCGCGTCGGCCTCGGGGCGGGAGAGGGCGAAGCCCAGGGCCGCCTGCAGCGGGTCGCTGCGGCCCTCGGCGATCATCCGCCGGGCGCGCGAAAGGCGCGTGGCCGCGGCCCGCACCTCATTGGGAACGCGGCCAGGAGGCCGAAACAGCAGGCCGTGCAGGAAGATCGACCGCAGGTGAACCTCGACCCCCAAGCCCCTCACCGTCGCCAGTGAACCGTCGATCAGTAACCGCTGGTCGAGCAGGCTAGCGGGCGCCTGGATCACATCGGGCTTGAACCGCCTCGCCAGGCCCACGGGGTCATCGGAGGCGTAGGCCGAAATCCCGACCTTGGCGAACAGGCCCATGTCACGCAGCGCCTTCAGCCGCTCCCATAACGCCAGGCCATAGGGGGAAAACAGGTCCCCGGCCGCCTGCACCATGATCGCATCGGCGCTGGTCAGACCCAGGCGGGCCAGGGACGCGCGCGCCTCCGCCTCGACATAGGCCGGTCCCCGGTCGCCGCGGGCCGCCTTGACCGTCACGGCGAAGGGCGCGGGACGGGGCATCACCGCCCCCATCACCGCCTCGCCATGGTTGGAGGCCGCGCCGGTGTCGAGGCCGCCGACGCCGGCCCGCGCGGCCAGGCTCAGCATCTCCCGCACCTCGGCTTCTGGCGATCGGCCCCGGTTCGGCGCGCCGCCGTCGAGACCGAACTGCGCCGCCCCGAGACCAAGCTTGGAAACCAGAGGGTTCATGGCCGGGATATTAAACACCCATATGTAAAGAAGCGGTATCGACAGCGTTGATGAAACCTTAATGGAGACCCATGCTGGAATCCCTGCCCGAATGGCCTCTGTTTGGTCTTGGCGACGACGTCAGACCCGCTCTCGAACGCGCCAGAACCCTCGGCGAGAGCATGGCGCTGGCGACCATCGTCGCCCTGGACGGCGGCGGGCCGCGCCCGGTGGGCACGCAGATGGCGGTCGGACCGAGCGGCGCCACGGGCTTTCTGTCGGGGGGGTGCCTTGAGGGCGATGTGGTCGCCCACGCCGCCGGAGTGCTGGCCGATGGCGCCCCCCGGCGCCTGGTCTATGGTCAGGGCAGCCCCTGGCCCGACATCCGCCTGCTGTGCGGCGCCCGGATAGAAGTTCAGCTCGAGCGCCTGGCGCCGGACGACGACGCCATCCGCGAACTACTCGAGCTGACCGATGCGCGGCGGCCCGCGATCTGGCTCAGCGACGGCAGCCGACGAGCCTGCGCCGACGCCGATGCGCCGCCTCCATCCTGGCCTACCGCCTTCGCCAGACGCTTCGATCCCGTCCCGCGGCTGATCGTCCTGGGTTCGGACCCCACGGCCCTGGCCATCGCGGCGCTGGGCGCCCAGTCGGGCTGCGAAACCACCCTGGTGCGGCCCAAGGGGCCGGCCGAGCCGCCGCCGCTGGCCGGCGTAGCTTATCGCCGGGACGAACCGGCCCAGGCCCTGGCGGCGATCGGCATGGACCCCTGGACCGCAGTGGCGGTGGCCACCCATGACGCCGAAACCGACCACGCGGCCCTGGTGGCGGCCCTGCCTTCCGACGCCTTCTACGTCGGCGCGCTGGGCGCGCGGCGGCGGCTGGCCGATCGCCAACTTTGGCTGCGTCAGGCCGGTCTGGCCGAACACCACATCGGCCGCCTACGAGCGCCGATCGGCCTGGACATCGGCGGCAAGGCCCCCTGGGAAGTGGCCATAGCCGTGATGGCCGAAATCACCGCCGAGCGGCTACGCGTGGCCGTTTAGGGTGCGACGTCACCGCAACCGTCGGCGCGGGCGGTGGCGATGGCTTCATCCAGGTGGGCGACCTTGATCCGGCGCAAGCCTTGTTTCCACGAGCCGCGCCACGTCACCGTCTTGATCCCCGACAGATAGCCGGCCGGCAGGGCCGCCTCACCACCGTCGGGATCGACGATCCAGCCGCGTTGCGGAAAAAACCCCTTGGCCTGGACCGCGTCGAAGGTGTCGGAAATCGCCCGGGGCGGTCCGCCATCGAGACGGAACACGGCGTGGGTGGTGTCCCCACGCCCGGCGAGCCGGAATACCGCGGTGCCAGCATGCAGGCTGACGTCCCTGGCGGTGATCGAACAGCCGGAGGTTCCCGAGAAGCGGTCCTTGGCGATGGCGATGGACCACGCTCCGACATGGACGCGCCGGATAGCCGGGTGACGGCTCGGAGGATGAGCCATCCAGGCCAACGGGTTCAACAGGCTAAGCGCCAGGGCGGCGGTCAGAAGCATGACAGGGACATTCCAAGGCGGTTCATCGCTCGGCGATAGTCACCAGAGTCGGTCCAAGATCAATATCTCCACGACATCGCCCACTTCGCTGGCAGGCGCCCGGCGAGCGCGGCGGACCAGGGCGTCGGCCCGGGCGAAGATGGTGACCAGCGAGGAATCCTGGTCTTTCAGCGGGCTGATCCACAGCCCACCGTCGGGCTCATAGGCCAGACGCGCCCGCATCCAGTGTTCCCGATCACCGTTGGCCCCCAGCGCGGCGCGGGTCCGGGCCGTCACGATCCGGGGTTGCGGCTCGGCGCCCTGCATCGCCCGGAGCAACGGCTGCAGGAACAGCTCGGCGCAGACCAGGGCCGAAGCCGGATTGCCTGGCAGGCCCAGCACCCGGCGCCCGTCGGCCAGGACACCGAACCAGGTCGGCTTGCCCGGCCGCACCGCCACGCTCTCGACGATCAACTCCAGGCCCAGCCGCTTCAGAGCCGGCTTGACCAGGTCGTGGTCCCCCACCGAGGCGCCGCCTAGGGTGACGATCAGGTTGCCCCCCGCGTCGGCCACCGCCTCGGCGGTCGCCGCCTCGTCATCCCCCACCGAGGGTAACGCGGTCGCGTCGGCGCCCCAGGTCTCGGCCAGCGCGGTAAGGGCCGTGGAGCCGGAATTGAAGATCTGGAACGGCCCGGGCGCGGCACCCGGCTCGACCACCTCCTCACCGGTGGAGAGGATCGCCACGCGAGGCCGGCGGTGGACGGGAATCGTGGCCAGACCAGCCGCCGCCGCCAGCGACAACCGCCACGGGTCGAGCCGAGCGCCCCGCTCCAGCAGGATCGCCCCGACGCGGAAATCCAGGCCAGCGGCCCGGATGTGCCGGGGGTCGGTGACTGGCGGAATATAGACCGTGTCGCCCTCGCGCCGAGCGTCCTCCTGGATCACCACGGCGTCCGCCCCCTCGGGCACGGCCGCGCCGGTGAAGATTCGCACCGCCTCGCCCGGTCCCACCGATCCGGCGTAGCCGCGACCGGCGGCGCTTTCGCCGGCGACCCGGCGCGGCCCCACCCCATCCTCCGACCGTACCGCCCAGCCGTCCATGGCCGAAGCGGCGAACGGCGGCTGGTTGCGCGAGGCGACCACCGCCCCGGCCAGGAACCGGCCCTTGGCCATCGCCAGAGCCACCTCCTCGGCCGGCAGAGGCTCCACCCCGGCTAGCATCCGCGCCCGCGCGTCCTCGACCGACAGCAGCTTCATGGCGCGCGCCAGTCGCCGGAGCCGCCGCCGGTCTTCTCCAACAGCCGCACGCCCTCGATCACCATGCCCCGGTCGGCGGCCTTCAGCATGTCATAGAGCGTCAGGCACGCCACCGACACGGCGGTCAGGGCCTCCATCTCCACGCCGGTCGGGCCGGTGGTCTTGACCTCGGCGATCACCTCCAGGCCGCCCTCGGCGACATTCACCGTCACCCGCGCCTTGCTCAGCGCCAACGGATGACACAGCGGGATAAGGTCGCTGGTCCGCTTGGCCCCCATCACCCCGGCGATCTCGGCCACCGCGCGCACGTCGCCCTTTTTGCCGCCACCGGAGATAGCCAACGCCAGGGTCGCCGGCGCCATGCGCACGAAGCCGGTCGCCACCGCCTCGCGCGCGGTGGCCGGCTTTCCGGACACATCCACCATCCGCGCCCGGCCCTCGGCGTCCAGATGCGTCAGGCCACCCGTCTTCCCAGCGGTCATGCTTCCAGCAATCTGGGCATCAGCTCGACCATGTTGCAGGGCCGGTGGCGGCTATCGAGTTGGGCGGCGATCACCTTGTCCCAGCCGTCCTTCACCGCGCCGTTCGAGCCGGGCAGGCAGAACACGAATACTCCGTCGACAATACCGGCCAGCGCTCGCGACTGCAGGGTCGAAAGCCCCACCGTCTGATAGCTGACCAGATGAAACACCACCGAGAACCCGTCGATCTCCTTGTCGAACAGCGGCCGGATCGCTTCGGGCGTCACGTCCCGGCCGGTCAGGCCGGTGCCGCCGGTGGTGACGATGGCGTCGACCTCGCCCGACCTCGTCCAGACCTTCACCCGCTCGCGGATCGTCGCCACGTCGTCGGCCACGATCGCCTTGCCGGCCAGCACATGCCCGGCCCCGGTCACCCGATCGGCCAGCACGTGGCCGGAAGTGTCGCTTTCCTCATCGCGCGTATCGGAAATCGTCAGCACCGCGACGCGCACTGGCCGGATCGCCGTCGCCTCGTCATAGCGTCCGCCGGGGGTGAGTGCGTTCATCGGGGCCTCCTGAGTCTGCTGGGCTCGTTACGCCATTCCAGCGACAAATGGGAGGCGGCGTCGTTCTGGTCGGCATGCAAACACTACCCGAATTGGACCACCAGACGTTCAGCGAAGATGCCGTTTTTCGTGAGACGCCCGTCGGGTCCGGCGGCGCGGCGCGGATTGTCGCGGACGAGCAGCGGCTTAAGCATCAGGTGCAAGGTTGCATGGTTGATATATCGGCCGAAACACTCATGCAGGCCGCAGCCGAAATGGATGTATTCGTGTGGTCGGCGACCGGAATCGAACACTTTGGGGTCCGGAAGGCGACGGTCATCCATCATGGCCGAGGCGAAGCCGACGAGCACCGTGGCGCCGGCCGGTATGGCCCGCTGCCGGCTCGTCCCGGCCGCCAATGTCCAGGCCCGCGTCGCTCGCCGAGGAAGCGCCGGAGCGAGCGGGTCGAAGCGCATGGCCTCCATGACGATGTTGCGCAGTCGGTCATCGTCACCCGCCAGCGCCGCGGCGCGCGCCGCGGCCAGGGCGTCTGGCCGGCGCAGCAGCTGTTCCATGGCCTGTGGCACGATCATCGGGGGTTGCGGCGGCCCGCCGACCATCATGCACAGCACGGCGGTTCGGATCTGTACGTCGCTGTAGCCGGGCTCCCCGGCCGCTTGGCGCGCCAGGCAGCGGGCGATGATATCGTCGCCCTCCGCGCCGACGGCCTTTCGCCGGGCGATCTCGGCGTCGATATGGGCCCTGAAGGCCGGCCCGATGGCGTCAACCTGAGCGCGCAGATCCTCATCCTTCGGCGACCCCGTGAACTGGTACTCGAACAGCCTTGTCGCCCAGACGTCCAGCCTGCCGCCGGCCGGCGCCGGTACGCCGAAATAGGCGGACATCAGCTCGAACGCGACGCGGCGCACCAGATCGACGACCTCGACGGCGCCGTTCGAAACCGCGACGATCTTCTCGGCCAGTTCCTCGGCCCTCGCGGCGAGCGATGCCAGATCCTTGTTCTGGACGACCTGCCGCATGGCGTGCAGCTGGTCGCGATACTCAGGGGTGTTCGCCAAACCGAGAAAAAACGGTTCGCCACCGGTGATCAAATCGAGATTGGCCCTGTAGGGAACCTGGAAGGCCTGATCGGTGAGGAAAACCTCCCGCACGTCATCATAGAGCGTGACGACATAGATAGAGCCTAGCCGCGGGATCGGCCAGAAGCGCCTCAGCAAGCCGAAACCCCAGGGGACGGCGGCCATGACGCGCGCCGTCACCCACTTCCGAAGGCCGGTGGGTCCGGGCCGCAGAACGTCGGTCGAATCCAGCGCGCTCACAACATCGCCAGGTAACTTAGCGCCGGCAGGCTCGGCAGGAAGAAATAATCGCCCCCGGCCGCCTGGACGAAGGTGTCGACATGGACGGTTCGCCGCAGCGGCGTCTCATGGATGGTCATCGGCCCCTTTGGCCCGACCAGCGGATCGACTTCCGAGCGCAGGGTCGCGAAATCACTGTTGAGCAGCCAAGTCTGTTGAACGAATTCGAACTGGCGCGCGATGTCCGTGTTCAGACACATGAACAACAGGCCCCGGTTCGCGCCGTCATCCACCCGATAGTCGGCGATCCTGGTTCCGAACTTACGGGCTCGGCGCAGGATACGATGGTTGTTGGCCGCCTGAAGCAGGTCGGCCTTCTGGAACGGGTTGGGCGCCAGCGAGTCGCGCGGATTGGCGCGCCTGACATGGCTACCCGCCGGACAGCCGGTCGCCTGGGCGTCGCGATCGTAGAACAGGTAATCGTTGTCGGGCAGGCCCAGCGCGTCCGCCTTGAGCACGCCAACGGGGCACAGAAGGTGACCCTGGCGATCGCGGCCTATGACCCGCTCGGCGATCCATTCAGCGGTGACATGGTCGGAATTGGCGGGGTCGTGCTCGCGGATCGCGGCGGCGTTGCGGTCCATGGCGTTCCAGAAGGCGGTGACGTTCTGCCTCAACTCCCGGGCGACCAGATAGGAGCCGTTCAGGCCCAGATCGAAGAAGCCCTCGGCGGTGCGGTGTGGCGGCAGACCGGCGGCGGAAGGGCGGGGGTCGCGCTTGTCGGGCTGGCCTTCCAGGTCGCCGGGGGTGACGGGGCCGGGTGAATTCTCATGATGGCCGTTGAGATAGCCGATCAGGAACTCTCCCAGGGGGACCCCCTGCACAGCGTTCTTGTTCGCCTTGCCGACCACCTTGCCATCGAGCAGCACGGTTCCGTTCTCGTCGTAGGGCGCGGGTTGGGAAAGGCCGTCCGCGAAGCCGAAATGCTCGCGGCTGACGCCGCTGCTTTCCACGTCGAGCACAAGGTCCAGGGTGTGGACGACCGCGACCTGATGGGGCGCCAGGGCCTCGGTCACCACTTTCGTCCACGCCGCCGCGTCGTCATCGCCATGGGTATAGAGAAGCAGCAGCGCGTGAACGGTGATGTCGGTGACGACGCGCTCCTCCTGATGGCCGCTATCGGGCACGTCGAAGGCGCCGGGCAGGGTCGACACCGCCGTTCTGAGCGGCGTGTTGGCGCTCCACCGGGGTCCGCCCGGAACGACCGTCTCAAGCCACTCGCCCGAGCGACGGTCTCCCAGCCTGCGCAGCCGATCCTCCTGGAGCATGCCTTCGACGAACGGCCGCGAAAACGAAGCCAGCGCCGTTGCGGGCAGGCCCATCCGTTGCAGGCCGGTCCAGCTGAAGGCGAGCGCCGCCGCTCGCGACGACTGAGCGCCACCGTCGGCCTTGCCTGGCGGCTGGGCGTTGGTGATCGGCGCCACGCTCGCCAGGGTTTTCAGCCAGGCGCCGCGGTTGGTGGCGGCGGGATTGGGAGCGGCGGCGTCTTCTGGCCAGCGAAACTCCAGCAACAGCGCCCGGCCAGTCTCCAGGTCACCGAACCCGCTGACCACCAACCCCTGGACCAGCGCATCATTGGGCGCCGCCAGCTTCCAGCTCGGCCACTGTTTGTGCGGGGCCGCTACAGGTTGCGTATCCACGCCGCCGCCTCCCTCTCGCCAAGTCTGGGTTTGCGCAAGCCGTCGGCGATACGGTTGTTGCGTTCGATCTGATCGACGGTGAGTTCCCGATAGGCGCTATACCAGAACCGGCTCACCGCCCGGGACGCCAGCGCCCAGTTCTTGAACTGCCTGCCGTGGCTGGCGCCGTCGAGAATGGCGAAGCGCGTCGGTGGAAAGCCGATGCCGCATCCCCAGGCCAGGGTCAGTCCAACGCTGGCCTTTTCGATGAAGTCGTCGAGATAGGAATCCCAGCTGTGGTCGAAGTTGCTGAGAAACAGCAGCCGGGCGCCATTGTTGAGAAACGCCCAGTGGGCGAAATGCACCGTTCGCATACTCCCCAGATACCCGTTCATGGCGGTGAAACGCAGCAACAGCCCCAGGCCCAGGTGACCGACGCGGATGATGATCGTGCGCAGAACCCCCGGCTTGACGATGACGATCGAGCCCATGTGGTTCTGGGCGATCCAGTCCTCGCGGCGGACCATCTCGCGCAGCATCCGCTCATCGATGGGCGGCGCGTCGTGCGAGGCGTCGCGGCGCTCCAGATAGCGGAGCCACAACAGCAGCAGCCCCGCGGAGACCACGATCCCGACCAGTCCCCACAGTGAAGCGACGGCCACCGAGCGCCAGGCGGCGTCGAAACTCAGGGCAGGGGCGATGCGCAGACGAGCCAGCACCCATCGCGACGCGAAAACGATCGGCGTCAGCAACACGATCGCCGCCGCCAGATAGGCGACGAAGAAACCCACGATCATGCCCGCGTTCTTCAACAGTCCCGGGATGGGATTGAAATGCGTATCGACCTCGGCGCCGGCCACGGGTTTGCGCTTCAGATAGGCCGCCAAGGCAATCATCGCGATTGCGACCACCATGTAAAGGAGCAGGTACCACGAGGAGGTGAAGATCGCGGCGAGGGCCAACCCCGGCGCCGAAAGGACCAGCAACACCGCGGCCACGAAGGCAAACAGACGCACGCCGTCGGCGATGTGTTCGGCAGCCGGGATCCTGGTTTCGGCGGGATCGTTCAGCCAGCCGAAGGCGGGGAGCAGCTCGCGCCTCAGCTTATCGTGCACACCGACCGCGCCGATGCCACGGTAGGGGCTGGGGCCGATACGATCCGGACTATCGATCTGCGATCGGACGGCCGCGAACAACTCATCTTCCCGCAAAACGCGGTCCCGGGTCATGCCCCGGTTGCCGTGATGGAAGACGCTTGGCTGGTGAGTGCGCGCCTCGAAATAGGGTGCGACGGGGACATGGGATTGCGCCGCCGTCACCGCGTCGTAGAGCGGGGCATCCTCGTCGAGCGGCCGCTTGCAACACCTGAGCACCTCTCTCAGCTGTCCTCCGAGCGCCGCTTCGATCTGCCCCCAGAATACCCCCGGCGCGCCGTCGATATTGGCTTCAAAGATGAACGTTGGGTCGAATTCCGACGCCGGGAACACACTCATCGACATGAAGTGCAGCGTGGGAACGTCGCGCTTCAGCCGCGCAAAGTTCTCTGGGAAGCCGAAATCGCCAGTGTCCTCGGCCGCCCGCATGCGTTCGATCACCGCAATCAGACGACTGCTACTGTCGGGCTTGACTTCAAGTGGGATGCAAAACGTCGTCTGCTTCACTCGTCGCCCACCCTTCCCACAAGCGCCACGGCTCAAGGTTCACACGAGCGCCACCACCTGTCCAGCGTGCACATCCTGGAAAGCCTCACAGCCTCGCGATGGGACGCGCCTCACCATGGCCCCTCCTTCGCCGCCGGGGGCGGCGCCGCGAGCGGTTCGATGAACGCCTGTAGGGCCTCGAGGATCAGAGGACGTTTCTGGCGAATCCGGGCGATCGGGCCGCCGACGCCCAGCGCCAGGGGCGAACCTTCCATCGGCGATGGCATCGGCGCCGCGATCGCCCCCAGCCCTGGCGTGACATCGCCCTCGGTCGTCGCATAGCCGTCCTCGCGCGCTCGGCGGATCAGCGCCAGGAATTCGGTTTCCCGCACGACGAAACGGGCCTCGGCCGCCTCGGCGTTGCACCGACGGGCCCAGGCCAGCACCTCCGCATCCGGCTTGAGGCTCAGCAGCGCGCGGCCCATGGCCGAGCAGGTGAGCGACCGGAACTGGCCCGACATCACGTCCAGCCGGTCGGGGTTTTCCGGCGCCTGGGTGATCACATACTGCGCCGCCGCCCCGTTCTGAATACCGAGGTAGGCGGTTTCACCGACCTTGCGCTGCAGCGCGTCCAGCCGCGCGCCCAGCGATCCGGCCTCGCTGAACCGCCGGTCGATCCAGCTGCCCAGCAGCGCAACGCGGATGCCGGGCGCGAAAGTCCGAGCCTTGCGGTCGTATTCGAGATAGCCCAGGTCGGCCAGATTTCGCAGCAGCATGCTGGCGCTGGCCTGAGGGATCTTCAGGGCCTTCGACACCCGCCCCACGGTGAACGGCCGCTGCTCGCGCGAGAACAGTTCGAACAGCGCCAGGGTGCGTTGCGCGGACTTGATCGAGCGGGCGGCCATATCGCGAAACGACATCGCATATGTAATGCGTTCCGGGCAACGCCGCCGCCGCATTGCTCCCTCCCGGCCTTTCTCGCATCACTGGGTTCAGAGTAAATGGGCGCCGGAGGAGACAGGCGATGACCGATGATCCACGCGCCAGGGCCGTGTTTTGGCCGAAGGGGCGACTGTTTGAGGATTTCCACGTCGGCCAGAGGTTCGATCACCACTGGGGCCGCACTATCCTCGAGGGCGACACCACCCTGTTCACCACCCTGACCTTGTCGTTCAACCCGCTGTATTTCAATCGCGCCTACGCCAAGGCCCACGGCCACCCGGACATCGTGGTCAATCCGCAGCTGGTGTTCAACGTGGTGCTGGGCCTCAGCGTCGAGGATTGCAGCGAGATCGGCGGACCGTTCCTGGGTGTGTTCGACCTGACCTACGACCGACCAGTCTATCCGGGAACCACGATCACCGCCCGCAGCGTCACCACAGAGGCCCGGGTCTCCGACAGCAACCCCAGAAACGGTATTGTCACCTGGCGGACCGAGGGCTTCGATGAAGCCGGCGAGCGGGTGATCGGTTTCCGTCGCTCCAATCTCGTGCGGTTGCGCAACCCCGAGGGAGCGGCGTGATGGGCGAAATCTCCAAACTGACCGGCGCGAGCAACTACTTCGAGAACTTCGAGGTCGGCGCCGTGATCCGCCACGCCCGCGGCAAGACCATGACTCCGCTGGAGAACGTGCTGATCACCAACATGGTGATGAACACCGCCCAGGGCCATTTCAATGAACACCAGATGGCCTCCAGCCCGTTCGGCGGCGTCATCGCCTTCGGCGGAGTGAACTTCTCGCTGGTGCTGGGCCTCGCCTGCCAGGACTGTTGCGAAAACGCGCTTGCGGAACTTGGCCTGGACAATATCCGCCTGTCCAAGCCGGTCACCCACGGCGACACCCTCTACGCCTACAGCGAGGTGCTGGAGAAAACCGCCGCCGACCAGGACGACGCCGGCATCGTGGTGTTCCGCCACTATGGCTACAACCAGCGCGACGAACAGGTCGCCCAGATCGACCGGCGCGTACTGGTCAAGCGCAAAAGCCATTGGGGTGATCGGTGACCTCGACAGACGCCAAGCCGTTCGGCGCCCTGAACGGCCTGCGGATCATCGACCTGACCCAGATGCTGGCCGGTCCCTATGGCACGATGATGCTGGCCGACCACGGGGCCGAGGTGATCAAGGTCGAACCGCTGACCGGCGACATGACCCGCGGCGCCGGTCCCTATCGCCAGGACGACACCCGCAAGGCGCTCGGCGGCTATTTCCAGAGCATCGACCGCAACAAGCAGAGCGTCTGCCTCGACCTCAAGAGCGAGGCCGGCCGCGCCGCCCTGAAGGCGCTGGTCAAGGACGCCGACGCCCTGACCGAGAACTTCCGGGCCGGCGTCATGGAGCGTCTGGGCATCGGCTATGAGGTGCTGCGCGAAATCAATCCGCGACTGGTCTACGGCGCCCTGCGCGGCTTCGGCGATCAGCGCACCGGAGCCTCGCCCTATGCCGACTGGCCGGCCTTCGACGTGGTCGCCCAGGCTATGGGCGGCGTGATGGCCATCACCGGTCCGGACTCGGCGACGCCGACCAAGGTCGGGCCGGGCGTGGGGGATATCGTCCCCGGCATGATGCTGGCCTTCGGCGTGCTGGCCGCCATCCATCACGCCCAGCGGACCGGCGAGGGCCAGTTCGTCGACGTCTCAATGGTCGACGCGGTGCTGGCGGTGTGCGAGCGCACCGTCTGGCAGCATTCGATCCTGGAGCAGACACCGGGTCCCGAGGGTAATCACCACCCGTTCCTGTGCCCGTTCGGCATGTTTCCCGCCGCCGACGGCTTCATCACCGTCGCCGCGCAGCAGGACAATTTCTTTCAGATTCTGTGCCAGGCCATCGACGCCGCGCCTCTGCTGGCCGACTCCCGTTTCGCCGGCCACCGGTTGCGGAGCGAAAATCGTAACGCCTTGATCGAGGCCCTGAGCGCCCGCACCCGGCGGCTGTCCAAGGCCGAACTGACGGCCAGGCTGGGCGGTCGCATCCCCTTCGGCCCGGTGATGAACATCGCCGAGATCGAGCGCGATCCGCATTTTGCCGCTCGCCAGATGATCGTCGAGGTCGAGCAGCCCGGCGCCGCGCCGATCCGCATCGCCGGCGTGCCGGTGAAGATGACCCGGACCCCGGGCGGCGTCCACGCCCGCGCCCCGCTGCTGGGCGAACACACCCGCGCGCAGCTCCGGCGCGCCGGCCTGACCGAAATCGAAATCCAGACCCTCATCGACGGACGCGCCGCGGCCGCCGTTCAAGACTAGAAGGACATCCCCACCATGACCCAGCGCATCCCACGCCCCCGGCGCTCACAACTTTCGGTCCCCGGCAGCAGCGAGAAGATGCTGCGCAAGGGCGCGGAATCGGCCGCCGACCATGTGTTCTGCGACCTTGAGGACGCCGTAGCACCCAGCGTCAAGGTCGAGGCGCGGGACAAGATCGCCTGGGCTCTCAACAACCTCGACTGGGGCAAGAAGACCCGCTGCGTGCGGATCAACGACGTCACCACCGAATGGTGCCATGGCGACATCATCACCGTGGTCGAAAAGGCCGGGGCCAACATCGACACCATCATGCTGACCAAGCCCTACACCGCCGCCGACGTGATCTTCCTCGATCGCATGCTGGGCCAGCTGGAGAAGAAGCTGAAGCTCGAACGTCGGATCGGCATCGAGGTGCTGATCGAGGAGGTGCAGGCCCTGCAGAACGTCGAGGAGATTTCCCGCTGCAGCGACCGGCTCGAATGCCTGATCTTCGGTATGGGCGACTATTCCGGCTCGCAGGGCATCGACGCCCGGGCGATCGGCGAGTCCGGAGCCTATCCCGGCGACATATTCCACTATGTGCGCTTCCGGGTGACCATGGCGGCGCGGGCGGCGGGTCTGGACGCCGTCGACGGCCCCTATGCCAACTTCAAGAACGAGGAAGGCTTCCGCACCGAGGCCGCTCGCGCCAAGGCCCTGGGCATGGTCGGCAAATGGGCGATCCACCCGTCGCAGATCGCTCCGGCCATCGAGATATTCTCCCCTGATGCCCGCGAGGTCGCCCGCGCCCGCCAGATGGAAGCCGCCTACCGTGAGGCCGAAGCCCAGGGCCTGGGGGCTGTCCAGGTCAACGGCGTGATGGTCGACGTCGCCGTCCTGCGCCTGGTCCGCAACACCCTCGACAAGGCCGAACTCTACGGGCTTTAGGGCGCGTTGACCTTCGACTTGTGGCGGATCGGCGGGAGGGGCATAGATTCACCAACAGCCCCGGCGTGGGCTGATCCTTAGGGGGCGGTCGGCATGGGCGGACGGTTTGATCATTGGTCTCATGGGTTGGCCGGGCTTTCCGGCCTAGGCGCCGCCCTGCTCGGCGCCCTGGCGGTGGCCTCGGCCGCGGGTGCGGAACCTTCGACAACAGTCGTGCAAACCGATCGCGGACCGGTGCAGGCGACACCGCGCGGGGCCATGCGCTCCTATTTCGCCATTCCCTATGCGGCTCCGCCAATCGGCGATCTGCGGTGGCGGGCGCCCGCGCCGGCGGCGGCGTGGTCGGCGCCGATCGCCAGGACGGCGTCGGCTTCGCCATGCCTCCAGACCGGAAGCAGCCCGTTCCGGTCGCTCGGCGAGACCGAGGACTGCCTCTATCTCGATGTGCACGCCCCCACCGGCGCGGGGCCGTTCCCGGTAATGGTGTGGATCCACGGCGGCGCCTTCACCACCGGCAGCGCCGTTTCCTACGCCGATCCGACCCCCCTGGTCTCCAAAGGGGTGATCGTGGTGGCGATGAACTATCGCCTGGGGGCCATGGGCTTCCTCGCCCATCCGGCGCTGCGCGACGGCGCCGGCGGCGCGGGTGACTACGGGATCATGGACCAGCAGGCTGCTCTGAAGTGGGTGCGGGCCAATATCGGCGCTTTCGGGGGCGACCCGAGGAACGTCACCATCTTCGGCGAGTCGGCCGGCGGCTTCAGCGTGCTTACTCACCTGGCGTCGCCGCTGTCGGCGGGCCTGTTCGAAAAGGCGATCATCGAGAGCGGCGCCTATGGGGTCTCCGCCCAGCTGTCCCAGGCCGGCATGGAGGCCAAGGGCGCCGCCGCCGTGCAAAAGACCCGGGCGGCGGCGGCCGCCGGAGACGCGGGTCCGGCCTGCTCCGGCGCCGCGGTTACCGCCGCCTGTCTGCGCGGCCTGCCGGTCTCGCTGATCCGCGCGCACCTGATGAGCGATTTCGGGACTGGCGTGGGCAATCTGGTGCCCTCGGTGGATGGCAAGGTCCTGCCCCGCACGATCAAGGACATCTTCGCCGCCGGCGCCAACAACAAGGTCGCGGTGATCAATGGCTCCAACCAGGATGAGAACCTGCTGTTCGTGGCCATCGGCGAACTAATTGCCCGGATGACCGCCAAGCCGCCGAACCTGAATCCGGCCGACAGGTCCTTCCTGATGACGCCGCAAGCCTATGCCAAGGGCGCGGCCGTGTTGGCCGCCGAGTCGGGCGTTTCGGCCGGCGACCTGACCGATAAATACTATCCCCTGGCCAAATACGGCTCGGATGTCGCGCTGCAACCCAGCTTGGCCAGCGCGGCCGCCGGCACCGACAGCGGGTTCTCGTGCAATGGCGTCAACGTCTCGGCCCAGATCGCCGCCCAGGGCGGCAGGGTGTGGATGTACGAGTTCCGCGACCGGACCGCGCCGCTGATCCTGGGCAATATCGCCGGCAAATACGTCCTGAGCGTGCCGCAGGGACCCGGCCACGCCTCGGAGCTGCCCTATTTGTTCAACATGGCCGACCTGCGCGACGATCAGCGCAAGGCTCTGGCGGAAACCATGGCGACCTACTGGACTAACTTCGCCCGCGTCGGCGATCCCAACGGCCCCGGCGCGCCGAAATGGTCGCCGTTCAAGACTGGAACCGTCCAGAGCCTGAACGTCGCCAGCGGTGGCGGCGTGAAAGGCATGCCCGCCACCGCCTTCACCGCCGAGCATCAGTGCAAGACGGCCTGGGCGAAGCTGGCGTTCTGATCCAGCGGGGCTCAAGCTCGGCGACACGCCACCAAAACACCCTAATTAACCAGCGTGGGCGTCAGGAGCCTGTTCGTGACCAAGAACTGGCGGATGACATTTTCGGATCGAGAAGGCGTTCGGTGTCTGGATGGATACGTTGATGCGGACGCAGAATAGTTGCGACACCGCCCGGGCGCGCGAGAGCGGGCGTCGCTGATCGACGTCGCTCTATTCAACGGCGAGAGGGTCGATCCGTATTCCCCGATCTGACTTGAACCGACGCCGCGGCGCCAATCTCCGCCCGCCCATTAGTTCCGCGTGGGCTTACCCAACAGCTGATCTGAAATAATACGTTGCTGGATCTCCGAGGTGCCCTCGAAAATCTTGGTCAGCCGCGCGTCGCGCCAATAGCGCTCGATCGGGTGCAGGGTCGTGTAGCCGGCGCCGCCGAGGATCTGCAGGGCTTCGCTGGTCACCCGCTCGGCCATCTCCGAGGCGAAATACTTGACCATCGAGGTCTCCTTGGTGGCGGCTTGGCCGGCGTCCAGCAGGGCGCAGGTGTGGTACATCAGCTGGCGCGCGGCCTCGATCTCGGTGGCCATGGTGGCGATCTTGAAGCGGATGGCCTGAAAATCGCTGATTGGCCGGCCGAACTGCACCCGTTCTCGCGCATAGTCCGAGGCATGGTCCAGCGCCGCCTGCGCCAGGCCAATCGAGCGGGCGGCGGTGTGCGCCCGGGCCAGGCCGAGCGAGGCAGCCGTGGCCTGGAACGCCCGGCCGACGGCGCGGTCGGTCTCCGGCGCCACGGGCGCGCGGGCGCCCTCGAAGCGCAGCTCCCAGGTCTTCCAGCCGAAATAGCCGATCTTGGGGATCGGTGAGCCGGTGACCCCGTTCGGCAGCTCGCCCTTGGGCTTTTCCACCGATACGCTAACCGTGCCGGCCCGGCCCTCGGGCGCGGCGGGATCGTCGATCCTGCACAGCACGCTGATGAAATCGGCGCCGTCGGCGAAGGTGCACCAGTATTTATTGCCGGTGATCACCCACTCGTCACCGTCGCGCCGGGCCCGGCAGGCGACGCTGGACAGGTCCGATCCGGTCTGCGGCTCCGACAGCGCGGCGGCGCCCAGATAGCGGCCCTGGGCCATGGCGGCGATCTTGGCCCGGCGCGCTTCGCCGACTCCCGGGATCGAGCGATAGAAGCCGTTGCCCCGGGCGATGATGCTGGCGACGCTCATCCAGCCGCGCGCCAGCTCCTCGGCCACCAGGCAGTATTCAAACGCGCCCAGGCCCAGGCCGCCATGCTCCTCGGGGATGGTGATTCCGAAAAAGCCGAGGTCTCCCATCTTGTGGATCAGCGCCCGCGGGATATCGCCCTTCTCCGGATCGAGGCGATTGGCGACCGGCGTAACCTCGTCGCGCGTGAACGTCCGCGCCAGATCCTGCATCATCAGCCGCTCGTCGGTCAGATAGGGCGACCCCGACGCCGCTTGCGCTACACTGGTCATCGCCTCAGGCTCCGCCCTGGCGTTTGATCTGTTCGAGGACGGGCAGCAGATAGCCCAGGAACACCTCGGGGTTTTCCGACATCGGGAAGTGCCCGACGCCATCCATGCCGGTCCAGGTCGAGCCGGCAATCGCCGCGTGCGCCGCCTGACCGTGCTCCATCGTGCCGCTGGCGTCATATTCGCCCGACAGAATATGAACCGCCACCTTGCCGGTGTGGATCCCGCCGGCCGTCTCGCGCAGGTCGTAGTCGGCCAGATAGTAGTAGAGGTCGCCGAGGAAGGCCGGCGGCCAACCCGCCGCATAGACCTGGCTGGTCTCCTTGCGGAACGCCTCCGGAGAGGTCGGGCTCATCAGGGCGTTCATCGCCCGCGCCTTGTATTCGTTGCTGACCTGGGGATGCCACAGGGTGCTCAAGCCATCGAGGTCACCCTCGATATTGAGCGCGCCTTCGAGCGAGATCACCGCCCGGAACACGTCGGGGTGATGCAGCGCCAGGTCCAGCGCCAGCAGCCCACCGACCGAGCAGCCCATGAACACCGGCCGCTCCAGGCCCAGGACATCAGCCAGGGTTACCGGAACCGACCGCAGGAAGCTCGCGGTCAGATTGTATTCCTCCGCCCACCACTTCGGTCCGACCGGCGGCAGCGACTTGCCGTGGAACGGCAGGTCATAGGCGATCAGGCGGAAATGATCGGTAATCGCGCGGCATTCGAACAGGTGACGCCACTGGGAGCCATGGCAGCCGGCGGTGTGTTGCATCAGCACGGGGATGCCCGTACCAGCTTCCTCGAAATACACCCGATAGTCCTGCCCCTCGACATCAATATGCACATAGCGGCCCACCGGGCTGTCGAACGTTCCTGGTCGGCTGGCGGACTTGGGCGCGGGCGCCACGCCTGGGTCCGCCGGGCGCAGCAGCTCCAGCGCCCGCATCACGGCCGGGTAATATTGGGCGTGCAGCACCGGATCGGCCCTCAGGGCGACCTTGCCAGACATCATCAGATTGAAGGTGTCGTTGTAGAACCGGGGCGGTCGCGCGGCGAGTAGCTCGGACCAGACATCGTCCCGGGCCGCCAGGGTGACGACGCCAGGCGCGTCGGCGCCGGGATCGCCTGGCGACGGGACGCCGCCGGCCAGGGTGATCGCCACGGTGCGTCCGTCCATCTCCAGCCGCAAGCCGCCGGTCCAGAACCGCGCGGCGATCCGGAACTCACCGTCCGCCGCGCAGGACGCCGCGAGGGCCTCGGAATTCCACCTCTTGTTGGTCGTCATCGGCTCACCTCCCGGGACAGTCTAACTGAGCAAAGGCGTAGCCAATCTCGCGTCGAGGCGTAAGGCGACGCCCCGACCCATTACATCCGTGATTAACACTCCCGACCGCGACAGGCCCGCGTGATGGTCTAGCCTGGTCCTCCAGACGGCCTTAGGGTCCCCGCTAAATCGGGAGAGGAAACATGGACGGCTCGGTGACCGCGCGATTGGCGCGACAACTGATCGCCATGCGCGGCGCGGCGCCGTCCCCCCTGGCCGTTACGGTGGCCAAGCAATGCCTGCTCGACTGGCTGGGGGTGACCCTGGCGGCGCGCCACGAGCCGCTGGTGAAAATCCTGGCCGAGGAGCTGGCGCCCCACGACACGGCCGGTGGCGATTGCACCCTGATCGGGCTCGGACGCCGGACATCGCTGATGAACGCGGTGCTGATCAACGGCGCCGCCGGCCACGCGCTGGATTTCGACGACGTGATCACCGCCATGGGCCATCCCACCGCGCCGGTGGCGCCCGCGGTGTTCGGCCTCGCCGAGGCGCTCGGCGCTTCAGGCGCCCAGGTTGTCGGCGCCTTCATCGCCGGGGTCGAGGCCGAGTGCCGGGTCGGCCGAGTGCTCGGCGCGTCGCACTACGCCAAGGGCTGGCACGGCACCGCGACCTTCGGCGCCTTCGGCGCGGCGGCGGCGGCGGCGCATCTGCTCGACCTGGACGAGGCGACCCTGCTGCACGCGTTCGGCCTGGCCGGAACCCAGGCCGCGGGCCTCAAAAGCGTGTTCGGCACGATGGCCAAGCCGCTGCACGCCGGCAAGGCGGCCCAGAACGGCGTGCTGGCGGCGCGCCTGGCCGCGCGCGGCTTCACCAGCGACACCGACATCCTGGGGTCGGGCCAGGGATTCGCGGCCACCCAGTCGACCACGGTGGACACGGCGGCCGCGACCGAGCCCCGCGCCCAGCCGTGGGTCGTCGACGCGCTCTTCAAATATCACGCCGCCTGCTACCTGACCCACGACACCATCGAGGCGGCCGGCGCTCTTCGCGCCCAGGCCTCGCTGTCGCTGGAACAGGTCGAGGCGGTGACGTTGCGGGTCCAATCCGTTCATCTGGGCGTCTGCAATATCGAAGCGCCGCGCACCGGCCTGGAGTGCAAGTTCTCCCTGCGCATGACCTGCGCGATGGCCCTCGCCGGCGACGACACCTTCGACGAGGCGCTGTTCAGCGATGCGGCGGCGCGGCGGCCCGACCTCGTCGCCCTGCGCCAGCGGGTCACGGTCGAACCCACCGCGCGAGGCCCCGGATCGACGGTCCATGTCCGCCTGAAGGACGGCCACGAGCTGTCCAGCACTGTCGATGTCGCTATCCCCGAGCGCGATCTGCCAGTCCAACAGGCGAGGCTGGAGCGCAAGTTCCGCAAACTGGCGCGCCACGCCCTGGAGCCGGAGGGCGCCGAGCGCCTGATCGACATCTGCCGCGGGCTGGAGAGCGAGCCCAATCTCGACCGGCTGATGGTCGCTGCACGGGCGACCTGCCCTTGATTGACCAACCTTGATCGAAGACTTGCACATCGACGTTCACGGCGACGGACCTGGGCCGTATTTGCTGCTGGTCCACGGCTTCCTGTCGAGCCGCGCCCAATGGCGGCCGAACATCGAGGCGCTGAGCAAGGTCGCGCGGCCGGTCACCGTCGACCTCCTGGGCCACGGCCGCTCCCCCAGCCCCCAAGACCCTGACGCCTACGGCGTCGCGGCCTATGTCCGGCGGTTCGAGGCGTTGCGCGAACGGCTTGGAGCCGAACGCTGGTTCATCTGCGGCCAATCCTTCGGCGCCGGCCTCACCCTGCGCTACGCCCTGGAGCATCCCGAGCGCGTCATCGGCCAGGTGTTCACCAATTCGATTTCGGGACTCTCGCCCCGACGCGACGGCGATCCGCGCGAACGCCAGAAGCGCGCCGACGCTCTGGAACAGGGTGGGCGCGAGGCCCTGAAGGCGCTGCCCTTCTACCCCCGGCCGTCAAAGCGTCTGCCGCCGCAAATCTGGGAGGACCTGATCGCCGACGCCGACCTACTTTCGCCGAGCGGTATCGCCAACGCCATGCGCGCCACCGTCCCGAACCTGTCGGTCGCCGCCGACCTGAACCGGATCACCACACCCACCCTGCTGATCAACGGAACCCGCGAAGCCGCCTTCCAACCCCTGCGCGACCTGGCCGTACGGGAAGTCCCCAACCTGACAGTGGTCGACGTCGAAGGCGGCCACTCGATCAACCTGGATCGCGCAGAAGCGTTCAACGAGGCCGCGGCGGCATTTGTCGGGCAGTTTCGCGATAGGTAACCTTCACCCATCCGGGCCGCGGGCGTCCCGCCCTTTCGGCTCGACCCAGCATCTCCGACGATCTCAAAACATTGTGTTGTCGTGGGCCATCGTCTCGGGGATCGGCTGGAGAATGTCCCAGTGCTCGACGATCTTGCCGTTCTCAAGGCGAAAGATCTCGACGCCGGCCCGGCCGCGGTCGGCCTCATCAAGCTTCATGTGCACGTGAAGGACCACGAAATCGCCTTCGGCGATCACACGCTTGACCGTGACACTGAAATTTGGACGGTCAGCCTTTAGCCACGCCACCATGGCGCGCCAGCCGTCGAAGCCGTCAGCCACCGTCGGGTTATGTTGGGTGTAGCTCGGGCCGAGATATTTGAAGGCCGCTTCCGCGTCTTTCTTATTAAGAGCGAGATCATAGGACTCGAGGACGGCCCTCTTGTTGGCTTCGATCGTGGCTGACATGGCGATTGTTCCGACCCACCCTTTATAAGTGCGATTTTAGAACGCGATTTCGGCCGCACACAAGCCCATCTTCCGATATTTTTGACGAACCGGGTTACGGCCCTAAGGCGGGTCCATAGGATTTTAGCACCTTGTCAGATGAGAAAAGAACCGTAGTGTCCGCCACCATCGACGTCGTCCAAATTTGGATCAACGGAGCTAACCCATGTCCTCACGGATCGAGTTCTATTTCGATTTCGGCAGCCCGAACGCCTACCTGTCCTACAAGGTCATTCCCAGCCTCGAGGCTCGGCTGGGTCCCGTGTTCGATCTCAAGCCGGCGCTGCTCGGCGGTATCTTCAAGGCCACCGGCAATCAATCTCCCGGGATCACTCTGGCAGGAATCCCCACGAAGGCGGCCTATGAGCGAAAGGAAAGCGATCGGTTCATCACCGAGCACGGTCTGAGCGCGTTCCGGTTCAATCCGGCCTTTCCGATCAACACCCTGCATATGATGCGCGGCGTCATCCTGGCGCGGCGGCTGGGGATTTTCGACGCCTACGTCGACGCCATCTACGCCGCAATGTGGGAGCAGGCGCTCAACATGGGCGATCTCGATATCTTCCACGACGTCCTCGATCGAGCCGGCCTGCCGACCAAGGAATTTCGGGATCACGTCGGAGATCCGGACGTAAAGCAGGGGCTGATCGCCTCGACCGAGGAAGCCATCAGCCGCGGCGTCTTTGGCAGCCCGACCTTCTTTGTCGGCGACGAGATCTTCTTCGGCAAGGACCGCCTGCGTAACGTGGAAGAGGAGTTCCTTCGCCAGGCTGGAAGGGCGCCTTCCGCCGCGCGCTAAGTCACCACTTCTCGACCCACGGCCTCAGGGCGATCTCGAACGCCCAGGTGGACCGATGTTGACGATGGAGTTGCAGATACGTCTCCGCGATGCGGTCGGGATCGGCCATGTTGTCATCGACGGTTGTTCCCGCCAACCGGTGCGCGCGGGTTCCGTCTTCCTGAGTCCAACCGATCGCCGCATCGATCACCACATTGGCGACGTGGATCCCCTTGGGCATCAGTTCGCGGGCCATGCTTTGTGCCAGACCCGCCTTGGCGTGACAGGCCATGGCGAAGGCGCCACTCAGCGGAAAGCCCTTTAGGGCCGCGCTGGCATTTGTGAAGACTATCGTCCCCTTCGCTCCATTGGCGTTCGGTTCGTTGTTCAGCATCACGCGCGCCGCCTGCTGCCCGACAAGGAAGGCGCTAAAGGCCGAGTTTCGTAAGGTGGCCAGCGCCAGTTCCGGATCGGCTTCCGTTATCCCCTTACGGAAAATCCCGACCGTCCGCCCATCGATATTATGGACCACGAGGGTTGGCGCGCCGAGGTCTCGCTCGACATCGTTGAACAGCCGTTCAACATCGCCGGGCTCGCTCGCGTCGCATTTGTATCGGCGGATACCGAGTGCTGTCTCCAGACCCAAAAGCACGGGTTTGTCGGGGTCGCGGGCCGCGACAGCGACGTGCATCCCCATCTCGGCGAACAGCCTGGCGCAACTCGCGCTGATGCCTGGGCCGCCCCCGACGATGATCGCGACCTGCCGGGGAGCTTCATCGGATTGAAACATTCCAGCACTCCATTCAGTCGCTAAAGCTCACCCCACCGCCGCCCGGCCGGGGCGACGAGGCTTGGGGGCGTCCAACGGCGTGTGCGCGGAGTCCGCGGCGCCAGGCCCGAGGTCGACCTGAACCTGCCTGGGATCCAGCACCTCGGCGCATTCCGAACAGACCTGCACCGGATCGAAATGGTGCCCGCAGGCGACGTGTCGGTGGAGCAGGGGTCGCCCCTTTTTGCCGGTCATGTGGAGATCGCCCCAGTGCACGATCGCCATGATCACGGGGTAGAGGTCGAGACCCTTCTGGGTCAGTCGATACTCGTACCGGCTCGGATTCTGTTGATAGGCCACCTTGGTGAGAACAAAGCTATCCACCAGCTTCTGCAGCCGGTCCGCCAGGATCGGCCGGCCGATCCCGAGACGCGCCTGAAAATCGTTGAAGCGGCGCACCTTCAGAAAGCAGTCGCGCAGGATAAGCAAGGTCCAGCGGTCGCCGATCACCGACAGGGTGCGCGACATTGAACACGGCTGTTGGTCCAGCTCACCCCATTGCATCGCGCGCGCGTCTCCAGATGGTCGGTCGGGCTGCCAAGGACCGGTCCGTGTAGATTTGGAACTGACGCGCAGAGAGGTCAACCCCGTCAGGGACGGCGCGCTCGCCTATCGGCGGATCCACACGAAACGCGGCGGTTGACGATCCTGCCCAGCGGGTTCTAAAACAACACTCATACCGTGACAACCGGTCGAAAGAGCGGACGTGATCGGAACAGGAGAAGACACATGCCGGACAGGTTGGACAAGGGCGTATGCTTGGTTGTTGGGGCCGGGATCGGATTGGGGTCGGCTGTCGCCCGGGCGTTCGCCGCCGACGGCTATGTCGTGTGCATGACCCGCCGTGACCGCCACTTGGAAGACCTTGAAGAGGCGGCTCGAGCCATCCGCGACGCCGGTGGCGTGGCTTACGCCTTCGGTGTCGATGCGCGCTCTGAAGAGGAAACGGTCGCTCTCTTCGAAAAAATAGAACGCGAGATCGGACCGCTAGAGGTCGTGGTCTTCAACATCGGGGCAAACGTCCGCTTTCCAATCCGCGAGACCACCGCGCGGGTGTTCCACAAGGTCTGGGAGATGGCCTGTTTCTCGGGGTTTCTGGCCGGACGCGAAGCGGCGAAGGTTATGGCGCCGAGGGGCCGCGGCACGATTCTGTTCACCGGCGCGACAGCGAGCGTGCGCGGACGCAGCGGCTTGGCGGCCTTCGCGGCGGCCAAACATGGGTTGCGTGCCCTGGCGCAAAGCATGGCTCGCGAACTCGGTCCGGAGGGAATCCACGTGGCGCATGTGGTGATCGACGGCGGCGTCGACGGCGCCAATGCCCGCGACTCCGGCCGGGACATTGACGCGCTGATGATCGAAAGCACGATCGTTCGGCCTGACGAGCTCGCACAGCAATATCTGGCGCTTCACAATCAACCGCGGTCAGTCTGGACTCACGAACTGGACGTCAGGCCCTGGGCCGAACCCTGGTGACAATCGCGCGCGATCGATGGGCGCGCGTACGGGCCTTTACAGCATCGGCAGGGCGGTTCGCTTTCCAACCCTAGAGGATGGCGAACACCTGATAGGTCGGGCTTGACCCCGGCGAGCCGCCATTGGCGACGGCGATAACGCGGTTCAACCAGTCGTAGCGCGGATCGGCGGTCTCGAACCGCGGCGTCGTGCGGATGTAGGTTTCGGCATAGTCGACCGGCCCGCCGCCGCGAAACCGGCCTAGCGCCTGCTCGGCAACCCAGAGAAGGCCGGTATAGGCCATGGAGATCGCGGCGCCGTCATCGGTCATCAGCACCAGACGGACGTCCAGCATCGTCGTCCCATCGCTGCGCCGGACCACCCAGTCGGCGCCGTTCGGCATGACCTGACCTTTCAGCCTCGGCCCCTCGAACCGGCCGCCGTCCACCGGATACACGCCACGCCAGCCCAACGGCATATCGCCGATGGCCTGCAAACGGCTCCAAGCGATATCGAGATATAGAGCGAACAGGTGCTCCGAGCGGAGCGTCTCCATCCCTCCCGATTGTCCAGCCTCGGCCACCGTCTAACCGGTAACTTGGCGGGTGGAGGCGGCGCCGCCGTCCACCACGAGGGTGCTTCCAACCACGTAATCCCCGGCCTTCGAGGCCAGGAAGATGGCGGCGCCGGCCATGTCCGACTTCACCCCGACCCGGCCCGATGGAATTTGTTTCGCCAGTTCGTCGCCCTGGTCTCGGGCGACCTTGTTCATCTCCGACGGGAAGGCGCCGGGGGCGATGGCCGAGACGATGATGTTGTCCTCGGCGAGACTCAGGGCCATCCGTTTGGTCAGGTGAATCAGGCCCGCCTTGCTGGCGGCGTAGGAATAGGTGTCCTGCATATTGACCGAAAGACCGTCGATCGAAGCGATGTTGATCACCTTGGACGGTTTCTCGGGCGTCCCCGCCGCCTTCAGAGCGCCATGGAGAGCCTGGGTTAGAAAGAACGGCGACTTCAGATTGATGTCGAGCACCTTGTCCCAGCCGCTCTCGGGGAAGCTGGCGAATTCGGCGCCCCACGCCGCGCCGGCGTTGTTGACCAGGATGTCGAGCCTGTCCCCTTGGCCCAGATAAAGCTCGGCCAGCTTGCGCGCACCCGAGGCGCCGGCGGCGTCCGACGGCAGGGCGATACAGGTCCCGAACTCGGACAGGCGCTCGGCGGTTTCCAGGCATTGCGGGGCCTTGCGGGCACTGATGTAGACCTTGGCTCCGGCGCGCAGAAAGCCTTCGGCGATCATCTCGCCGATCCCGCGCGAACCGCCGGTAACCAGCGCCGTTCGGCCCTTCAGTGAAAAGAGATCGTCCATGGGTTCGTCGTCCTGAGGATGCGGCGACAGCATCTCATACTGACTGTCACTACGCAACCGTTAACGATGTCACGCAGTCGCGGGAGCAGGTTCGGTCTTGATAGTCGAGTTGCATAGCGACACTGTGATTGGGAGCGTCCTCCGTCGCAAACGGTCGGACCGACCGCTTTCAACTCATCCAGAAGCGCCACGATGACCCGTCCCGCCATAGCGGCCTCCGATTCACTCGCGATAAACGGGGTCCTGGTGTCCGCACGCCAGGCAATCGACCTGATCTGCGACCGCTGGACGTTATGCATCGTGCTGGCGCTGCTGCTGGGCGAGCGTCGTTTCACCGGGCTCACTGAACGCACGGGCATGGCGAGCCGCTTGTTGACAGCTCGTCTCAAGACCCTGGAGGACCGCGGCGTCGTCTCGCGGATGCCCTACAGCATGCATCCGCCCCGCTTTGAATACCGCCTTACCAACATGGGCGCCGACCTGCTGCCGGTCGTGCTGCAAATGGACCGGTGGGAGCAGGCCTGGGTCCGCCCGGGCGAGCGCTCGCCGAGCCTCACGCACCGGCTCTGCGGCGCGCCTCTCCGCTCAGAGGTCCGGTGCCGGGCCTGCGGCCGACCGGCGGGCGCGCGTGACATCGCGCTGAAGTTGAGTCGCGCCCAGTTGCAGAAAGTGCCGGATAAGAAAGCTCTACATCGTCGATCCATTGTCAGCAGTGAAAATAATCAGAGCGTCACGCAGTTATTGGGATTGAGTCTCGATATATTTGGCGACAAATGGGGCATAGAAGTCATGATATGTTCGTTTTTTCGTGTTCGGCGGTTCAACGACTTTCGCGAAACCATAGGTATTTCGGCTAATATACTCTCTGATCGCCTTGATAGGCTCGTCGGCGCAGATCTGCTGAGCCGGGGACGAGACCCCCAGACCCGATCCGGCTATTGGCTCACGCCCAAGGGCGTCGACGCTTACGCCATCATGGTCTCTATCCACGAGTGGGCGGATAAGTGGGTGCGTAGCCGATACAAATCCCCGGTCCGATTGATTCATGCCGCGTGCGGCGAACCGTTTTTGCCGGACTTGGTGTGCGTCGACTGCGGGCAAACGGCCCGATCGTCCGAGGTCGGCTTCGCATCCGCGACCAATCTAGTTGCATAGAGACATGGACATGTGCTTATCTGTTCGGGCGGGCGTCGCCCCGCCAAGTGATCGGAGATTCACGTGAACGCTATTCGCATCGCTACCGGTCAGCCCGGGCCCTACGCACAAGAGATTTTTGCCAATGACCGCGTTACAGCGCCGGAGGTGATGAAGCTCGAGGCGCCGGCCTTGAATCTCGGTTCCGAGGATGTCTCGATCGATCGCTATATTTCCAAGGCCTGGCACGACCGGGAGGTGGATAAGGTCTGGCGCAAGACTTGGCAGCTGGCCTGCCGGGTAGAGGAGGTCCCTAATGTCGGCGACCACGTCCTCTATGAGATCGTCCACGACTCCCTGATCGTGGTCCGTTCGTCACCGACCGAGATCAAGGCTTACATCAACGCCTGCCTCCATCGCGGCACCCAGTTGCGCAAGGAGGCCGGCAGCGTCAAACAGTTCCGCTGCCCCTTCCATGGCTGGACCTGGAACCTTGACGGCAAGCTGACCGAACTCCCCGCCGCCTGGGATTTTCCGCAGGTTGACCAACACAAGGCCTGCCTCCCGGAGGCCAAGGTCGGCGTCTGGGCGGGCTTCGTGTTCATCAACTTCGACCCCGACTGCGGGCCGCTTGAGACCTACCTCGAAATCCTCCCCGAACACTTCAAGGCTTTCGCGCTTGAGGATCGTTACAAGGCGGTCCACGTCGCCAAGGTCATGCCCTGCAACTGGAAACTGGCCCTGGAGGCCTTTAACGAGACCTACCACGTCCATTTCGTACATCCCCAAGTGCTGTCGTACAACGACGACCAGAACACCCAATATGATGTCTGGCCGGGCGTGCGGCATGTCAGCAGGATGATTAGTCTCCAGGGCATCACCAGCCCGTCGAAGCCGAACGTCACGCCGGAAATGACCATCGCGCACATTCGCCGCGATGCGCCCTTCTTTGCCGGCAAACCCATCCAACCCGCCGAAGGCATATCGGCGCGGACCGCCCTGGCCGACCGGGCGCGCGAGAAGCTGTCACGCTCAACCGGCCGCGACATGTCGCGGGTCTCCGACACCGAAGCTGTCGACCTGATCGAGTATCTGCTTTTCCCCAACATGATGCCCTGGGGCGGCTACTCCCTGCCGCTGTGCTATCGCTTCCGGCCCTACGGTGACGATCACGAGCGGTGTGTGATGGAAATCATGTTCCTGTTCGCCAAGGCGCCTGATGGCAGCCATCCCGAGCCGGCGGAGATCCATTGGCTGAGGGAAGATGAGCCCTGGTCCAACGCGGCCGAGCTCGGCTCCGCGGCTATGCTCGTCGATCAGGACACCGACAACCTGATGCGCATTCAGCGGGGCCTGCGGACCACGCGTAAGACCGGCGTCACCCTATCGCGTTACCAAGAAAGCCGCGTCCGCCATTTCAATCAGACCCTGGACGCGTACATGGCGGACTGATCCGAGTCGCCAGAGCATCGCGCGCAAAAAATCGCGGCGCTACGGTAGACTGCGGAACCATCGGGGAGGCGCGCTCCCCTCACCCCCAGCGCGCGATGTCCGACAAATCCCGCCCGGTCGGCTCCACCCAGCGGGCGGCGCCGTCGGGGCCGTGTTCCTTCTTCCAGAACGGCGCGCGGGATTTCAGGTAGTCCATCAGATAGTCGCAGGCCTGGAACGCCTCGCGCCGGTGCGGCGAGGCGGTCAGCACCAGCACGATCGGCTCGCCCGGCGCGATCGGCCCTATCCGGTGGATCACCGCCGCGTCCTGCAGGCCGAAGCGGTCGATGGCGGTCTCGACGAAGGCGGCGATCGCCTGTTCGGTGAAGCCCGGATAGGCTTCCAGCTCCAGGGCTACCGGCTGGCCGGCCTCGCCCCGGGCGATTCCCAGGAAACTTGCCACCGCGCCGGTCACGGTTCGGCCGGCGCTGAAGGCGTTGAGTTCCACGCCGGGATCGAACGGCTCGGTCAGGAGGCGGATCATCCGCCGCTCATCGCCGGCAGAAACGCTACCTCGGCGTTGGGGGCCAAGGCCACGTCGCCGCGCGCCAGAGCCTTGTCCACCGCCGCCTGCACGCCTGGTCCCTCGATGGCGTCGGCGAGGCGGGCGTCGGCCGCCCGGATCAGCGCTTTCAGCGCCGACATCCGCTCGGCCGGAGCGAAGTCTCGCTCGCGCCAGCCGGCGATGTCGCGCAACCGGCCAAACAGCAGGACCCGGGCCACGGGGTCCTAGCCTCCGGTGGTCGACATGTGGCGCGACACCGACGGGGCCGAGCCGCGATCGATCTTGAAATCGTGCCCCTTAGGCTTGGTGTCGATCCCCCCGGCGATCGCCCGGACCAGGGCCGCGTCGTCACCGCCGGCTCGCAGCACGGCGCGCAGATCGGTGGCGTCTTCCTGACCCAGGCAAGTGTGCAGCGTGCCGGTGCAGGTCAGGCGCACCCGGTTGCAGCCCTCGCAGAAATTATGGGTCATCGGGGTGATCAGGCCGAGCTTCCCGCCGGTCTCGGCGATCTCGACATAGCGCGCCGGCCCGCCCGTGTTCAGCGGCAGGTCCTTCAAGGTCCAGAAGCTCTCCAGCGCCTGGCGCACCTTGGCCAGGGACAGGAACTGGTCGGTACGATCCTCGTCGATCTCGCCCATCGGCATGGTCTCGATCAGGGTGATCCCGTGGCCGCGATCATGGGCCCACTGGATCAGGGCCGGGATTTCGGCGGCGTTGTCCCGCGCCAGGGCCACCGCGTTGATCTTCACCGCCATGCCGGCGGCGGCGGCGGCCTCGATGCCCGCCTGCACCTGGGCCAGGCTGCCGCCCCGGGTCAGACGCTTAAAGAGGTCGGGGTCCAGCGTATCCATCGACACATTGATCCGCCGCACGCCGAGACGCGCCAGGTCAGGCGCGAAGGCGGCTAGCCGCGTGCCGTTGGTGGTCAGGGTGATCTCATCCAGCGCCCCGGTCTCCAGGTGCCGCGACAGGCTCTCGATCAGGGTCATGATCCCCTTGCGCACCAGCGGCTCGCCACCGGTCAGGCGCAGCTTGCGCACGCCAAGACCCACGAACACGGTCGCGACGCGGTCCAGCTCCTCAAGGGTGAGCACCTCCCGCTTGGGCAGGAAGGTCATGTGCTCGGCCATGCAATAGACGCAGCGCAGGTCGCAGCGATCGGTGACCGAGACGCGCAGATAGGTCACCTTCCGGCCCAGTCCGTCCATCAGGGCGGGAGCGGGGGCCGAGGCGTGGCGGCTTTCCTGGACAAGGGCGGCGTCGTAGGGGCTCATCTGACGTTCTACATAGGAGGAAACCGGCCATGGCGACAGAGGGTGTCCTCGAGACGATCGGCGCGCCGCTGGTCTTGGATGCCATCGTGCTGGCCGGCGGGGCGGGAAAGCGTTTCGGCGGCGGCAAGCTGCTGGCGCCGTGGCGCGAAGGCCTGCTGATCGAGGCGGCCCTGGACGCCGCCTTCGCCGCTCCGGTCCGATCGGTGATCCTGGTCACCGGCGCCGACGACGGCGTGATGCCGGTCGCCCTCGAATACGCGCTGCGCGAGGGCGAGGCCACGCGCCTCAAGATCGTCCACGCCCACGATCACGCCGAGGGCATGGGCGCCAGCCTGCGCGCCGGCGTCACGGCCCTGCCGGCGGACTGCGGCGGGGTGTTCGTGTTTTTGGGCGACATGCCGAAGGTCCCGGCCAACGTTCCGGCCCTGCTGGCCGTCGCCCTGCGGAAAGGCGCGCCGGCGGCGGTTCCAATCTTCGGGGGCCGGCGCGGCCACCCGGTGCTGTTCGGCGCGTCGCTGTTCGGCGACCTGCGAGGCGTAGCTGGCGACGAGGGCGCGCGGTCGGTGCTTAAGCGTCTGGGCGCCGCGGTCGCGGAGGTCCCGGCCCCATCGAACGGAATCCTGTTCGATGTCGATACGCCGGACGCCCTCTCCGACGCTTCCTAGAGACGACCGATCTGGATGCCGAAGCTGTAGGTCAACCCCACGCCGGCCGAATCTGGTCGCGCGAGCCGTCGAGAGCCACCACCGGGCTATCCGCCGCGAGCTTGGCCGGTCGATGGCAGCCCAGGTCGAAGGCGGCGGCCCCTTCACAAGCCTCACGCTTCGATGAACGGAAGGCCGTCCACCGGTTTGTCGAAGACGCCAGGACGGCTGTCAAATCTGAGCGGCCGCGCGCAGGCCGCTCTCGACCGCGCCTTCCATGAAGCCCTGGAAATCCGCGGAAGTGTGCTCTCCGGCGAAGTGAAGATGGCCGGCGCTAAGCGACTGGGCGCCGCCGAAGGCGGTATACTGCCCGACCAGGAAGTTGCTGTAGGCGCCGCGCACATGCGGATCGATATTGCCGTCGTGCACATAGGCCAGTCGGGGCCCAGCGGCCCAGGCCGCGGAGACACCGGGAAAGATCGGCTCGAGCTGCGCCAGGGTGTCCGTCACCATGGCGGCCGGAGCGGGGCCAGACTCGCGCCCATAGGACAGGCCATAGCGCGAGGCGAGGCCGGCGCCGGGCGCGCCGCCCGGATATCCGACATAGAGCCCCTGGGCGCGGGGTCCGTAGCCGCCCGGCTGAGTATTGCCGGGGTCCCAGCCGGCGCCTACGGCCTGGTCGGTCAGCATCGCGCCGGTATAGTTGTCGGCAATCCATGGGACGCCGGCGACCTGGATGAAGATCTTGGCGTTGGCGCCCAACGTGGCCCCGGCGATTGCCGTCCGCTGGACCGCGGACAGGGTGACCGTGGAAAGCTCGACGTCGCGCAAGGTGGTGGGGGGAATGGCCAGCACCACCTCGTCCGCCCGGACATCGGCGGTCGCCGATCCGGCCTGGAAGTGACAAACGAAACCGCCGCCGGAGGTTTCGCGCACCGCCAGCAATCGATGGCCGAGGTTGACGGCCCCCGAGGGCAGATCGCCGACGAGACCCGCGATGATCTGGTCATTGCCGCCGACCACCTCATATCTCTCGTCGGTACCCGCGAGTATCGGCGCGTCCCGGGGCTGTAGTCCGCTGGTGGCGCTGGCGTCGAAGCCGAGCAGATAGACCAGGTTCAGGGCTGATTGCCGCTCCGGCGGGCTGCCGTATTCGCTGGTCACATCGGCCAGGCACAGCGCCCCTAGGGGGCCATCGACGCCGCCGGGCACGTATCGTTGGACCCAGTCCGTCACCGACATATTGTCCCAGGCGCGGGCGGTGGGGTTGGCATGCAGATAGGAGGCCGACGGCGCGGCGCGCGCGGCGTCACGGAACAATCGCCAGGCGTCGCGCCGCCAATCGGCGGCGAGTTGGGCCGCGGTGTAGCGTCGACCGGCAAACCAGCCGGTGTCGTTGGTGTTGGCGCCCAGATGGCTGCCGGTATCGGCCAGAGACAGGCCGTAGGCGGCGGCCAGGCCGCGCATCCGCCTGTGTTCGGATGAAATGAACTGGCCATGCAGCTCCGCGGTCAGGCCACCGGCGAAATAGCCGCGCAGGGTATGCACCCGGCCGCCGACGCGGTTGCTCCACTCATAGACCCTGGCGGCGATACCCCGGCCTCGCCATAGCGAGCGGGCGCAAGAGAGGCCGGCGAGACCGGCGCCGACAACGACCACGTTCGGGACCATGCCGGCCGCTCGCGCCGGACGAGGGCGCGCGACCACCGCGACGGCCCCCGCGGCGGTCAGCAGTTCACGGCGCGACAGGGCGGCGCGGCGCTCAGCGCGCCAGGCGGTGATCTCATCAATGGGCGCGCCGCTAGCCGCCGATTCGGCGCATGCGGCATGGGCTTCGCGGAGGATACCGGTGAGCGGCGCGTGATAGGTGCGTTTCATGCCAGACCGTGATGGTTCTATGCCGCCTCAGGTCTTGACGAGGGGAAGACTGCTGGTCGGCTTGCCGGTCATGGTCAGCAGGGCGTTGGCCACGGCCGGGCCGATCACCGGACAGCCGGGTTCGCCGATGCCCGAGGGCTTGTTGACCGACGGCAGGATGTAGGTTTCGACGTGCGGCGCCTCGGTCTGGCGCAGCACCCGGTATGCGTCGAAGTTCTTCTGCTCGACCACGCCATCCTTCAGGCTGATCCGCCCGAACAGCGCCGCTGACAGGCCGTAGCACGTGCCGCCCTCCATCTGCGAGGCGACCTGGTCAGGCGAAATGGCGATGCCGCAATCGACCGCGGTGACCACCCGGCCGACGCGCGGCTCACCGTTGACCAGCTTGACTTCAGCCACTTGCGCGACCACCGAACCGAAGCTCTCATGCACGGCCACGCCGCGTGTCCAGCCGGCGGCCGGCGTCGGACCGGCCTTTTCCATGGCCAGGTTCAGCACGGCTAGATGGCGGTTGGCCCCCGCTTTGGCGTAGAGCGCGCGGCGGTATTCGACCGGGTCCTTGCCGGCCGCGTGGGCCAGCTGGTCGACCATGTGCTCCATCACGAAGGCGGTGTGGGTCGCGCCCACCGACCGCCACCACAGCACCGGCACGCCGGCGTCGGGCAGGATCAGCTGACCGTCGACCACCGGGGTCGCCTTCAGATAGGGCGAACCCTTGGCCCCCTCGACCGCCGTCTCGTCCAGGCCGCCGCCGCCCATGGGCGAGCCCTTCATGATCGACTGGCTAACGATCCGGTGGCTCCAGTGAGCGGGAAAACCGTCGTCGCCCAGGGTCACCTTGACCGCGTGATGGACCATCGGCCGATAGTAGCCGCCGGTCATATCGTCCTCGCGCGTCCAGACCATCTTCACCGGCCGGCCGCCGCCGACGTGCTTGGCGATATGCACGCATTCGGTGACATAGTCGGACTTGAAGTTGGCCCGCCGGCCATAAGAGCCACCGGCGAACAGGGTCTCGATCTGCACCGAACCTGGCAGGGCGCCGACGATCATGCCGGTGTTGAGCTGGTCCACGGTCGGGATCTGCGAGCCGAAGGTCAGCTTGTTCTTGCCCCCGCCGATCTCGGCGACGCAGTTCATCGGCTCCATGGTGGCGTGGGCCAGATACGGGAAATCGAAGCTGGCCTCGACCACCTTGCCGCCGGCCGGCGCGGGGCCGGTCCCGTGGGCGTCAAAGGCCTGCCACTTCAGATCGCCGCTCGGCGGGGTCTTGCCCGAGGCCAGGTCGTGATAGCTGGCCATGATAGCGTCGGAGCCGCGCTTCTCGGCCTTGTCGTCGTTCCAAACGACCTTCAGCGCGTCACGGCCCTGGCGTGCCGCATAGGTGTTGGTCGCCGTCACCGCCACGCCGGTGGGGATCTCGAACACATCGACAACGCCCGGGACCTTTTTGGCCTCGGTGGCGTCAAAGCTCTTCACCTTGCCGCCAAAGCGCGGCGAATGGGCGACCATGGCCGTCAGCATGTTCGGCAGGTGCACGTCCTGCGTGAAGCGCGCCTGGCCCCGCGACTTGGCGACCGCGTCCTTGCGGCGCACCCGGTCGGTGCCGATCAGGGTGAAGTTCCTGGGGTCCTTCAGCGGCGCGTCCTTCGGCGGCGTCACCTTGGCGGCGTCGGCCACCAGGTCGCCGAAGGTTGCGGTCTTGCCCGAGGGGTGGGAGAGAACCGCGTTCTCCACGCTGATCTCGGCGGCCGGAACCTTCCAGCGGTCGGCGGCGGCGGAGACGAACATCGCCCGCGTGGTCGCGCCAACGGCGCGTAGTTGCGGCCACGAATTGGCGATGGCGGAGGACCCGCCCGTGCCCTGCACCCCCATGCCGAGGTTGGCGTAGACCTTGGCGTTGGCGGGGGCCTGTTCGACCTTGACCTTGTCCCAGTCGGCGTCGAGCTCCTCGGCGACCATGGCCGCCAGGCCGGCGTGGTTGCCCTGGCCGAACTCGATGTGTTTGGAGACCACCGTCACCACGCCATCAGGCGCAATGCGCAGGAACGGCCCGAATGGTCCGAAATGCTTGTCGTCGGCTCCGATCGACAGCATGTCGCTGGGCGAACAGCCCACCAGCATCGCGCCGCCGGCGGCGACGGCGGAGATCACCACGAAGTCCCGGCGGGTCGGAAGCGCGGGGACGAAACCCTTGATCGGGCTATTCATAAGCTTGGCTCCCCTAGGCGGCGGTGGGCGCGGAGACGCGGGCGGCGGCGACCTTGATCGCGGCGCGGATGCGCTGATAGCAACCGCAGCGGCAGATATTGCCGTTCATCGCGTCGTCGATGTCGGCGTCGGTGGGGTGGGGTGTCCTGGCCAGCAGGGCCGAGGCGCTCATCAGCTGGCCCGACTGGCAATAGCCGCACTGAGGCACGTCGGCCTCGACCCAGGCCGCCTGCAGCGGGTGCACGCCCTCCAGCCCCTCGATGGTGGTGATCTTGACCCCGTCCAGGGCCGAGATCGGCGTCACGCACGACCGGGTCGCCGTTCCGTCGATGTGCACGGTGCAGGCGCCGCACTGGGCGATGCCGCAACCGTACTTGGTGCCGGTCATTAGAAGCTCGTCGCGCAACACCCACAGCAGCGGTGTGTCCGGAGCGGCCTGAACGCTGACGCTCTTGCCATTGATGATCAGGGTCTTGGCCATGGTCGGTCCCCAAAGCGATTGTCTGAACGATGTTAACTTGCATTGGCGATCAGGAAAAGCGCCGCGTTCGATGTTCCTGGCCCTGGGTGACGGTTCGATCGTCAGGCGGCTGGCTTCGCGGCGTGGTTCAGGGCCTCCGCCACCAGCCCGGCGGTAAGCAGCTGGGGAAGGACCTTGGGCTCGCCCCCGTCGGCGCCGTAGATCAGGTAGAGTGGAACCCCGATCCGTCCCTGCTCGCCGAGGGCCTTGGCGATGGCGCCGTCCCGGTTGGTCCAGTCAGCGACCAGATAAACCGCGCCCGACTGTTTGAAGGCCGCGGCCACCTCGCTGGTGCTGAACACCAGTCGCTCATTGACCTGGCAGGTGACACACCAGGCGGCGGTGAAGTTCACCAACACCGGCTTGTGCGCGGCGCGCAGGGCGTCCAGGGCCGCGACGCTCCAGGGTTGCGAAGGCAGGTCGCCGGCCAAATTCTTGGCGCCCGATGCGGCGCCGGCCGGAGGACCATAAGCGCCTACCGCCACCAGGGCGACGGCGCAGGCCAGGCTAAGCGTGGCGGCGGCCGATAGGGCGACCACGCCGCCGTCCCGGGCCACCGCGCCCCGCCGCTGGCCCAGGCCGAACAGCCACGCGGCAAAAGCCAGCACGACCATCGCCGCCATCATTCGCGCCAGTCCATCCGGTCCGGTTTGTTGAGCCAGCACCCAGACCAGCCACGCGGCGGCGGCGTACATCGGAAAGGCCAGCGCCTTCTTGAACAGGTCCATCCAGGCGCCCGGCCTGGGCAGGCGGCGGATCAGCGCCGGACTCAGAGACAACAGGGTGAACGGGGCCGCGAAACCCAGGCCTAGCGCGAGGAAGATGGCCAGGGCGGCCGGCGCCGATTGGGTGAGCGCGAAACCGAGGGCGGGGCCCATGAAGGGGGCGGTGCACGGCGCCGCGACGATCACCGCCAACACACCGGTGAACGCCGAGCCGATGAGGTCGCCCCGCGAGGCCAATCCCGAACCCAGTCCCTGGGCCGAGGTTCCGATTTCGAACAGGCCCGACAGGTTCAACGCCGCGGCGAGCATGACCAGACCCAACAGCGCCACGGCCAACGGTGACTGAAGCTGAAAGCCCCAGCCGACCGCCGCGCCGGCGGCGCGCGCCGCCACCAGCGCCCCCGCCAATCCCAGGAAACTCACCAGAACCCCGGCCAGGAAGGCCAGGGCTTGGGCGCGCGCGAGACCGGGCTCGCCGGCGTGACCGGCCAGGGCGGCGGCTTTCATCGACAAAATCGGAAACACGCACGGCATCAGGTTCAGGATGAGTCCGCCCAGAAAGGCGCCGCCCAGCGCCAGGACCAAGCCCGATCCCAGGCTGGCCCCAGGGTTGGCAGGGGCCGCCACCGTCGGCGGACCGAGCCCCGCCGCGCCCGCCGGAGGCGGCCCAGGCGTGGCGCTGACCTCATAGGCCTTGCCGTCCAGGGTCAGGACCCCTTCCGCGATCTTAGGTATCGCGCCCTTGGCGAAGGCGCCGCCGGCGGTCATCGAGACGGTCAGCCCTCTCGCCCCCCGGTCGATGGTCTGGGGTTTGCCGTGGTCGATCAGCGCCTCGTCATAAGGATAGAAATAAGCGTCGGCGGCCGGAGCCCCGGCCAGGGCGGGGCCGACGATGGCCAGCTTCAGCTGTGTGGCGCTGGTTTCAAAGGCCGCCGTCAGGCCAGCGGGCTTCGGCGCCGCGGCGAGCGTTTCGGCGATCAATGCGCCAAACGCCGGGTCGGCCGCCGGCGCGCCGCCGACCACCGGAACCGCCAGGCTGACCGTGACGGTTCCCGGCACGCAAACCTCCGCGCAGACCAGATAGTCGACCACCGTGGAAAGCGTGGCCCTGTCGCCGGGCTTGGCCGTCAGCGGGACCTGCATCGGAACCGGCAGCACCACCTTGCCCTCGTAGCCATAGTTCATTATCGGCCCGACAGGCAGGCGTTTGGGGGTCGGCCAGACGATCTCCCCGGCTCGCCAGTCGGGCGGCAAGGTCCAGCGCAACGTCGTGGCTTCGCCGGCGTCGCCAGGGTTGCGCCAATAGGTATGCCAGCCCTTGTCGAGGGTCTGAACCACGGCGATCCAGAGCGTTGAGCCCGGCGCGGCGCCCGCGGTCTCCGCCACCAGCTCGGTCGTCGCGTGGGCGGATGCGACCGGAGCAGCCCGCGCGGGGGCGCCCAGAAGCGCGGCTACGGCCAGTATCATGGCGACCAAGTGTTTCATGCGCGCGCTTTCTAGGCCGACCGGCGCATTGGGCCAAGGGCCGTCGCTTGCCTTGACGACGCGTCGCGCCGCATGATCGTCGCCTCGCCCACTCCGGGCGCGTTGGAGTCGCCCATGCCTGCACCGTTCGATGATCTCCAGATCGGCATGGTCACCCATCTTGGCGCCACTGTCGTCGATGAGCGCGCACTGGCGGCCTTCATCCAAGCCTTTGCACCGGACTGGTCGATCGATCGAGGGGCGCCGGACGCCATGGTGTTCGCCATCTGGTCGCGCCTGGACACGGACGCGGCCGCCAAATGGCCACAGACCAAGCGGGTCGGAGTCGACGCTCTTCGCTGGGCGCGCAATCCCCCCGTGGGCGAGTTGCTTCGCGGCCGGATGACCGTCATGGGCAAGGACCCGGTCGGCGAAGGCAAGGGCATCGTCATCGCCCAGCACGACCTGCTCGATGAGGGGGGAAGGCTGGTGTTCTCCTGCCTGACCCGAAGTGTCTTCGCCAGATAGGATTTAATTCAGATTGGCCGGCCCGGGCGCCACGTTCTGGCGCGCCAGGGCGATGGAGATCAGCTTGTCCCACCCGGCGAGGGAATTGAGGTGCGCGTAGATCTGGCTGAGCGCGCCATTGTCCAGCAGGGTCCTGATCTTATCGTCCGGAAGGGCCTTCAGGCGCTCGTCCGACACGGCGAAATATTCGGCGATCTCCTGCGACGGACCTTGGTTCCCGTCGGGGTTGGTCGGCGTGTAGGTGGTCTTGCGGGTATCCAGTAGGTCATACTCGATCAGCAAGGCCACGAAAGATTCGGTGCGGCGAATCTCGGTCTCATAGTCATTGCAGAACTGGATGCAGTTCTTGGTGTAGTCGGTCGGCTGACCGGCTGGATCGAAGAACGGCAGGTCCGGCAAGTCGCCCAGCATGGCTGCGGCGCGATCGATACACACCACCATCTGTTCCCGCGCCTCGTCATTGGCCAGGACGAATGGATAGCGGCGGATATAGGCCGGCACATAGACACCGACCTCGAAATATCCATTGCCCTGGATGAACATGTTGGCTTCGCCCGTGATGCCCATCACGGCCAGCGGCTGCTTGCGGTCGCCAGCGAAGATGATGGGGTAGGAGAGCGAGGCCACGCCAAATTCGGTCACCGTTAGCGGAACGGCCTGGGCGCCGGCCGCGAAGGCGAAGGGCCGATCGATCCGGCGAAGCCCGATCTTGCCGTGGGTTTCGTTGCTCAGAGGCTCTGGCCTTGAGTAGAACAACACATTGCCGGAGAGCTGAGCGTTGTCGGGCTGCGCGGTCGTGACCATGTGATCAATCCAAGAGTGTTCAAGTCGTATGGGCCGGCGCGCGTCGCGACCGGGGCGGCGCGCGCTTCTAGCCGATTGGCCGCGGAGCGGCAATGCGGCCCGATCGCATTCAAGACGCCGCGCGAGCTGTCTTCGGGCGGCGTCATTTTTAAGCTAGGGGTGGTCGTCATGGCCTCCGATCCTCCCAAGACGTCGCACCGCGACGCGCCGCGGTTCCTCAATGTGGGGGTCGCCATCATCGTGGTGATCCTGTCGACTTTCGCCATGTGGGCGTTGCGTCATGTACTGACGCCATTCATCCTGGCGGTATTTCTGTTCCTGGTGATCGGCGGTCTCGAACGCGCCCTGACCGAGCGCACGCGCCTCCCGGACAAGGCCATCCTGCCGGCGGCGATCACCGTCGTGGTCACCCTGTTTGGGCTATCGATCTGGCTGATCGCCGAGAACGGCGCCCAGATTGTCAGGGAATCGGGCAGCTACGCCACGCGGCTCGACGTGCTCATCAAGATGGGCGCGGACAGGCTTGGGCTTCAGGCCGCACCGACCATCGACCAGCTCTTCCACCAACTCAATCCCGGTCACTACGTCGCCGGGATCGCCGCCGCGGTCGGTGATGTGGCGGAAAAAGCGGTGCTCGTCCTGATCTATCTGGGTTTCCTGCTGGCCTCGCGGGCTGGTTTTGGGCGCAAGCTTGCTGAGTTGTTCGAGGCGGGCCGGCACGCCGAGGCGGTGTTGATCATGGGCCGCATCCAACATGGCGTGGAGGGATATATTTGGCTTCAAACCCTCGTGGGGGTGATGGTCGCGGCCGGATCGGCGCTTATCATGTGGGCCATGGGCCTGTCCCACGTACTGTTCTGGGCGTTCCTGATCTTTCTGACCAACTATATTCCGGTGATCGGGGTCGCCATCGCGGTGATGCTGCCGACGATGTTCGGGCTGATCGAACTGGATGCGATCTGGAAGCCGCTGGTGATCTTCGTGGCCATGGAGGTGGTGCACTTCGTCGCCGCCCATGTCGTCATGCCGCGCATGCAGGGCGAGAGTCTGAACATCGATCCCCTGGTGGTGCTGCTCTCCCTGGCCTTCTGGGCGGTGATTTTCGGTCTCGCGGGCGCCTTCCTCTCCACGCCCCTGACGGTGATCGTCATGGTCGTCTGCGCCGAGTTTCCCGCGACCCGGGCCATCGCCATCCTGCTTTCGGCCAACGGAAGACCGTTTTCCGCCGACCCCGAAACAGGCGTCCTACCCGGCGCGGTTGCGAACCAGGTCCTCGACCACTGACGGATCGGCCAGGGTGGAGATGTCGCCCAGATTGCCCACATCACCCTCGGCCACCTTGCGCAGGATTCGGCGCATGATCTTACCCGACCGGGTCTTGGGGAGACCTGGCGCCCACTGGATGGCGTCCGGTGCGGCGAACGGGCCGATTTCCCGGCGAACCCATTTGATCAACTCCGCCCGCAGGGCCTCACTGGGCGCATGATCGGCGGTCAGGGTCACATAGGCGTAGATACCCTGACCCTTGATATCGTGAGGGAAACCGACCACCGCGGCCTCGGCGACACTGTTGTGCGCCACCAGCGCGCTCTCGATCTCGGCCGTGCCGAGACGATGGCCCGAGACATTGATCACATCGTCCACCCGGCCGGTAATCCAGTAGTAGCCGTCCTCGTCACGGCGGCAGCCGTCACCGGTGAAATACTTGCCCGGATAGGCTGTGAAATAGGTAGTGATGAACCGCTCGTGGTCGCCATAGACGGTACGCATCTGGCCCGGCCAACTATCGGTCAGGCAGAGATTTCCGCTGATGGCGCCTTCCAGAACCAGGCCCTCGGCGTCGACGAGTTGGAGCTTGACGCCGGGTAGGGGCTTGCTGGCCGAGCCGGGTTTCAGCGGCGTCGCGCCAGGCAGAGGCGAGATCAGGCAGGCGCCGGTCTCGGTCTGCCACCAGGTGTCGACGATCGGGCAGCGTCCCTCACCCACAACACGGTGATACCACAGCCACGCCTCGGGATTGATCGGCTCGCCGACGCTGCCCAGCAACCGCAGGGAAGCTCGTGAGGTGCGTTTCACCGGTTCGTCACCGTCACGCATCAGCGCCCGCAGGGCGGTCGGCGCGGTGTAGAATATCTCCACCTGGTGCTTGTCGATCACCTCCCAGAACCGCGAGACGGTGGGATAGTTCGGCACGCCCTCGAAGATCAGGGTCGTCGCGCCGTTGGCCAGAGGGCCATAGACGATATAGCTGTGGCCGGTCACCCAACCCACGTCGGCGGTGCACCAGAAGATCTCTCCCGGCCGATAGTCGAACACCAGTTCATGGGTGTAGCTCGCCCAGACCAGGTAGCCGCCGGTGGTATGCAGCACACCCTTGGGTTTGCCGGTCGATCCCGAGGTGTAGAGGATGAACAGCGGGTCCTCGGCGCTCATCGGTTCGGGCGGGCAATCGGCGGAAACCTTTGCGGCCTCGGCCTCGTAGGCGAAGTCCCGTCCCTCGCGCATCATTACGGCGGCGCCGGTGCGCCTGACCACCAGCACCGTGGCCACGTCGGGACATTGCAGCAACGCCAGGTCGACATTCTGCTTCAGCGGCACGGTCTTGCCGCCACGCAAGCCCTCGTCGGCGGTTATCACGAAGCTGGACCGGCAATCCTGAATCCGGCCGGCAATGGATTCGGGCGAGAACCCACCGAAGATCACGCTGTGGACGGCGCCAATGCGCGCGCAAGCCAGCATCGCGAAGGCCGCCTCGGGGATCATCGGCAGATAGATCGTCACCCGGTCGCCCTTGGCCACGCCATGAGCCTTGAGCACATTGGCCATCCGGCAGACCTCGGCGTGGGCTTCGCCATAGGTGATTGTTCTGCTGTCGGCCGGATCGTCGCCTTCCCAGATGATCGCGACATCGTTGGCGCGGGCGGGCAGGTGGCGATCGAGGCAATTGGCCGAAACATTCAGAACGCCGTCGGCGTACCAGCGGATGTGAAAGTCCTCCTGGTCGAACGAGACGTCCTTGGCGACGCTGAAAGGCTTGATCCAGTCCAGGCGCTTGGCGACGTGGCTCCAAAAGCCCTGCGGGTCGGTCTCCACCCTCGCCAGCGCGGCTTCATAGGCTTCCGCGTCCATATGCGCGCGCTCGGCCCAGGCTTTGGGAACCGGAAATACCTGACCTTCACTCACGCTGATCTCCCAGATCGCCAATTTTGCCGGGAGTATGCGGAGAGCGGGCGCGAAGGCAAGGAAGGGCTTGTGCCGCCGGCCACCACCCCTATGGTCGCCCAGCTTCCGGAACCTGCTCCATGCTGCTGCACCTCTCAACCTGGCCCGAGATCGAAGCCTTCCTGGCGCGGTCCACGGCGATCGTTGTACCGATCGGCTCCAACGAGCAGCATGGCCCCACCGGCTTGCTGGGCACCGACTGGCTTTGCCCCGAGATCATCGCCCACGAGGCTCAGAAGACCGCCGACATCCTTGTGGCCCCGACCTTCAACGTCGGCATGGCCCAGCATCATCTGGACTTTCCGGGCACCATCGCCCTGCGGCCTTCGACTTTCATGGCCGCCATCGGCGACTGGACCCGGTCGCTGACCCATCACGGCTTCACCCGGATTCTGTTTCTCAATGGCCACGGCGGCAATGTCGCCACCATCGAGGCGGCGTTCTCCGAGCTTTATGCCCAGGATAGCTACGCCGGTCGCCGATCGGGCTTCGCCTGCAAGCTGCGGAACTGGTGGGATCTCAAGGGCGTCATGCGCCTGGCCCAGCAACAGTTTCCGGTCGGTCACGGCAGCCACGCCACGCCCTCTGAGATCGCCGTCACCCAATGGGCCTATCCAGACCACATCAAGGCGGCGAACTACGCCCCCCAGATCGCTCCGACCGGACCGATCCGCGAGGCCGGTGATTTCCGCGCCCGCTATCCAGACGGCCGGATGGGCTCGGACCCCGGTTTGGCCACACCCGAGAAGGGTGGCGAGCTGGTGAAAATGGCGGCCGCGGGGCTGGTGGACGCCTTGGCCGAATTCGCCTCGGAACCCAGGGTCTAATGGCTGAACCGCCGGCCGCGCCGCCGCTCCTCCCCGGACAGCCGGCGGACACACCCTGGCCGACGACGGAATGGCCGGCGGGCGCCCTGCCAAACGGCGCCGTCGGCGCTCGGGTCCATTGCCTGCTCGACAGCGCCTTCGACGCCGATCCGGCCGGAGACCTGGGCGTGACCCACGCGGTGGTGATCGTCCAGGGCGGGCGGCTGCTGATTGAGCGCTACGCGCCCGGCTTCGGGCCCGAGGTCACGTGCCGTTCCTGGTCGATGGCCAAGAGCATCACCCAGGCCCTGGTCGGGATCGCGGTGGGCGACGGCCGGATCGACATCCACGCGCCTGCCGACGTGCCGGCCTGGCGCGGCGCGGGCGACCCGCGCGGGGCCATCACTCTCGATCACCTGCTGCGCATGTCCAGCGGCCTGGCATGGATCGAGGACTATGCGCCGGGCAACCCTTCCGATGTGATCGCCATGCTGTTCGGCGCGGGCCGGGACGATGTCGCCGCCTATGCCGAGGCCGTGCCCCTGGCCCATCCCCCAGGAACCTTCTGGGCCTATTCCAGCGGCACGACCAACATCGTCGCTCATTGCCTGGCCCGCGCGCTGGGGCTTGATGGAGCCGGCATGGAGGCCTTCATGCGCGAGCGGTTGTTCGGGCCGCTGGGCATGACCAGCGCGGATCCCCGGTTCGACGCCGCCGGAACCTTCATCGGCTCGTCGTTCTGTTTCTGTACGCCCCGAGACTTCGCCCGGTTCGGATTACTCTATTTGCGCGACGGCGTGTGGGAGGGTCGACGTCTGCTCCCGCCCGGCTGGGTGGACTACGCCCGCATGCCGACCTTCCAACAGGCTGATGTCGAGCCGGACTGCGACTATGGCGCGCATTGGTGGCTGAACATGGCGGGACCCGGGTCGTTTTCGGCCAATGGCTATGAGGGCCAGCACATCGTGATTTGTCCGGACCGCGACCTGATCATCGTGCGCCACGGCGCCACGCCAACACTCACGCAACCGGCGGTGAAAGCGTGGCTGCGAGACCTGGCCGGCGCCTTCGTCTAGACTAGCCGGATGGCCTCTTCCGCCGGACCCGAGATCGAACGCCTGATCGCCCTGCTCGCCAAACTTCCAGGTCTTGGCCCCAGGTCGGCGCGGCGCGCCACACTGGCCCTTCTGAAACGACGCGACCAGCTGCTGACGCCATTGAGCGAGGCCCTGGCCGAGGCGGCCGAGCGCGTGCGCACCTGTCGGGTCTGCGGGGCGCTGGACACCACCGATCCGTGCGCCATCTGCAACGATTCAACCCGGGATCCGGGCCTGATCTGCGTGGTCGAGGAGGTTGGCTCCCTTTGGGCCATGGAGCGGGCCAGCGCCTTTCGCGGCCGCTACCATGTGCTCGGCGGACTTCTTTCGGCTCTGGACGGGGTAGGCCCCGAAGCCCTGAAGGTCGGCGCGCTGGTGGGCCGGGCCGCCGACGAGGCGATCCGCGAGGTGGTGCTGGCCTTGCCGGCCACGGTCGATGGCCAGACCACCGCCCACTATCTGACCGATCGTCTGGCCGGCGCGGGGGTGCAGGTCACCTCACTGGCCCGCGGCGTGCCGGTGGGCGGCGAGCTCGACTGGCTCGACGACGGCACCATCGCCCAGGCCATGCGCGCGCGAAGGCCGGCATAGAGGCACCCCACCGATGGCGACTCAACGCAGGCTCTGATACGAACGGACCATGAACACGTTGCTGATCATCGCCACTCTCGTCTTCGCGGCGGCATCCGTCGGCCTCGCCGTCTGGGCGATGGCCGAGCGGGGGCGGGCCGATCGGGCGATGCTCGAGGCTCGGATGCTGCGCGAGCAGTCGGCGTCCGGCGCGGAGACGCTGAAGGCCCAGGCGGCGATGTCGGCCAACGCCGTGGCCGACGAACTGGTCAAACGCGCCACCGAGACCTTCGCCGCCCAGGACCGTCTGGTCCAGGCCAAGCTGGAGGCCCAGCTTAAACCGGTGGCCGAGACGCTGGAGAAGTTCCAGGTCCAGGTCACCGCCGCCGAAAAGGCCCGGGCCGAGGAGGCCGGCGGCCTGAAGGCCCAGATCGAACACCTGCTGCTGGCTTCGACGGCCACCCAGGACGAGGCGCGCAAACTGTCGGCCGCCCTGCGCCGAGGCGCAGGGGTCCAGGGCCGTTGGGGCGAGCAGATGCTACGCAATGTGCTTGAGATGGCCGGTCTGAAAGCCAAGGTCGACTTCGACGAGCAGGTGACGGTGGACGCCGGCGGCTTGCGGCCGGACGTGGTGGTGCGTCTTCCGGGGGGTGGGGTGTTCGTGATCGACGCCAAATGCTCGCTTAACGCCTTTCTCGAAGCCCAAGACGCGCTGGACGAAGTCAGCCGCGAGGCCGGCTATGCCCGTCACGCCCAGAGCGTGCGCGCCCACATGCAGAGCCTGGCGGCCAAGGCCTATTGGGAACAGTTCGACGCCTCGCCCGATTTCGTGGTGATGTTCGTGCCCGGCGACGCGTTCCTGGCCGCCGCCGCCGAGCGCCTGCCGGATCTCTACGCCCAGGGTATGGACCGGCGGGTGATCCTGGTGACACCCTCCAGCCTGTTCGCCCTGTGCAAGGCGGTGGTTTACGGCTGGCGGGTCGAGGAACAGAACCTCAACGCCCGGCAGATCGTCGAGCTGGGCCGCGAGCTTTACAAGCGCATCTCCACTATGGCGGCCCATGCCCAGGCGATGGGCAAGGGGTTGGAGACGGCGGTGGGGCGCTACAACCAGTTCGTCGGTTCGCTGGAAACCCAGGTGCATACTCAGGCGCGGCGGTTCGAGGACCTGAAGGTCGATCACGAGGGCAGGCAGATTCCCGAACTCGCGCCCCTCGACGTGGCGGTGCGCCCTCTGGCCAAGCTGGCCCCGGCCTTGACGCTTGTCGAGCCCACACCTAATTCCGCATCATGACTGTTCGCCGCATCCTCACCGTCGACGCCGACCTGGCCGTGCTTAAAAAGGTCTCAGCGCCCGTGGAGACTGTGGATGACGATCTGCGCCACCTGATGGATGACATGTTGGAGACGATGTACGACGCGCCTGGGATTGGATTGGCGGCGATCCAGGTCGGCGTGGCCAAGCGCGTCATCGTCATGGACCTGGCCAAGAAGGACGAACCGCCGGCCCCGCGCTACTTCGTCAACCCCGAAATCCTTTGGGCTTCCGAAGAGACCGGACCCTGGGAAGAAGGCTGTCTCTCGGTTCCGGACATCTATGACGACGTCGAGCGGCCGATCCAGGTGCGCCTGAAATACCTGAACTATCAGGGCGACGCCGTGGAGGAGGACGCCGACGAGCTCTACGCCGTCTGCATCCAGCACGAGATGGACCACTTGAACGGCGTGCTGTTCATCGACCACCTGTCCCGGCTCAAGCGCGAACGGGCGGTGGCCAAGGTCAAGAAGGCGGCCCGCGCGGACGCCTAGAGGGGGGTGAGCGGTGCGCCTCGCCTTTCTGGGAACGCCTGATTTCGCCGTACCGACCCTGGCCGCCCTGATCGAGGCCGGCCACGAAATCGTCCGGGTCTATTCCCAGCCCCCAGCGCCGCGCGGACGCGGCCAGGCGCTGCGGCCCTCGCCGGTCCAGGCCTTCGCCGAGGCGATGGGTCTCTCGGTGCGAACCCCGGTTTCGATGAAGGCGCCTGATGAGATCGCCGCCTTCTCTGGCCTGGATCTCGACGCGGCCGTGGTAGTGGCCTTCGGCCAGATCCTCACCTCCGACATTCTCGAGGCTCCGCGATGGGGGTGCTACAACCTTCATGGGTCTCTTTTGCCGCGCTGGCGGGGCGCGGCGCCGATCCAGCGGTCGATCATGGCCGGCGACGCGGTCACCGGCGCTCAGGTCATGCGGATGACCGATGGCCTGGACGAAGGGCCGGTCCTGGCCTCGGTGACCCTGCGCATCGACGCCATGGACACAGCTGGAACCCTGCATGATCGGATGGCCCCGGCCGGCGCGGCGCTGATGACCAGGGCGATGGAGGCGTTGGCGCGCGGCGAGGCCCGTCCGATCCCCCAGCCCGAGGAGGGCGCCACCTATGCCCGCAAGATCAAGACCGCCGAGACGCGCATCCGCTGGGATCGTTCCGCCGCGCGGGTCGATCGCCAGATTCGCGGCCTGTCGCCGTTTCCGGGCGCCTGGTTCATGGCCCCGTCGGAGCGAGGGCCGGTCCGGGTAAAGGCGTTGCTGTCCGCGGTGGAAGACGCCGATGGCGAACCCGGTCAGGCGCTGGATGACAGGCTGCTGATCGCCTGCAAGGACGGCGCGGTGCGCATCCTGCGTGCGCAGCGCGAAGGCCGTGCGCCGCAGGAGGCCGCTGATTTCCTTCGGGGATTTCCATTGACCAGAGGGCAGAGTCTGCTCTGATGCCCCGCTATCGCCTGACCGTGGAGTATAACGGCGGTCCGTACAAGGGTTTCCAGGCCCAGGCCGATCTGCCCACCGTCCAGGGCGAGATCGAGCGCGCGGTGCTGGGCTTCAGTGGCGAGGCGAGCCGTATCCACGCCGCCGGCCGCACCGACACCGGCGTCCACGCCGCCGGACAGGTGATCCATCTTGATCTGGCGCGCGACTGGCCGGCCCGGGTGGTGATGAACGCCGTCAACGCCCACCTGTTTCCGGCCCCGATCTCCATCCTCAGCGCCGAGCTCGCGGCCGATGACTTCCACGCCCGTTTCTCCGCCTCGGGCCGGCGCTATCTCTACCGCATTCTCAGCCGCGCCGGCCCGCCGGCCCTTGAACGTGGTCTGGTCTGGCACTTCAAGACGCCTCTGGACCCGGAGGCGATGCACCGGGCGGCCCAGGTGCTCGTCGGCCTGCACGATTTCTCGACCTTTCGCGACGCCGCCTGCCAAGCCAAATCGCCGGTCAAGACCCTGGACCAAGCCGCCGTGGAGTGGCGGGGTGAGCATATTCTCATTACCTTCGCTGCCCGTTCGTTCCTCCACCGCCAGGTTCGTTCGATGGTCGGCTCCCTGGCCGAGGTCGGCCGGGGCGCCTGGTCGGCCGCCGATCTCACCGCCGCCCTCGCGGCCCGGACCCGCGCCGCCTGTGGCCCGGTGGCGCCGGCTCAAGGTCTCTGCCTGATGTCGGTGGACTACTGATGCGGGGCTTCACGGCGCGGATCGCGCAGGTTTGACTCTAATGTAAGTCTTCAGTTACCGTAAGTCGTGACGCACGGAAATCTGGCCATCAAGGCGCTGGGCGCCCTGGGCGATCCCACCCGGCGAGCGATCTTCGAACGGCTCGTTGAGCGGCCGTCGCCGGTGGGTGAACTGGCGGCGGGCCTGCCGGTCAGCCGCCCGGCGGTGTCGCAGCATCTACGGGTGCTGAAGGACTCCGGACTTGTCACCGAGACCGCGGCCGGCGCGCGGCGGATTTATCACATCGATCCCCGGGGCGTCGGTGCGATGCGCGACTGGCTTGACGCCCACTGGACTGTCGGTCTGGACGCCTTCAAGGCCTTCGCCGACGCCGAGGCGGGTTCGCTGCCATGACCATCGCCCCGATCGTCAGAACCGTCGAGGTCAAGGCGTCGCCGGAGCGGGCCTTCGACCTGTTCACCAGCCATTTCGGCAGCTGGTGGCCGAAGGGCAGGACGCCGGCCCCTTCACCCCATGTCGATGTGGTGCTGGAGCCGCGCCCAGAGGGGCGCTGGTTCGAGGTCGACGCCGACGGCGCGGAGACCGATTGGGGCAAGGTGCTGGTCTGGGACCCACCTGGTCGCCTGGTCCTGGCCTGGCAACTGACCGCGGGCTTCAAATATGATCCGAAGCTGCTCACCGAGGTCGAACTGACCTTCGCGCCTTTGGGCGATGGAACCCGTGTCACCCTTGAGCATCGCAATCTCGAACGCTTCGGCGCCGACGCGGAACGCATATCCGGCCTTTTGGGCGGTGGCTGGCCCGGCCTCCTGGACGGCTACGCCAGCTATGCATCAAACCAACAGGACTAAGAGAGAAACGACATGGCGGATTTCGTGGTTCACAGCATTCCCGGCAGCCCCTATGGGCGGGCGGTGATGGTCGCCCTGGAGGAAAAGGGCGCTTCCTATCGATTGTCGCCGGTGGCGGCCGGAGCCTTCCGCAGCCCTGAACACCTGGCGCGCCACCCGCTGGGCAAGGTGCCGGTGCTGGATCACGGAGATTACCGGCTGTACGAGACCCAGGCGATCCTGCGCTACATCGACCGCGTCCTGCCCCAGCCGGCGCTCACGCCCGCCGATCCGAGGATGGCCGGCCGGATGGACCAGGCGATGAACATCAACGACTGCTATTTATTCAACGGCGTCAGCAACACTATCGGTCTCCAACGGGTGGTGCTGCCAAAGGTGATGGGAATGGCGCCGGACGAGGCGATCATCACCGCCGCGATGCCGAGGGCGAAGGAAGTCTTCGCCTTGCTGGCCAACCAGCTCGGCGATGGGCCTTATTTCGCGGGCGCGACTTTTTCGCTGGCCGACATCCAGCTTGCCCCTCAGGTGGATTTCTTCCGCGAGATTCCGGAGTGGGAGGCTCTGGGCGGCCCGCACCCGAACCTGAGGGCCTGGCTTGATCGGATGAACGCCCGGCCAAGCTTGGTGAAGACCACCTGGGCGCGGGTCGAGGAGATGGCCAAGGCGGCCTGATCCGCTGCCGGCTTCAGCCGAAGGTGGCGAAATACCCTTCGATCAGCTGCTCATAGATTGCCGATAGGGTGTGGATTTCGGCCACCGGCGCGCGTTCGTCCACCTGGTGCATCGTCGTCCCCACCAGGCCGAATTCGACCACGGGGCACAGGGCGCGAATGAACCGGGCGTCGGATGTCCCGCCGGTGGTGGAAAGCTCGGGCGCCCGGCCGGTCACCACTTCCACCGCCCGCGCCACCACATCGGTAAAGGCGCCGCGCGGCGTGAGGAACGCCTCGCCGTTGATGCGCGTCTCCATCGTCACCCGGCCGTTGAAGCTCTCGCCGGCCCCGGCGGCTTCTTCCTTCAGCCAGGCGGCCAGGGCGGCGCCCGTATGGTTGGGGTTGAAACGGATATTAAGCCGCGCCACCGCCTTGCCGGGAATGACGTTGGTGGCGGGATTGCCCACGTCGATGGTGGTGATCTCCAGGTTGGAGGGTTGGAAGGCCTCGAAACCGTCGTCCAGCACCCGATCCTGCAGCCGCGCCAGCAGCCGCACCAGCACCGGCAGGGGGTTGGCGGCGCGGTGGGGATAGGCGACGTGGCCCTGGACTCCCTCCACCGTGATGATCGCGCCCAGGCTACCCCGCCGGCCGATCTTGATCATGTCACCCAGAGCGGCGCTGGAGGTCGGCTCGCCCACTACGCAATGGTCGATCACCTCGCCCTCGGCGGCCAGGGCGGCGACCACCGCCTTGGTGCCGTATTCGGCCAGCCCCTCCTCGTCGCCGGTTATCAGCAAAGAGATCGAGCCCGCCGGCGGTCCTTTGGCAAGGGTCCGGTCCAGGGCCGCCACGAACGCCGCGATGGCGCTCTTCATGTCCACGGCGCCGCGCCCGGACAGAAACCCGTCCTCGATCGCCGCCTCGAAAGGCGGCCGCGTCCAGGCCCCCATGTCGCCCACCGGCACCACGTCAGTATGGCCGGCGAAACACAGGTTCGGCCCTCGTGTTCCCAGCCGCGCATAGAGGTTCTCGATATCGCCGAACGGCATCGGCCGGCAGGTGAAGCCCAGGGACTCAAGCGCCCGCCGCAGCACCGCCATGGCCCCGCCGTCGGCAGGTGTCACCGACGGACAGCGGATCAGGTCCCGTGCGAGGGCGATGGGATCGAGAGCAGTGGCGATTGACATGCGGCTTCCTTAAGCTGGCGGGTAAGGCGCCGCAAATCCGAGGGAGTGAGACCATGGGCAAGATCGATATCGCGGGCGCGCCCGTCCGCCGGGGCTCTGGCTATCCCGCTCCCTATGACGCCCCCGTGGCGGCGCGGCTCCGGCGGCGATTGGGCCAGGCCGCCGGCCTGACGGCCTTCGGGGTCAATCACCTGACCCTGCCGCCGGGGTGCTGGTCCAGCCAGAGGCACTGGCACAGCCACGAGGACGAGTTCGTCGTGGTTCTGGAAGGCGAGGTTGTCCTGATCACCGACGCGGGCCAGGAAACCTTACGCGTGGGAGACTGCGCGGCCTTCAAGGCCGGCGATCCGGACGGCCACCACCTGATCAACCGCTCAGACCGCGACGCCGTATTGCTGGAGGTCGGCAACAGCGCTCCCGACCACGAGCGCACCGTCTATTCGGATATCGACATGATCGCCGAGCCCGGGGAGGAGAACTTTCGCCGCAAGGACGGCGCCGCAATACCTTAGTCCCGCAGCAACTCGTTGATGCTGGTCTTCGACCGCGTCTGGGCGTCGACGGTCTTGACGATCACCACGCAGGCCAGGCTTGGCCCCACACCTTGGGGATCGGGCAGAGCGCCCGGCACCACCACCGAATAGGGCGGCACGTAGCCTCGGTGGGTCTCGCCGGTCTTGCGGTCGATGATCTTGGTCGAGGCGCTGATGAACACGCCCATCGACAGCACCGAACCCTGTCCGACGATCACGCCCTCGACCACCTCCGACCGGGCGCCGATGAAACAGCTGTCCTCGATGATGGTGGGATTGGCTTGCAGGGGTTCGAGCACCCCGCCGATACCCACCCCGCCCGACAAATGCACATCGGCGCCGATCTGGGCGCAGGAGCCGACCGTCGCCCAGGTATCAACCATCGTGCCCTCGCCGACATGGGCGCCGATATTGACGAACGACGGCATCAGCACCGCATTGCGGCCGATGAAGGCGCCACGGCGGACCACGGCGCCCGGCACGGCGCGAAACCCGGCCGCCTCGAACTGCGGCGCGTCCCAGCCCTCGAACTTGCCGGGAACCTTGTCCCACCATGGCCCCACGCCATCGGCCATGGCGCCGGCCCGCATCACCCGGTTGGGGTTCAGGCGGAACGACAGCAGGATCGCCTGTTTCAGCCACTGGCGGACCATCCACTCCCCGTCGACCTTTTCCGCCACCCGGGTCTCGCCGGAATCCAACCGGCGTAGCGACTCCTCCACCGCCGTGCGGATCGGGCCATGGGTGTCGGGTCCCAGGCTGTCGCGCGCCGCCCAGCCCGCTTCGATCTCTAGCTGAAGATCGGCCAATGCCGGTTCGGTCATCTTGCGGACTCTCCTCTATTGATCCGGCCTTGATTGACCCGGGCCTTGGCCAGGAAAGGCGCCAGGGTGGCCGTGCGATAGTGAACGAAGGTCGCTTTTGACGCTTCGGCGTGGGCGCCGACCAGCACGGTGGTCATGCCGATCGCCGCCGCGGGCTCCAGATTGCGCTCGGCGTCCTCGAAAAAGGCGGTGGTGACCGGATCGATGTGGTGCGCCTTCAGAATACGCTCGAACGCCAGGGGCGACGGCTTTGGCGCGAAGTCGGCCGAGCCGATGTGGAACACCGCCTCGAACAGCCCCGCGAGGCCCAGGGCCTCGACCACCCGCTCGGTATGGATGGCGTCTGCATTGGTGAAGATCAGCCGCCGGCCCGGCAGGCGGCGCAGGGCGGCCTGAAGCGCCGGGTCCGGCCCGATGCAGTCGAGCGGAACATCGTGAAACACCGCATGGAAAACGTCCGGATCGACCGAATGATGGGCCATCAGCCCGCCCAGGGTCAGGCCATAATCAGCCAGGTAGCGCTTTTGCAGCACCAGGGCCTCGGCGCGCGGCAGGCCGGTCAAGGTTTCCACGAAATCGGTGATGCGCGGCGTCATGCGCGCCGCCAGGCCGGACTCCAGCGGATAGAGGGTGTTGTCGAGGTCGAACAGCCAGGTCTCGACGTGGCGCAGATCGGCGCCCTCGCCCGGCGCGGGCTCTAGGGACATATCAAGGTGCCCGCTCCGTGCTCGGTGAACAGCTCCACCAGCATGGCGTGCGGCCGCCGGCCATCGAGAATGACCACCCCGTCGACCCCCGATTGCACCGCCGCGATGGCGGTTTCCAGCTTGGGGATCATGCCGCCGGTGGCGACACCGTCGGCGATCGCGGCGCGGGCCTCGGCGACCGTCAGCTGGCGGATCAATTCGCCGTCCGCTCCCAGAACCCCCGCCACATCGGTCAGCAACAGCATCCGGCGGGCCTTGAGCGCGCCAGCCAGCGCCCCGGCCACGGTGTCGGCGTTGATGTTATAGGTCTGGCCGTCCTCGCCGACGCCGATCGGCGCGATCACCGGGATATAGTCGTCTTCCTCGGAATCGATCAGGCTGCGGATCAGTTTGGGGTCGATGCGGGTGGGCTCGCCCACGAAACCCAGATCCACGACCTCGTCGCCGTCCGAGCCGGGCGCGGACCGCGTGCGGGTGGCCTTTTCCACCGTGATCAGGCCTGCATCCTTGCCTGACAGGCCGACCCCGCGCACGTCGGCGGTGGCCCCGGCCTGGGTGATCCAGCTGGCGATTTCCTTGTTGATGGCGCCGGAAAGGACCATTTCGGCCACCTCCATGGTCGCCGCGTCGGTGACGCGCAGGCCATCGACGAAGGTGGATTTGACGCCGGCCCGCTCCAGCATCCGGGAAATCTGTGGGCCGCCGCCATGCACCACCACGGGGCGGACCCCGAGCAGCTTCAGCAACACGGCGTCGGCGGCGAACAATCGGGCCAGCGCCTCCTCGCCCATGGCGTGGCCGCCGTATTTGATCACCACCGTCTGGCGGTCGTGGATCTGAATATAGGGCAGGGCTTCGGCCAGGGTTTTGGCGGTCACCCAGCCCGCTTCCTCGGGGCTGTCGGTCAAGGCGTTTCCAGACGGTTTTGTCATGCGAAAGCGGCGGCGGCGATCTCGGCGCGCAACAGCGCCATGCCGTCGCCCTTCTCCGCTGAAGTGGCCACAACCCGGGGGAACGCCGCCGGGCGTTTGGAGATCGCCGCCAGGGTGGCGGCGGTCATGGCCTGGGCTTCGCCGGTTTTCAGTTTATCGGCCTTGGTCAGCACGATCTGGTACGACACCGCCGCCTTGTCGAGGGCGTCGAGGGCCTCGGCGTCGGGGTCCTTCAGCCCATGGCGGGCGTCGATCAGCAGATAGACCCGCTTGAGGTTGGGCCGGCCGCGCAGATAGGCGCGCCCCAGATCCTGAAACTTCTGGGCCGTCCCGCGCGATACCCGGGCGAAGCCGTAACCCGGCAGGTCGACCAGACGCAGCCGCGCGTCCAGCATGAAGAAATTGATCTCCCGCGTGCGGCCGGGCGCCGTCGAGGCCCGCGCCAGCCGATGGCGATTGACCAGGGCGTTGATCAGCGACGACTTGCCGACGTTGGATCGCCCGGCGAACGCCACCTCGGGCAGCTCCGGACCCGGCAGGCCGTCCATCTCCACCGCGCCCATCATGAAGTCGCATTGCCGGGCGAACAGCACCCGCGCGGCCTCGATCTCGCCGGCGTCGAAAATCTCGGCGTCCGGCCCCGGCTCGGTCACCCCGAGGTTCCAGGGGCGCTTGAGAACCGCCTCAGGAATTCGTCGATCGGATTGTCGACCTTGAACCGGCGCATCATCAGATACTGCTGCAGGATGGTGATCAGGCTGCTCCACGTCCAGTAGATCAGCAGGCCGACCGAATACTGCGCCAGGATGAAGGTGAACATGATCGGCATGAATTTGAAAATAAGCTGCTGGGTCGGGTCGATGCCGGTCTGAGGCGTCATCGACTGGCTCAGCCACATGCTCATCCCGTAGAGCAGCGGCCAGACGCCGACGTGCAGGAACCCGCCGAGAATGCCGCCGATCACCGGGGTCAGGGATGGGTCCCACGGGATCAGGCCGAACAGGTTGAGGAAGGTGGTCGGATCAGGCGCCGACAGGTCGTGGATCCAGCCGAAGAACGGCGCGTGGCGCATCTCGATGGTCACCGTGAACAGCTTGGTCAGCGAATAGAACACCGGAATCTGGAACAGGATCGGGATGCAGCCGGTGACCGGATTGACCTTCTCCCTCGCATAGAGCGCCATCATCTCCTTCTGCTGCGCGGCGGGATCCTCCTTCAGACGTTTCTGCAGCGCCTGAAGCTCGGGCTGAATCTTCTTCATCTTCACCCCCATCTCGAAGCCCTTGTTGGCCAGGGGGAAGGTGATCAGGCGGATCACCACCGTCAGCATCAGGATGGCCACGCCGAAATTGCCGACGTGCGAATAGAAGAACTCCAGCAGCGCGAAGATCGGCTTGGTCAGGAACCACAAATTGCCCCAATCCACGGCGTCGACGAACCGGGGCGCCCCCATCGTATGGCTATAGCCGTTCAGCACCGGTACGGTCTTGGCGCCGGTGAACAGGTGGCTGACTTCGGTGATCGTCTGGCCTGGCGCCACGGCCCGGCCCTGGCTGGAATAGGTCGTCTCATAGATGTCGATGCCGGTGGCCTGGTCAGTGGTCACCCGTGCCTTGGCGTCGATGGTCTCGCTCTGAGCGGGGATGAACGCCGTCATCCAGTATTTGTCGGTGATGCCGAACCAGCCGCCCTTGGACTGCCAGTCCTCCTCGACCTTCTTCTTCCAGTCCTTGTAGGGGGCCAGACGCAACTGAGCCTGGTCCACGCCCAGCACGCCGATCGCACCCTCATGGACGATGTTCGACGCGGCCAGACCGGTGGGCAGGCCCTGGCGCTGCACCGAGACATAGGGCGCCAGACTCACTGCGGCGGGGCCTTGATTGGTCACCGTCTCTGTGATGGTGAACATCGACTGGGCGTCGACATCGATCCGCCGGGTGAAAGTCAGGCCGCTCGCGGCGGCGTAGGTCAGTGTGACAGGGCGCCCAGGGGCCAGGGTGTCGCCGCCGGTATGGGTCCACAAGGTCTGGGGCGTGGGAATGCCGGGCAGGTTGGCGCCGACCCAGCCCTGTTCGGCGAAATAGGCGTTGGCCATGCCCTCGGGCCGCAGCAGTTCGACCTCCGGAGACTTGGGGTCGACCTTCTCGTGATAGGCCTTCAGATAGAGGTCATCGAGGCGGGCGCCGCGCAGGGCCAGAGAGCCGCGCAGGGTCGGCGTGTCGATGCGGATGCGGGGGCTGATCGCCAGGGCGGCCGGCCGCGACAGGTTGGGCTGGGCCGGTCCCGCTGCGGGCGCGCCGGCCACGCTGGCGGGGGCCTCGGCCTGGGCTCTCGCCCTGGCGGCCGCGGTTATCTTGGCCTGCGGGCCGATGATGAAGGTCTGGTAGCCGATCATCAGAAGAAAGGCGATCACCCCGAAGGCGATCAGGTTCTTGGTTTCGTTGGGCATGGCGGCTAATCGGGCCTGGTCGGAAGGCGTTGAGGCGGAGGCTCGCCCATGCTGGCGCTGAGATCGGCGGCGAGCCTTATCAGCGCGCTTTTCATATCGTCAAGCAAAGGCGCCCAGGAACGCGATACGGTCCCGCCCCTGGCGATGAATACATAGTCGCATCCGGGCCGCGCATGAAGGGGGGCGACCATCCGCGCCGCTTCGCGCAGACGCCGCTTGGCCCGATTGCGCACCACCGAGCCGCCGATCCGCTTGGTGGCGGTGAAACCGATTCTGATCAAGGGCGAGTCATCACCGCGATACCTGGCCTGGGCGACTACCGCGCCCCGCGCGCAATTGAGAGCCTTGGCGGCGGCCAGGAAATCCGGCCGCTTTTTCAGTCGCTCGATATCGGGAGGAGCCGACGAGATCCGGGCGGCGCCCTAGGCCGTCAGGTTCTTGCGGCCACGGGCGCGGCGGCGGGCGACGATCTTCTGGCCGTTCTTGGTGGCCATGCGCGAGCGGAAGCCGTGACGACGCTTGCGCACCAGCCGGGACGGTTGAAAAGTGCGCTTCACGACGAGGCTCCAGGACGAAAACAGCGGTCTGGCCCCGGACCGGTCCGGAGCGAACGAGGGCGGGCTGATAGGGGAACCAGGGCCAGGAGTCAATCCGGCGGCGACGCGCGGCGCTGAAACCGGTAGAACGCGCCATGACCCAAAACCGCCTGTTCGCCTTCCTTGCCGCCGCGGCGGTGTTCGCCTCCGCCGTCGCTCCCGCCGCCACGACGACCGCGCCCCTGACCCTCGCGCCCAAGGTGGACATACCGCGGATGTATGGCGGCTGGTACATCGTCGCCACTGTCCCGAACAGCTTCGAAAAGGGCTTGGTCGAGCCTTATGATGTCTACTCGCCCCGCAAGGACGGCAGCCTGAGGGAGGATTTCTATGTCCGGCACGGCGGCTTCGACGCCCCGCGCAAGCACTTCGTGGTCCAGGACTTCATCAATCCGGGCAGCAATGGCGCCCACTGGGGCGTGCGCATCTTCTGGCCGCTGAAGCTGCCGTTCCTGGTGCTCTATGTGGACCCGGACTACCGCTATGTGCTGTTCGGCGAGCAGAACCGGTCGGTGGGCTGGATATATTCCAGAACCCAGACCCTGGATGACGCCACCTACACAGACCTCCTCCGCCGCTTCGCCGCCGACGGTTACGACACCACGCGGTTCCGCCGCTGGGTGCAGAAGCCGGAACAGATCGGCAAGCCGGGGTTCTGGAGCGAGGGAATCAGGGTGGGGAAGCGTGGGGCGTAGATTTTGGGGCAATGGTCGGTGGAAATCCCGCTTTTGATGTCATCAACATGTCCGAAAAAGGACACTTCCAGCTTCTCAGTTGGGTGAAAGGCCCCTTCACGTTGGGCCTATCAGTAGGCATGGTCGTAGCGATGAACCGCTCGCTTCTTCCGTTCATCGCGCTGTCGCTCGCCCTAACCTTTCCCCTCACGGTCGAGGCAATGAAGCGCGCGAATATTTCGGTCGGTGACCCTGCGCGAGCGATCAATGCGGCCGATGCGGCATCGGCCCCCTATCGGAAGGAGAAAATCTCCCCGTCTGAAATCCGTGCTGTTCGGTGCATTGGGCCCGATGAATAGCCGACGGAGTTTGAGTGCGCTTGGCGGCAACACTCGCGCCACAGCTGGGTTGTGCACAAGGCGTGGGTCGCTATCGACGGACACGGCTGGCACATCCTCGATTGATTGAGTTGGTCTGAAATGGTTCGCGTACCTTCTGACGCCGGCATCCAGGAACTCGCCACAAGCGGACGACCCCGGCCCCGGCATCGACTCCGGACCATCTAAAGGGCGGTTTGAGTTTGGCGCCCAAATCTGCCAGCGTCGCCGTGATGAGCGCACGGATCTGGGTTGCCGGATTGTTGGTTTTGGTTTCTACAAGCGTGCACGAGACTGCTCGCGCGCTTCCATCTCCCGTCGCGCTCCCCGACTACTTACCGAGTTCGATCCGAAAGCCGGTGATGGCCTGGCTCGCGGCCAATCCCAGCTACATCGTGATGAAGGACGCTGACTGCAGGTGCGCTGAAGATCTTGAGGAAATTCGAACAACCACGTTCAGTCTATGGCGGGCGCAGCCCGCTTACCATCCCTACTTCGTGGTGGGCGATTTCAACGGCGATAGGAAGGCGGACGCCGCTGTCGCAGTGACAAGGGACCACCGGTTGTTTCGGGTGTTAATTGTTGATGGCGGCGGCGGCGGTCCAACCTATCTAAGCCCCGACTTCAAGCCCGGCGAGATGTTGTTTTTTGGAGCGCCACGCCCCCAGCCTTGGCGACTTCTCATTGGGCGTTACGGAACCGACACGGCCGCGATGCTCCTGCCGCATGGTCGCGCCAAATACGTCCTGCGGTATCAGCCATGCTGCTAAGTGCTTACAGGCCGACCGGTCGAACCGCGCCTCTGGATGACTGCCGGGGCGGTTCAGCCACACATGGGCAGATGGCTCCGGCAAACCACGACTCGGCTCGATCGCCACTGGATCGCGATCCACCAACATTAGATGAGGTCTTGCACCATGCGCGGGCGGATGCCCTGAAAAAGCCGGTGTCGGTCCCACCTATTGACTTTGAACTCTACATATTGCAAATAAATGGTGATTTTCGCTCTTTGTCATCGTGAACCCCACTGCCACTACGGCGCGCCAGCGATGGCCTATCGTGCTCAGCTGCGCGGCGATGGTGTCGGCTCTTCTCCCAGGGGGCGCTGAAAGCGCCCTTCAGCAAGTTGTTTTCGAAACTCCGTATGATTTCAATAATGTATGGCGCTCCCAACGCCCCGGGCTAGCGCCCTTGAGATACCGGGAGCCGCCCCGTAGGTGCCCAAAAGCGCCCCGGAACCTCCCCGAAGTCTCCCTCGAATCTCCCCGCGGTATGCCAGGCGTCTCCCCCAATGATCCCCGCCGACTCCCCGCTGTCGCCCCCACGCTCGGAATTCAGGGTCGCCTCCAACCCGACGGGACCCCAAGGATGAGTTCCGTCTTATCTATTTTTGGCGCCTACGCGTTCGATAGATGAGCCCCGCTTTCTGACGATCGGCAGATAGGAGGCCGACACTGGTCAGCTATCATCACCTTCGGGGTTAGGCCATCAGGCTGATTTCTGTTCGAGGGGCGCGGACAGAGGAGATCGAGCGATATGAAAGCGAGTGATCTGGACGAAAAGTTCGACGCCGGCGAGGATATCGGCGAACAGATCGACTGGTCGAGGGCCCGCCGACCCAATCTCGATGTCCGGCGCGTGAACGTGGATTTCCCGGCCTGGATGGTGGCCTCCCTGGACCATACGGCGCGAACTCTCGGCGTTACGCGCCAGTCTCTCATCAAGATGTGGCTGGCCGACCGGTTGGAACAGCGCGCAATGGCTGCCCCACACCGTATCAACGGTTGATTAACGGTGGATCGGGCCCTTCAGCCTAGCCCACCGCACTTGAAGCCAAACGTGGTAAAAGAAAACTCAGAACAGCCGGCAAGGGAGCAAACGACCATGGACGGCAGTCAGAATCCCGCGCGGCAGACACCGACCAACTTCGATGTCGACCGCCACGTCCAACGGCTCAATGCCGATGGCTACACGATCATTGAAGACTACATGACGCCGGCTCAGGTTGCCGCGTTTCGCCACGGAATAGCTCCCCACCTGGGAATATATCGCGGCCGCAACAGCTTTGAGGGCCGCGCCACCGAGCGGGTGTACACGATTGTCGGTCGCGGCAAGGTGTTCGAAGAGATCGCGGAGGACACACGTCTTTTGGCCATTCTCGACCGGTTTCTGGCGCCGCACTACCTGCTCAGCGCGGACCACGCGATCTGCATCCATCCGGGCGAGGCGCAGCAGAACCTGCACTACGACGATAGCTTCTATCCGTTCCCTCTTCCGCGTCCGTCGATCAGCATCAGCACCATCGGGGCCATCGACGCCTTCACGCCGGAAAACGGCGGCACGGTGATGTATCCGGGCAGCCACCTGTGGCCGACGGAGCGCCGGGTGGCCCTGGGCCGCAATTACGAGGCCGGGCGGCCGACGGGCGAAGACTTCATCCAGCTGACCATGCCCGCTGGAGCCGTCTGTATTTTTCAGGGCACGCTAATCCACGGTGCCGGCGCCAACCGGTCCGACAAGGCGCGGCTGGCCTACACCAACCACTACTGTGAGCCGTGGGCGCGGACGCAGGAGAACTTCTACCTCGGCATTCCCAAGGCGCGGGTGCGGGGCATGAGCCCGACCCTGCTCGGCTTGCTCGGTTACGATCTGCGGCGGCCCCATGACATCATGGGTCAGGTCGGCGGCTATCACCCGGCCAAGGTGCTGAACCCGGCCTTTGTGCTGCCGGTGGAACGGGCCGGGCGCTAACCCCCCGGCCGGATGACGGCCTTGCCGATCACCTTGCGGTCGGCCAGCTGGTCGAAGGCGGCGCGCCAGTCTTCCAGGGCGAACTCGGCATGGACGCGGGGCTTGATCTTGCCCTGGTCGGCCAGGGACCAGACCGCCTGCAGGTTTTCGGCGCCCTTGGCCGGGAACTGGCGGCCGTATTCGCCGGCCCGGACCCCGACCACCGAGAAGCCCTTGATCAACGGCATGTTCACCGACACCGTCGGAATGCGCCCGGAGGTGAAGCCCACCACCAGCAGGCGCCCGTCGAAGGCGATGCAGCGCACGCTCTCGTCGAACACGTCGCCGCCGACCGGATCATAGATGATGTCGGCGCCGCGGCCGCCGGTGATCGCCTTGACCTGTTCGCGAAAGCCGCCCGTGACATTGACGCAGGCGTGGGGCGCGTATTCCCGGGCGATCACTGCCAGCTTTTCATCGGAAGCGGAGGCCGCGATCACCCGGCAGCCCATTTGCTTGGCCAGGTCGACGCAGGCCAGGCCGACACCGCCGGCCGCGCCATGCACTAGCACCCATTCGCCCGGTTGCGCCTGGGCGCGGCGCACCAGCGCCACGTAGGCGGTCAAATAGGCGGCGTTGTAGGCGCTGGTCTCGGCGAACGACAATCGCGCCGGCTTTGGTCGCAGGGCAGCGGCCGCCGACACGGCGAATTCCGCGAAGCCGCCGGTCTTGGCGCCGCCGGTCACCGCGTCGCCGATCGACCATTGGGTGACGCCTTCGCCGATGGCTTCGACCTCGCCGCATAGTTCCATGCCCGGGATGAACGGCAGCGGCGGTTTGTGCTGGTACTCGCCGCGCGTCATCAGCAGATCGGGAAAATTGACCGCCGCCGCCAGCACCTTGACTCGCACCTCGCCCGGCCCGGGCGTCGGCATCGGAACATCCAGGATCGCGCAGCCGCCGTAATTGGGCGCGAGAGTCTCCACTACCAGGGCGCGCATGTCAGTTCATCCTTGGCGAGATTTAGCGTTCATGGCGCGGCAGGTTGGGCAGGCCGCCCAGAATCAGGCGGACCACGAAGTCGGTCGCGCCGGTCACGTCGATGGGGTCGCGCTCGATCATCCGCTCGCCGATTTCCCGGGCGACGGCGATGCAACTCGCCGCCAGGTAGTCGATATCCACCTTGGCCGACAGATCGCGGTCGACGATGGCGGCGAAGACCCGGCGCACTTCCTCGAATACCGCCAGGATTTCCGGCGTGGTGCGGGCGTGGGGCATCGGCGCGCCATCGTCGCCCTGGGCCGGCCAGGTTCTGTGCTCGGCGGCGATGAAATCGAAATAGGCGGCCACCGCGGCGCGCAGATAGGATTCAAAGTCGGTGGCCTTGGCCGACTGGGCCTGGAGGATGGGCTTGAACCGCCGCGCGCCGTCGTCGGCCAGGGCGTCGAACACCTCCTCCTTGGAGCGGTAGTAGTTGTAGAAAGCGCCCACCGAGAGCCCCGAGCGGCGCACGATGTCACGCACGGTCGCCGTCTCGAACCCCAGCTCGCCGAACACCTCGCGGGCGGCGTCAAGGATCGCCAGGCGATTGGCCGCCTTGGTCTGTTCGCGCTTGCCGGGGGAAAGGTAGATGACTTCGGACATGGCTACCGGTTGAGAGGCGCGAGGCGTGGCGTCCATCTTTATTACATTGCGTTTAGGATTGAACAGCCGGCCCGGGATGTCCACCCGCCACGCGCGCGGCCAGGGCCATCGCGCCGGCCGGAGCCCTGACTTTTCCCCCGCTGATGAAGAAGGCGAAAACGTCCCGGGTCGGCGCGCCGTCCGCGGCCTTTTCCAGATCGAGAAAGCGATCCGCCCAGGCGTCGAGCTGGTCCGGCGGATAGCAGGTTTCGATCTCGTCGGCGCCCCGCATCAGGCGGGCGTAGCCGAAGTCGGCCGTGGGCGCCTCGATCAGCGGATAGTCTGGGTTATCGGACATGCAGATAGCGACGCCGCGCGCGCGGCACATGTCGAAGAAGCGAGGATCGTCGAAACTGGCGTTGCGCACCTCGACACAGTGTCTCAGCGCCAGGCCGTCCTGCGCGGAAGGCAGCAGATCGAGAAAGGCCGCGAAATCGACCGGGTCGAAAGCCTTGGTCCCCATGAACTGCCAGAGAATCGGACCCAGACGGTCGCCGAGCTCGATCAGTCCCTGGCCGAGGAAGCGCGTCACCGATTCGCCGCCTTCGGCCAGAACGCGCCGGTTGGTGCAGAAGCGCGACGCCTTGACCGTGAATACGAAGCCCTCCGGCGTCTGCGCCGCCCAATGCGCGAACACCTTGGGAGGCTGTGGCGAATAGTAGGTGGAGTTGATCTCGATTGCGCCATGCGCGCGGCTGGCATAGGCAAGTTCGTCAGCTTGGCGCACGGTTTTGGGATAGAAGACGCCTCTCCAGGGAGGGAAAGTCCAGCCACCCGTGCCTGTCCGTATGACCATGGCGATGCACCCTTTCAGCGAATTGTCGTGTGAACGAAGTTTAACTTGTATCCCGCGCCGCGGCAGGGCGTGGGTGACATCTCTATCTGATCGCGGTTAAGATAGGTTTTTTCTCGGGGGATTGTGGTAGCGCAATGGATGGCTTGAGACACTTCGCGCCCATGATCGCCCTGGCGGTGATCAGCGGAGCGCCCGTGATCGCGGCCACCCGGATTCCCGATTCGCCGCTGCCCGCCGCCTATGCGGTGGCAGGGGCCCCGCTCGCGCCCGCGCAGCTCGACCGTTGGTGGCTACTGTTCAACGACCCTGCTCTCAACGCCCTGGAAGACGAAGCCTTCCGGACCGGCCCCGACGCGCTGACGGCGGCCGCGCGGGTGCTGGAGGCCAAGGCGACGCGGGACAGCCAGATCGCCCAGACCCTGCCGACCGGCAATCTGGCCGGCAACGTCAGCGACGAGCGCGCCCACAATATCGGGGCCGCCAGCAATTCGCTGTTCCCGATCGGCGGCGAAATCCTCAGCGAAACCGCCAGTCTCAAGGTTTCCTGGGAACTGGACCTGTTCGGGCGGTTGGGCGAGGCGCGGAAGGTGGCCAAGGCCACCCTCGCGACCACGCGGTTCAATATCGAAGGGTCCTGGGCTAGCCTCGCGGCCGGCGTCGCCGACAACTACTTCCTGGCCAACGGATTGATCATCCAGATCGACGACGCCCGTGAAACCGTCCGGATCGAAAGCGACTTGCAGCGTGTCGCTCAGGAAAAGGCGGATCTGGGTCTGGGCGCCGCCGCCGACGCCGATCGGATCGCCGGCGACGTGGCCAAGGCCAACGCCCAGCTCGAGGACCTGGAATCGCAGCTGCACGCCGCGCGGCGCCAGATTCTGATCCTGATCGGGCGCAATGGCGCCGCCACCGACAGCCTCAAGCTTTCCGGCCTGGCCGCCGACGCGCCGCCGACGCCCGCAGCGATTCCGGCCGAGCTGCTGGCCCGGCGACCCGACGTGCGCGAGGCGGAGTCGCGCCTGCTGGCGGAGGTTGGAACCGCCAGGCTGCGCCACTTGGCGATCTTTCCCACCATCACCATCCTGCCGCAAATCGGTCTGTCTCGTAACGTGCAGCCCAGCGTGTCCTTCAACGCCGCGACCAATACGCTGATGCCCTTCCAGCAATCCACCAGCCTGGGCTACTGGACCTGGGGCGGCGGTGTGACCGTGCCATTTTTCGATATTCCCCGGCTGCTATTCGACGCCAAGGCCGAGGACGCCCGCAGCCGGCAGGCGGCCGTGGCCTATGAAAAGACCGTTCAGACGGCGTTTGGCGAAGCCGAAAACGCCTTGGTCAATCTCGAGGCCGGCAAGCGCGCGGCCGCCATCCTGACGGACGGCGAGGCGCGGGCGCACCGCGCCTCTGACGCGGCCCAGACCCGCTATTCAATGGGATTGGACGATCTGACGTCGGCGCTATCGGCCGAACAGGCTTGGCGTACTACGCGCACCGCCCTGACTTCCGAGCGCGTGCAGGCGTTGCGACGGGCGGTCACCACCTATAAGGCCCTTGGCGGCGGCTGGGCCTATGCAACCCTGGCGAAAGCCCGATGAGATCCTTCACCATGACGATTTCCAGACTGCCGATCGTGATGGTCCTGACCATCGCCGCCGCGGGCGGCCTGGCCGGCTGCGAAAAGAAGGCGGCCGATGCGCCCCAGTCGCAGTCCCAGGCCCACGCCGTCAGCGTGGTCACGATCGAGGCCCGGGACATCGAGGGCGGCCTGGCGGCTTCCGGCGCCCTGATCCCCCGGGAGGACACGGCGATCTTTCCCCAGATCAACGGCTATCGCGTGGCCGAGGTTCTGGTGGACGAAGGCATGACGGTAAAGGCCGGCCAGCCCCTGGCGCGCCTGGACGATACTCTGTTGCGCGCCCAACTGGCGCAACAGACAGCCATCGCGGTCCAGCAAACCGTGGCCGCCGACCGCGCCGACGCCGAGGCGGCTCGAGTCAAGGGCCTGGATACCAAGGGAATATTGTCCCAGGAACAGATCGATACCCGCCGCTACGCGGCCCAGTCCGCCCGCGCCCAGGCCGCCGCCCAGGCGGCCGCGGTCAATGATGTAAAAACCCGTGAGGGGCTGATGACGATCCGGGCGCCCTACGCCGGACTGGTTATCGAGCGGAATGTCCGCCCCGGAGACCTGAGCGGGGGGACAAATCCATGGTTCCGTATCGCCAAGAACAACCAGGTCGAACTCGCCGCCGACGTCGGCGAGGATGCGCTGGACAAGATCAAGGTCGGCGCGCCGGTGCTGGTCACCCTGGCCGACGGCTCCAAGGTCCAGGGCTCGGTGCGACTGATCAGTCCCCGCGTCGACGCCGGCACTAAGCTGGGCCGCGTCAAGATAAGCCTGCCCGTCCGATCGAACATCCGGGCCGGCGGCTTCGCCTCGGCCTCGTTCACCGGCTCCACCCGCTCAGCCCTGGCGGTGCCCGAGCCGGCGATTCGCTACGACGCCGACGGCGCCGCGGTGATGGTTGTCGGCGCCGATGACAAGGTCGTCCGCGCGCCGGTCACCACCGGGCAGCGCGGCGGCGGCTATGTGGAGCTTATCACCGGTCCGCCGGCTGGGTCTCGGGTCGTCCAGAAGGCGGGGACCATGCTGGTGCCCGGTGACGTCGTTCGTCCGGCCAACCCGTCATGAGCGGCCTGCGACAATTCCGGATTTCCGAATGGGCGATCCGCAATCCAATTCCGATCACAGTGCTGTTCGTCATGGCCGTTCTGGCCGGCGGGATTTCCTACTTCGCCCTGCCTATCAAGAATTATCCGAATATCGAATTCCCGGCGGTGCTGGTCCAGGTGACGCGCAACGGCACGGCGCCGTCGGAGATGGAAAACCAGGTCGCCCGGCCGGTGGAAAACGCTCTATCGGGCCTTTCCAATGTCGAGGGGATCAGCACGACCATCTCCCAGGGGTTGTCTTCGACCTTCATACGTTTCGAGCTTGGCGAGAATATCCAGAAGGCCACCGACGACGTTCGGTCCAAGATCGACTCGATCCGCAACGACCTGCCGCGTGAAATCGATCCGCCGATCGTCCAGCATCTGGATTTCGACGATCAGCCGATCGCCACTTATGCGGTGACGGCCCCGTCGATGTCGACCACGGACCTGTCGTGGTTCATCGACAATACGGTGGCGCGAACCCTGCAGGCCGAGACCGGTGTGTCCAAGACCAATCGGCTCGGCGGCGCGGACCGCGAGATCAACGTCCTGGTCGATCCCGACCGCCTGGCGGCTCAAGGTCTGACCGCGGCCCAGGTCAGCGCCGCGCTGACCACCGCCAATATCGACGCCCCGGGGGGCCGCGTGGCGATCGGCGGCCGCGAACAGACGATGCGTATTCTGGGCGCAGCCCTCTCCGTCGACCAGATCCGCAACCTCACCATCCCGGCCTCCGGTGGGCGGTTCGTGCGTCTGTCCGATGTCGCCGATGTTGGCGACGGCGCGGCGGAAGAACGCGGCTTTGCGCTGCTGGACGATCGGCCCGTGGTTGGCTTCGAGGTCAGCAAGACCAAGCTGGCCAGCGAGGTTTCCACCGAAGACAACATCGACGCGGCGATCAAGCGGCTTCAGGCCGACCATCCTGGCGTCAATATTCATAAGATCGTCTCCCAGGTTGACCAGACCCGGAACGCATTCTCGGCAACCCTGCACACCCTGCTCGAGGGCATGATTCTGGCCGCCCTGGTGGTATGGCTGTTCCTGCGCGATTGGCGCGCCACCGCGATCACCGCCGTGGCCATGCCGGTTTCCCTGATCCCGACCTTCGCCTTCATGAGTCTCAGTGGGTTCAGCCTCAACACCGTCACCCTGCTGGGGCTTACCCTGGTGATCGGCATTCTGGTCGATGACGCCATCGTCGAGATCGAGAACATCGAAAAACGCGTCTATACCGGCATGCGGCCGTTCGACGCCGCCATTGAAGGCGCCGACCAGATCGGGCTCGCGGTGGTAGCGACCACCGGGGCGATCATCGCGGTGTTCCTGCCGGTAGGCTTCATGCCAGGCATCCCGGGACAGTTCTTTCGGGAGTTCGGCCTCACCGTCTCCGTGGCGGTGCTGTTCTCGCTGGTGGTCGCCCGGTTGCTGACGCCGTTATTGGCCGCCTATTTCCTTACCCCCAAGGTGGCCCGGCCGCGCCCGCCCCTGCCGAAATTCTATTCGGGTTCCCTGACCTGGGCGCTCGACCACCGGTGGCTTTCGCTGATCATCGGCACGGTGATCTTCGCTGGCTCCGTCGGGTTGATGATTCCGCTGAAGAAGGGCGTACAGCCCGAGTCCAACCCGAACTACTACTATGTGAACATCGAGGGACCTCCAGGGTCCACCCTGGCCGACATGCGCAAGACGGTCGATCGGGTCGACAAGCTGCTGAAGTCGCAGCCGGAGACCGCATCGGTGTTCGCCCAGGTCGGCGGCGGCGGGATATCCGGTGGCCCAGGCGGCTTTACCAATAGCACCGGCGTGACCAATGGCGCGGTGGTGGCGATCATGAAGCCCGACCACAAAGCCAAGGCGACCGAGATTCGCGATCGCCTGCGGCCATTGCTACGTGAGATCCCCGATACGCGGCTATCGTTCGATATTTCCGGCTTCGGGGCCGGTGGGGTCCAGGTAATCCTGACCAGCGAGACCGGCATCGGGCTGGAGAACACCGCTCTTGAGCTCCAGCGCCAGATGCGCACGGTTGTCGGCTTGGCCGACCCCCGGCCGGCCACGCCGCCCAGCAGTCCCGAACTGGTGGTAAAGCCGCGCGCCGACGAGGCGGCGCGGCTAGGTGTTCCCGTCACCGCCATCTCCGAGGCGGCGCGGATCGCCACCCTGGGCGACATCGACGCCAATGTCTCGAAGATGGACGATGGCGAGCGCCGGATTCCCATCCGCGTCCGCCTGCCCGCCGCGGAGCGCTCGGACCTTTCGGTGATCAAGAACCTGCGGCTGCCTACCGCCGCCGGCGGCGTGACGACCCTGGACAGCGTGGCGGACGTCTATTTTCAGGCTGGTCCCGGCCAGATCAATCGCTTCGACCGCAAGCGCAACATCACCATGCTGGCCGACACCACCGGCGACACCCAGGTCGGCGACGCCATCGCCCGGGTGCACAAGCTGTCGATCATGCAGCATCTGCCCGCTGGGGTGGGCATCGCCAACCAGGGCCAGGAGAAGGCCTATGCTCAGCTGTTCGGCGGCTTCGCCATCGCCATTCTGGCGGCGGTCGGCCTTGTCTATGCGGTTATGGTGCTGCTGTTCGAGAGCTTCTTCAAACCGTTCGTGATCCTCTCTGCCCTGCCGACCGCCATCGGCGGCGCCCTGCTGGCGCTGCTTGTCACCGACCTGTCGTTGTCGATACCGTCTCTGATCGGCTTTCTGATGCTGATGGGTCTGGCCGCCAAGAACTCCATCCTGCTGGTGGAATACGCCATCGAGCGCGAACGATCGGGGGCCTCGCAGCGCGTCGCATTGCTGGAGGCGTGCCGGGAGCGGGCGCGGCCGATCGTCATGACCACCATGGCCATGGCCGCCGGCATGCTGCCCACGGCCCTGAGTATCGGCAAGGGTTCCGAGTTCCGACAGCCCATGGCCGTGGCCGTAATCGGCGGCCTCATGACCTCGACGGTGCTGTCGCTGCTGCTGGTGCCGGTGGTGTATGAGTTCATCGACGACTTCGAACGCTGGATTTCGCCGCTGGTCGGCCGCCTGGTGACCCCGCGGGAGGCCCCGCCGAAGCCGGGCGCCGGCGCGCCGGTCCTGGCCGATCGCGCGGCGGAATAGGCGGCCCTACCGTCTGGCGGCGCTTCCCAGCGTCGCCTCGATCTCGTCCCGCCCGCGGCGCGCCAGAGCGTCGGCCCGTTCATTGAGTTCATGGCCGGCGTGGCCCTTGACCCAGCGCCAGTCGACTTCGTGACGCAGCCGCGCCTCGTCCAGGCGCCGCCAAAGGTCATCGTTCTTGACCGCGCCCTTGCTCATCGTGCGCCAGCCCCGGGCCTTCCAAAGCGAAAGCCATTGGGTAATGCCGTTGCGGACATATTGGCTGTCGGTATGGAGCTCGATCTGACAAGGGCGTTTAAGGGCGTCCAACGCTTCAATAGCGGCGGTCAGCTCCATGCGGTTGTTGGTGGTCGCCGCCTCGCCGCCCCAGATCTCCCGCTCGTGCTCGCCCATCATCAGGATCGCGCCCCAGCCGCCCGGCCCCGGATTTCCCCGGCAGGAACCATCGGTGAAGATCACCACCCCCGGTGTCATGACCAGAATCCGAAGCCGGGCAGGCCTTCCCTGTGCACGGCAAGCTTGCGTTCAAATTCCATCGGGTCCTTCGGCCGCACCAGGGCGCCGGCCGGCGTGGCGTCCCAGTCGTTCAGCCGGGTCAGGAAGAACCTCAGGGCCGCCCCATGAGCCAGGATCGGCAAGGCGGCCCGCTCCATCGCCGACAAGCCGCGCCGCCGCTCATAGCCCTCCAGGAAGGCCTGGGCTCGGGTCAGGTTGAAGCTGCCGTCCGCCTCGAAGCACCAGGCGTTGACCGCCGCGCCGATGTCATAAGCAAGCTGGTCCCAGGCGGCGAAATAGAAGTCGATGGTGGCCCCGAACCGCCCCTCCAGAAAGAATACGTTGTCCGGGAAATAATCGGCGTGGACGATCCCTTCGGGCAGGTCCCGGGGCCAGCGTTCGGCGAATAAAGCCAGGTCGCTTCTTATGGTGGCGGCCAGACCGGGCTTCAGCGCCTCGGCGGCGCCTTCCAGCGGCGTGAAGAACCGGGCCCAGGCCGCTTGGCCCAGGCTGTTGGAGCGCCGCCCGTCAAATCCCTCGGCCGCCCGGTGCAGCCAGCCCAGGCCTTCGCCCGCCTCGCGGCACTGGACGACCGTGGGACGGCGCACCGACAGGCCTGGCAGGAACGCAACCAGGGCCGCGGGCTTGCCGCGCAGGCTTTTGAGAAGGACGCCCGAGCGGTCGGCGACCGGCGTGGCGCTAGGGTATCCGCGCGAGGCCAGCCACTGCATGAGGCCCAGAAAGAACGGCAGATCGGCGGCGTCCACCCGCCGCTCGTAGACCGTCAGGACGTAGCGGCCGACCGTGGTCTCGACCATGAAGTTGGAATTCTCGACCCCCTCGGCGATCCCCTTGAAGGTCACCGCGGCGCCGACGTCGAATTCTCCGAGAAAGGTTTCCAGCTCCTGATCGGTGATATCGGTATAGACGGCCATCGCCCCTGATCCGCGAGGGCGGAGCCTCCGTCAAGCAGCCGTTCGTTGCGGCGCCCCGGATATGCGGCTATCAGGCTGGCCTATCGACGCGTATAGGCCGGACGTCGGCCGGCCCCGAACCGGACACCGCATGCACCGCATCCGCACCCTTCTGTTCACCGCCTGCGCCAGCCTGTCGCTGCTGCACGCCCTGCCGTCTTTCGCCCAGTATGGCGGACGCGGCGGGGGCGGTGGTCGCGGCGGCGGCGGCGACCAGCAGTCGGACGACGACGCCAAGAAGAAGAAACGCGATGAGGCGTTCGGAAATCTCAACGCCCCGCTGCCGCAGCTCAAGAACGCCGGCCCGTGCCCGTTTGTGAAGGTGCTGTATGACGCGTCGCGCTACATCGAGTTCAAGGACGACGTCGAAGGCTCGGCCGCCGTGCGCTACAGTGGCGAAATCCAGAACATTTCCTCGGTCTGTTCGTACAAGGGCGATGAGCCGATCGTGGTCAAGGCGCGCATCCTGTTCGAGCTCGGGCGGGGCCCGCAGGCCGAAGGTCGGACCAGGACTTATCGTTACTGGGTCGCCGTCACCGATCGCAATCACGCGGTGATCGACAAGACCACCTTCGATCTGCCGGTCAGCTTTCCCGCAGGCCAGGACCGCACCTTCGCCACCGAGACGATTGGCAAGATCGTCATTCCGCGCAAGGACACCAATGTCAGCGGCGCCAATTTCGAGGTCCTGATCGGTTTTGAGGTCACCCCGAAAATGGCGATCTTCAACCGGGACGGCAAGCGCTTCCGGCCCAACGCGGGTCAGGCCTCGGCGAGCGCCGCCACCAAGCCATGACGGATCTGAGATCGGGCCTGGGCGAGGCGATGGCCGCCGCCTTCGTCGCCCTGGGCCTGGCCGGCGAGTTCGGCCGGGTCACCGCGTCGGATCGCCCCGACCTGGCCGATTTCCAGTGCAACGGCGCCCTGGCCGCCGCCAAGGCGCTGAAGCAAAATCCGAGACAGATCGCGGCCGCGGTCGCCGGTTTGTTGGGCGATCATCCGGCCATCGCCTCGGTCGAGATCGCGGGGCCGGGTTTCATCAACCTTCGGGTGACGCAAGCCGCCGTGTCGGCTAGGGCCGATATCCTGGCCGCGGACGATCGAGCCGGCGTCACCCGCGCCACGCCGCCCCGGCGGGTGCTGGTCGACTATGGCGGCCCCAATGTCGCAAAGGAAATGCACGTCGGCCACCTGCGGGCCTCGATCATCGGCGAGGCTGTCAAGCGCCTCTACCGGTTCCGGGGCGACGAGACCGTGGGCGACGCCCATTTCGGCGACTGGGGCTTTCAGATGGGCCTGCTGATCATCGCCTGCGCCGACGCCGATCCGGCCATCGCCACGCAACTTGAGCAACTTCAGACACAGCCCCCAGCTTGGACCGACGCAGACGAGTTGGCCCTTGATGGCGTGTTCAGCGCCGGCATCAGCCTGGCGGATCTCGACAGGCTCTATCCGGCCGCCGCCGCCCGGGCCAAGACCGACGTCGCCTTTCGCGACCGCGCCCGGCGGGCCACCGCCGAACTGCAGGCCGGCCGATTTGGCCACCGCCTGATCTGGCGGCATTTCGCCCGCATCACTCGTGAGGCGCTGGAGCGGGATTTCCATGCCTTGGGGGTGGATTTTGATCTGTGGCGCGGCGAGAGCGATGTCGATTCGCTGATAGCGCCGATGGTGGCTGAACTGGCGGAAAAACGGTTGCTGGTCGACGACCAGGGCGCCCGGATCATCCGTGTGGCGCGCAACACCGACCGCCGCGAGGTTCCGCCCCTGCTGGTAGTGTCGTCCGAAGGGTCGGCCATGTACGGCACGACCGACCTGGCGACGATCCTGGACCGGAAGCGGTTCTTCGACCCCGACCTGGTTCTCTATGTGGTTGATCAGCGTCAGGCCGACCATTTCGAGACCGTGTTCCGGGCTGCCTATCTGGCCGGCTACGCCACCGAGGGAAGCCTCGAACATATCGGCTTCGGCACCATGAACGGGCCGGACGGCAAACCGTTCAAGACCCGTGAGGGCGGGGTTCTGAAGCTGCGCGACCTGATTGACATGGCCAGCGACAAAGCCCGCGAACGTCTGCGGGACGCCGGCTTGGGCGCCGAGCTGTCGGCCGACGCGTTCGAGGACACCGCCCTGCGGGTCGCCGTCGCGGCTTTGAAGTTCGCCGATCTGGTGAACTTTCGCGGCACGTCATACGTGTTCGATCTCGACCGGTTTTCCAGCTTCGAGGGCAAGACCGGTCCCTATCTGCTTTATCAAGCGGTGCGGGTTAAATCCCTGTTGCGCCGGGCGGAGGCGGAGGGCGCCGAAGCCGGGCCGATCCAGGTCGAGGCGCCGGCCGAGCGCGAGTTGGTGCTGCTGCTCGACGCCTTCGACCACGCGGTCATCGAGGCCTATGACAAACGCGCGCCCAACCTGATCGCCGACCACGCCTTTCGGCTGGCCCAGGCCTTCGCCCGCTTCTACGCCGCCTGTCCGGTGCTGATCACCGAGGGTGCGGTGCGCGCCTCGCGCCTTGGCCTCGCCGCCTTGACGCTCAAGCAGCTTGAGCTGGCGCTGGACCTGCTGGGCATCGCCACGCCCGAGCGCATGTAGAGCCGTCGATTCGCTGTCAGGCCAAGGCCACGGGTTGGTGCTCGAGGCGCGTCAGCCAATAGTCGGCGTCGAAGCCCGGATCGTCGGTCAGATAGCGCCACAGCTTGATCCGGTTGACGAACTCCAGCCGGCCGGTGTCCTGCTCGAACCAGGGTTCGGGCGTCATCAGGATCGCGGCGACGGTGTCCGCGGGTCTCTGTCCCTTGACGTAAAAGATCGGGCGCTGGGTTTCGGCGGCCGGGCGATCGGTGATGTTCCAGCGGCGTTTCTGCGAGCCGCTGGCATGCATGCGGATCTTGAACATGGTTCGGGTCTGGTCCGACACATTGACGCCGCCGCCATGCCAGATCCCGTGGTGCAGAAACAGCAGCGTCCCGGCCTCGCAGACCATATGCTGCTGGCCGCGAATGTTCTGGTATCGGCCCAGCGCCACCTCGCTGACCTTGCGCAGATGGGTTCCGGGGATGAATCGGGTGCCGCCCATGTCCCGGGTGACCGCGTGCGGGTAGTACATGATCTGCACGTCGAAGGCCAGGCGCGGGTCGATGGTCGAGTCCTGGTGGGTGTGCTGCGAGACGTTCTCGCCGCCGCCGGCCTCGTGATAGCGCGGGGGGAAAGTCACGTGCAGAAAGTGGTGGTCGAACACCGGATCGTCCCCCAGCAGACTCTGGATCGCGCCGCGCACCAGCGGCAGATCCAACAGACGCGCCACGCCGCCGCCCGTCGGATAGGCCTGGAACAGAGGCGCGCCCGGGGCGATCTCCGGAATGGCGTTCCGGGCCAGCAACGCGCCATAAGCGGCCCGCAGTTTACCGCCTGGCCTCACCTCGGGGGCTTGGCCCGCTTCGGCCAGGAACCGCTCGTTGATCTCGGCCGGCACGGCGGCGTCGAACCGCAGGAAGCCGCGCGCCACGAAACGGGCCATCTGTTCGTCGGACAGCAGGGGCGGGGCCTGAGTTGAGGGGTTTTCGGTCACGAGGTTTCGATCCATTGCTCGAAAAAGAATTCATACTTCAGATAGGCGAGGTCGAATTCCTCGCCACGGGTGTGCGGCAGCAGTTGCGAGGCCTGGAACAGCCGCCATCCATCCTTCAGGGCCGCAAGACCGGTGGCGTAGGGCGGCGTGTCGCTGTCGCCCGCCATATGCAGCGTCTCGCCCGTGCCGTCATGGAGCGCCCAGCCCACGACGGGCGAATCCACGGCTGAATTGGCCAGATAGAGCACCAGCACCTTTTGCCGCCCGCCGGTCATTGTCGATCGCCCCCCCGGATCGACCTTTCGAGGCCGCGCCCACCCCCGACCGAAGCATAAGGCGCCGGGATGGTCCAGCCGATCAATTTCACGGCGCCGCCAACAAGGGTCACCAACGTCGCGCCGCGCGGCTTGACTTGCCCCAAACCCTCCCTCAGACAAACGTCGACTCTCGCGGGAGAGGCCGGACAAAAGGTTTCAGTCCGGCGCCGAAGGCGCAACCGCCCCGGAAACGCTCAGGCAAAAGGACCGCGAAAGCCACAGAAACGCTGGAAAGAGACGTGGCTGGGTTCCCAGGCGCGACTCGCCGAAGGAGCAAGGGCGCGCGGCCCGGAAACTCTCAGGCCCAAGGGACAGCGGGGGCGCGCGATGACCGGCGGACCGTCCGCCATCATGGCTCGTCCGTGTGTTCCCTGGAGACCAAATGACCGGCGAAGCCCTCAAATCCACACCGCTCTCGGCGAGTCACGTGGCGCTCGGCGCGCGCATGACGCCATTCGCGGGCTACGGGATGCCTGTTCAATATCCGGCCGGTATCCTGAAAGAGCATCTCTGGACGCGCGCCCATGCCGGCCTGTTCGATGTATCGCACATGGGTCCGGCCTGGCTGGAACTGACCTCGCCCTCCGGCGACGGTGAAGCCGATCACCGGGCGATCGCCGCCCTGATCGAGCCCCTGGTCTGCGGCGATATCCGCGGGCTGAAGCCCGGACAGCTGCGCTACACCCTGCTGCTGAACGACGGGGGGGGCATGCTGGACGACCTGATGATCGGCCGGCCGGCGAATCCCGAGCTTCAAGGACGGCTGTATGTGGTGGTCAACGCGGCGACCAAGGATGCCGACTTCGCCGCCATCGTGGCCCGCGCGGGCGCCGCCGGGCGCCTGATTCGCGCCGATGACGGGGCCTTGATCGCCGTTCAGGGGCCTCAGGCCGCCGATCTGCTCGAGACCCTGGTTCCGGCCGCCTTGGATCTCGGCTTCATGACCTTCGCGACCGAGGCTTTCGAGGGCGCGTCCCTGACGATCTCGCGCAGCGGCTACACCGGCGAGGATGGTTTCGAGATCCTGGCCCCCGCCGCCCTGGCGGAAAGTCTCTGGACCCGCCTGCTGGCCGACGACCGCGCCGCGCCGGTCGGTCTGGGCGCCCGGGATTCGTTGCGGTTGGAAGCGGGCTTGCCGTTGTATGGCCACGACGCCGACGAGACCATTTCCCCCATCGAGGCCAGCCTTGGTTTTGCTGTTTCCAAACGCAGGCTGAAGGCCCGGGATTTTCCGGGCGCCGCGCGGGTTGCCTCCGAGCTGGCCGGCGGCCTGACCCGGGTAAGGATCGGCCTGCGGGTGCTGGAAGGCGCCCCGGCCCGGGAGGGCGCCCAGATCGCCGAACCCTCCGGCGCGATCATCGGCGCGGTAACCAGCGGCGGATTTTCGCCCAGCCTCGGGGCCTCGATCGCCATGGGCTATGTCCCGCCCGCCTTTGCCGAACCGGGGACCGCGCTGAAGGTTCTGGTGCGCGGCCGCGCCCAGAACGCGGTGGTCGTCGCCATGCCTTTCGTTCCCCACGGCTATGTCCGCAAGCCAAAAACCTGAAGCCAAAGTCCTTAAGGAAAAACAAGATGATGCGATTCACCAAGGATCATGAATGGGTCGATCTGGTCGGCGATACGGCCACGATCGGCATCACCGCCTACGCCGCCGAACAGTTGGGCGACGTGGTGTTCGTCGAGCTGCCCGAAGCCGGCAAGGTGATCAGGACCGGAGAGGCCATGGCGGTGGTGGAGAGCGTCAAGGCCGCGTCCGACGTTTTCGCGCCGGTCAGCGGCGAGGTGACGGCGGCCAATGGCGAACTGGGCGAAAACCCCCAGACCGTCAACGATCAGCCCGAGAAGTCGGGCTGGTTCGTTAAGATCAAGGTCGCCGACCCCGACGAGGTCGATGGCCTGATGGACCGGGCGGCCTATGAGATCTTCCTGGCGGGGCTCTGATCATGCGCTACCTGCCTCTGACCGCCGCTGACCGTGGCGAGATGCTCGCCGTGATCGGCGCCGCCGACATCGACGTCTTGTTCGCCGACGTTCCGGCCGCCGCCCGGCTGCCCGGGCCGGTGAACCTGCCGCCGCACGCCAGCGAACTGGCCGTGGAGCGGGCGCTGGGCCGACTGGCCGGGCGCAATCGCGCCGCCGGTTCGGGGCCGTTCTTCTGCGGCGCCGGCGCCTATCGGCATCACATACCGGCTAGCGTCGATCACCTGATCCAGCGCTCGGAGTTCCTGACCAGCTACACGCCGTACCAGCCGGAGATCGCCCAGGGCACGCTGCAGGTGCTGTTCGAGTTCCAGACCCAGGTGACGGCCTTGACCGGCCTGCCGGTGGCCAACGCCTCGATGTACGACGGTTCAACCGCCTGCGCCGAGGCGGTGCTGATGGCGACGCGAGTCACCAGGCGTCGCAAGGCGGTGCTGTCCGGAGGTCTTCACCCGCACTACGGCGAAACCACTCATACCCTGGCCCATACCGCCGGCGTGGATGTCCTGCGGCTGCCGGCGGCGGTGGATGCCGAGGCCGCCGTCGTCGCGATGATCGACGCGGACACGGCCTGCGTGGTCGTCCAGACTCCCAACGTATTCGGCGTGGTGACCGACGTCTCGGCCATCGCCGAGGCAGCCCACGCTGCTGGCGCCCTGCTGATCATGGTGACCACCGAGGCGGTGGCCTTTGGCCTGCTCAAATCTCCCGGCGAGATGGGCGCGGACATCGCCGTGGCCGAGGGCCAGTCGATCGGCAACGGCCTCAACTTCGGCGGCCCCTATGTGGGTCTGATGGCCTGTAGCGAAAAACTGTTGCGCCACATGCCGGGGCGCCTGTGCGGAGAAACCGTCGACGCGGCGGGGCGGCGGGGGTTCGTCCTGACCCTCTCGACCCGAGAGCAACACATCCGCCGCGACAAGGCCACGTCCAACATCTGCACTAACTCGGGCCTCTGCGCCCTGGCCTTCTCGATTCACATGTCGATCCTCGGCGGCGCAGGGCTCGCCAAGCTGGCCAGGATCAATCACGCCTGGGCCAAAAGGACGCGGGATGCTCTGGCGGCGATCCCGGGAATGGAGATCCTGACGCCCCGGTTTTTCAACGAATTCGCCGTCAAACTACCCGTGCCCGCCGCGCCGGTGGTCGAGGCCCTGGCGGCGCGGGACGTGCTGGCCGGCGTGCCGTTCTCGCGCCTCGCTCCGGGCGTCGGGCTGGACGACGTGCTTTTGGTCTGCGCCACCGAGACCACGTCCCCCGACGATATCGACGCCCTAGCGACGGCCCTCAACGCGGAGATCAACCGATGACCATGCTGAGTGTCGGTCGGCCCACCAGGGCCAGCGAGGCGCTGGACTCTGAAGCGCCCATCCCAGCCGGCCGGGGCCTGCTGCAGGACGAGCCGCTGATCTTCGAACTGGCGGGTTGGGGACAGACCGGGGTCGATTTCGAGATCGGCGCCGACGATCTCGACGCCGTCGATCTGCCTGGCCTGACACGGGCCACTCCGCCCGAGCTTCCCGGCCTCTCCGAGCCCGAGACCATGCGTCACTATGTGCGGCTGTCGCAAAAGAACCACGCCATTGACCTTGCGCTCTATCCGCTGGGTTCGTGCACCATGAAGCACAACCCGCGCCTGAACGAGAAGCTGGCCCGGCTTCCGGGCTTCATCGACATCCACCCGCTGCAACCTCAGTCCACCGTCCAGGGCGCCCTGGCTGTGATGGACCAGCTGGCCCACTGGTTGAAGACCCTGACCGGCATGCCGGCCGTGGCTCTTTCGCCGAAAGCGGGAGCTCAGGGCGAACTCTGCGGCCTGCTAGCGATCCGTGCCGCGCACGAGGCTCGGGCCGCACGTGACGGCGAGGCGGACGCCCGCCGCGTGGTGCTTGTTCCCACCTCGGCCCACGGCACTAATCCGGCCACCGCCGCCCAGGCCGGTTACCAGGTGCGCGAGATCGGCCAGACACTCGACGGCCACGTCGACCTTGCCGATCTGGCCGCTGGGCTCGGTCCAGACGTGGCGGCGGTGATGGTCACCAACCCCAACACCTGCGGACTGTTCGAACGCGACATCCTGGAGATCTCGCGTCTCACCCATGCGGTGGGGGCCTATTTCTATTGCGACGGGGCGAACTTCAACGCCATCGTCGGGCGGGTCCGGCCGGCCGACCTGGGCGTCGATGCGATGCATATCAACCTGCACAAGACCTTCTCCACGCCGCACGGCGGCGGGGGACCGGGCGCGGGGCCGGTGGTGCTCAGCGCCGCCCTGGCCCCGTTCGCGCCAATTCCCTGGGTGGTTCATGACGGTGAAACCCTACGGCTTGAGGAGCATGCCCAAGGCGGGCCGGCGTTCGGCCGGATGTGCGCGTTTCATGGCCAGATGGGCATGTATGTCCGGGCCTTGGCCTATATGATGAGCCACGGCGCCGACGGGCTTCGTCAGGTGGCGGAGGATGCGGTCCTCAACGCCAACTACATCAAGGCCCGGCTGTCGGGGGTGATGAGCGCCGCCTTCCCGGATGGGCCATGCATGCACGAGGTGTTGTTCGACGATTCCTGGCTCGACGGGACGGGGGTCACCACCCTCGACTTCGCCAAGGCGATGATCGATGCGGGATTCCATCCGATGACGATGTATTTCCCCCTGGTGGTGCACGGCGCCATGCTGATCGAACCCACCGAAACCGAGTCGCGCCGGGAGCTCGACCGGTTCTGCGACACCCTGCTGGCTCTGGCCGCCGCCGCTAAAGCGGGCGAGGTCGAAATGTTCAAAGGCGCTCCGTTCCACGCGCCGCTACGGCGCCTTGACGAGACCTTGGCCGCGCGCAAACCGCGCCTGAGGTGGACCGCGCCGACGGCCTGAATCGGGGCTTGACCTATGGCCGAAATACCACGTTCGAATCGTTCGTATCGACTGTGCGTTTGGCCACTATCGCCGGGCGAATTCTGGGCCATATGAAAGCCTCGTCGCGACCGCCCTCAGTTCGGGGGCCGGCGCGAGAAGCCCGCGATCATGTCCCTGTTCAGCGTACGCCCGCCTAGCCTGGTCCGCCCGCCGATGTCGCCGATGTCCCGCCGGCGTCGGTGGAGCCGCTTGGCGACCGAGGCCGCCGGATGGCTGCTTATCGGGATCGGGCTGGTGGGGGCGGTTTTGCCCCTGCACCTGGGCGTCCCGATCCTGATCGTCGGCCTGATTATCGTTTTGCGCACGTCCAGACAGGCGCGCCGCCGGTTCATCGGCCTACAGCGCCGCCACCCGCGCTTCGTCTTCCCGATCCGCCGCCTGTTGCGCCGCGACCCCGAGGTGTTCCCTGTCGCCTGGCAGCAATTGCTGCGCACGGAACGTTTCCTCCTGCCTAAGGGCTGGCGTTTTGCGCGGCCTATCAGGCGGCGTTTTTTTACACGGCGTCGAAGAGTCTAGAACTTCGGCATTCCCGGCATCCCCGCCAGGGGTCCGGCGACTTCGCGCATCACCTCGGTCTGTCTCGTCTCGAGTTTTCGCCGGGCGTCGGCGTGGGCGGCGATGATCAGGTCGGCGACGATTTCGCCCTCACCCGGCGCCATCAGGCTTGGGTCCAGGATCAGGCGGGCCAGGGCGCCTTCGCCGGTCAGGGTCAGGCGCACCATGTCGCCGCCGGAAAAGCCCTCGACCTCGGTCCGCGCCAGTTCCGCCTGGGCCGCCTGCAGTTTAACCTGCATGGCCTGAGCCTGTTTCATCAGCTCAGTGAGGTCTTTCATCGCTGGTCGGTCCCCATGGTTTTGGCCATCATCGCTTTAGCCATCATCGTTTTGTTCATCCTCGCTCGGCACGGCGTCCAGCAGGGTGGGATGGCGGACCTCCAGAATCTCGGTTCCGGGAAACGCCGACATCACCGCGCGCACGAAGGGCTCGGCCAGGGCCGCCTCCTGGGCGTGCGCCGAGGCGCGCTTCTGGCGCTCCATCAGGGTCTCGGCCCCACCGCCGCCGTCGCAGGCTACCAGCCAAGCTTGGCCGGTCCATTCCTTCAGCCGGGTTACGAGGCGTTGTGAAAGGTTCGAGGGCGCTCCGGGTTCGGCTTCGAAGGCGATGGCGCCCTGCTTGAAGCTGATCGGCCGCACAAAGCGTTCCAGGTCGATCTTCAGGCTGACGTCGCGCTTATCGTTCGCCAGGCGGACCAGGTCATCGAACGACTGGGGATGGGCGAAGCCGTCGGCGCGCGCCTGGATCGCAGCCTGGGGCGCCGTACGCGCCATCTGCGCTCCGCCGCCGCCTCTCGGCCCACCTGGTGGGCTGGCCGGCGCGCCGGGCGCCGTGACCCCCTCCTCGCGCAGGGTCCGAAGGGCGTCTTCCGGCCCCGGCAGGTCGGCGGCGTAGGCCAGGCGGATCAGCACCATGTCCACCGCCGCGGCCGGGTCGGGGGCCCGGCGAACCTCGTCGAGGCCCTTCAGCAGCATCTGCCAGACCCGGCTGAGGGTCCCCGGGGAGATCGACGATCCCATGGCCGCCAGCCGGGCGGTCTGGTCCTTGGGCAGGGTCAGGGCGTCCACCCCGACGGTCCTGGCGATCAGGGCTCCGTGGGCGTGCTCCAGCAGGTCCAGCATAACCGTGGCCGGATCGGCGCCGACCGCATAGAGTCCGCGAAACGTCTCGATCGCCGCCGCCGCCTCCCCGCGGACGGCGGCCTCGAACAGGGCGATGGTCTGGGCGCGGTCGGCAAGCCCCAGCATGTCGCGGACCACGGCGCCGCTGACGCTCTGGCCGTCCATGGCCTGAACCATCGCCTGATCCAGCAGGGATTGAGCGTCGCGCACCGACCCTTCCGCCGCCCGGGCGATCAGGGTCAGGGCCTCGGGTTCGATTCTGGCGCCCTCGGCCGCCGCGATCGCCGCCAGGCTGGCGATCAGCACATCCGGCTCGACCCGCCTCAGATCGAACCGCTGGCATCGCGACAGGATGGTCACCGGCACCTTGCGGATTTCCGTGGTGGCGAAGATGAACTTGGCGTGCGGCGGCGGCTCTTCCAGCGTCTTCAGCAGGGCGTTGAAGGCCTGGGTCGACAGCATGTGTACTTCGTCGATGATATAGACCTTGTAGCGCGCCTCGGCCGGGGCGTAGCGTACGCCGTCGAGCAGTTCACGCATCTCATCGACCTTGGAGCGGCTGGCGGCGTCCAGTTCCAGCACATCCAGGTGCCGCCCCTCGACGATCGCCGCGCAATGGCGGCCCTCGACAGCCAGGTCGGCGACACTGGGCGCGTGAACCGAGTCGCTCTCATAGTTCAGCGCCCGGGCCAGCAGGCGGGCGGTGGTGGTCTTGCCCACGCCGCGCACGCCGGTCAGCATGAAGGCGTGGGCGATCCGGCCGGTGGCAAAGGCGTTGGTCAGAGTTCTGACCATGCCTTCCTGACCGATCAGGTCCTTGAAATTCTGCGGCCGGTATTTGCGGGCGATGACCGTGTAGGGCGCCGGTGGCGGGGCTCCGGAGATAGGCGGCGGCGCGCCGAACATATCGGCCGTGGCCTCATCGCGCTCGGCGGGTTCACTGTCGAGCGCGGAGTCGAGATCGGTCATCGGGCCTGGGGGGCTAAGGACAGCCAGCGGAAACGGAAACAGGTGGAGACCGGCGGACGACCCGAAGACGATTTCGTTACGGCTGCTTCCTTCCGGACCTGACCGGGTTGGCGAGGCCTCCGCCCATCGCCGATCTCCAAGGCCTATATCGCGTGACGGTGCGCCGGGCGCAAGCGTCTCCCGGACGATTGAACGCGGCGTTCCGGCACAAAGCGGGCATGACGAACGAAGCTTGGCGCCCTAGAGACAGGCCATGACCCTGCAAGCTTTCACGAACATCTTCGCTGGCAACCCGCTGGATCGTGTCAGCGAACATCGCGCCGATCCCGAATGGATCGCCAAACAATTGGCCTCTCCCGACGCCCTGGGACTGGCGCTGTGGAATGGCAAGCCCCTGGTGGAGACCGCAAAGGCGGGTGGGACCCAGATCGCCTATATTCCGGCCGGCATGGCCAAGGAACTGGCCGGTGGGCCGGAGAAGTTGCTGTTCATGGGCCTTTGGCAGGGCGTCGGAGTGTTCGCCGTCGATCTGGACGGCCGCGCCGATCCCGCTGACGGGCCGCTGGACGGGTTGGGTCGGTTCGAGGACCTGCGCATCATCGCCATGACCATGCCGGGGACCGAAGCGGCGATAGCGGCCACGGCCAAATCGATGTTCGAGTGGCGCCGCAAGCACCGCTTTTGCTCCGCTTGCGGCCAGCCCTCGGAGGTCGCCGACGGTGGCTGGAAACGGGTCTGCCCGTCGTGCGAGACCCAGCACTTCCCCCGCACCGATCCGGTGGTGATCATGCTGGCTGTCAAAGGCGAACGCTGTCTGGTCGGCCGCCAGGCGGCCTGGCCAAAGCTGATGTATTCGGCTCTGGCCGGATTTCTCGAGCCCGGCGAATCCATCGAGGAGGCCTGCGCTCGCGAGCTGTGGGAGGAGGCCCGCCTGAAGACCCGGTCGGTGCGCTATCACTCCACCCAACCCTGGCCCTATCCCTCCTCGCTGATGATCGGCCTGATCGCCGAGGTCGAGAACGACGACGCCGTGGCCGACCAGATCGAGCTGGACGAGGTTCGCTGGATGACCCGCGACGAGACCCGCGCCATGCTGCGCGGCGAGGTGGCAGACGCCAAGGCCCCCGGCGCCCTGGCCATCGCCCACCAACTGATCAAGGCCTGGGCCGAGGAGACACCGGTGTAGCCGTACGACCGTTCAGGCCCGAGGCAGTAGGCCAAGCTGCCGACCCAGAATCCTATCGACCATCCGTTTGGGCAGCAGCGCTGGCAGGGTTGAGTTCAAAAACTCGCCCTTCAGTGCGGCATATCGCGTGCGCGGCTTCGATACGGTCAGCGCTTTCGAGATCACCTCGCCCACGTCTTCGGGGGTTAGACCCTGGCGTCCGTTGCTGATCATATAGTCGCGAAACGCTTTGGCCGGCCGCTCCCAGATCGTGCCGGCCAGATGATCGAGCGGCATTGCTTCGGCCTTGTCCCAGATCTCCGTCACCACCGCACCCGGCCCGACAATGATCACATCGATACCGACCAGCTGGAGTTCGCGTCGCAGGCTTTCGGAGAAACCCTCCACGCCATGCTTGGCGGCTGAATAGGCGCCCAGGAACGGTGGACCCATCTTGCCGCCGACCGAGCTGATGTTGACGATGCGTCCTTTGGCTCCGGCCAGGGTCGGGTCCGCGCCCAGCAGAGGCGCGAAAGCCCGGGTCACCGCGAATACGCCGACCAGATTGATTTCGATCTGCTTGCGAAAGTCGGCGACGCTCTGGACCAGCAGCGGATCGCTGAATGAGGCGCCGGCGTTGTTGACCAGGCCATTCAGGGTTCGTCCGGCCAGATGCGACCTCACGGTCTCACCGGCGGTCAGGATTGCGTCATTGTCTTCGACATCGAAAACCAGCGGTGTGAACGCGTCGCCAAAGTCCTGTCTCAGCGACGCCGCGTCGGCCTCCCGGCGGACGCTGCCGAACACATGCCAGCCCTTATTCACCAGCACCGACACCGCGCCCCGGCCGATGCCGGTCGAAACCCCGGTAACCACCACGTTCTCCATGTGACGAACTCCACCGGACCCTAGTTGACGCCGTCAACCTGAGCGGTGACGTTGACGTTGTCAACGTCTGGGTGCGGTGTTCCAGGCTACGGGTCAACCGGCCATCGCCTTCCCGCCTGATCGGGACCTAGGCGAGTTCGCGCGTGGCCCGTCGCCGCGAGCGCAAGACCGCGCCCAAGGCCGTGAAGGCGGTCAGGATCATCGCCCAGGTGGTAGGTTCGGGGACGGCCGATGGTGATGCCAGGGTCATCGAGACAAGGGTCGGAGACGCCGCGGATGGCTCCTCGACCGCAACATTCACCTTGGTCGATTGCTTGTAGATCAGCTGGCCGCGACCTGGGAGGTTGTATTCCCACCAGATCGTTCCCTGCACAATCGAGTTGCTGACCGATGACGTCTCGGGACCTGTGTCAACATCAACGGTCGAAACAATCGGCACGACATAGCTATAGGATTGACCCGGACTGATAAGGTGGAATTTTTGATCCAGCAATGTGCCTGTGGGGCAATCGCCACCACAAGATTTGGGGTTAGTTGTATTGATAGCCTTGAAGACATTTAGGTAAATTCCAGTCGTCGTATTGTCTGTGAAAGTATAGACGAGCTGGGTCGAGTTTCCTTCAATCAGGGTGATCGACGAAGGGCTAGCCGTGAGTGGTACGAACGGGAGAATGTTCACGGGGGTCGGGAGGATCGTTCCCCCTACGGCGGAAAGTGATGTCAGCAGGAATGCCGCCGATACGGCGACTCCGGCCACGGAAAATCCTTGGATTATCTGTCTACTCATATCACTACGATCCAGTCTCAAAAATTGTTGGCCGATGAACGACTTTATCAGGGGTCGGATGAGGAAACATTACTCCTATGACAACGTTTTTAACAAAGTCCTCGATGGCGATTCCCGCTGGCGTGGCGATGCGTCGCATTGGTCGAATCCGAGCTGCTCAAGACCCCAACGCCCGGCTGAGGGAATCGCCTGCGGCGGCTCGGCGGTTTCAGATGGTGACGGCGTTCTGTTCGCGGAAAGGGTCGGCGGCGAAAACGCCGAGAATCTCGAAATGGTCACTGAAGAACGACAATTCCTCGAAGGCGCGGGTCAGGGCGGGCTCCTCGGGCCGACCATCGACCTCGGCATAGAACAAAGTGGCCGTGAACACGCCGTTTTCCATGTAGCTCTCAAGCTTGGTCATGTTGACGCCGTTGGTGGCGAAACCACCCATCGCCTTGTAGAGCGCGGCCGGAATGTTGCGCACCCGAAACGTGAAACTGGTCACGCAGGCGATGTCCGGCGCCGGCGGGGCGGGGTCGCGATCGGCGGTCATCACCAGAAAGCGAGTGGTGTTGTGCGCCTCGTCCTCGATGTCGCGCATCATGATCTCAAGGCCATAGATATCGGCGGCCAGGGCCGGGGCGATGGCGGCCTTGGCGGGGTCGGGATGAGCGGCCAGAGCCTTGGCCGAGGCGGCGGTGTCGCCCGCCGGCTCGATGGTGACCGCCAATGTGCGCAGTGCGCGCCGACACTGGCTGGCCGCGAAGGGCATGCTGATCACGGTCCGGACATCCGCCAGCCGGGTTCCCGGATTGACCATCAGATGGAAGTGGATGGGCTTGAAATATTCCCCGATGATCTTCAGCCCTGACGAGGGCAGCAGGTGATGCACGTCGGCGACACGGCCGACGATGGAATTCTCCACCGGGATCATCCCCAGCGCGCAGTCGCCGCTCTTGACCGCCTCGAAGGCCTCGTCGAACGCCGCGTGCGGAACAGGCTGGCAGCCGGGGAAATAGGTCCTGCACGCTTCGTCGCTGTTGGCGCCGGGATCCCCCTGGAACGCGATTCTCAAGGCGGTGTTCATGAAGGTTCACTTTCGGTGAAGGCGCGGGCGGCCGCCAGATCGGCGGGCGTGTCCACCGAGACCGGGGCCGCCGCGACGACGGCGGCCCAGATCGACAAACCCAGCTCGAGGGCGCGCAGCTGTTCCAGATTTTCCCGTCGCTCCAAAGGGGAGGGTGGCGAGGCGTTGAAGCGCACCAGTGCCGCGCGTCGATAGCCATAGATGCCGACATGACGCCAGATCGGTCCGTCGCCCCAAAGCGCTCCACGCGTAAAATAGAGCGCTCGGCCGGTCTGGCGGTCGGGCTCGATGGCCAGCACCGCCTTGACTACGTCCGGGTTGACGCGGTCGCTTTCGTCCGCCTCCGGCGCGACAACCGTGGCGATGTCGCACGACGCCTGGCGCCGCAACACGTCGACGCAGGCGGTCAGGACTGGCGTGGCCACGAAGGGCATGTCGCCCTGGAGATTGATCACGACATCGTGCAGACCCTCGGGATCAAGCTGTTCAAGGGCTCTCAGGATGCGGTCGGAACCCGAGGCGAGGGCCGGGTCAGTGACGATCGCGGTTCCTCCGGCGGCGGCTATGGTCTCGGCGATCTCGCGGTCTCCGGCCGCCACGGCCACCGGACCGACACAGGCCTCGATAGCCTGGCGCCAGACGCGCACGATCATCGGCGCGCCGCCGATATCCGCCAGCGGCTTACCGGGCAGGCGCCGGGCGGCCATGCGAGCGGGAATCAGGACTATGGGGTTCATCAATTCAAGGATCGGGGAGCGACGACGGACGCGCTGGTTGCACGTGCGCCGGTAGCGTGTAAGAGACCGCGACGCAACACGGGGCTGGTTTCGGGCGATTTAGACCCTGGATGCCGGCTCGATTCCCAAGGACTTAAGGTTCCAGATGAGCGACCTCAGCGGCAACAAGATTTTCGGTGCTGGGCTCGCCACGGCCCTGGTTCTCGTGGGCCTTGCGGTCATAACCCCGAAATTCTTCGAGCATACCCCACCCGCCAAGCCTGGCGACCTGATCGCGGTTCCCGTCGAGGCCGCTAGCGGCGGCGAGGTGGCTGAGGTCGATACCCCTCCTGATTGGGGTACCGTGCTTCCGGTCGCCGATATCGCGGCCGGCGAGGCCAAGACCTCGGCCTGCAAGGCCTGCCACATGTTCGACGCCGCCGGTACGAACAACATCGGTCCGGGACTCTATGGCGTGGTCGGCCGCAAGCCGGGCAGCCACCCAGGCTTTTCCTATTCGGCCGGCATGACCGCGTTCAGCGGCAAGCAGTCGATATGGGACTACCAGCATATCTATGAATTCCTGAAAGGCCCCCAGGCTTATATCGACGGCACCAAGATGACTTACCAGGGGATGAAGGCGCCCCAGGATCGGATCAATGTGATCGCCTATCTGCACAGCCTTGGCTCCAGTCTGCCCGTTCCCGCGCCCAACCCCAAGGCTGCGGCCGCTCCCGCGGCCTCCAAGGCAGGCTGATTTTGCCGTTGCAAGCCGCCTCAGGCCGGGCCTGGGCGCTTCCGGTCGCTCTGGTGGCCGGCTTGTTGGCCGTCTGGGGAACGCCCACCGCCTTGGCGGCCCCGGCGCCGGTCGTGCATATCCGCAGTCTTGCCGAGTTGCCGACGCCGCTGCCCCTCCCCTATGACCACACCGCCTCCACCCGCGACCAGGTCTCGCAGGCTCAGTCTAGGGCCCGCGCCAGCGGAAAGTTGCTGCTGGTCGACCTCGGCGGCAATTGGTGTGCAGATTGCCGCTTGCTGGCGGCGGTGATGCAGTTGCCGGAGGTCGCCGCCTTCATCGACGCCCACTATGTGCTGGTGCTGGTGGATGTCGGCCATATGGATCGCAATTTGGACATTCCGGCCCACTGGGGGGTGAAACGGGTGGATGGCGTGCCCAGCCTGCTGGTGGTGGACTCCGGCGACCATCTGATCAACGCCGGCCACCAGGAAGCCCTGGCCGACGCCAGCTCGATGAGGCCCCAGGCGCTGGCCGATTGGCTAGCCCACTGGACGCCTTGAGGCTATTTCCTTGATGGACCCGAACTCTTCACCTGACCCATGGTGGCCACGAAGCTTGCCACCAGGTCGAGCAGCACCATCAGGGTGATCAAAAAAAACGTCGAGGTGGCGAAGGCCGGGGCCAGCAGCATGGCCGTCAGGCAGGCGACGAACAGCGCGATCGACAGGGCATGGTTGGCGATGATCACTCGCCGGTCGTGCATGCCCTTGAGCAGTTCGATGAAGGCGATGATCAGGGCGGCGGCCAGAAGCAGATCGGCCGAACTGACCGGCCAGATTCCGCCTGAAGCGGTGTTGAAGCTGAACAGCGACTGGGTCAACCGCGCATGGGCGTCGGTGGAATTGAGCCCGCCGCCCAGGATCAGGGCCAAGGCCGCATAGGCGGCCACGGGCAGAACGAGTAGGGGGACGGCCGCCAACATGCCCTGAAGGTTAGGCTCCTTCGCGCGGCGCGGGAAGCGTCGCTTCATCGAAACCGCCCTCGTCCCGCGCTCGGCTGTTCAGCCACACCACGCCGCTCAGGTCGAAGAGGGCGACGCCGAGGCGACCGAGGTTGGTGTATTTGGAACGGCCGGCGCCCCTCGGCCGATGACCCACCGCCTCGAAAGTCACCTCATAACCCTCGCGAATCATCAGGGCCGGCAGATAGCGGTGCAGATGATCGAAATAGGGTAGCGCCAGAAAGGCCTGTCGCCGAAACGCCTTGAGGCCACAGCCGGAATCCACCGCGCGGTCTTTCAACAGCCGTCGGCGCACGGCGTTGGCCAAGTCCGAAGCCCAGCGCTTGGCCAGGGAGTCGCGCCGCACGCGCCGCTCGCCGCCGATCAGTCCCAAGCTCGGCGGGGCGTCCAGGAGGGCCCGGGCCAGACGCGGGGCGTCGGCGGGGTCGTTCTGACCGTCCCCATCCAAGGTCACGATGATCGGCGCCCGGGCGGCGAGCACGCCGGTGCGGATGGCCCGGCTCTGGCCGGCGTTGCGGCGGTGAGTGAGTATCCGCAGGTTGGGGACCTCGGTCATCAGGCCGGCGAGACGCTGGCCGGTGGAGTCTCGGCTGGCGTCGTCGACGAACAGAATCTCGGCCCGCCAGTCCCGAAACGTCGCGGCGATTTCCCGGACCAGCGCCTCGACCGCGCCCTCTTCGTCGAACACCGGCACGACGATCGAGATTTCGGGAGCCGAATCCAGCGGTGCGAAAAGTGGCGCGATCATGCTTCGTCTTAGCCTAAAATTGATCCGTGGACCTCGCCCTGCAAAACGGGCGGGTTCGTGCTAGCAGACCTCATGGCGCCCGAGACCGTTTTCGACCGATGGGGCCGCGGATGGCGTGGTCCGGTGCTGGCCGCGCTGTTGGCGCTGATCGCCGGCCTTCCCGGCGCGATCGGCCTGCCGCCCCTCGACCGGGATGAATCGCGCTTCGCCGAAGCCACCGCCCAGATGCTGGAAACCGGCGACTTTGTCAGCCCGCGCTTTCAGGACACGCCGCGCTTCAAAAAGCCGGTCGGACTCTACTGGCTCCAGGCTCTGGCCGTGAAGTCTGTCTCCCAGGTCGAGGACCGGGCCATCTGGGTCTATCGCATCCCCTCGCTACTGGGCGCCATGCTGGCCGCCGCCGCCTGCGCCTGGGGCGCGGCGGCGTTCCTGTCGCCAGGCTTGGCGCTGTTGGCGGGATCATTGCTGGGGTCGAGTTTCATGCTCTCGATGGAGGCCTCGATCGCTTCCACCGACGCGGTGCTCTGTGGGGCGATCACCCTGGCCATGGCGGCGTTGAGTCGCGTCTATCTGGCCGCGGATCGCGGCGCTCGCGCCGGGCGTCGGGTGAAGGCGGCGTTCTGGGCCGCACTCGCTCTTTCGATCCTGGTCAAGGGACCGATCGGGCCGATGGTGGTGGGCTTGGCCCTGATCTCTCTTTGTGTCTGGGATCGGCGGGTCTCGTGGCTGGGTGGGCTCGGTTGGGGATGGGGCCTGATCAGCCTGGCCGCCGTACTCGGACCCTGGGCGCTGGCGATCACCGTGGCCACCGACGGCGCTTTCTGGGGCGCGGCGCTGGGCGGCGACCTGGCGCCCAAGCTGGCGGGCGAAGCAGAGGGGCACGGCGCGCCGCCAGGCTACTATCTGCTGCTCTCGCCTGTCTTGCTGTTTCCGGCCACTCTGCTCCTGCCCGTCGGCCTGGTCACGGCTTGGCGGGCCCGGTCCGAGCCCGCAATGCGATTCGCCCTGTGCTGGCTCATACCCGGCTGGCTGGTTTTCGAGGCGACTCCAACCAAGCTCATTCACTATACTCTGCCGCTATATGGGGCTTTGGCGTGGCTGATGGCGCGGGCTCTCAAGCCCGTTGATGACGACGCTCCGGCGGTCGGTCGCGCTTCCCGCGCCATCGGCGCTGGACTGACGCTGATCATTGGCGTGGCGTTCGCGGCGGCCGGACCGGCGGCCATGGCCAAACTAGGCGATTTTTCGGCCCTCCCATGGGCAGTGTTGGCGGCGTTGCTGTTCCTGGCGGGCGGGACGGCGGGCGCGCTGATGCTGTGGCGTGGCCGGCCGGCGCACGGAGCGGCGGCGGCCATGGGGCTTGCCGCCCTTGCCCATGGTGTGCTGGCCGGCGCCGTCGTCCCCGGTCTTCACCCCCTGTGGCTCTCCAGCGCCGCCGCCCGCGCCCTGACCGCCGCCGGGGCGTCGCCATGGCAAGGCGTGGTTCCCGGGCCGGTCACCGTGGCCGGCTATGCCGAGCCCAGCCTGGTCTTCCTTCTGGGCGCCGATACCGAGCTCGGTCACGCCGACGAAGCCGCCGCCGCCCTGGCAGAGGGCCGCCCGGCGATCGTCGAGGGCCGGGAGGACGCCGCCTTCCAGGCCGCCCTGGTCCGCAACGGCGCCGCGGCGCGGCCGGCGGGGTCGGTGTCCGGACTCGACTATTCCACGGGCCGCGCCGACGTATTGCGCCTATATCTGCCCCCACCCACCCCAAGCAAAGGCCGAGGTCCATGAGCGAAGCCATCGAAATCGTCGAGATGGGCGCTCGGGATGGGCTTCAGAACGAAAAGGCCGTCCTGGAGGTGGCCGACAAGGTCGATTTCATCCACCGGCTTGAGGCCTGTGGCGCCCGCCGGATCGAGGCGGTGTCCTTCGTCAATCCCAGGCGCGTGCCCCAGATGGCCGGGGCCGAGGAGATCATGGCCGCTCTGGCCTATGAGCCTGGGCGAACGCGGGTCGGCTTGGTACTCAACGAGCGTGGCTGGGACCGGGCCGTCGCCTCGGGCTGTGACGAGGCCAATCTGGTGATCTGCGCGTCCGATGAGTTCGGTGTCCGCAACCAGGGAGCCACCGTCGATCAGCAGGTGGAGGCCATGGCGTCCATCGTAAGGCGCCGCCGCGAAGGCGGCGGGCCTCCGATCACCCTGACCGTGTCGGTGGCGTTCGGTTGTCCGTTCGATGGCGAGGTCCCGGTCGCGCGGGTTGCGGGCATCGTGGCGGCGGCGGCCGAGTTGGGGGTGGAGGAGATATCCCTGGCCGACACCATCGGCGCCGCTGATCCCTGGGCGGTCAAGGCCCGCATCGCCGCGGCACGGGCCGAGGCGCCGACGGCGCGGCTGCGGCTACATTTTCACGACACTCGCGGCACGGGCTTGGCCAACGCTTTCGCCGGCATCGAGGCGGGCGTGCGCATTCTGGACGCTAGCTGCGGCGGGCTCGGCGGCTGTCCGTTCGCGCCGGCGGCCACCGGCAATATCGCCACCGAGGATCTCGCCTGGATGCTCTATCGCGCGGGGTTCGAGACCGGGATCGACATCGAGGCGATGATCGAGACCGGCCGCTGGATCGGCGGCAAGATCGGCAAGGCGCCGGTATCGTCTCTAAGCCGGGCTGGGGTCTTCCCTTAGACCGGTTTCAGGCTCCCTGGCTGTAGAGCACTCCGGCGGCTATGACGCTGGCCGTGAGGATAAGGAACACCGCGATATTGGGGCCGGTGAACAAGGTGGTCGAGAAACGCTCGCGCCCGGTTGGAGGCCTGCGTCGGCGGGTCGAAAGATCGTCCGTATCGGCTGACATGGCTGTACAAATACTCCTATGCCCCCGCGCCGCAGGGCTAGACGTCGATTGTGTCGGCAAGGTTTCGTTTCCCAGACAACCACGTCATAGGCTCGGCCACATTCCGGTTTGGTCAATGGCGCTTCCAGCGACGCTTGCGCGGCGCCCGCCGCATCGCTAGGTTCCGCGCCTTCGCTCGCCGGGGCCTTCGGTCCCGATCCTCAAGGCATGGAGAGGTGGCTGAGTGGTCGAAAGCACCGCACTCGAAATGCGGCGTGCCTGTGAGGGCACCGTGGGTTCGAATCCCACCCTCTCCGCCATAGATCGTTGAAAATACAGCCATATTTTCCGGAACCGGTGACCGTTCCCTCTTCCCGCGAACGCCAGGGGTGGATAGGCTGGGTCGGCGGCCTCGATCAAGTCCGCTGCGTTGACGCCTTTGGGCCGCCGGGGAGTATCCCCGGCGGCCGGAGGGACAGGTTGTCGTTCGGCTTTCAGCGGCCGTTACTGGCGGTCTGTGTGGCCGTCGGA
>JBBRPO010000014.1:0-110041 GCA_038227865.1 Caulobacterales bacterium
CCACCCCGTTTGATCACTGTGTACGCTTCGCGACGGTCGTCACCTTCCGCCCCGCAACACTCGTTACCGAGCGCCCGCTACGGCTTACTCGGACCGGACTTCCACCGGCTGGAACACGCCAGCTTCTTGGCGCACTGAGTAATTACTTCCACCTTGCCCGACCCCAATTAAAGGCAGATCGTAACAGAAAGACTAAAATCATAATAAATATGGCGTCGAAAAAATGAGCCAGGTACAAAATTATTAAGCCGGTACATTTTATTTGAAAAGAAGGAAAGATCGCGGTATCCATTAGATCAAAAAACAAACTACCGACGACAATCGCTCCAATGAATAAGCAAAAAATTACAACTTGATACGATTTACGAAGCCAAAATGCCGAGAAAAAAGTGATCGGAGCTAGCATTGGATTCAACAATGAAAGCACACATATGGAAATAAACGAATGTACCTCTCTATAAATGAACCACTCGTTCATAAGTACATGCCTCAAAAAGGGAACCGCTTCTCGGTGTTCTTATGCGAGAAGCAGTGTTCGCCCGGCCATTTTTGAACGTTTGTCGCCTGATTCCCCACGTGATGTTCAAATTAGATCCAGGATCGAGTCGCTTTATCTGTTACCTTCATGAAAACGGCCCAGTATCCGGCGCCTACGGCGCCACTTCCGTGAGCAATTATGCGGCATCTATTATCATATTTTTAACTATAGTAAATTACTATCTATTTTTCTTGATATATTCCCCAGAATATAGGAAAATAAACAATATTGCACCAATAGCAGCGAAAATCAGAGGAACTACAAGTAGATAATATTCCAATATGTTCAGATATATAAATTTATGTGATATATTTACTATGTATTGCGTCTCGTTGGGATTCGGGGTCGTCGCGCCATACCACGCCAAATAACCAATGTACCCGAACTCAAGAATCACTAGATTACCTGAAATCTTGCCGGACACTACGATCTCGCGTGGCAAATTTACGGTTTTTATGGTTTCACCCTGAAAGCGATTGCGGTGACAATGTAGTTAATTACCCTGGCAAGGGCGCCCATTCGCGTTTGATCAGCGCGACGAACCCTTCGCTCGCCGTACGCACATCGACCAGATCGACCGTATAGGGTAGGTCCGATTCCTCGAAGGCGTCGGCCAGGGCGCCGCTTTCGCGCGGGGTCAGGGGCCGGCCGGCGTCGATGGCCAGGTCGAGGTCGGAGCCACGCCGGGCCTCGCCACGCGCCCGAGACCCGAATACCCGCACCACCGCGTCCGGCGGAGCATCAGCGGCCAGCACACCCTGGACGATGGCGAGATCCCGGATCGACAGCATGACCTCGGCGCTCATGGGGCGGACGCCTGTCGTTCGGCGATACGAGCCAGCAGGAAGCGCACCTCGGTCAGGAAGGCGGGAATGGTGTCGAAGATCACCTGGGCCTTGGCGGCGTCGCAGGTGTGGCTGGTCGTCCCTCGATTGCGGCGGAATTCCTTCCATTCGGCCAGTTCGGCTTGCAGCAGGCCGGCCGCATAGCCCCGGCGGATGAGATCATTGAAGCTCATCGCATTGATGTCCGCGGGGCTTGGCTCGGACTCGATGAGGTAGCGCCTGAGGGTCTTGATCGCCAGTTCATAGGTGAACTCGAACGCCTGGATCGCGGCGGCTCGCAGATGAAGCGCCAGGCGGGCGTCGGCCCGGGCGAGGTCGGACCGACCATAGGCCAGGGCCTCCTCGGCCTGAGCGATGGCGTTTCGCAGGGAGGACAGATCAAGGATCATCAGGAGAGTTTCGCACAATTCCGTCATACCGCACCGCAAAAAAAGCTTGCATCCAGCGGCGAACGAGGGCCTTTGCGCGGCGGGCCACGCCCTCCCAACGGGGCGCTGTCCATCTGTAAGGATGGGAGACATCGCTATGACTACCCCCGCCAAGCCGGCCATGCGCCCGGCCCGGCCCGAATTTTCATCCGGCCCCTGCGCCAAGCGCCCCGGATGGGCCCCTGAAAACCTCAGAACCGCGATCCTCGGACGGTCACACCGCTCCAAGCCCGGCAAGGCGCGCCTGCAAGCCGCCACCGACCGCACCCGCGAGGTGCTGGAGGTTCCGGCCGACTATCTGATCGGCATCGTGCCCGGATCGGACACCGGGGCCCTGGAAATGGCGCTCTGGTCGCTGCTCGGTCCTCGTCCGGTTCAACTTCTCGCCTTCGAGTCTTTCGGCAAGGACTGGGTCACCGATGTGGTGAAACAGCTCAAGCTTCCGGCCGAGGTTCTGGACGCGCCCTACGGCGCCCTGCCCGACCTGACCAGGGTCAGCGGCGAGGCCGATTTGGTCTTCACCTGGAACGGCACCACCTCGGGCGTGCGGGTTGCCAACGGCGACTTCATCGCCGCCGATCGGGCCGGCCTGACCATCTGCGACGCCACCAGCGCCTGTTTCGCCCAGGACCTCGATTGGCCGAAACTCGATGTGGTGACCTTTTCCTGGCAGAAGGCGCTCGGCGGCGAGGCCGCGCACGGCGTGTTGATCCTCTCGCCTCGGGCCGTCGAACGGCTTGAGAGCTACACGCCCCCCTGGCCGATGCCCAAGCTGTTCCGCATGACCAAGGGCGGCAAGATCACCCGCGACATCTTCGAAGGCGCCACCATCAACACACCCTCCATGCTGTGCGTGGAAGACTATCTGGACGCCTTGAAGTGGGCCTCGTCGATCGGCGGCCTGGCCGAATTGCGCGCCCGGGCCGACCGCAACCTCGCCACCCTGGCGGCATGGGTCGACCAGACACCGTGGGTCGCCTTCCTGGCCGCCGACCCCGCCAATCGCTCCAACACCTCGGTGTGCCTCAAAGTGGTTGACCCGACCATCACCGCGCTCAGCTCTGACGGCCAGGCCGATTTCGCCAAGAAACTGGCCGGCCTGCTTGAGAAGGAAGGCGTGGCTCTGGATATCGGCGGCTATCGCGACGCGCCGCCTGGTCTTCGAATCTGGTGCGGAGCCACCGTCGAGGCCGACGATCTGGAAGCCCTGACCCCCTGGCTCGACTGGGCCTTCGCCCAGGTTTCGGCCGAGCTGATCCCCGCCTGAATTTCCGCCTCACCGGTATTTCGCGACGCTTACAACAAGGAACACAGCCATGCCTCGCGTTCTCATCGCCGACGCCCTGTCCTCCGCGGCCGTCGACATTTTCCGTCAGCGCGGCGTCGATACCGACGTCAAGGTCGGCCTGACCAAGGATGAATTGATCGCCATCATCGGCGACTATGACGGCCTGGCCGTCCGCTCCGCCACCAAGGCCAACAAGGATGTCATCGCCGCCGCCACGCAGCTGAAAGTGATCGGCCGGGCCGGCATCGGCGTCGACAATGTGGATATACCCGCCGCCACGGCCGCCGGCATCGTGGTGATGAACACGCCGTTCGGCAATTCGATCACCACCGCCGAGCACGCGATCGCCATGATGTTCGCCCTGGCCCGGCAATTGCCGGCCGCCGATGTCTCCACCCAGGCCGGCAAGTGGGAAAAGAACCGCTTCATGGGGGTCGAACTCTACGCCAAGACCCTGGGGCTGATCGGGGCCGGCAATATCGGCTCGATCGTCGCCGACCGCGCCAACGGTCTGAAGATGAAAGTCATCGCCTATGACCCCTTCCTGTCACCCGAGCGCGCGGTCGAGATCGGCGTGGAAAAAGTCGAGCTGACCGACCTGCTGACCCGCGCCGACGTCATCACCCTGCACACGCCGCTGACCGACAAGACCCGCAATATCCTGTCCGCCGACGCCCTGGCGAAGACCAAGAAGGGCGTCTTGATCGTCAACTGCGCCCGGGGCGGGCTGGTCGACGAGGCGGCCCTGCGCGCGGCTCTGGAGAGCGGCCAGGTAGGAGGCGCGGCCTTCGACGTCTTTGTCGAGGAGCCGGCCAAGGCCAATATCCTGTTCGGCGCGCCGAATTTCATCGCCACGCCACATCTGGGCGCCTCAACCGGCGAAGCCCAGGAGAATGTCGCCTTGCAGGTCGCCGAACAGATGAGCGACTATCTGCTGAACGGCGCCGTCGCCAACGCTCTCAACAGCCCATCGATCACCGCTGACGAAGCTCCCAAGCTACGCCCCTACGTCGCCCTGGCCGAAAAACTGGGTGCGTTCGCCGGCCAGATGGTCGACGCGGGCCTGAAGGGTATCGACATCGCCTATGAGGGCCATTTGGCCGACCTGAACGTCAAGCCGCTCACCGCCGCCGCCCTGGCCGGGGTGCTGCGGCCGATGCTGGCCGAAATCAACATGGTCTCCGCTCCCGCCGTGGCCAAGGAACGCGGTGTCACCGTCTCCGAATCCCGCCAGGAGGTTTCGCCGATCTATGACAGCCTGATGCGCATCACCGTGCTGACCGACATGGGCCGCCGGGCCTTCGCCGGCACGGTGATCGCCGGGGCGCCCCGTATCGTCGAGGTCAAAGGCATGGAGCTGGACGCCGCCTTCGCCCCGGCCATGCTGTATGTGAACAACCTGGACAAGCCCGGTTTCATAGGGGCGCTCGGCGCTTTGTTGGCCGAAACAGGAACCAATATCGCCACCTTCAACCTCGGCCGCGTCGCCGCCGGCGACGACGCCATCGCCCTGGTAGGGGTCGATCAGGCGCCGGACGACGCCCTGATCGCCAAGATCCGCGCCCTGCCACATGTGAAGGAAGCTCGCGCGCTGGGGTTCTGACGCCTTCACCGTTCGCGGCCTCGCCGCCGGCCGTCGTCATGAGCGAAATCATTCGACGGCTCGGCCAAGCCAAACAGGTCCTGGTCGCCGGCGGAGAGGTCGCGGGTTCGGGCGGCGCGCCGGCTTTGCCGGGTCAGGCGGCCATATTCCTCGGCTGACAGGATCACCAGCCGGTCGCGCCCGTGCTTGGTGACCATGACCGGCGCCGACATCGCCTGATCGACCCAGGTTCCGAAACTCCTGACGAAATCCGCCGTCGAAATCCGCATTGGCCCACTCTCATTCCGCATAACACCGCCCCGCGCCACCATCACCGACAGCCGACCGAAACCTCAATGTTCTTGTTTTGTTCTATTTGGGCAGTGGGAGTCAATGGCCCTTCCCGCCCCTTCGGGTAGATGTAGGCCGCTTGGCGACAGGCTCAATTCAGCGTGAACGTCGCCTCTTGACGGCGCAGATCCACGGTCACCTTCCGGCACAGGCTGAGCACGTCCATCCCCAGCAGCAAGGCCGGGCGCTGGGTCAGGCCGAAGCGATCGAAGACGTGCAGCTGAGCGAAAGCCAGGGACATGTTTTTGATGGTGATGCCGCCCAGTTGGGCTTCGGCGATGGGGTCAAGCTCCACCTGCATCGTACGTCCGGTCACGGTAAGAATATTGGTGGTCTTCCGGGAAGCCGGGTCCATCCCACGACCGGTGAGCAACTTCAACAGGGCGGGGTTGCCCACCGACAGCTGGGATCCGGAATCCAGCACGACCAGAACCGAGGCGCCGTGGATGTGCGCGTCGGTCAGAATAAGTTGGCCAAATCGGCTGCGGCCATGGACGGTGATGGTGTGGTCATCCCAGGGCTCGGCACGGCTTGGCGCGCTGGCCAGCCGCATCGCCCTGAAATCCATCACCAGATGCAAATCGCGCAACGCGTCGACACCCAGCATTCCGGCCGCGCCGAGATTGAAGGCGGACAGAGACGGCGCCTCGATGTGTTTGATTGTCCTGTTACCGACGGTCAGGTGATCGATCAGCACGGTTCCGACGTTGTCCGCGCCGGCGCTCTCATGGATCACCACGCGCGGGCCGCGCGGCAGACCCAGCTTCGAGGCCAGCTCCCGCGAGATCACGGTCCGGTCCGACCCGGTATCCACCAGAAAATCAAACGGTCCCTGGCCGTTGACCATGACCGGCAAGGTCAGGCGCGTGGTCGCATCCTGGGTCAGGGGCAGGGTCTCGGCCGCCGCGGCGGAGTCGGCCGGCGGCGCGACCATCGGGACCGGCGCTGTCGGGTCGGGGCTCAATATCGACGCTGCCGAGGCCAGCGGCCAGACGGCGAGCATCATGCCGCATAGTCGATAAAGCCAGTTGTTTGCCCGAGTCATTGAGACCCGAACCTTCGGTCCATGAGTCTGGTCACGGTTTTCTCCCTTGAGCGACACTACGGACCATATTTCGGATATGGCAAGGGCGCGTGTCAGACGCAGCGCCGAGGGTGGGATCGTTCCGTTGGCCGGATGTAGCCGGGCGGACGTTACCTAGAGACTACTTGGAAGCCTTGACCAGCTTTTCCATCGCCTTTTCCAGTCGGGCGAAGCCGGCGGTCATACAGGCCATCATCGCCTCGGCGTCGGCGCTGGGCCCACTGCTGGAGGCTTGGCTCATCTTGCCCGAGCTCTTGCGACCCATGTCCCGCACACAGTCATAGGCTTCGCGCAGGCGCCGGCCGCTGTCTTTTTCCTCGGCGATATACCAGTTCATCAGGTTGGCGGTCATCGGATCGAATTCGCCTTCAGAAATCCGCCGGCGGATCTCGCCAAACGGATCGGCCTCTTCTTCCCGGGCGGCCGGAATCTTCTCCAGGTCGCCGATGTTGGGGTTGGCGAGCTTGGCCAGTTGTTCGGCGTCGCGGGGATTGGCCTTCGACTTCAGGCTGAAGCCCAGCTCGGCGATCCGGCGGCAAAACACGTCGCCGTGGCTGCGTTCGCGGGCCGCGACCAAGCGGAGGGTACAGGCCAAGTCGGCGTTGGGCGTCACATTCGCCCAAGCCTCCAGATAGACCCCCGCGGCGCTCTCGGCCAGGGAGATGGCGTTCAACAGACCCAGGTAGCTTGGCTTTTCCAGAGTGGCTGCGGTGGCCATGTTGGTCTTCCTCCAATTGGGCGGCGGCTTGGTCGCGCGGCCTCGACCCACACCCTACGCCTACAATCGACAGCCCCGCAACCGAACGGGGACTCGGCTTAGAATATCAGGCCGAGAGCAGTTCGCGAAACGCCTGGGCGACAGCGGTTTCGTCGATGGGTTTTCCAAATAGTCGCTCATGGGGGCCGCACGACGGGCAGGCCTCTGGCATGGCGGTGATGAAAATCACCGGGATGGCGCCGTGCCGCTCATGAATGGCCTGGACGGCGACAGGCCCGCTGCCCTGTCTCAGGCTGATGTCGGATGTGATGACGGCGGGGGGGTTGGCGGAAGCGGCCTGAATGGCCTCGGACTCCGTCTCCGCGATGGCGACCGACGTGGCGCCATGCTCCTTGAACAGCATCTGGAGGTGCAGGGCGACCAAGGGGTCATCCTCGATGATCAGCACGTGACACACGACAATCGGCCTTTCCGAAGAGTTCTATAGCGCCCGGCGGCGTCAAAGGTTCATTGGCTGTTTCAGCGGCATCACAAACGTAAACCTGGTCTCGCCGCCGGATGAAGAGGCGGTCATCTGGCCACCGTGAGCCACGGCTATTTCCGATGCTATATACAAACCCAGGCCCAAACCCTGTTTATAGAGAGCAAATTCGCTCCGCGAGAAAGGTTCGAATAGACGACCAAGCGTTTCCTGGGGAATATCTTCACCTGAATTGCTTACCGACAGGTCCAACATATCGTCATGAAGCGACCCGGATACCTTCACCGGACTGTCGGGTGATCCGTGCTTCAGCGCGTTAACCAAAAGATTCGAGAACAGCTGGGCAATCCGGCCTGGATCACAATTTACCGGCGCCTCCAGCGAGAACGCCGTATCGATGGTTCGGTCAGGAAAACTCAACCGCAGTTCGGCGATCACCTGTTCAAGGGCCGGCTGAATCATTCCGCCGCGCCGCTCGATGGCAAATCCGCCACCGAGCCGTCCACGCGCGAAATCCAGTACGTTATCAATCAATCCGGCCATTCGCCGGACGCTCTTCTGCATCATCATGGTGATCGAGAGCGCTTTCTCGGCGTCGGGTCCGCGTTGCAGAATTCTCGTCCCCGCGTCGATCGAGGCGAGCGGATTGCGCAGGTCATGACCCAGAACGGCGATGAACTGTTCGCGCAAAGCCGCGATCCTGCGCTCGTTGACAAGACTGGCTTCGCTGTCAGCCAGCCTGTCATCCAAATCCAGCTGCGCGGCGATCAGTTCGGCGAACAGCCGAAACATGCCGAGGATCTTCGGATCATCCAGCGGGGCCGGCAGGGGATCGATGGCGCAGAGCGTCCCGAACAGCGCCCCGTCCCGGCGAAAGATGGGAACCGATATGTAGCTCTGGAAACCATATAGGGCCGGTGTGTTGTGATGGCGGTAGTCGGCGCTCTCGGCCACGTGGCTTATGACGACCGCCTGCGAACTCTGGCGAATTTCGTCGCAGATTGTGGTTTCGACCCGCAACTCATCGCCCGGCGCCAATCCAAAGCCGATATTGTCGCGCACCGCGCAGGCGATCCAACGGTCCGCCGTCACCCGCGCCACGGCCGCGAAGCCCATGCCGGTGGACTGGCACACGACCTCGAGAATGCTCGGCACCGCCGACGCGCGGCCGATCGCCGCGACGTCGGCTTCAAAGTTCTCAGGCGCCGTCACTGATGACAGGACTACATCCCCACAACGTCTACTTCCGTCCGCGACGGCTCGCGAGCGGAATTGCTCACAGGTTCATTGACACGGCAATCTCACGACGCGTTTAACTCAAGGCCGTATGCGACGCGTTGGGGCCCTGTGCGCCCCTCCCGCTGGCGCGGGGAGAACGACGATATGGCCGACTGGTCTCCCTCAACCTATCTCAAATTTGAAGACGAACGCACGCGCGCGGCGCGCGATCTGTTGGCTCAGGTTCCGGGCGGGCCTCGCCGCCGGATCGTCGACGTCGGCTGCGGACCCGGCAATTCGACCGAGCTGCTGGCTGAGCGCTATCCGGACGCCGAGGTCCGGGGTCTCGACAATTCGCCGGCCATGCTGGAGGCGGCGCGCCGGCGCCTGCCGAGTCCGCGTTTCGAAATGGCCGACGCCAACCATTGGACGCCCGCTCTGGACGTCGATCTGGTGTTCGCCAACGCCACCTATCAGTGGATCCCTGGCCACAAGGAACAGCTGGCCAAGGTTCTGGCGGCATTGCGTCCAGGCGCGATCCTGGCGGTGCAGATGCCCGACAATCTTGCCGAACCGACCCACCATCTGATGCAAGTGGTTGCCGCATCTGGTCCCTGGGCGGAACGCCTGGCGGGCGCGGCGCGCGATCCGCTGCCCTCGGCCCAGGTCTACCACGAGGCGCTGGCGCCCCTGGCCGCTCGGGTCGACATCTGGCGCACCACCTACAACCATGTTCTCGCCGACGCCCCGGCCATCGTCGAATTTGTCAGCGCCACCGGACTACGGCCGTTCGTCGATCCGCTGTCCGAGCCGGAACGCCGCGACTTCCTGGCCCGCTACACCGAACAAATCGTGCGGGCCTATCCGCCGATGATCGACGGCAAGGTAATGCTGCGCTTCCCCCGCTTGTTCATCGTCGCCCGGCGGTGAGATGGAACAGCGGGTCGTTCAGAGCTTGATCCCGTATCCCTCGAAATCCGCGCCGACATCGGGATCGATCTTGACGGCCGCAGCCGCGTCGGCGTCTGATTTGGCCTTCTCTCCCTTTCGGGCCCAGACGCCACAGCACAAGGACGAGTTTTCGCATCGACACCCTACCCCACGGCGGCGCGAAACGGGTTGAGCACGCGCAGGCGCCCGTCGATTACCAATCCATCGTGCATGTCTTCAGACCAAAGCGTATCGCAATCAGCGTGCAATGCCGCCGCGACGACCATGGCGTCGTATATTGACAGGCCGTGGCGCTCGGCAACGGCCAGGCCGGTTTCGTGAACCACCGCGGTAAGATCGCCAACCCTCAGCAGGCCGCGAACGGTGGACAGGAACTCGCGGGTTTCGATCCAGCTGAGGCGCATCTTCAGGCGCGCTACGTTGGCGATCTCGTTGAGAACCTGGACGCTGATCATACCCCCGCGATGACCAGTTCTTCCGCCCGCCGCGCCTTGGCCGCGTCGCTGGCGGCGAGATAGATCAGGACGTTGGTATCGAAGAAACTACCGGCCATTGGCCTCTTCGCGATCGAAGATGAAGTCTGGCGGCAGGCGTCCGCGAAACGCGCTGAGGCGCTTGATCATATCCTCGCGTCCCGGCTTGCGGCTCACCGCGAGGGTTCTCTCATCGGCGACATGGATCTCGATTTCATCGCCCTCCTTTACGTTGAGCGCCTTGACCACGGCGGCGGGAAGACGGACGGCGAGGCTATTACCCTATTTGGCAACCTGCATGGCGATGCTCCGCGGATATACATTTTCATAATATATATTAACGAGGCCGAAACTCCAGACCTGAGCAGGCCCCTGTCCCTACTTCACGGCGAAGACCCGATGGATCACGCCGCCATCGCCGGTTCGCGACTTGCTGACGCAAACCAGGTTGTTCAACCAGGCATAGCGATCGTCGCCGGTTTCGAACCGCGGCGAGGTGCGGAAATAATAACGGTCCGCCCCGTTGGGGTCATCGGCCTTCGCGAAATCCATGGCGTAGGCCTCCTGCTCCGGCGTGAAAACCATCACCCCATGCCAGTGGACGAATATCACCGCGCCATCGTCGGTGCGGATGCACATTCGAACATCTAGCGCGCCGGAGCCGTCGGCGCGGATGCGCGACCAGTCGGCGCCCGACATCGGCATGATTTCGCCGCTCATCCTTGGTCCCTCGAAGCGTCCACCGGCGACGTTGACGATCATTCGATAGCCTTCGGGCGTCTGGCCCACATGCATCGGCTCGGCGAGCGCGACGCGTGCCTCGAAGTCTCGATCTCCGCCACGGCGCTCTCCAGATGGTCACGGGCGTCGACATCAGGATCGACGAACCCGGACTAGCCGGGTTCGTCGCATCGGTCTGGCGACTTTCGGCCGTGGTCATCGGCGGTTGAGGGATTGGCCCGGTTGTCCCTGCCTCTACTCGATCGCCGCGGTAGATAGGAACGGGTTGTTCAACCTGACGCCGGTTCCGGCGAAGTCGGCCGTGTTGCGTGTCACGACGGTGAGATCGTTCACCAGGGCTATCGCCGCGATCTGCTTGTCCAGCGCGTGTTCAGGGTGCGGCGCCGTCAATCGGCCCCAGACCTGGGCGGCGTCCGCATCGAAGGCCAGGACGTTCTCCCCGAACTGCTCCAAGACCGTCATCAGCCACGTCTCCAGCACACCCGCCTGTTCGAGGTCGCCGCGATGACGAATGAGTTCGACGCCCCGGCGCAACTCGCCCACTGTGATCGTCGGCAGATAGACGGGCTCACCCGCGGCGACGACCTGATCAAAGAAGGCGGCCACGCCCCGGTTCGCCCTCGCCCCTTTCCGGGCTTCGCTGACGACGTTGGTGTCAAACAATGATATCATTGTTCGATCGGCCCTCAAGAGTGATATTTGCCGGCGGGTTCCGCGCTGAAACCACCAAATACCGCCCCCGCTTTGCGCTCGCCCCGCGTCCTGATACTCACCCCACGACGAGGAAACCCGGAGACTGACGACCCATGGATGACGACTACGCCATGCCCAAGGGCGAACTGATGCGCGGCAAGCGCGGCCTGGTGATGGGCGTCGCCAATAAGAACTCGATCGCCTGGGGCATCGCCGCTCAGATCGCCGCTCAGGGCGGCGAGGTCGGGCTGATGTATATGGAGTCCAACGAAAAGCGCGTCCGACCGTTGGGAGAGAGTATCGGCGCCAGCCTCTACGCCACCTTCGACGCCTCGTCCGACGAATCGATGGAAGCCGCGTTCAAGGTGGTCGAGGACCAGTGGGGCCGCCTGGATTTCCTGGTCCACGCCATCGCCTACGCCGATCGCAGCCAGATCAAGGGCTCGTTCGTCGAGAACGCCACCCGCGCCCACTTTGCTCAGGCGATGGACATCTCGGCCTACAGCTTCGTGGACGCGGCACGGCGCGCCTCGCGGATGATGACCCGGGGCGGGTCGCTGGTCACCCTCACCTATCTGGGCGCCGAGAGGGCGATCCCCAACTACAACACCATGGGCGTGGCCAAGGCGGCGCTGGAGGCGGCCACCCGCTATATCGCCCGCGACCTGGGCCCGGCCGGCATCCGGGTCAACGCCATCTCGGCCGGCGCCATGCGCACCCTGTCCCTGGCCGGGATCTCGGGCGGACGGGGCATGCTGGCCGAGGGCCGGCGCCTCAGCGCGCTAAAGGAGGACACGTCGATGGAAGGCGTGGCGGGCTGCGCCCTGTGGCTGCTGTCCGATCTGGGCCGTTCAACAACCGGCGAGGTGGTGCATGTCGACGCCGGCTTCCATATGATGGGCCTACCGAGCGAAGTGGAAGGTTGAGCTCCGGATGGACGCCGCCAAAGATGCCGATGTGATCATCGTCGGGGCCGGCATCGCCGGCGCCACGCTCGGCCTCGCGCTGGCCAGCGGCGGGATCAAGTGCCTGTTGGTCGACCCTCAGCCCTTCGACGTCCAGGTCGCCCCCACCTTCGACGGCCGGGCCAGCGCCATCTCGTTTTCCGCGTTTCGGCAATGGCGCGCCCTGGGCGCCGCCGACATGATCGAGCCCCACGCCCAAAGGATCGAGCAAATCCTGGTCACCGACGGGCGCTCGCCCGGCGCGGCGGCGGCGAAGCCCGCGGGAGCCTGGCTGCGCTTCGACTCCTCCGAGATCGCCGACCGCAATGACGGCGAGCCCCTGGGCTATCTGGTAGAAAACCGCCGCATCCGCGCCGGCCTCGCCCAGTCGGTGACGGACGCAGGCCTCACCGTGCTCGCACCGGCCAAGGTGGCCCAGGTCGAGACCCACGGGGCGGGCGCACAGGTACGGCTGGAGGATGGCCGCGTCCTGACCGCGACCCTGGTGGTCGGCGCGGACGGCCGTCCCTCGAAGGTTCGCGGTGACGCGGGGATCGGCGTGATGGGCTGGGGCTACGGCCATGTCGCCGTGGTCACCACCGTGGCGCTGGAGCACGACCACCACGGCGTCGCCTACGAGCATTTCCTGCCTACCGGCCCGTTCGCCATCCTGCCGCTCACCGAGCAACGGGCCAATCTGGTGTGGACCGAAACCGAAGCCAAGGGCGCCGCGTTGAAGGCCGCCCGCCCGGAGGTGTTCGAAGCCCATCTGCGCCGCCGCTTCGGCGCCTTCCTGGGCGGGATTTCGACAGTCGGACCGCGCTTTGTCTATCCGCTCAGCCTGCAGCTGGCCGACCGGATGACCGCGCCGCGCTTGGCTCTGGTTGGCGACGCCGCCCATGCGGTGCACCCGATCGCCGGCCAGGGATTGAACATGGGCCTCAAGGACGTCGCCGCCCTGGCCGAGGTGCTGATCGACGCGGTCCGCCTGGGCGAGGATCCGGGGTCGGAGGCCGTCCTGGACCGCTATGTCCGCTGGCGAAGTGTCGACAACCTGGGTGTGGCCATCGCCACCGACCTCTTCACCCGGCTGTTTTCCAACAACAACCCCGTCATCCGCGCCGCCCGCGACGCCGGCATGGCCATCGTCAACCGCATCGGCCCCGCCCGCCGCCTGTTCATGGCCGAAGCGGGTGGCGCGGCCGGCGACCTGCCTCGGCTGCTGCGGGGTGTGCCGGTCTAAGGATTTAACCCAACCGACTTCGCCAGGTCCCGAGCCGCCTCGGCGGGACCGAGCTTGTGGGTGTCGCGGTCGATGCTGAAGTTGGCGGCCTGCATGGCGCTGACCGAAATCGCGCCGACCAGGGGGGTCAGCGCCTTGCGTAGCCGGGCGTCCTGGCCCGCGCGGGGCGAGAGCAGGATCACCGCGTCATAGGGCGGCAGCGCGCCCTTGGGGTCGGAGAGTATGACCAGCTTGTCGGCGGCGATCCGCCCGTCGCTGGAAAAAGCCGAGATCACGTCCGCCTCGCCGTCGGCCAGAGCGCGGTACATGAAGGTCGGTTGATAGGAGGTCTGTTTGGCGAAGTTCAGGCCATAGGCGTCGCGGATCGCCGCCCATTCGGGCCGTGACAGGAACTCCAGGTCCGAACCCAGTTTCAGTGACGGCGCCTTGCCGGCCAGGTCGGCGACACTGGCTATGCCCAACGCTTTGGCCCGGTCGGCCCGCATGGCCAGCGCATAGGCGTTCTCGAACCCTACCGCTCCCAGCACAGTCACCCCGTCCCGCGCCTTGAGCGTCTTGGTCAGACCGGCCAGCACTGCCGCGCGGCCAGGATTGTCTTTATGGCCGAGGACATTGGCCCATAGGGTGCCCGAATAGTCGATGTAGACATCGACCTCGCCCGATGCGAGGGCGCGATAGGCGGTGGCCGATCCGAGGTCTTCCTTGGTCGAAACCACCGCGCCCGTGGCCCGCAAGCGCGAGGCCATCAGCTCGGCCAGGATATACTGCTCGGAGAAGTTCTTGGCTCCGACCTTGTAGGTCGCCGTCGTGTTGGTCGCCATTAGCGGCGACAGAGCCGCCGCGATCCCCACCAGCAAGCCGATCGCTCCGGCCCAGATGCGCCAAGGCCGCCGCGCCGACAGCCCGGATTCGATCAGGCCCAACAGCTGATCGGCGCCCAGGGCCAGCACCGCCGAGGCGACGCAGCCGAAGGTCACATAGACCCAGTTCTCGGTCTGCAACCCGGAGAAGATATAGTTGCCGAGCGATGTCTGCCCCACCGGCGTGGACAGGGTGGCGGCGCCGATGGTCCATACCGCCGCGGTGCGCATCCCGGCCATGATCACCGGCGCCGCCAGCGGCAGCTCGACCCACAGCAGGCGCTGGCGGCTGGTCATGCCCATGCCGTCGGCCGCCTCCACCGCGGCGGGATCGACACCGCGAATGCCGGTCACCGCGTTCCGCAGGATCGGCAGCATCGAATAAAGCGTCAGGGCGATTAGCGAGGGCGCGAACCCCAGGGCCGGAAAGCCATGGCCGAACCAGGCCACGCTGACCGCCGATAGGGCCAGCAGCAACGGATAAAACATCGCCAGCAGAGCCAGACTGGGGATGGTCTGGATCAGGCTGGCGACGAACAGGCTTGGCCAGCGCACCGCGGCGCTGCGGCTGGCGGCCACCCCCAGCGGCAGGCTGATCGCCAGCCCGAGCAATAGGGCGCAGAGGCTCAGCAGCACATGTTGCGACAGGTAGCCCGGCAACAGCGCCCAGGCGGCGGCGAAGCGATCATCCATGGCCGGCGCCCGCGGCCAGGGCTTCCAGCCGACGCGCCTGTCGCCGGGGCGTCTCCATCAAGGCCCTGACCACCGGGTCCGGATGATCGGCCAGCAGCGCGCCGGGCGGCCCGTCGGCCAGAATCACCCCGGCGTCGAGCACCACGATCCGGTCGGCCAGCAGCAGAGCCTCCATCACATCGTGCGTCACCATCACCGTGGTCAGCCCCAGCCGATCATGCAAGGCGCGGTAGTCCTGGCCCAGGCCGTCGCGCAGCACCGGGTCCAGGGCGCCGAACGGCTCGTCCATCAGCATCACCGCTGGCTCCGCCGCCAGGGCTCGGGCCAGCCCCACCCGCTGGCGTTGGCCGCCCGACAGCGCCGCCGGCAGCCGCTCGCCCACGTCGGGCGGAAGGGCGATGAGGGACAGCAGTTCGGCGGCTCGCGCGGCGATCCTGGGCGCCGCCCAGCCGGCCAGACGCGGCCCGACAGCAAGATTTTCCGCCACCGTCATGTGGGGGAAGAGGCCCACCTCCTGGAACACATAGCCGATGCGGCGGCGTAACGCGGACGGGGCCTCTGACACAGGCTCGGCGCCGACCGCCCGGCCCTCCACGACGACGCGCCCGGAGTCGGGGGTAACCAAGCCATTGATCATCTTCAGGGAAGTGGTCTTGCCACAGCCCGATCCGCCCAGCAGGGCGACGAACTTTCCCTTCGGGATCACCAGCGACAGTGGCCCAACCACGCGCCGTCCACCATAGATTTTCGTGACGGCGTCGAAGCTGATCATGGCCAAAGCCTAGCATCTCATAATACCTGCGGCGAGCGATGGAACTGGCAAAAGGTTCGCGCCTTCCCATCTAGTCATCCACAGGCGCCGCCAAAGCCGCGGCCTCAAACCACGGAGGCCTGCATGGGCTTGGAACGCACCGCGGCGGAAGGCGTCGACTACGAGCGCGTGTCGGCCCGCGAATCGCCCATCGGCCGTTTCCTGCGCATCCGCGCGCGATCCGCGGCTCTAGCGGCGGGCCTTTCGGCCGAGGACCAGGGCGCACAGTCGATGCCGGACGCCAGTCCGATGAAATGGCATCTGGCCCATACCACCTGGTTCTTCGAACAGATGTTGCTGCGGCCGACCCCGGGCTACCGACCGGTCGAGCCGGCCTACGACCTGCTGTTCAACTCCTACTATGAGAGCCTCGGTCCGAGGATCGCCCGCCACCAGCGCGGTCTGATCACGCGCCCCTCCGCCTTGGAGGTCATGGCCTACCGCGAGCGGATCGACGAGGCCATGGTCGCCCTGCTCGAGCGTGGCGGGCTGTCCGCGGGTTCGCACGGCGCCTATCTGTTCGACCTGGCCCTGAATCACGAGCAACAACACCAGGAGCTGATGCTTACCGACTTGCTGCACCTGCTGGCGCAGTCACCGCTATCCCCGGCCTATGCCGCGCCCGACCCGGAAACCGGAGCGACGGCGCCGAGCGCGGATCCGGGCTCCCCTGGGTTCATCGATTTCTCCCCGCTGGCCCTCGAAATCGGCTGGGCCGGTCCCGGCTTCGCCTTCGACAACGAAGCCCCCCGCCACGCCGTGGCCTCGCGGCCGTTCCAATTGGCCGACCGCCTGACCACCAACGCCGAATGGCGCGCTTTCATCGACGATGGCGGTTACCGGCGCCCGGACCTCTGGATGTCCGACGGCTGGGCCGTCGTTCAGGCGGAAGGTTGGCGCGCCCCTCTCTATTGGACCCAGACCGGCGACGAATGGCTGACCATGACCTTGCGCGGCGAACAGCCGGTCGAACCCTTTGCGCCTGTCGTGCATATCAGCTGGTATGAAGCCGATGCCTTCGCCCGCTGGTCTGGCGCCCGCCTGCCGACCGAGGCGGAGTGGGAGATCGCGGCCAGCGGCGCTCCGGTCATCGGCAATCTGGCCCCGCGCGGGGCGCTGAAACCAATACCGGCCGGCCCGGCGGGCGACGCGCCGCGCCAGCTGTTCGGCGATGTCTGGGACTGGACTAACAGCGCCTATGGCGCCTATCCGGGGTTCGAGCCGACGCCGGGCACTGCTTCGGAATACAATGGCAAGTTCATGATCAACCAGATGGTCCTGCGCGGCGGGTCGTTCGCGACGCCCGCCGACCATGTGCGGGCCAGCTATCGCAACTTCTTCCACCCCCATCAGCGCTGGCAGTTCATGGGCGTGCGCCTGGCCAGGGACGTTCCCAAGGTTCGCGCCGGCCGCCGAAGCGACGAAACCACCGAGTTCCTGAACGACCTCAAGGCGGCGCTAGGCCGCCCCAACAAGAGCATCTCTCCCAAGTGGTTCTATGACGAGGCGGGTTCGCGCCTGTTCGAGGACATCACCGAGCTTCCCGAATATTACCTCACGCGGACCGAGACGGCGTTGCTGACCCACATCGCCCCCGACCTCGCCGCCATCGTTCCGGACGGCGCGGTGATGATCGAGTTCGGCAGCGGGGCCAGCGCCAAGACGCGCCTGTTGCTCGACGCCGCGCCCCAGCTGTTCGCCTATGCGCCTTTCGACATTTCCGAGGACGCCCTGGCCTCGGCGGCGAAGAGCATCGCCCGCGACTATCCCGCTCTGAAGGTTACCCCGATCGTGGGCGACTTCACCCGGCCCCTCCCCTTGCCCGAGTTCGCGGCCGGCCGAGGCCTGGTGGGCTTTTTTCCGGGCTCGACCATCGGCAATTTCACCCCGGACGAGGCGCGCCGGTTCCTGGGCGCGGTCCACGCCCTGCTGGGTCCAGACTCGGCCCTGATCGTCGGCGTGGACCTGGTCAAGTCACCGGAGATTCTGATCGCCGCCTATGACGACGCCAGTGGCGTGACCGCTGCGTTCAACAAGAACCTGCTGACCCGGGCCAACCGTGAACTCGGGGCCGATTTCGATCTCGACGCTTTCAGCCATTCGGCGCGCTGGAACCCCGATCAGGCTCGGATCGAGATGCATCTGGTCAGCTTGGTCGACCAGACGGTGACGGTGGGCGGTGAGCGGTTCCACTTCGCGGCCGGCGAAACCCTGCACACCGAGAACTCGCACAAGTTTACGGTTCCGGGCTTCGAGGCGCTGGCGACATCAAGCGGATGGCGCGTCACCCGTCAATGGACGTCGGCGTCGCCACAATTCGCGATCTTCGTTCTGACGAGTTGAACTCTCGATAGATCAGCCTGGAGCATGATGATTTTAGTCGGAACAGACCAAAATCTGAATCATGCTCCAGATTCAGAAATTTAGAGCCTGACTCTGCCTTTAGATCTGTTCCGTCTAAAGACTTCAGGCTCTGGCCTATTCGGCGTCGCCCAGCGCCCGCGCCTCTTCCGGCAGCATGATCGGAACCCCATCGCGGATCGGGTAGGCGAGACCCGCGCTCTTGCTGATCAGCTCGCCGGCCAGCCGATCATAGACCAGCGGTCCGTGAGTAAGAGGGCAGACCAGGATCTCCAGCAGGCGGGGATCGACGTCGATATGGGAGCGCGCGAGTTCAGTCATGGACTTGCCCTACTGCATCGGCCGTGGAGCGTCATCCTCATCGGAAGGCCACGCCGCTTCGATTTCCAGCAGAGCGGTCAGAACCTCCCGCCGGCCGTCCAAGTCGCCGGCCTCCAGCAAAGCCTGCTTTTCCCGAGGTTCAAACGGCAAGGCCATGCACAGGCTGTTGATCAGGGCCGGGGCCGGCGCGGCGTTGACCACGTCCCACTCGACGCCCAGGCCGCGATTGTCGAGGTAGCGGCGCAGCAGATCGAAGAACGCCGGTCGCTCGAACGCCGCTGTCTCGGTCTCGGCCTGCAAATCCGCCCCGAATGGAGCGAAGTTGGCTTTGACCTTTCGATAGGGCTTAGGCTCGGCAAGCTCTTCGACCATTCGAAACCGGCAGAGTCCCGTCAGGGCGATCAGATATTTGCCGTCGGCGGTTTCCGAATAGCTGGTGATGCGGCCGGCGCAGCCGACCTGGGCGAGCCCCGGCCGAGTACGCGGTCCATCCCCGATGGTCTGGATCATGCCGATGATCCGGTCTCCGGCCATGGCGTCGTCGATCATGTTCAAATAGCGCGGTTCGAAGATCTGCAACGGCAGCACGCCCTCCGGCAGCAGGAGCGCGCCTTCGAGCGGAAACACGGGAATCACCGCCGGGAGGTCGGCGGCCTTTCTGTAGCCACTAATCACGACAGGACCTTTCGTCAGGAAAACAGGATCGACGCCATTCTTCGACGTCCTTGCTTGGCCACGTCCGATGTTGGTCCCGCCGCCTCGAAGACCGTGAGCAGCTCCGCCCGCGCCGCGCCTTCGCGCCAATCGCGGTCCAGGGTCAGGATGGTCAACAGATGTTCAGCCGCATCTTGCAGCTTGCCCTTGCCAGCCAGCGCCTTGGCCAGATCCAACCGCGCCTCGTGATCGTTCGGGTCGGCCGCCAGCCGCTGCTCGGCTTCGAGAGTATCGGAGGGGGCGGCCGCGGCCAGCATGAGGGCCGCCCGGACACTCTCCAGATCGGCGTTCTTGGCCCCGGCGGCCGCCATCGCGGCCACCTCGGCGGCGCGCTCATTGTCGCCACCGGCCAGATAGCATCGGGCCAAGCCGCCGATCGCCGTCAGGTTTTCCGGCTCTAGCTGCAGCGCCTGGGCATAGGCCTGGGCCGCCCCGCCCAGGTCGCCGAGATCCAGGGATTCCTTGGCCATCGCCAGCAGTTCTTCCACTTCCGACGGCGGCGCGCCGACCAGAAGCTTCTCGATGAAGGCCTTGATCTGGCTGTCGGGCACCGCGCCCATGAAGCCATCGACCGGCTTGCCGTCGGCAAAGGCGTAGACGGTGGGAATCGACTGCACCCGCAGCTGGCCGGAGTAGACGGGGTTCTTGTCCACATCGATCTTGACCAGCTTGACCTTGCCCTTGGCGGCGAGGACCGCCTTCTCCAGAGCCGGGGTAAGTTGGCGACAGGGGCCGCACCAGGTCGCCCAGAAATCGACGATCACGGGCTGAATCTTGGAAGCCTCGATGACGTCGGCCACGAATCCAGCGTCCGACCCCTCCTTGATGAGGTCAGCGGGGGCCTTGCCGGGCATGGTCTCACCGATCAGGGACATGATTGTCAAACTCTCCAGGATTTGATCGCGATGAACATGGTCGCCCGAACGGCCGGGCGCAACGCCACGGAACAACCTTTAACCGGCCGCGGAGCCTTCGAAGTCCACCACCAGGGGCGTCACACCCAGGCCTTCGAGGAAGAGGCGGAAGCCGTTCCGGCTGATCGTGGTGGTGGCGGTGTTGGTCAAGGGGTGGAAATTGACCTGTTCAGCCCGCGCCAGCGTCGCGTCCAGCACGAAACGCATCTGGCGATCCCGATCATTGATCAGGGCGAAGGCGGTGACCGATCCCGGGGTGACGCCCAGGGTCGCTTCCATCAGAGCCGCCGATCCGAACGACAGACGCCCGGAGCCGATCAGGCCGGGCAGCCGCTTGAGATCGATTCGCGCATCCTGTTCGGCGGAAATCAACCAGAGTTGACCCTTGGCGTCCTTGAGGAACAGGTTCTTGGTGTGGGCGCCGGAAAGACGCTGCCTGATCTCGGCGCCCTCGTCGACCCGGAACACGGCCGGATGCTCCAGGGTGACATGGTCCACGCCATGGGCGTCGAAGAAGGCGAAGAGATCGGCTCGAGTGTGCATGCGGCGCCAGTCTACCAGGTCGCGGCCCCGGTAGGAGGCGCCGGGGCCAGCGTTGGACGCTCCCGCGCGGTCGGGTTAGATAGGCGTTCCGCTCCCTCCACCCCCTGTTCCGAGCCTCACGCCATGCAGCTGGAATGCTTCCCGATGTCCACCCGCCCGCCGGATATCGTGCCGGGACGACCCCAGCGGGCCTGGATGGAAGCATTTTCCGATCGCCATCCGTATCGTTGCCTGCCGATGACCATGGCCAACACCACGGGCTGGGAGATTCTCTGTCCGGTAGGCTTCACCGCCGAATGGAACGGCGGGGTTTCGCAGGCGGACATCAAGATCACGCCGGATCACCCGTTCCCGGAATTTGGCGACTTCGCCAAAAGTCACTTCTCGCACGGGGTGATCACCTTCCATCCTGGCTATCTGTTCCGCACCCCGGAAGGCTGGTCGATGTGGGCCGGCGGACCGCCCAACCACGTCAAGGACGGAATTCAGCCCCTCGTCGGGCTGGTCGAAACTGACTGGCTGCCGTTTCCTTTCACCATGAACTGGATTTTCACGCGTGCGGGCCGGGTCAAGTTCGCCAAGGGTGAACCGTTCTGTTTCATCACCCTGGCCCAGGACAAGCCGCTGGAAACCTTCGAACTGGTGCAGAAGCCGCTCGAGCGGGACATGGACCTCAGGGACCAATACGATGCTTGGCGCGCCCGGCGGGACGACTTCAACGCAAGGCTCTTCAAGCGTGATCCGGGGGCCATCAAGGAAGCTTGGCAGCGCTACTATTTCAAGGGCGAGATGCCCGACGACACCGGCCCCGCCCCCAAGTCCCATGTCAACAAACGCCGCCTCAAGGCGCTGAAACTGGGGATCTAGACGGGCCAGTCATGTCCACAAGTCAGGCCCAATTCAGGCCCAATTCAAGCGATGACGATATTGACGCGCCGCTCGTCGGTCGGGTCGGCGGCGGGGCCGATCCGGCCCTTGATGACGATGGGATTGGAATAGCCCGGCTTGGCCGGCGCCAGCACACCGGCCTCGTCCAGGATCGAAAGCGTGGCCTTGTAGCGGCGTCCGGGCGCCGCGCTACCCGTCGTCACCCACTTTACGCCGATGCGGGCCTCCCTAGTGTCCGCGTCGAATGAAATCAGGTCGGTCCAGACCGCCGACGCGCCCGTCTTTTCGCGCGACAACAGGCGGGTGCTGGCGCGCGGATTGGGCTCGATCTCAAGGCTGTGAAGGTAAACCGACGACTCGACATCCAGAGAGACAACGAACGGGCTGATTCGTTCACTGCGCTTCAGGCACATCGTGGTCATGTCGCAATTCCTCAAGGGACGCTCGCCAAAGGTGGGCCAGCCGCGCGGCTTATCGGCTCTTGACGCCCGCGCGTCTGTCGCATCCCGCACCGCCTGAATGTGAGTAAGATCACACGCCCTGGCGGAACCTTGGCGCGCCTCGGTTGCGCTGAGGGGCAGGACGTTGTTTAGTTTAAAGGCCTTTTTAGAGGGGGGCCGTGGCGTATGTCGGATGCTGAACGTCTGGGTCTGTTCAGCTCCATGGCGCCCCCCGCCAGACGCGAGGCCTTGGATCGGGTGCGTCTGGTCCGAGCCCGCAAAGGTCAGGCGCTGCTCAGCAAGGGCGACACCTCCACCGACACCTTCTTTGTCCTTGAAGGCCGTCTCCAGGTTCTGCTCTATTCCGCCACCGGCAGGGAGATCTCCCTGCGGGATTTGGCCGAGAGCGACATGTTCGGTGAAATGTCGGGGATCGATGGGGAAAGCCGGTCGGCCAGTATCATTGCTCTCACCGACTCGCGATTGCTGGTCATGTCGCGAACGGATTTCAAGGCCGCCATCGAAACCTCTCCAGAGGCGGCGCTCTGGCTATTGCGCCAGCTCACCGCACGGATTCGGAGCCTCACCGATCGGGTGTTCGAACTGAGCGCGCTCAATGTCCAGTCACGCCTTCACTGCGAACTTTTGCGCATGGCCGCCAAATCGCCGACCGGGCTGGAAATCAGCCCCGCCCCGACTCACGCGGAATTGGCCAACCGCATCGGCACTCATCGCGAAGCCGTCACTCGGGAGATGCGAGCGTTGACTGCTCAGAACATCATCAAGACGGGTCGCCGACGCCTTGAATTCGTTGACCTGGAACGCCTGCAGATCAACGTGGGCAGACTTGTCCTTCACGGCGCCGAGCCAGATAAGACCACCTAGTGCTCCGATGCGAACGGATGGTTCACCCCACGTTTGTTGAATCGGAGCACTAAACGTTTGATTCTAGTGCAATTTTAATCCAATCGAAAGCGCAGCTTTCGTTTGGATTATTGCACTAGGGCGATTGGGCGCGGAGCGGGCGGGGATGGGCAAGATCAGGATCGCGATCCTCGGCGGCGGGGCGGCCGCTCTGGCGGTCGCCTACGAGTTGTCGGCCACGCCGGAGCTACGGGCGCGCTTCGAGATTGATCTGCACCAGATCGGCTGGCGGCTGGGAGGCAAATGCGCGTCAAGCCGAAACCGCCAGGAGCGGGGCCGCAACGAAGAACACGGACTGCATGTTCTTGGAGGTTTTTACCACAACGTCTTCAGCCAGCTGATCCCGCTCTATGAGGCGTGGATGACCGTATCGCCCGCCACCGCGATCCCCTTCGAGACAGCATTCAAGGGGCACAACACGTTCACCCTGATGCAGCGGCAGACCGACGACTGGCGCGCCCTCAGTGTCGAACTGGCGACCAATTCGAAGGTCCCGGGCGTCGATCCAGAGGCAATCACCCCACGCGTGATGCTGGGCAGGATCGTGGCCTGGGTGAGCGAGGCGCTTCGCCGCCTGGCCAGCGGCGATCCGCCCGGCATGTGGCTGCGGGCGGTCGAAGGTTGGAATGCTCCACAGCCTGGGCCGCGGCTGGTCGCCATGGCCCAGCGGGGCGAGGCCCTGGCGGACCGCCTGTCCGATGCAACCCATCTGCTGCACGCCGGTAACTTCCTTACATCTATCGCGGCGCATATCGGCGAGGTTCAGAAGGTCGCCCGAGAGCTTGGCGAGGGTCACCCCCCGCTTGGACCCGATTGGATTGGCGTCCTTGAACTGATCGCCACCATCGCCAGAGGTTTTATCGAAGACCGCCTGGACGCCCGCGGCTTCGACAGCATCAATGGCGAAAACGCCAACGACTGGCTGACCCGGCACGGCGGCTCGGTTCGCGCGGTGTCATGCCCGCTGCTTCAGGCTGGCTACCACTATTCCTTCGCCTTCGAGAACGGCGACTCGACCAAGCCCAACATCGCCGCCGGGGTGGGCATTCGCGGCCTGCTGCGCATGGTGTTCGGCTACCATGGGTCGGTTTTCATGCACATGATGGGCGGCATGGGCGAGATCATGGCCGCGCCCTATTTCGAGGTTCTACGGGCGCGCGGCGTTCGTTTTCACTTTTTCCATCGTGTCGAGGAACTGATTCCCGGGGCCGATGGCCGGCTCGCGGAGATCAAGATCCGTGTCCAGGCGAAACCCATCGCTGGGCCAGCGTCCTATGAGCCGCTCTTCGACCATGACGCCGGCGATGGCGGAACACTCAGGCGATGTTGGCCCGAGGCGCCGCTCTTCGAGCAGCTGGCCGACGCGGATTCGGTGAGGCGGGCCGGCGATCTAGAAAAATGGATCGACAGCGAAGGATTCGGGACCGAGATGTCCCTGAAGGTCGATGAGGATTTCGACCTGTGCATCACGGGAATGTCGATCGGAACCATGCGCGAAACCACGAAACGCCTGGGGACGGTGCATCAGCCCTGGCATGATATGCTGGACGCCGCCGGCGTCACCCCGACCATCGCCGCCCAGATCTGGCGTTGGGAGAGCGCCACCAGTTTTCATGGAGTCAGCCTGGATGGCCTGATGACCGGCTATGAAGCGCCTCACGATACCTGGGGCGACATGAGTTTCCTGGTCGACCTCGAACAAACCGACGGGAAGGGCGCCAAGCCCCAGAGTCTCAGCTACCTGTGCGGCCCCATTACCCCGGGGCCGCAAGCAAATCGCGCCACGCGCCCGGCTATCGAAACCACGACATGGTTGGAACAGTTCGCGTGCGGCATTTTTCCGGGCCTGAGGGACGACCAGGGAGGCTATCGTCTGGACGGCGAAATCGAGCGGTATTCCCGGATCAACGACGACCCGATCGACCTTTATGTGATCTCGCCAGCGGGATCGATCGACAAGCGCCTTCGCGCCGATGAATCCGGTTTCCCCAATCTGATGCTGGTGGGCGACTGGACCCGCAATAATTTCGACTGCGGCTCGGTGGAGACGGCCGTCTTGTCGGCGAAGCTGTGCGCGCGGGCGATCAGCGGAGCCCCTGTTTTCATCTATGGCGAAAGCGACTTCGCCTAAAGGACGACCGAGCCTCACGGCATGCTGGACCGGACGAACCAAACCGTTGACGAATTCGGCGCCGTCCTCGTTGGGTTCGACGTCGAGGGGTTTTCACGAACCGTGGAAAAGGCCGCGATTCGCTATGGCCCCGGCGCGGGCGAACTCGCGGCCCAGCGAATCCTCGCGGGCGAGCGGATCGCCACTGACCTGGCGCGCCGTTCCGGTTTGCGATTCGCCGACGCGCTCGGCGACGGCGCCGTCTATCTGAGGGTTCAGGGACCGCCGTCCGCCCGGGACGTCCGCTCGCTTCAGCGGTTGCAGGAGGAGTTGAAATATACCCACCTGAAACAGACGGGGCTTTCGATCCGGACCGCGTGGACACACGGTTCAGTGCGGCTGATGCGTCCGACCGCGCCCATGCTGGAACACAGCGAAGTGCTCTGGGGTCCGGCGGTGGCTCAGTTGCACACCGCGCTCTCCCGTCACCCGTTTGGCTGGCGCCCCGCCAGAGAGGATCGGCCCGGGCGGCCCGACCTTGCCAACCGCGAAGGCGAGATCGCGGAGATGACCTTTGTCTTTCTGCGGCTCTGCCGCAGCGCCGAATGGTCGCTTATGGACGAGCGCACGCTCAACGACGCCCTGGGCCTGATAGCGCGATGGGCCGAGCACCTGGACGGCCGGCTCGAGCGCATTACCCATGACGAGAAGGGCCTGCACGTCCGGGTCGGCCTGCCGGGCGTGAACACTCTGAACCGCGACTGGGAGACCACCCTGCGGGAACCCCAGGCCGCGCTTAGGGCGCTTGGCCTGGACGGCGCGATCGCAGCGGCCGGAGGACCTGTCTATCGCGGACCTTCCGAGCACGGATCGACAATCGTGCACGGCGGTCCGGTCAACCGCGCGGCCAAGCTCTGCGCCGCCCAGCCGCCGGGCGGGCTGGCGGTACATTCGTCCCTGTTGGCCAATGTCGCGCCGGCCACGCGCGCGCCGGGGGCGGTCATCGGTCGTGAAGCGGAGACCGACAAAGCCGTGCTTTGGCTCGCGGGCAGCGGCCCCCGCCTTGTGATGCTGTGGGGCGAGGCCGGCATGGGCAAAAGCCACCTGCTGCGGGACATTCTCGCCCACAGCCAGGCGGCGACCCGCGCCTTCGTCGCCGGCGCGCCGGCGCGAATGCTCGACCCGATGGGCGCCTGGTTCGAACTGATCGGCCTCGGCGCGCAAATGCAGCGTCCCCACGGTGATGACCTGGCCTGGGGGGATGAAGCCTTCGCTCGCGCCGGTCTCGATATCGCTCTGCTGCCCCTTTGCGCGCGGGCTCTGCGCGGTGTCGAAACGGCAAGCGAGCTGACCCGGGCGCTGACTGGCGGCGAGCGGGCGGCGCGTACCCAGGAGGGCGTTCTCGCCCTGATCGGCGCCTTGGCCCACGATGGACCGGTCGTGTTCGCCATCGACGATCTGCACGAGCTGGACGAACCGTCGATAGCCTTGACCTTGTCGCTCCTGGACCGGGGCCTGCCGGTGAGAATTCTCGCCACCAGACGGCCATCTCCGGACGACCGGCGGCTGGCGGGCCTGCAACAGCATCTCTCGACCCTTGAAATTCCAATACCTCCGCTTTCAGTCTCGGAGATCGTCGCTCTTGTCGGCGCGCTGGGCGACCACAACCTCGATCCGGCCGAAGTCATGGCGATCTCGGGAGGCAATCCTTCCGGGGCGGTTCAGGCGGCCTTCGCGCTGCTTGAGGAAGGCGAGGCGGATGGAGAGCGCACGCTCGGAGCGATCCTCGACCGCCGGCTGGATCGGCTGGCGATCGACGAGCGGGAGGTTCTGCGCGCCCTCGCCATCGCCGATCGGTCATGGCGGGCCGCCGACCTGGACCGCATCGCGCCGCCGGAGGGCCGCGCGCGCGACATCGAGGAGACCCTGGCGCGGCTGACACGGGCGAAACTGATCGAACGGGCGCCAACCGACGCCGAGGCGTTCAGGACATCGCACCGCCTGTTGGCCGATCTGGTGAGGCGGCGAACACCGGCTGGGGTAAAACGACAGCTGGCCGGGCGGGCGGCCCGGCGACTGACCCGGATCGGCCCCGGCGGCTTGGGCGCGCCGGCCGTGGAGATCGCGCGGCTCTGGGGCGAAGCGGGATCACGCGGCCGCGCCGCGATACTCTATGAACGCGCCGCGCGATCGGCGGCGCTGGAAGGCGCCGACTCGGTCTGCGCCAGGCTGCTGGCGCTGGTGCTGGCGCTCTTCGAAGAGGACCCATCCGAGGATCGGCCCCGGCGCGTGATCCGCTGGTTGGCGGAGCTGTCCAGGGCGCAATGGTCGATGGGCCTGGTCGATGTCGCCAATCTGACGGCGCGCGACGCCGTTTCCAGGGCGCGGCTGGAAGTGCTCCCTCCGGGCCTGAGGGACAGCGCCGTCGCCGCATCGGCCATGCGGGCGGAGACCGGTCAATTTCTCGGCGACGTTCGAGAGATCGTGATCGGAAGTCTGGAAGCGGGGCGTCTTGGCGCCGCGAGCTCGGAGCGGATCGCCGCTCAGGGCCGAGGCCTCAGTGCCCTGGGCTACATCCTTGGGCTGGCCCGGATGACTGGCCTGGCCAACCGTATTCTGCACCGGGGCGAAGGCATGGCCTCCGGCGTCGATCCGCGACCCGCCGCTTTCGCCCTGACCGCCCGGGCGATTCTGCACTTCATCTTTTGCCGGTGGGCCGCGGGAGAGGAGGCCCTGGATAGGGCCAGGACCATCTGCGCCGCCTGGCCGCAGCACCACCTGATGGATGTGATCGAAACGACCTGTGGGATCGGCGCCCATCTTCAGGCTGACGGCGAACGGGCGCTTGTCCACTTCGACGCCCTGGCTGCGCGGGCGCTGGAGCGTGGATCGCTGCTCCACGTTGGCTGGGCCGACTATGCCAGCGCCCAGACCCTGCTGGCGTTGGACCGGGCGCACGAAGGCTGGGCGCGGCTATCGTCCGCCGAGGATCACCTGCGGGGGCTAACCGACCGACAGTCCTCCCATATCTGCCTGGGGCTGCGGGCCCGCCTGGCCTGGCGTCTTGGCGAGATCGACGAGGCGCTCTCGAAGGCGATCCTGTGCGGCGAAACCAGCCGCGCCCTGCCGCCCACCAACTATAGTTCCACCGAGGCGTTCTCGGCGCCGGCTCTCGTCGGCGCCCTGACCTTGGCGACCGGAGGAACGATCGCGCAGCGTCAGATCGCGCGACGTCTCGTGCGTCGCCACCTCGGCGATCTTGAGCGATACGCCCTGGTGTTTCCCATCGCCCGGCCTCGCCTGGCGATTGTGAAGGCCGTGATCGGCGCCTCGAACAGGCGCTCGCGGACCTTGGCGCGGCTCGAGACCGCGGCCGGGCGCGCCGATCGAATGGGTCTTGGCTTCGAGGCCTCCCTGGCGCGCCAGATCCGCGCCGATCTAGCCGATCGCCTATGAACCCCGACCGGAGCTCCGCCATGCCACCGTCCCCGCTTCCCATCTTCATCCGCATGCCGGGCGATATCGTTGGCTCCCCGCCTTATCGGGCCACGGGTTGCCTGATGCAGGGCCTGTTCCTCAAAGGCGACCGCAACGCCCAACAGAGTTTCTGCGACACGGTTCTCAACCGCCCCGCGAGAGGGGAACTGATTTTCCACGCCCTGACCGATCATGTGCTGATGACGTCGATCTACGCCGACACCATGAGCTCAACCAACCCGATCGACGCCAGCAAGGGCGTAATGCGGGAATGGGACGTGGGGTTCTGGACCGCCGTCCGCGGCGGCAGGGTCAAACAGGAGGCTGACTGGCAAGTCCATTGGCTGCCTAGTTTCCTGTTCGTGGATTCACCATCCGCCATGGCCAGCGGAAGAGAAATCTACGGCTACCCAAAGACGGCCGCGGGCTTCGAAAACCGGCGCGCCGAAGACCACGCCGACCCCACGGTCAATCTGAACGTTCAGCATTTTCCTGTCTTCGGCCCGAGCCAACGGCCCGTCACGGAGCCCCTCGTCACCATCAGCCATGGGGGTCCGGACGTCGCCGCGCCGGACCTGTTTTCCATGATCCGGACGGCCTGGGATCTGATCGGCGGAATTGTCGGCGGGGCGCCTATCAAGCAAGATGGTTTCCACTTGCCCCCATGGCCCAGCCTGTCGATGCCGCAGATTCTGCTCCAGCAGGTTCGCGATCCGGTGTCCATCGGACGCGCTTCGGTGCAATCGATCGTAAGCGTCGCGCCGAAGACCCTGAGGGTGACTGGAGGCGGACTGCTGCACGCGCCGACCGTCGTGGACCTCGCCCCGTCCGCGAGCCACCCGATCGCGGAAACCCTGGGCCTGCGGGCCTCGCAAGAGGCGGAACTGGGATTCTGGATTACTCAGGACTTTGAGGTCGGCTCGGCGGAACGACTGGCGTGACGCTTTTGCCGGGACGCGGGAATCGCCTTCGTTGACACCCCTCGCGCACGGTCTAGAACGTGCGCCAGGATCATAACGGGGCAATTGAGTTCGATGGCTGTAGCCTCACCAGGCGCTCGGGAGCGTCCGCTTTCTCCGCACCTGCTCATATGGCGGTGGCATGTGACCATGGCCATGTCGATTTTTACCCGCGTGACCGGGGGGGCGCTCTACGCGGGAATTTTTCTCCTGGCCGGTTGGGCATTGGCGCTGGTTTCCGGAAGAGAGACCTACGACCTTTACATGGGGGTCTTAGGGTCCCTCCTCGGCAAACTGGTAATGTTTGGCTTCACCGTCTCGGTGTTTCTCCATTTGGCCGGCGGCCTCCGCCATCTGATCTGGGACCTGGGCAAAGGCTACGCCAAGGGCGAGGCCAGCGCGAGCGCCTGGGCCGCGATGGTGTTCGCGGTTGTCGCCTCGGTCGCTGTCTGGGTGATCGCGGCCATGACGGGGGCGCTCTAGATGTCGGCCAATTCGAAATCCTCGGCCTATCGCAGCCCCCTGGGCCGCGCCCGGGGCCTGGGCTCGGCCAAGAGCGGCGTCAGCCGTTTCATCGGCGAACGGGTCACCTCGGTGGCGCTGATATTCCTGGTGATCTGGGGCGTGTGGTCGGCGCTGACCCTGGCGCGTGGGGGCTATGACGGCGCGGTCCAGTGGATCGGTTCGCCGGTCAACGCGGTCCTCCTGCTTCTGCTGGCGATCGTCGGTTTCTACCACATGCAGGTGGGCATGACCGTGATCGTCGAGGACTACATCGGCAAGCCGACCACCAAGGCCCTGTTGCTGATAGCCAACGCCTTCGCCTGCTGGGGAGGCATGGCGCTGACGATTGTCTGTGTTTTGAAAGTGGCCTTGATCGGCGGGGGAAGTTGAGCATGGCGTCCTATGAGGTGATCGACCACCGGTTCGACGTCGTGGTGGTCGGGGCCGGCGGCTCCGGGCTACGCGCGGCTCTGGGGTGCGCGGCGGCTGGACTGAAGACCGCCTGCATCACCAAGGTGTTTCCTACCCGCTCGCACACCGTCGCCGCCCAGGGTGGTATTTCGGCCAGCCTTGGCAACATGGGCCAGGACGATTGGCGATGGCACATGTACGACACCGTCAAGGGTTCGGACTGGCTGGGCGACCAGGACGCCATTGAATATCTGGTCCGCAACGCGCCGGCAGCGGTTTACGAACTCGAGCACTGGGGCGTGCCGTTCTCTCGCACCCCCGATGGCAAAATCTATCAGCGTGCTTTCGGCGGCATGACCAAGAACTACGGCGAGGCGCCGATCCAACGCACGTGCGCCGCCGCCGACCGCACCGGCCACGCGATGCTGCACACCATGTATGGTCAGGCGCTGAGCAAGAGCGTCGAATTCTTCATCGAGTATTTCGGCCTCGATCTGATCATGGACGAGGGTGTTTGCCGGGGGGTCACCGCCTGGAAGCTCGATGACGGCACGATGCATCGTTTCGCCGCTCAGACAGTGGTGCTGGCGACGGGCGGCTATGGCCGCGCCTATTTTTCCTGCACCTCGGCCCACACGTGTACGGGCGATGGCGGCGGCATGGCCCTGCGCGCGGGCCTGCCGCTTCAGGATATGGAGTTCGTGCAATTCCACCCGACCGGCATTTATGGGGCCGGCTGCCTGATCACCGAGGGCGCCCGCGGCGAAGGCGGCTACCTGACCAATTCCGAGGGCGAGCGTTTCATGGAACGCTACGCGCCCAGCGTGAAGGACCTCGCGCCCCGCGACATGGTCAGCCGCGCCATGACCATCGAGATTCGCGAGGGCCGGGGCGTGGGACCCAAGAAGGACCACATTTACCTGCACCTGGATCACCTGGACCCTAAGATCCTGCACGAGCGGCTCCCGGGCATCTCCGAGACCGCCAAGGTTTTCGCCGGGGTCGACGTCACCAAAGCGCCGATCCCGGTGCTGCCGACCGTCCACTACAACATGGGCGGACTTCCAACCAACCTCCACGGCGAGGTGGTGACCCTGCACGGAGAAAATCCCGACGCCATCGTGCCCGGCCTGATGGCCGTGGGCGAGGCGGCCTGCGTTTCGGTGCATGGCGCCAATCGCCTGGGTTCAAACTCTTTGATCGATCTGGTGGTGTTCGGCCGAGCCGTCGGCCTGCATTGCGCCGATACCCTGAAGGCCGGCGCCACCCAGCGTGAACTCAGGAACGAATGGACCGATCCGCACTTCGAGCGCTTCGACCGTCTGCGCAACGCCTCTGGCTCGACCCCGACGGCGGATTTGCGTCTGGAAATGCAGATGGCCTCCCAGGAGGACGCCGCCGTCTATCGGACCGGGGAAAGTCTTGAATCCGGTGCTCGCCGCCTGGGTGCGGTGCACGCCAAGCGTGGCGATCTGCGCGTCACCGATCGCGGCCTGATCTGGAATACCGATCTTGTGGAGGCCCTGGAGTTCGAGAACCTGATCGGCCAGGCCATCGTCACCGTGGCCGCGGCGGTCAACCGCACCGAAAGCCGCGGCGCCCACGCCCGCGAGGACTTCTCCACGCGGGATGACGCCAACTGGATGAAGCACACCCTTACCTGGTTCGACGACAAGACAGGCAAGGTCACCATCGATTATCGGCCGGTGCATAACTACACCATGAGCAACGACATCGCCTACATCCAACCCAAAGCGCGGGTCTACTAGCCACCGCGCGCCACCGCCCATTCAAGCCGTTTCAAGGACGAACTCATGGTCGAGCTGCTGCTCCCAAAGAACTCGAAGGTCGGCAAGGGTCGCCATCACCCGGCGCCCGCCGGCGCGACCAACGTCAAGCGGTTCAAGGTCTACCGCTGGGATCCAGAGGGCGCCGGCAATCCGGTCTGGGACACCTACGACCTCGATACGACCACGTTCGGTCCGATGGTGCTCGACGCCCTGATCCACATCAAGAACAGTGTCGATTCCACTCTGGCCTTCCGGCGTTCATGCCGCGAAGGCGTCTGCGGTTCCTGCTCGATGAACATCGGCGGCCGCAACACCCTGGCCTGCACCCACGGCTGGGAAGAGGTTCCCGGCAAGGAAATTCAGATCTCGCCGTTGCCCCATATGGCGGTGATCAAGGATCTGGTGGCGGATATGACCCTATTCTACGCCCAGTACGCGTCGATCGAACCCTGGCTGCACACCAGCACCCCCGAGCCCCAAGGCGAGTGGCGACAGTCGGAAGACGACCGGGGCAAGCTTGACGGGCTCTACGAGTGTATTCTATGCGCCTGCTGCACAACCTCCTGCCCAAGCTATTGGTGGAACGGTGAGAAATACCTCGGTCCCGCCACCCTGCTTCAGGCCCGCCGGTGGCTGGCCGACAGCCGTGATGAGGCCACCGGCGATCGGCTGGACGCCCTGGAGGACCCTTTCAAACTCTATCGCTGCCACACGATCATGAACTGCGCCCAGGTTTGCCCCAAGGGACTTAACCCCGCCAAGGCGATCGGCGAGATCAAGGAAATGCTGGTGGAGCGGGTAGTTTAGGCCAAATCCAACTCATGACTGAAACAAGCCCCGGCGTGGTGATTGTCGGCGCCGGACACGCCGGTGGCACCGTCGCCGCGCTTCTGAGACAATATGGCTTAGAGACCCCGATTACCCTGATCGGCGAGGAACCGATCCCACCCTACCAGCGCCCACCACTGTCAAAAGCATGGCTGAAGGGCGAAGCCGACGCCGATAGCCTGGCGCTGAAACCTTCGGAGTTCTACGCCGAGGTCGGCATCAAGCTGATTCTTGGTGTGAAGGTCAACGCCATTCATCCGGCCGCACACACCGTGGACCTGTCGGACGGACGCACGCTTTCCTACGCCACCCTGATCATCGCCACAGGCGCTCGCGCACGGGCGCTGTCGATCCCAGGGGCCGATCTGCGCGGCGTGCTCAGCCTGCGCTCGGCCGCCGACGCTGAAGCCCTCAAGGCGGCGCTGGGTCCGGGCAAGCGTCTGGCGGTGATCGGCGGCGGCTACATCGGACTTGAGGCGGCGGCCTCGGCGCGGGCGCTGGGAGCGGAGGCCGTGGTCATCGAGCGGGAGCCGCGCATCCTTGCCCGGGTGGCCTGCGAGGTTCTGTCCACGTTCTTCACCGACTATCACCGGGCTCGCGGGGTGGATTTCGAACTGGGCGCCATGGTAGAGGCCCTGGAAGGCGACGGCGGGCATGTATCTGGCGTCAGGCTCGCTGACGGCCGAGTTGTCCCATGCGACGTCGCGCTGGTCGGCGTGGGCGCGCCGCCCAATGACGAGATCGCCGCGGCCGCCGGCCTGGAGTGCCAGGGCGGCATCGTCGTCGACACCCAGGCCCGCACCAGCGATCCCGACATCTTCGCCATCGGCGATGTCAGCCATCGCCCCCTGCCCCACTATCACCGCAGCTTTCGCCTGGAGAGCGTGGCCAACGCCCTTGAACAGGCCAGGCAGGCGGCGGCGGCGATCATCGGACGCCCACCCCCACCCCATGAAGTGACATGGAACTGGTCGGATCAATATGACATCAAATATCAGTTCGCGGGCGTACCTTTCGATGTGGACGATATGCTCGTGCGGGGCGACCCGGCCAGCGGGAAGTTCGCGGTGTTTCACCTGACCGGGGACGTGATCCAGGCGGTGGAGGCGATCAACGCCCCGGCCGAGTTCATGGCTGGACGCCAGTTGATCGGCCAAAGACGGCCGATCTCGCGCACAAGGCTTGCGGACACGACCGTTTCCATGAAAGAGGTCGCGGCCTAAATTTTACGCGCGCGGGGAGTCCATGCCGAAGATCACCTACATCGAACACAACGGCTCCGAGCACGTCCTCGAGGTGAAGAGCGGCCTCTCGGTTATGGAAGGCGCGGTCAAGAACAACATACCGGGCATTGACGCCGACTGCGGCGGCGCCTGCGCCTGCGCCACCTGTCACGTCTATGTGGATGCGGCCTGGGCCGATAAGACCGGCGCCAAGTCGGCGATGGAAGAATCGATGCTGGACTTCGCCGAGAACGTCGAGCCGACGTCGCGCCTGTCCTGCCAGATCAAGGTAACCGACCAACTCGATGGTCTTGTCGTACGGATGCCCGAGAGCCAGCACTAATTGGTCAACGAGCCGCCGACGTGGCGGCTCTGTCAGGGCCGTCCGATGGCGTAGAACCTCTCGGCCCTCTGATCCCTCAGAGTATCGGGCGACAGGGGCAGCAGCGAAGCCAGCTCCTCCTCCAAAACCGTACCGACCCGCTCGATCGTGCCTTTGGGATCGGCGTGTGCGCCGCCAATCGGCTCTCCGATGATCCGGTCAACCACCTTCAGGCCGATCAGATCCTGGGCGGTGATTTTCAAGGCCTTCGCGGCCCCCTCGGCCAGGCCCCGATCGCGCTGCAGGATCGAGGCGCAACCTTCGGGCGAGATCACCGCATAGATCGCATGCTCAAGGATCAGCACCCGGTTGGCGGCGGCGATGCCGATGGCGCCGCCGCTCATGCCCTCGCCGGTGATCACCGCGATCATCGGTACGCCCAGAGTGATGCAACGCTCCGTGGCCCTGGCGATCGCCTCGGCTACGCCGCGCTCTTCGCCGCCGATGCCCGGATAGGCGCCGCCGGTATCGACAAAGGACAGCACCGGCAGGTTGAACTGCTCGGCCAGGTCCATCAATCGCACAGCCTTACGGTAGCCCTCGGGACGAGCGGCGCCGAAGTTGTGCTTGATACGGGTCGTGGTGTCGTGGCCCTTCTCCTGACCTATGACCATCACCGCGTGGCCCCGGAATCTACCGAGACCGCCCATGATGGCCTGGTCGTCGGCGAACTTGCGGTCGCCGCGAAGTTCGACGAATTCGTCGATCAGGCCACCGATATAGTCGACGAAGTGAGGCCTTTGCGGATGGCGCGCGATCTGGGTCTTCTGCCAGGCGTCCAGATGGGAATAGGCTTCCAGCCGCACTCGCTCCACGCGCGCGCGTAGGGCCACGATCTCCGCGTCGAGGGCTCCAGGCCCGGTCGTCTCGGAAAGCTTCGAAAGCTCGTCGATCTTGGCTTCGAGTTGCGCGATCGGGCGCTCGAATTCCAGATAGTGCGTGGCCATGGTGTCGTGTCGGGTCCCACCCGGAAAAAGGCGCGCAAACTAGGCGCGAAGGTGTTCAGGAGCAAGTTCGCGACCACCAGCGCGCCGGGGGCCGCTAGCGGTCCCCGGCGCATGCCGTTAGTACAGCCCGCATGAGCACTGATTTCCCTATCACCATCTATCACAATCCGGCCTGCGGAACCTCGCGCAACACGCTGGCGATGATCAGGGCGACCGGCGCCGAACCCACGGTTGTGGAATATCTGAAAGCAGGTTGGACCCGTCCTCAACTTGAGGGATTGTTTAAGGCGATGTCCGTCACACCTCGGCAAGCGATGCGCGAGAAGGGCTCTCCAGCGGCCGAGCTAGGGCTTTTGAATCCCTCTGTCGGTGACGACCGGATACTGGACGCCATGGTCGCCCACCCGATCCTGGTCAACCGCCCGATCGTCGTGACCCCACTGGGCGCCAAGCTGACCAGGCCCGCCGAATTGGTCCTGGCCCTGCTTGAACGATAGTCGGCCCGCTCCGCCGATGAAGACGGTTCAGTCCCGCCGCCGCGACAGCGGGTGCTTGGTCTCCACGACTTCTCGCAAACGATCCTGGGTCACATGGGTGTAGATCTGGGTGGTGGCGATATCGGCGTGACCGAGCAGGGTCTGGACCACGCGAAGGTCTGCGCCCCCCTCGAGCAGATGGGTGGCGAAGGCGTGCCGCAGGACGTGCGGGCTGACCTTGGCCGGATCCAGGCCGGCGTCCAGGGCCGATTCGTCCAGCAGTTGAGCGAACCGGCGGGTGGTAAGGCGGCCCGCCCGCCCTCGGGACGGGAACAGCCACGGGCTGGCCTTGACGCCCTTGGAAAAGAACGATGGCCGAACCGTCAGATAGACCCTGACGGCCGAAAGGGCGGTTTCGCTCAGGGGCGCGAGGCGTTCCTTGCCCCCCTTTCCCTTGACGATCAGGTAGGCCGGGGCCTGCGTAAAGGGCGCCACCGGCAACGCCACCAACTCCGATATCCTGAGTCCCGAGGCGTAAAGCAGTTCGACCATCGCGCTCAAGCGAAGACCGGCCGCGCCGTCCTTCGCCGCGGAGGCTTCGATCAAGCCCTTCATTTCCTCGCGAGTAAGAATCTTGGGCAGGGAGCGTCCCGGGCGAGGCGCTTCCACGCGGGAGGTGGGGTCATCAAGCCTCCACCCCTCGCCAAGCACGAAACGATAGAACTGTCGCGCCGCCGACCGTCGGCGCGCGGCGGTGGATGATGACAAGCCACGGACGGAGAGATCCTGAAAATATGCCTCCAGCTGTTCCGCAACGGCGCCGGGCAGGTCGGTTCCGCGCCCGGCCAGAAAACCCCGAAGGTCCGCTAAGTCCCTTGCATACGCGGTCAGCGTGTTACCCGCGGCGGCGCGCTCGGCGGCCATCATTTCCAGGAATGCCTCCACCCAGTCAGCGCCGCTCATCGTCCGTTCCTCTTGATAGCGCCTTACGCCCTGGCAAACTTGGCGCCGCGCCGCGCCGTCGTGTAAAGCCGCAACCGGTCATGACCACTTTGATCACCCCGCCTCGAAAGACAATCGCTCTGGTCGGCCTCATGGGGGTGGGCAAGAGCAGCATCGGACGACGTCTGGCCACGGCCCTGGGCCTGCCGTTTCGGGATGCGGACACCGAGATCGAAGCCGCCGCCGGCCAGACCATTTCCGACATCTTCACGCTGTTCGGCGAGGCCGCGTTTCGCGACGGAGAGCGGCGGGTGATCGGACGGTTGCTCGATGAACCGCCGCACGTCCTGGCCACCGGTGGCGGAGCTTTCGTCCAGGACGAAACCAGAAAACTTATAAAACAGAAGGCCATTTCGGTCTGGCTCAAAGCTGACTTGCAGGTCCTGGCCAGGCGAGTTGCCCGCAGGGACCATCGGCCGTTGCTGATCGGAAAGGATCCGATGACGGTTTTGAAGGCCCATGTCCGCGAGCGCTATCCGGCTTTCGAACAGGCCGACGTCGTGGTGGAGACCGGCGAGGCGGCGCACCACGTCGCTGTCGACTCAATCATTTCGGCCCTGGCGGCCCATATGGCGAAGCCGGCGTGACCCAGACCGTCAAAGTCGCCCTGGAAGGCCGGCCCTATGACGTGGTGATCGGCCGCAGCCTGATCGACCAGGCCGCTCTCTATGTGAAGCCCCTGCTGAAACGCCTCCTGACCGCCGTGGTGATGGACGAGACCGTCGCCGGACTGCACGGCGACCGGCTGCTGCGCGCTCTGGGGGACGGTGGAATTGACACCCGTCCCATCGTGGTGGCTCCCGGCGAGGCGACAAAGAGCTTCGACGGTCTCGCCGACCTGACCGACCGGCTGCTGGCGCTGGAACTCGACCGCGCCGACCGCATCATCGCTTTCGGTGGCGGGGTCGTGGGCGACCTGGCGGGGTTCGCCGCGGCGATCTTCAAGCGGGGCATCGACTTCATCCAGATCCCCACCACTCTGTTGGCTCAAGTCGACTCCTCGGTGGGAGGGAAGACCGCGATCGATACGCCGAGAGGCAAGAATCTGGTTGGCGCGTTCCATCAACCCCGTCTGGTTCTGGCTGACCTTGGGGTTCTCGACACGCTGCCCGACCGTGAAATGGTCTGCGGATTCGCTGAGGTGCTGAAATACGGCCTGCTCGGCGACGCCACGTTCTTCAACGGGCTTGAGGCCAGGACCCGTTCAGTGCTCGACCGCCATGACGACGCCCTGGCGTGGGCCGTGCGTCGGTGCGTGGAGATGAAGGCAGAGATCGTCGGCGCGGATGAGCGCGAGAGCGGCCGGCGGGCTCTACTCAATCTGGGCCACACCTTCGGACATGCCGTCGAGTCGGCCAACGGCTTTGGCGACGCGCTGAAACATGGAGAGGCGGTCGGGCTGGGCTGCGCCCTGGCGTTCCGTTTTTCAGTGGGCCTGGGGCTCTGCTCGGGGCAGGACGCCCTGCGCGCCGAACGCGCCATCGGGGCCGCCGGGCTTCCCACCGCGTTGAACCAGATCGCTGGTCACCCCTTCCAGGTCGATGGCCTGATGGCCGGCATCGCCCAGGACAAGAAGGCGCTGAGCGGCGCTCTGACCTTCGTGCTTGTCCGGGGCATCGGCGAAGCGTTTATCGCCAGGGACGTCGATCCGGGTCTTCTGCACACCTTTCTGATCGATGAGGGAGCTCTGCCATGACTGCCGCGATCTGGGCCGTGGCCCTGATCATTCTTGGACTACTGGCCGTATCGGCGGTGTTTTCCGCGGCGGAGACGGCCCTGACCAGGGCCAGCCGAGGCCGCATGCACCAGATGGATCGCGACGGGGACGCCGACGCCAAACGCGTGAACCTTCTGCTGTCCGACCAGGAACGGATGATCGGCGCGGTGCTGATCGGCTACAACGTGATCAATATCCTCAGCTCGGCCCTGGCGACGAGCGTGATTACCAAAGCCATTCCCGGCGCCTATGGGGTCGCCGTGGCCACCGGGATCATGACGGTCCTGGTCGTGGTGTTTGTCGAGGTGCTGCCCAAGACCCTGGCTATCGTTCGCGCCGACGATGTGGCCCGCGCCCTGTCGGGGCCGATGCTGGCGGTGGTCTGGGTTCTTGGACCCGTCATCACCGCGATCCAATGGATCGTCCGCCATACCCTGCGGCCGTTCGGCGTCAATCTGGACATGGAAGCGGATGTCCTCGCCGCGCACGAGGAGATCCGAGGGGCGGTGAACTACCATCACTCGGAAGGTGCGGTCGAAAGCCGCGATCGGCGCATGCTGGGCGGCGTGCTGGATCTGTCGGACATGGACGTCTCGGAGATCATGGTGCACCGCAAGTCGATTTCGACGATCGACGCGGCGCTGCCGCCGCGAGAGCTGATCGCCAGGGCGCTGGAATCCGAACACACCCGGCTGCCGCTCTATCGGGGAGAGGCTGAGAACATCATCGGCATCCTGCACGCCAAGGATCTGGCGAGGGCCCTGGCCGCGGCCGAGGGCGTCATGGACGCCATCGACATCGCCGCCATCATCCGCGAGCCCTGGTTCATCCCCGACACGACCAACCTGAAGGATCAGCTCAACGCTTTCCTCAAGGCCCGCAGCCATTTCGCGCTGGTTGTCGACGAATACGGCGCCTTGCAAGGCCTCGTGACCCTCGAAGATATCCTCGAAGAGATCGTTGGCGAGATCAACGATGAGCATGACAAGGCTGTGCAGGGCGTTCGCCGCCAGGCCGACGGGTCGGTGCATGTGGATGGCGATGTCACCGTGCGCGATCTGAACCGCGCGATGGACTGGGACCTGCCGGACGATCACGCTGTGACCGTCGCAGGTCTGGTGATACATGAGGCTCGCGCCATCCCCGAACCCGGACAGAAATTCCTTTTCCACCACCATCGATTCCAGATTCTGCGCCGCCAGCGTAATCAGATCACCGCCCTGCGCGTCAGTCCGCCTCTGGCGGGGGAAGAGGAGACTTGAGCGATGAACCCCGACATGAGTTTCCAGGGCGCTCGCATACTGGTCGTCGAGGACGACATGATGATCGCCATGCTGGTGGAGGATATGCTTTCGGACCTCGGCTGCCAGGTCGTTGGTCCGGCCAGCAACCTGACCAAGGCCCTGGCCCTGGCGCGGGAAGACGGCCCATTCAGCGCCGCGATCCTGGATGTCAATCTGGGACTGGAATCAGTGTTTCCCGCGGCCGACCTGCTTCGCGCCCAGGGCGTGCCGCTGATCTTCTGTACCGGCTATGGCGACGGTGGGCTGCGCGAAGCCGACAAGGCCTGCACCGTGCTCAGGAAACCCTATCGGGCCATCGAATTGAGCGAAGCGCTCAACGAGGCATTGACGCCGGCTTGATTATCAATCGCCGGCCGGCGTTGTCAGGACAAGGGAGAGTGCGTGAACGGGTCCCGCCAATTCCTCCGCCAGCAATCGGTAGACCAGTCTCTGCCGGTCGATCGACCGAAGCCCGATGAAAGCCGCCGATTCGACGGTGACATTGAAATGACTCTCGCCTCCAGACCGCGCGCCGGAGTGGCCGGCGTGTCGGTCGGAATCGTCGTCGATGACCAGATGCGTGGGGCAAAGCCCTTCGACCAGCTTGCCGCGGATTAAGTCTGCTATCTTCGCCATGCGGAACGCCCGATTATCGCCTGTCAATTCTTGAACTGTCGCCCAAGGTCCTCATACTCTCAAACATGTCGTCAGCCTTCAAATATCGTCCGCGTTTCGTGGACATCCGCGTTCGGCCCCCCAAGGCCGGGGCGGGCGCCCGCGAGGATGATGTGTTCACCCTCAAGCCGGGTGAGCGGACCTGCGACCATCAGGGCTGCCTGACACCGGCCGCCACGCGGGCGCCGAAGTCACGGGACCTGCCGTTCGACCACTATTGGTTCTGTCAGACCCACGCGGCCGAATATAATCGAAGCTGGAATTTCTTCGCCGGCATGAGCGAGGGCGAGATCAAGGCCCGCGTTGAGGACGATCAGTCCACGGGAGGCCGGCCGACCTGGTCGTTGAAGTCCGGCGGCCGAAACCGCGAAGCGGCCGGGACGCGTGGCGTGTTTCGCGATCCGCGCGGCGTTTTCGGTCCGGGCCTGACCGCCGAGGAGTCCGCCCGCGCGGCCTGGGACCGCAGGCTCGGCAAGCTGGAGCGCTCCGCCCTGGCCGATCTGGACCTGGAGATCGGCGTCGACGGTCCCGCGATCCGCGTGCGCTATCTGGAACTGGTCAAGCGCTGCCATCCGGATGCCAACGGTGGCGACCGCTCGGCGGAGACCAAACTCCAGCGTGTGATCAAGGCCTATAAGACCCTGCAAAAGGCGAAGCTGGTTTAGCGGCCCACTCGCTCCTCAGTTGGGCAAAGCCGACGGGTCAATGGGCGCCGGAAGCGGTCATTTCCACTCATTGCAGCCCTTGCCTCGGTCGAGGTTTATATTATGCTCATCATACAAAAGAGCCTGAGAGACGATGCGCTACGAAGCCAGCCACAAGGAAGAAACGCGAAAGCGTGTGGTGAAGGCTGCCGCCCGGGTGATTCGCATCCATGGACCGTTCAAGGTTGGCGTGGCCGGAGTCATGGCCGAAGCGGGCCTCACCCATGGCGGCTTCTACGCGCATTTCTCGTCGAAGGATGATCTGGTGGCTGCGGGTATCGGCCGCATGTTCGACGACGGCCGATCACGGCTGGAACGCGAAACCGCCACGCGGCCTCCCGCCGAGGCCCTGGTCGCCTATATCGATTTCTATCTCTCCGCCGAACACCGCGACGCTCGGGCCGTCGGATGTCCCCTGCCGTTTCTCGCCGCGGACGCACCCCGCTTGCCTGGCCCGGCCCGCGAGCGCTTCGCCCAAGGCGTGGTCGATTTGACTGGGCGGCTGTCTGAACGCCTTGCGGCGCTAGGCCGGCCCGAACCGGAAACGGACGCAAAGTCACTGCTCTCGGAGATGGTCGGCGCCCTGTCTCTGGCCAGGGCCGATCCCGACGCATCGCGGTCGAATGCGATTTTGAACACCTCTCGCGCCGCCCTTAAGGCGCGTTTCGACCTGGAGAGTCCGACGCGAGCGTAGCCGAAAGCGGCCCTGACGGGCCTGGAACGATTGCATCGCGCTTTCGAGGGGCCGTCCGACCCTGAAGAACGCCGGCGGGCGGCTCTACGCTCTGGCCACCTCCCGCCTGCTGGTCGTGGACCGACGAACACCGACATCCCACGGCGATCGTCCGCTTTCCCCTACGACGCCGTTTGCGTCGGCCGAAAGGTCGCGTTAGTGAAATCGCGACATGACAAGCTCACCAGAACCCGACGACGACCAACTGCAAGCGATGGTCCCCGACCTCAAGGTCTCCGTGCGCGAGATCTTCGGGGTGAATTCCGACATGATGGTCCCCGCCTTCTCGGCCCGCGACAGCCATGTGCCGGACTTCGACGACGCCTATAAGTTCGATCCCCAGACCACACTGGCGATCTGCGCCGGCTTCGCCTTCAATCGCCGGGTGATGATCCAGGGCTATCACGGCACCGGCAAGTCGACCCACATCGAACAGGTGGCGGCGCGTCTCAACTGGCCGTTGATCCGTGTCAATCTCGACAGCCACGTCAGCCGGATCGATCTGGTGGGCAAGGACGCCATCGTCCTAAAGGACGGCAAGCAGATCACCGAGTTTCGCGAGGGCATGCTGCCCTGGTGTCTGCAGCGCCCGATGGCGCTGGTGTTCGACGAATATGACGCCGGCCGGCCCGATGTGATGTTCGTGATCCAGCGCGTTCTGGAAGCCCAAGGCAAGCTGACTCTGCTGGACCAGAACCGGGTGATCCGGCCCAACCCCTATTTCCGGCTGTTTTCGACCACCAACACCATCGGCCTTGGCGACACCACCGGCCTCTACCACGGCACCCAGCAGATCAATCAGGGTCAGATGGACCGCTGGTCGATCGTCTCCACCCTGAACTACCTGGCCCATGACGTGGAGGGCGAGATCGTCCTGGCCAAGGCACCCAACTACGCCAAGACCGCCGAGGGCCGCCGCCAGATCGCGGCTATGGTTCGCGTGGCCGACATGACCCGCAACGCCTTCATGAACGGCGACATCTCCACCGTCATGAGCCCCCGCACGGTGATCACCTGGGCGCAGAACGCCGAGATCTTTGCCGGGGACTTGGGGCTGGCCTTCCGCATGACATTCCTCAACAAGTGCGACGAACTGGAACGCCCTACCGTGGCGGAGTTCTTCCAACGCGCGTTCGGGACAGACCTTCCCGAGAGCGCGGCGAGGGTGAAGGTAGCCTGAGGCTGCTTGTCTGCATCCCCGATGGCCGTATGATTGTGGAAAATCACAGGATGGGGATGGGAATGATGATCATTTTTCGCGCCGGCGCCGTTCTCGCCGCGAGCCTGTCTCTCGCGGCCGGCCAAGGAGCCTGGGCGCAGACGCCTCCTGCCGCAGACGCCGCGCCCGCGCCGGCCGACTATTCCAGCCCGTCCAACTGGGTCTGTTGGCCAGGCGCCACGCCCAATGCCTGTGACATCGATCTGGCCAGCACCGTGGTGAAAGCCGACGGTTCGATGACCGTCGAGGCCTTCAAGGCCGACCCCAAGGCGCCGATCGACTGTTTCTATGTCTATCCCACGGTTTCGATTGATCCCGGCGTGCTAGCCAACCTGGCCGTCGAGCGCGCCGAGCAGCAGGTGGTGAAGCACCAATTCGCCCGGTTCGCGGCCAGTTGCCGGCTCTACGCACCGGTCTATCGCCAGTTCACCCTGACCGCCCTGGTGGCGCGAATGTCGGGCAAGCCCATGCCCGGAGCTGGGCCGGCCAGCCTTGCCACGCCCTATAATGACGTGAAAGGCGCCTGGAACTACTACCTCGCCCATGCGAACGCCGGCCGAGGCGTGGTTCTGATCGGCCACTCCCAGGGATCGGGGGCGCTGACTCAGCTGATCGCCCGGGAGATCGATGGCAAACCCGCCCAGGCCAAGATCATTTCCGCGATCCTGATGGGCACTAATCTGGTCGTGCCGCAGGGCAAGGACGTCGGCGGGGACTTCAAGAGCATACCGCTTTGTCACTCTGCCAGTCAGCTGGGCTGCGCCATCGCCTTCGCCTCGTTCCGGGAAACCAGCCCGCCCCCGGCCAATTCCCTGTTCGGCCGGCCGCGCACGCCGGCGCCGGGCATGGCCTCAGCCTGTGTCAATCCGGCCAATCTGAGCGGCGGCGAGGGTCCGCTGCATAGCTACCTCGCCTCCGGCGCCGACAGCATCGCGCCCGGCGCTCAGACACCGAAGCCCTGGGTGGCCGGTAAGACGGTAGCGACCCCGTTCGTCAGCGTTCCGGGCCTGCTCACCGCCCGCTGCGTCTCGACCCCCGAGTTCAACTATCTGTCGGTCCATATCAACAAGGACCCCGCCAGTCCGCGCAACCAGGAACTGATCGGCGATGTGGTCATCGGCGGCGAGGTTCAGGCCAACTGGGGCCTGCACTTGATCGACGCCAACATGGCAATCGGTGATCTGGTGGATATCGTTCGCCAGGAAGGCGTGGCCTGGACGGCGAAGCCGAACTAGGTGCGAACGCGCCGGTGAAGATTTTCCTCATCGGTAAGACGGGCAGTATCAATCACTGGCTGGAAGACGCCGTCGTCGCCTTTCGCGGTGACGGACACCAGGTCAGGTTGGGCGTCGTCCGGCGCGCCTGGCTCAACGCGGGCCTGGAGTCGGCGATGGCCGAACGCCTGGCGGCGTCAATGGCGGGAACCGCCACCCGGTTCGCTCCGGATCTGATTCTCAGCATCGGCGGCTTTCACGCCCCGACGCCGTTTCTCGAGCGCCTCGCCACCCTGCCCGGCCGCCCCCCTCTGGTCGGCTGGGTGGGCGATCTGTTCGACGGCTCGGCGCGGCGAGCGGCGGAACTCTACGATCTGGTCGCCTATACCGACAGCGCGCTGATGGCGCGGCACGGCGAAATCGGGTTCCCTTCGAGAGCGATGTTCCTACCGCACGCCGTCAACTCAGGCCCCGCGCCACCGCCGGCGGAACGGGCGCACCGAATGGTGTTCGTGGCCAACGCCACGCCGAGTCGCCGGGCGATTGTCGGATTTACTACCGCCCCGCTGTCAGTTTTTGGGCCTGGCTGGACGGTCGAGGCGACCAGTGGCCATGACGTTCACCCGGGACGGGTTTCCCACCGACGCGTGGCCGGCCTCTATGCGGGTCATCTGGCGTCGCTCAATATCCGCAACGAGTTCAACGTTCTCAACGGCCTGAATCAGAGGAATTTCGATCCCTACGTTTCAGCCACGCCGGTGGTGACCGACGATCAAGCCGACCTGGAACGCTGCTTTGAGCCTGGCAAAGAGGTCCTGGTTTATCGCAACGCCGATCAACTCAACGGCCTTTACGACCGCCTGTTGCGCGATCCCGCCGAGGCGGCGCGGATCGGCGAGGGCGGCCGCCGCCGCGTCATGGCTGAACACACCCTTGCCCACCGATTGGCCGCGCTGAGGGCCGCTCTCTAGGTCCGCCGGGCGCCGCCAAGGAAATCGCCGGCCGTGAAACTTGCCGGCGCGGCGACCTCGACGATGGGGTCCGGGCGGTTGTCATATTCGAGGCGCAAGGCCCGGGCCATGACGGCGTGCATGTCATAGAGGCAGGTGATGTAGGTGAATTCAAAGATCTGCTCGTCGTTCCAGAACGCACGCAGTTTATCGAACACCGCGTCGGGCGTTCGGCCGCCAGCGCCGGCCAGGCAGTCGGCATAGGCCAGGACCGCCCGTTCCTGGTCGTTGAACAGATCCGAAACGGCCCAGTGCGGCACAGCCGCGATCTTGTCGTCGGTGACACCCAGACCGCGCAGCGACTTGCAGTGCTGGGAGAAAACGAACTGGCTCCCCTTCACCCAGCCGGCCCGGGTCTGGCCCAGCTCGCGCAGGACCGGGTCGATCTTGCGGTCGGGGTGGCGATAGACCGCGAAGCCATCGACCGCGTGCTGGAGAATATCGGGCGCCAGAGCGAACACCGTCCACCAGTCGCCGGGGGTGCCCGTGGCGGTTCCCGGCTCGGCGACGGGGTCGCGGTCACCGAACAGCGCCTTGTACATTCGCAGTACGATCGGGGCCTTGGCTTCCGACTTGGGGACCTGACGTAGAACGGGCATGGGCGGTTTCCTGGTGCGACTTATTTTCCGCGATCCCTAGCAGGGCGCCGCCGGGGCGAGAAGCCGCCGTCAACCAAACGGCCGTACGCCGATCAGCAGCGAATGACCGTAGATGGCGAAAACGGCGAATAGCGCCACCCCCAGGATCGCCGCGCCGGCGGTGTTCAAGATGGTCGCGGGCGCTCCAGTGGCCGTGCCCGGTCGCAACCTCAAGGAGATGAAATCCAGGACCGCCCAGACCAGAAAGCCCCCGAACAACGCCAGGGCGGGTGGCGAGGACTTCACGATCAAGTGTCCCAGAGCCCAGGCGCCGACGCCCAGCACCATCGGATCGCGAACAGCTGCCTTGATGTGGTTGCGCGGCCAATAGGCGGCGGTCAGCAGTATGAAGCCGATCAGCACCAGCGCGCCGGTGATGTGTTCGGCGCCGGCGGGCCTGGACCACAGCGCCGCCGCGCCACGCGCATCCACATAGCCTTTGATCACGAGCAAGAAACCGATGCCGGCTACAGCCGAATAAAGCCCCTTCCAGGGGCCGGCGCCGCGCTTCGCGATGAAGGCGTCCCGCCATTTCGATCCGAAAATCTGGATCGAATGGGCGCCGAGAAACAGGATCAGTCCGATGACAAGCAGGATCACGGTCAATTGCCCCCTAGTAGGGCTGGAAGGTGCGACGACCGACGGTCATTGTCCAGTCATAGAGGTCAATCGCCGATCAGGTCCTCGATCCGGATGGGCAGGTGGCGGACCCGTTTGCCGACCGCATGAAACACCGCGTTGGCGATGGCCGCCTGGACGCCCGCCGTACCCAGCATGCCAACGCCCTTGACCCCGCCGGGTAGCAGGGGATCGAGCTCGTCGACCATGGCGATGTCGAACTCTGGCATGTCGGCGTGGGTCGGGATCAGATAGTCGGCGAAACTAGCGCCCAGGATGCGGCCGGAGGCGCGGTCGGTGACCGTTCGCTCGTGCAGGGCCATGCCGATACCGCCAATCAGGCCGCCGACATATTGGCTCTTCGCCAGCAATGGATTGAGAATGCGTCCCGCGGCGAAGGCCCCACAGACTCGGCGCACACGCGTTTCGCCCAAATCGGGATCGACGCCGACCTCGACGAACACCGCGCCGAACCCCATGCCGGTAAAGGCCTGCCCCTCCCGGTCCGGCCCGTCGGCCGAACCCTCCGCCTCCAGGCCCTCCGGCGCCCGACGGGCCCGCAGGTCGACCAGGGGTTCGGCGACATTCCCGGCTCGGGCGCGGATCATGCCGTTCTCGAAATCGAGATCTTCGGGTTTGTGGCCCGCCAGCGGTGACTCCGGGTCGGCGACGGCCAGGTTGGCCAGCCGCCCGCGCAACGTTGTGGTGGCCATGGCCACGGCCGGCGACAGGCTGGCCGTCACCTGGGAGCCGCCGGAAAACGGCCCTTCCGGCAGCAAGGTGTCGCCCAATTCGACGGTCACCCGGGACATCGGCACGCCTAGCGCGTCGGCCGCCATCTGGCCCATCGCCGTATAGGTGCCCGAGCCCATATCCTGGGTTCCGCACTGGACCAACAGAGAGGCGTCAGCCTCCAGCCGGACGCGCGCGCGGCATGGCTGGCGATGGGCCGGGTAGCAGGTGGTGGCCATGCCCCAGCCAATCCGCCAGCGGCCGTCGATGGCGGTTCCAGACGCGGGCCGGCGTGACCAGCCGAACCGCTCGGCGCCGACGCGATAGCATTCAAGCAGGCTGTTGCTGGACCACGGGCGGCCGGCGTCCTGGTCATGGTCGGCGTAGTTGCGCGCGCGCAAATCCATCGGATCCAGGCCCAGGCGCGCCGCCGCTTCGTCGAGGGCGGACTCCAGGGCGAAGGTTCCCGGCGCGACACCCGGCGCCCTCATCGGGATCGGCTGCGGCTCGTTGGTGCGAACGAGCCGGTGGCTGGTGGTCACATTGGGGCAGGCGTAGAGCCAGCGCGACACGCCCGCCGTGGTGTCGGAATATTCGGCGTGGGTCGAGGTTTGGGCCAGCACATGATGCTCGATGGCGGTCAGCCGGCCATCGAGGCCAAAGCCCAGCGCCATGTCCTGCACCGTCTCCTGGCGGCGTCCCGCCAGGGTGAAAAGCTGGGCGCGGGTCAACTCCAGGCGCACAGGCCGACCGGTTCGCCTCGACGCCAGCATGGCCAGCATCATCCAGGGCCACCAAAGCTGCCCCTTGCAGCCGAAGCCGCCGCCAAGGAAACGGGCGATCACCCGGGCATCCTCGACGGGCATGCGGAAGGCGTGGGCGATCGCGGCCCGCGTGCCGAACACCGCTTGGGTGTTGGTGTGAACAGTAACCGAGGCGCCGTCCCACGAGCAGACGACCGCATGCGGCTCCATCGGGTGGTGGTTATTGACCGCGGTCTCGTATCGCTCACTCACGACCAGATGCGCGTCCGCCAATGCGGCTTCGCTGTTCCCCCGGCGGCTCGCGGCGGGAATCCGCCCGGCCATTGCCGGGGCATAGGCCCGGTCCAGGGCCTGAGCCAGCGCGCTGATCGCCGGCTGCGGCTCATAGGTAACACGCACCGCGCGGGCCGCCGCGCGTGCCGCTATCAGGCTTTCGGCCACCACCAAGGCGACCGGCTGTCCGGGAAAGTGGATCACCGACTCGCGGATCAGAGCCGTCACCGACGAAGCGCGCAGCGGTTCCGCTTCTGCATAGGACACCAGATCGGCAAAGCCAGGCGTGAGACGCGCCTGGGTGGCGTCGACTGACAGGATCTGACCGCGGGCGATGGGCGCTTCCGCCAGAACCGCGTGCAACAGCCCCTCGGCCTGCACCTCGGCGGGAAACACCGCCCGTCCGGTCACCTTCAGGGCGGCTTCCCAGCGTGGGGTGGACTCCCGACTCATGTGTCGCCTCCCTCGGTTTGGGCGGCGGGGGTTTGAACCGCCACGGTTTCCAGGGCGCGGATCACGGCGCGGCGCAGCAGTTCAATCTTGAAGCCGTTGTGAGCCAGGGGCTTGGCGCCCTCGACAGCCAGCGCTCCGGCCGCCGCGAAGGCCGAAGCGTCCGGCGGACGTCCGATCAGCGCCGCCTCGCTCTCTCCAAGTCGCCAGGGCAAGGGGGCGACGCCCCCGGCGGTGAGCCGGGCTTCGATGATCACGCCACCTTCCAGCCGGATGGCCGCAGCCACCGACACCACCGCGAACTCGAAGGACGCGCGGTCGCGAACCTTCAGATAGGTCGAGCGAGCGGCGAAGCGGGCTCCACCATCGACGCTCACGCCGGTGATCAACTCGCCCGGCGCCAGGTCCGTCTCCCTTTCAGGCGTTTCTGCGGGCAAGCGATAGAACTCCGAGAGGCCGAGGCGCCTATCGCCGCCTGGCCCCAGAATCTCGACGTTGGCGTCCAGGGCCATAAGGGCCACGGCCAGATCCGAGGCGTGCGTCGCCACGCACAGTGCGCTGGCGCCAAATAGGGCGGACTGGCGGTTCTCACCGGCCAGGGCGCCGCAGCCGGCGCCGGCCGCGCGTTTGTTGCAGGCCAGATCCTCGCTCCGGAAATAGTGGCAGCGGGTCCGTTGCAGCAGATTGCCACCGATTGTCGCCATGTTCCGCACCTGGCCACTGGCGCTGGCCAGGATGGACTGCGCGATCAGCGGATAGTCCCGCGCCACCCGCGGATGCGCGGCGACTTCGCTCAGCCGGGCCAGCGCGCCGATCGACAGGCGGCCGCTGTCGGCGGTCACCGCGGACAGTGGCAGACGCGAGATGTCGACGACCCGGTCAGGCGTGGCCACGCCCGTCTTCCACAGTTGCATCAGGTCTGTTCCACCCGCCAGAAACGCCGCGCCCGGACGCGCACCCTGGATGAGGGCGTCGCCGGCGTCGGCGGCCCGGCAATATCGGAAGGCCGGGCCGCTCACAGTCCGGCCAGTTCGGCGATGGCCGCGACGATATTCGGATACGCCCCACAGCGGCAGAGATTGCCGCTCATGCCCTCGCTGATCGCCGCGACATCCTTCGGCTTCTCTTCAAGCAGGGCGATGCCCGACAGGATCTGGCCGGGCGTGCAATAGCCGCACTGCAGTGCGTCATGGCGAATGAACGCCTCCTGGAGCGGATGCGGATGCTCCAGCGTTCCGATCCCCTCGATGGTGGTGATCGCCTCTCCGTCGTAGGCGAGCGCGAGCGCCAGGCACGACTTGATGCGTCGGCCATTCGCCAGCACCGTGCAGGCGCCGCAAGCGCCCATGTCGCAGCCCTTCTTGGTTCCGGTCAGACCAAGCTGGTCCCGCAGCAGGTCGAGCAGGGTGTCGCACGGCACGACCTCGACCTCGCAAGGCTGTCCGTTGAGGGTGAGCGAAAGCGCTAGGCGCCCGTCATCCGACATGGCGGCTCCTAAGTCTCTGAGTGGGAATAGCCCCAGACTACCGCATTGCCATAATTTTACAAGTGGTAAGTTATTTTCGCGCCAACCGTCGCCCGAGCTCGTCCAGAAAGGCCGTCCAATCGGACTGGAACCCAGGATCGTCGGGCGAGCGCCCCGTGATCATCTGCGTGATTTGGCCAAAAGCGACCGGATAGATGCCCAGGGCGTAGGCGGCCAGCTGGATAAGGTCGGCGGGCAGATCGTCGGGCAGGTCCCCGCGCGCCTGGGCCTCGGCGATGAGCTTCGCCTGCCGCGCGATCGCTTCCCGCCGCGCCGTCTCGGCTGTGATGCGGCCCGAATCCTGATGTTCGGCCGCTTCCCAGGTCAGGAAGCGCATCCAGACCGGATCCTTGTGGGCCGCCCGGGATCGCTGAACGAACACCGCGCCCGGACCTTCGTGCTCGGTCACCGCCGCGCGATGCTGATCATACTTGCTCTGGAGCGTCTCCTCGAACAGCACCGCCTTGCTGGCGAAGTAGTGATAGAGCAGCTGCTTGGAGAGACCGGCGCGGCGGGCGATAGATTCGATGCGCGCGCCGGCGAAACCCAGAGCGGCGAACTCCTCCCGAGCCGCCTCCATGATCTTTTTGCGCGTGCGCGCCGCGTCGCGTAATTCGCCCATGGCCCGTGATAGCAGGCGCCGCGACAGCGCCAAAGCGCTGCCCGGCATCCACTACCTGCAGCTGAAATCCCCGGTGAGCTTTGCCGAGGACACAGTCTTGCTCACCATGTTCAACAGGACGATATCCGAGAAGGTGGCGCGGTAGATCGATCCGGTTCTGGTGATATTCACGGTCTGGCCCGGCTTGGCGATAAACCCATCGCCGAAGCTTGGTCCGGCTACGCCGAGGGTGACCTTCCCCGGCCCGAGAGCATCCTCATTGTCGACGGTCACGTAGGTCCCGGTGACCGGGTTCAGGCTCGAGAATTGGAGGATGGCGCTGCTCGCGCTCCGGCTGTTGATCGCCGCGATCGCCCTGCTCTTTCCATCAGCACTGTTGTCCGGGGAACAGCTGGTCATATCGATCGCCACGGCCTTTCCCGCAAATGACAAGTATTTGCCGGAGGATTGAGCCTCGCTCGCGTACGGCCACAGTGAAATCACCGACGAAGCGAAAAACAACGATACAAAAACAACCCTCACGATGTTCTCCCCCAGAGCATGCTCACCGTCCGCCAATGTTTTCATAAAACGCAAACTTGCTGCGCCGCCAACCAAATATCCACGGCCTCAAACCGCCCAGCAGTCTAAGGTTGCATCGCGTAGATCTTGACCAGGCCGTAGAGAAAATCCCGCCCATCATAGAGCGACTTGACGCGGATGCGCTCGTTCAGGCCGTGGACACCGTTGCCGTCCGGATCGCCGAACATGCCAGTCACGCCGTAGGTCGGGATGCCAACCGGCGACAGGAACGCGCCGTCGGTGGCGCCGGCGGTCAGCACCGGGATGATCGGAACCCCCGGCCAGATCTTCGCAGCCATGGTCTCGATGGGCTTCATGATCTGGGGGGTCAAGGGCGGCGGGGCCTTGGTGACCTCGCTGCGGGCGCCCAGGACGGTCACCTTGACCTTCGGGTCGGCGACCAGTTCTTCCAGTTTGCCGCGCACCTGTTCCACCGTGGTCCCGGGGAAGATGCGGCAGTTGATATTGGCCCGCGCCCTCTGCGGCAGGGCGTTGGTGGCATGGCCGGCGTCCAGAATGGTGGCGACGCAGGTAGTGTGCAGCATGCCGTTGTAGCCGGCGTCGGTCTCGACCACCGCGGCCGCCTTGGCGTCGGCGCCATCCGTGGCCAAGGTGGTCATGGCCGCGCCCATGTCGCCGCCGACCAGCGGACCCATCTTCGCCAGAAATGTCTTGGTGGCATCGGTGTATTCCAGCGGGAAGTCATACTGGCTGATGCGCACCAGGCCGCCGGCCAGATGATAGATGGCGTTGTCCTTGCTGGGCCGCGAGGAGTGGCCGCCCGGATTGGTCACTTCCAGCCGGTAGTCCTGGGGAAACTTCTCGCCGGCCTCGATATTGAGGGCGATCGGTTTGCCGGTTTCGTCCAGACGCCCGCCCGCGCCTTCGTTCAGGGCGAAAGCGGCGTCGATCAGGTCGCGTTCGTGAGTGGCCAGGTAACCGGCTCCGTTGAAGGCGCTAGCCGTCTCCTCACCGCAGGTCAGGGCCATCTTCACGTCACGCCTGGGGCGAAAGCCGTCCTGTTTGAAGCGGATCAGGGTGTCGACCCAGACCGAGGCCTCGGCCTTGTCGTCGCTGGAGCCCCGGGCGTAGAAATAGCCGCCCTCCTCGATCAGCGTGAAGGGATCGCGCAACCAGTCCTCACGCTTGGCCTCGACAACGTCGATGTGGGCCAACAGCAGCATCGGCCTGGCCTTGGGATCTGTCCCCTTGAGCACCGCCGCCAGTCCACCCTCGGCGGGATGTCCCGGCGCGGTGAACGGATGTAGATCGGCGTCGGTGAAACCGGCAGCCTTCAGCCGGTCCTCCATCTTCCCGGCCGCCGCGGTGCAACTGCCGGAAGAGAGGGTGGTGTTGGTCTGCACCAACTCCTTGTAGAGCGCGCGGAAAGCGGCCTGGTCGGGTCTGGCGGGCGACGCGGGCGTCTGAGCCATGACAAGGGCCGGAATGAGCGCCAGCATCAGGCCGGCCAGGACTGTCGATCGCATTCAGGTCCCCGTCTTCATCGAGATCGGCGCGGTCACTCCGCGGTCATTTAGTATTCCGTAGGGTGCGATAGAGCCAAGGCGGCGCGCAAGGGGGATTTACGCATTTTCGCCCTGAGCCGGTGGCCTCAGGCGACAAGGCCTTGCCGACGGGCTTCCGCCAGGGCGGCGGTTCGCGAGCGCACGTCGAGCTTACCGAAAACATTATGCAGGTGCCACTTCACGGTGCTCACCTGGACCAACAGATGCTCGGCGAGTTCGGCGTTGGATCGTCCCTGCCCGACAAGCATGAGAATTCGGCGTTCCATGTCCGTGAGACCAACGGCGCCCGGGAGGTCGCGGACGAAATCTTCCGCGGCGTCCGAGATATCCCACCCCCGCCCAGCACGAGCTGCCAAGACCCCGAAGACCGTATGCAGGTGGCTTTTCCTGGGATTTTCGATCCTGGCCCGGGCCAGGAGATCATCGAGGATGGGCGCCAGCAGAACCTGCTCTTCCCAGACCGACGCACCCATCCCGCCCGCGGCCAATTGCTCGATGCAATACCACGCCATGCGGGCCGCGCGTTCGGCTTCGTCGAGTCTAGCCAGAGCGCCGGCGTAGATGAGAGATGCCTCGCCCCAGGCGCGTAACCGCCCCTGCTGCAGTGTGGCGCTTACGATGGGCTGCAAAAGGGAAATGGCCGCCCTAGGCTGCCCGTTTAAGGTCCGCCAGCGGGCGGCGGTGATTCTGGCGGCCTCCTCAAGGCTGCGGGCGTGTCCGAGGGCAGGACTGTCGCTGCTGATGGCTTCCAGTTCGGAGCCGAGTTGCACCGCGCCGCCATCATCGGCGGCCTGCATCAGCAGCTTGGCCCGGAACAGACGTACGAGCCGGCGCGCGCGCTCACCGTGCCTTGAGGCCATGGTGGTCTCAGCCTCTTGCAGAAGCTTAAGCCCCCGCTCGAGGCCGCCGTCACGGATCGCGATCCGCGCCGCCGTCGTCCAGCCGAGATAGGCGGTCTCGACCACCGAGTGCTTGGCGCCTTGGCGAAAACTAGCCGCTGTTAGTTGGCGCGCGCGAGGCTCGTCGCCCTGTTCCCACGCCACCGCGGCGCGGATGAGGTTCATGGTATGATCGATGACGCCTGAAGCCGTCGCATCGCTGAGGAGGCTATCGGCCGCCGCGACCTGCCCGAGCTCCCATTTTAGGGTGGCGTTGCAGATAACGAGCCAGGCATCCAGGAAGCGGGCGTCCGCCTTGGATGTCGCGGCTCGGGCGATGGCGAGTGCTCGATGCGCTCCAGGACCGTCAAGCTGCGCAAGGCAGGACCAGAATAGGGATACAGCGGCGATGGCGCGAAAGCGCGGCTCAGCGGCAGGGTGCTGGTCCAGCCAGCGTGGCGCAAGCGTCGTCACACGCTCGAACCGCTCGAGCCCAAAATCGACACAGATCGAGATCGCCTCGAGCCTCGCCCTCCGGCTCGCGGGCAGCCCGCCTATCAGCGGCTCAAGGCTATCCAAAAGGCGCGCCGCTTGGGCGAAGTCGCCAGCAAAGATCGAGCCCAGCGCCAGTTCCGCGGCGAGACTTCGCGAATAGCGGAGATCATTCGTCAAGCCCATCGCCAACTGTCGGTAGGATAGCACCTCTCCCCGCGCGGTGATGAGGTCATCGGTGTGACGCACCAGGATATCCACAGCTCGTTCGGCCGCGTCGGCCTCCGCGAAAAGCTGTGCGGCGTAGAGCCAATCCTCCTGCGTATCGGCCCACTCCGCCGCGCGGATGAGACCGGCGCGCAAGGCCTGTGGGGTGTCGCGCTTGGCGCGGTGACGGACATAGTCACGAAGGAGCTTGGCCGGGCGGCGCCACACACCGTCCGCGGCGGTCTCGATGAAGGCGCACTGTGCGCTCGCGTGCTCCAGCAAACGCAGGCCGTCCGAACGTCCCGTGATCGCGTCGGCTAGTTCAGGGGAGACTCTGTCGAGCATGCCGACTTGCAGGATGAACCTGCGCACCTCTGGCTTCAAGCCCGGCAGGATGAGTTGGTCGAAATAGCCGCGAAGCTCCGGGACCGCGCCACTGAAGGCCGTTCGGATCTCCGAAAGTGTCCGACCCTGTTCGGCCTGCGCCTTGATGAGTTCCACGCGCCGATCCATCCACCAACGGCGTCGAAGAGGGCGCGGAGCTCGCGCTCGGTCTTACCGTCACCGAGGTCGGCGCCGAGAAAGACAGCGAGTTCATCTTGCCGTAGCGCCAGGTCCTTCAGCCAAAATGTCCGCACATGGTTGCGCAACCGCGCAAGGGGAAAGGCCGTGTCGAGCGGCCGGTCGGCCGACACGATGACGCGGCGGCCGTCCGCGACCCGTCGTTCGATCTCGCTCGCCGTCGCGAAGGCCGCGGCGCCGGTCAGGCCCTCGAAGCCTCGGACGATGGTGACCTGAGCGTCAGGACACTCATCGAGACCCTCCGCGACAACGCCGCCCCCGATCCGAAGGTCCGCGGCGAGCTGTCCGAGAAGAACGGTCTTGCCTGAAACCGGAGGCGCGATGATCACGGTCAACGCATAAGCGTCTATCGACTCCAGCAGCCGGCGGCGCAATTTCTGGCGGTCGATGATCCTGGGGGTTGTGCGCGCCAATTTCAAAAATTCCGATCCCGCGCACACTACCATGTTCAGTGCGCGGCAAGCGCGCCGATACCCAACTTTTGGATAGGGCGCTTGTCGGGCATTTCCTGCGATTGAGGCTGGATCGATCGCCGAAGAGGAAAGCGGACATGGCGACTTCACTTGGTCCACTTCTGGCGGCGGACGAACAATTCCTGCACCAGGTCGTCGAAACCTTCGCCAACGTCCAATCCACGGATTTCGGTTGGTGCGATAGAGTTTATGGCACGGCTCAGGCGAAGGATGGCTCGTTCGGTATCCATTGGAGCCTGGGCAAATGGACGAACCGGAACGTCCTGGATGGACACGCGGGGATATCGCGCGGTCGCCGTAGCCTGATCGTCCGGGCGAACCGCCGACTGGAGCCGACCCCGTTGCACCTATCGGTCGGACCTCTGCGCTATGAGATCATAGAGCCCCTGAAACGCGCCCGCTATGTGCTGGAGCCGAACGATGTTCAGCCCGTCGCTTTCGACATAGTTCACGAAGGCCCCGAATTGCCTTGGCTGGAGGACCGGCAGGTCCAGATGCGCGGCTATCGGCGGGCCAAGGATGAAATCCGCTACATCCAGGTTGGCTCGGTTTCTGGTTGGCTTGAGTTCGAAGGCGAGCGCGTCGAGATCAATCCCGACGACTGGTACGGCTACCGCGATCATTCGTGGGGCGTGAAGGAGAATATCGGCCCACCCGCGCCAGACATGCGGGTCTCAAGCGATATGCCGAAAGGCGTTCGCTATCGCTTCTTCTGGTGTCTTTGCCGACTGACCCGGCCGAATGGAGAGGCGTACCGGGTCCACCTGTTCAAATGGGAGGTTTTCAGTTCCAGAGGCGCCCAGGTCTTCAACGAGACCAAGTTCATGGAAACGGACGGCTCCGAGTTCTTCGCCGCCGAAGCCGAGATTGATATCCAATATGATCCCGTCACCCGTCAGCCGCTAGGCGGTCGTTTCGTTTGCGCGATGGAAGATGGCGGCCCGCGGCCCTTCCAGGTCGAACCGGTAGGCGAGACGCGGACTGTGCTGGGCGCCGGCGGCCTCTACTACGGCTACAAGGGGCGCTACCAAGGACAGGTGATGGGCAAGCTGCATGTCGACGGCGAACGCGTCGACGACACCACCGACCCCGCCTTCTGCCGCGAGGGGCATCAGAACCGAGACACGCTGGTGCGCGTCGAGGACCCGGTCGGCGGCGGTTCGGGCTGGGGCATCCTGAATTCCGAAATTGTCGGCGCCTGGCCCGACCTGGGACTGGGCGAGGAATACTGGCGCTAACGCCTTCCCATCACGCGGCGCACGTTTCGCCGAAGGCATTCGGGAGACACCAGGATGAGCGACAACCCGCCGATCTTGCAGGACTACAATGCGTTTGAAGCCAACCTGCCACTGATTGAAGCGGTCAGGCGAGAGGGCGCCGCCTGGGCGTTGGATCGTTGTCGTGCGCTGGGCGCGGTGGTCGGCGGCGCGGAGGCAATGCACCACGCCGAGCGAAGCGACGCACACCCACCCGTCTTGCATCGCTACGACCGCTTCGGCGAACGCGTCACCCGGATCGAACGCGACCCGTCGTGGCACTGGCTGATCGAACGCAGCATCGAGCACGATCTGCACGGTCTGCCTTGGCGTAACGGGCTTCCGCCCGCCCATGCCGCGCGGGCGGCCATGATCCTGACCTGGGGCGAATTGAGCCTGCCCGCCGTTTGTCCGGCCTCGGGAAACTATGCGATGGTTCCTGCTCTCAAGAGCGCGCCGGCCCTGTACGATCGGTGGGCGCCGCGGTTGATGTCCTCCGACAAGGAATCGCTGTTGTTTGCCGCGGCCTCGCTTACCGAGCGTCAGGGCGGCTCGGACGTTCGCTCGAATCGTACGCGCGCCGAACCGATGGGCGAGGACGTCTATGAACTGACCGGCCTCAAATGGTTCATAACCTGCCCGTGGGCGGATTTGATTCTTGTTCTGGCGCAGGCCCCCGCGGGGCTGACCTGTTTCCTCGTTCAATCGGCGGACCCGGGCTTCCGGGTTGAACGTCTGAAGGAAAAGCTTGGCTGGCATGCGCTCGGCGTCGGCGAGGTGGAACTCAACGGGGTCCACGGTCAACGCGTCGGTGACGAGGGCCGGGGGGTAGGCGTGATCATGCGTATGATCGCTTACACTAGGCTGGATGTGATGCTGGAATGCGCCGCGTCGCTGCGCAAAGGCGTGTTGCATGCGGTTCACCACGCTCGTCACCGCTCCGTTCTCGGCCGACGCCTCGCGGAACATCCCGCCATGCGCAATGTGCTTGCCGACCTGGCGCTTGAGTCCGAAGCCGCGACGGCGGGCGTACTTCGAGTCGCGCGCAGCTATGACGAGCCGGATTCAAATTTTGGCCGGCTGGCTCTGTCCGTGATGAACTACTGGGTTTCCAAGCGCGCCGCCGGCCATGCCGCCGAAGCCCTCGAATGCCTGGGCGGCAACGGTTACGTCGAGGGGTCGGGCATGCCGCGGCTGTACCGCGATGCGGTGTTGGGGTCGGTATGGGAGGGATCTGGCAATGTGGCGGCGCTGGATATCCTGCGCGCCATCCGCACAGAGCCGGTGTCCCTCGATGAATTCTTCACCGATTGTGGGCGCGCCCGAGGCGGGAACGCCGTGCTCGACCGCTGGATCGCCGACGTGCGTGAGGATGCACTGGCTATCGCCACATCCGAAGACGCGGACTGGCAGGCGCGTGGCCTCGTCGAACGCATGGCGTTGGCGCTACAGGCCAGTCTGCTCGTGCGATTTTCGCCGGCCGGCGTCGCGGACGCCTTCTGCGCGGCCCGGCTGGGTAGTCGCAGCCTGGCCTATGGCGGCCTGCCACGCGGCGCCGATGTCGATCTGATCCTTGATCGCGTCATGCCCGCCTGATTGCGGTCTCTACTTCAGCATCGCGAGGCTATCGTGATCGAAGATCGTTGCGCAGGCCCGTCGTAGCTTGGTGTCGAACATCGTCAGGCCACGGTCCGTCATTGTCACCCCGCGCAAGCCAACCACCGCGTTCTTCACGCCTAGAAACGCGCCGTAGTGAAAATCCTCGATGCAATCGGAAAATCCGTACCCCTTGACGCCCAGCGCAATCAGCCGGTCGTAATAGGCGCGGAGCAGTTCCTCTTCGTGGGCTCGGCGCAGTTCGGTCGGCACGCTGGCCCCGAGCATCAGGCCGACGTCGAAGCCTGGGTGAGACACGGTGAACGTCTGCCAGTCCACCGCGACACACTCCGGCTCGGCGCCTTGCGTGAACATCAGATTGTCCAACCGATAGTCGTTGTGTGTCAGAGCGGCGCTGCGGTCCGCGGCGTGGAACCACGTCTCGAACCGCGGGATGAACGCATCGACGAGCGTAAGGACTTCTTCGGCGAAGCGAGGGGCGTGAATGTCGTGGAAGCTCTTACCAGCCTTGGCCATGTGCCCGGCGAACGCCGCGGCGTCGTCTGGTGTGGTGCGACGGATCGGGCCGGCGGCCTCCAGCGAAGCGCTGCCCCACAGGGGAGCGTGCAGCCCGGCGAGGTTGGCAAGGGCGAGTTTAGCCTCGGCGAGCGTGCAACCGGCCAGTTCGTCGCCGCTGCGCGCCGGCGAAATGTCTTCAAGCAACAGCACGAACTGGCCTCCATCATCCGAAAGCCAGGCGAAGTAGCAGGCCGGCGCCCTCACGGACGTAGCCTTGGCGAAATCGCGATAGAAGGCGACTTCGGAGCCGTAGAATCCAGGCTTGTCGCGGAAGCCATAGCCGATGCGGCCAAGCTTTCGGCTACGTTCGCCCTCACCAGTGATCTTCAGCACGACCGAGGCAGGCGCCTGGATGGTGGGTGTGGCGAAGCTCAAATCTATCTTGTAGGTCGAGCCCATCATGCCTTCGCCGATCGACCGCGCCGTAAAGCCCGTTACCTCGCCAAAATAGCCACAGGCGTTCAGGCATTCGCTGAGCCAAGCCGGTGTCACCTCAGCCAAGGTGAGTGGAGGGGCACGCGGTGACTGATAGGGTGAGAAGTCTGCCATGGGTCCACCCAAGCCCTTTTGGCCTCGTCCTCACACCCAACTAAAGGCGGGGACGCTGGTCCTTGGCCTCCGTCAGTTTCAGTCGCGCGAACTGCTGGCCTCAAGGCGATACAGTCTTATGAACGTCCTCATCGTCTATTCTCACCCCGAGCCGCGGTCATTCAACGGCGCCCTTTTGGCGCGCGCCGAAACAACCTTCGCGCGGCTAGGAGACGAGGTCCGGGTGTCCGACCTCTACGCCATGGGCTTCAATCCCGTACCCAGCGGCGCTGATTTCACCGACCGCTCGCCGGTCGACCGGCTCGATTACTATGCCGAACAGAAGCGCGCCTATGAGGCCGGAACCCTGGCCGATGACATCAAGGCGGAGATCGAGAAGGTCGCCTGGTGCGACCTGATGATCCTGCAGTTTCCACTCTACTGGTTCTCGGCGCCGGCGATCCTGAAGGGCTGGATCGACCGAGTGTTCGTGCCTGGCTTCGCGTTCGGCGGCGGCGCCTGGTACGAGCGCGGCGGTCTTGTCGGCAAGCGGGCGATGATCGCCACGACCATGGCCGCCTTTCCCCAGATGATGGCCCCGGACGGGATCAACGGCCTCTTGGAGGTCAATCTCTGGCCGATCCAGAACGGCGTCCTGGCCTTCTGCGGATTCGATGTGCTGTCGCCATTCATCGCCAACGCGGTACCCTATGTCGACGACGCCAAGCGCGCCGAGATCCTGGACGCCTACGACAATCGATTGACTGGCATTGCCGCTGAGAAGCCGCTTTCCTTCCATCGCCGAGACGATTTCGACGCGCGTTGGAAGATCAAGCCGGACGTCGAGCCACGCACCGTGGGCCACTATTTCGCAGGTGTTCCGACAGATATTTTGGATAAATTGCAAGGCTAGGCGGAATCAGGCCGCCGCGCGAAAGAACGGCTTTTCGCCGAGGATCGTCGCCCGGGTCATCACCCGGCGGTGGGGCAAATAGTCGTTCACCGCGTAATGCTGAGTGCAGCGGTTGTCCCAGAAGGCCATGGCCCCGGGGCGCCAGCTCCAGCGGACGCAGAATTCTGGCTTCTGGATGTGCCGGTTGAGGAAATCCAGCAGGACGCGGCTTTCCTCGCGGCGCAGGCCCTTGATGCGCGATGTGAACACCGAATTGACGAACAGGCCGGGCTCGCCGGTTTCGGGGTGGCTGCGCACCACCGGATGGATCACCGGCGGATTTTCGGCCCGGGCGGCCTCGTAGCGCTCGCGGCCGGCGTTGGATCCGGCCAGGCCTTCAGGCGGGAATGCAAAGGTGAAATCGTGCACCGCCGAGAGCCCCTCCACAAAGGAACGCATCGGCTGGGAAAGCCCCTTGTAGGCGGCGGTCATGCTCGACCACAGAGTGTCGCCGCCCGCTTCCGGAACCTGCTGGGCATAGAGCATCGCCCCCATCGCCGGCCGCTCCAGGAAGGTGACGTCGGTATGCCAGTTGTCATTGTCGGTGGGATTGCCGGGGTGATTGTCCAGCAGCATGATCTCCGGCGCCGTGTCCGCGCCCGGATAGAGCGGATGGGTGTGCAACTCGCCGAACCTAGCCGCGAAATCCCGCTGTTCCCGCGGGGTCAGGATCTGGTCCTCGAAGAACAGGACCTTGTGGGCCAGAAGCGCCGCGCGCAGATCGTCGATCACCCCCGTCGCCGGTTCTTCCCGAAGATCCACCCCCGAAACCACTGCCCCGATGGTCGGATTGAGGGGGCGAATGCCGAGGTGATTGGCGCGGGGCATGGAGGTGTCTCCGGGGGACTTGTTCCGTGTCAATCTAGCCAGCTTCGGCTCACCCCGCCACACCGGCCCCGGATTTTCGCGCGGACACCCTTGCTGGCGCGATGGGCTTTGGGTTTTAGTGATCCGGCAAGGGTTTCTGGGGAAACCGGGGAGTGTGCCGCCGATGAGCCGGATTCTAAGGTTTGGCGCCCTGATCGGCGCTCTTGTTCTCCCGCCGCTCGTCAGGGCCGCGGAGCCTCCCGCGCCGGCGCCGCTGGTCTATTTCGATATCGCCGGGCCGGACATGGCCAAACTTCGGACCTTCTACGGTGGCGTGTTCGGCTGGAAAATCGGGCCATCGGGTTTGATCGGACGGGACAGCACCGGCGTGCTGGATGGCACCCTGCGTCCGGATCCCGCCGAGAAGGTGCTGTATCTGGGCGTGCCGGACGTCACGGCGGCCTTGAAGGCCGTGGTCGAGGCGGGCGGGACGATTGACCAGCCCCGGTTCATCGTGCCGGGCGTGGTGATCCTCGGCCTGTTCCGCGACCCGGCCGGCAACCGTATGGGCGCCGTGGAAATGAAGGACGGCAAGCCCATCGTGCCCCCCGCGCACTGACGCCCCTGTCGCGTCACATCCGGCCCCGCAGGAAAAGCTGGTCGCCGCGCACTTCGAACGAATCGAGACGCTTGAGGAACGGCATGCCGAGCAGCGACGTGCTCATCGGGGCCTTATTGATCGACACCGGCACGTTCGCCAGCCGGATTGGCCCGATCGCCAGACTATCGATGGTCGCCGCCGCTCCATAGCCCAGGCCGTTGGCCGTCTCGGTTGGCCGGGAATAGTCCGCCTCGGCCGGACGCAGGCCGGCCCGCTCGGCGTCGGCGGGACTGAGAACGATCTCGGTGGATCCGGTGTCGATCATGAACCGCACCGGCGCGCCATTGACCCTGCCTACGACATAGAACGCGTCGCCCTCTCCGCGCCCCACGACAAGAGAATGCGCGGACTCGGTCATCGCATAGCCCGGGACCAGGGCCGATCGCACTTTCAGAGCTAGGCGGAAGGCGTCGTCGCGCAGCGCGTAGCCGGTCACGGCAACCAGAAAAATAGCCGCCCAGCCGGCGACGATCTTGGCCGTGGCGCCGAGATTGACGCGCCGCACGCGGGCCAGACCGCTGGACACCAGCGCCAGCACACCAAACAGCCGCAGCGCCTCCGACCAGTCGTTGTCGCCCCGATCGGCCGGCAGCAGCCAGGCCGCCAGCAGGAACAACCCCCCGACACCCGCGAGCAGCCCCAGCCAGAGCCCGACACCCAGGCGCGAATGCCGAGGTTCGGCCGACGGAGCGGGTCGGCTCCAGGGGCTTTCCGGATCGGTCATGACATAACGCTCCCCTGGGGTCCGGATTTCAGCCATAGGCCCTTCCCGAGACATCGGGGTCAACGGACGCGCATGACAATCCTGCTCTTCGCCGCCGCCGTCTGGGCGGGCGTGCAGAACGCCCTGGCGGGCGGGGGATCGTTCGTCACCCTGCCGGTGCTGATCCTCAGCGGGTTGGACGCCCGGGCGGCCAATATCGCCTCGACCCTGGCCCTGTTCCCCGGACAGGTCAGTACCGGTTTCGTCGGCCGCAAGCTGGTCGGTGGCGCGGCGGGGCTGTCGTTCAGGACACTGATGGCGATCAGCATCGTCGGCGGCGCCCTGGGCGCCGGCTTGCTGCTGCTGACGCCGTCAAGCTTCTTCGCGCGCCTGGTTCCCTGGCTGGTGCTGTTCGCCACCGGCCTGTTCGCCTGGGGCAGCTTCTTTCGGCGCCCGGACGGTGAAACGCCGGCGCTCGGGCCGCGCGTCGCGGCGGGATTGCAGTTCCTGATCGCCATCTATGGCGGCTATTTCGGCGGCGGGATCGGGTTTCTGATGCTGGCGGCCCTGACCGCGGCCGGGGTCGCCGTGCGCCAGGCCGGCGCCACCAAGAACGTGCTGGCCTCGGTGATGAACGCTGGCGCGGTAGCGATCTTCCTGTTCACGCCGGCCATTCCGTGGCCGCGAGTGGCGTTGCTGGCGGTCGGCGCGATCATTGGTGGTTACGGCGGCGCGCTGCTGCTCAAGCGCGTTGACGAGCGGCTGATCCGAGGGTTCGTGGTGGTGCTGGGGGGCTGCCTGACCGTGGGGCTGTTCCTGCGCGGCGCGGGATGACGGCGGACCCGCGCCACACGGCCCCTACCGCCCGAACGCCTTCCTCAGCGCGCGGGCGCAGTCTTCCTGGAACTGCATCGCCACCGGAGCGCCGGCGACCACGTCGAAGGCGTGGAAGGCGCCCGGATAGACGTGCAGTTCGATCGGCACACCGTCGCGGCCAAGACGGGCGGCGTAGTCGATGTCTTCGTCCACGAACAGATCGAGCGCCCCGACGCCGATGAAGGTCGGCGGCAGGCCCGCCAGCGTGGCCGCCCGGGAAGGAGAACAGGTGGCCGGAACCTCGCCGGCCGGGTCGATGCCGCCTAGCATCGCACTCCAGCCGAAGCGGTTGGCGGCGTGGGTCCAGGCGAACTCGCCGGCGTTGGGGTTGGCGTGGACATCGGCCGGTGTCGCGGTGCGGTGATCGAGCATCGGATAGATCAGGAACTGCATCGCCACCGACGGACCGCCCCGCTCCCGCGCCAGCAGGCAGAGCGCGGCCGCCAGCCCGCCGCCGGCGCTCTCGCCGCCGACGACGATCCGCGCCGGGTCGACACCGAGTTCCGCCGCGTGCTCTACGGTCCATTTGAGACCCGCGTAACAATCCTCGACCGGCCCCGGATAGGGTGTCTCGGGCGCCAGGCGGTAGTCGACGCTGACCACCACGCAGTCGAAAGCCTTGGTGCGCCCCTGGCTGAGCGGCGTCATCATCGCCGCGTCGCCCAGGATGAAGCCGCCGCCGTGGATATGGAATAGCGCCGGCCTGGCCGTTTTAGGACCCGGCGGGGCGTAGACAAACAGGCGCACGTCCGGCGCCCCCGCCGGACCCGGAACGATGTGTTCGGTCACCGTTACTTCCGGATCGCCCTCGCCAAGCACCGCGCCGTAGATGGTCTTCAGCATCTCGCGCGCCGCCGGCAGGGTCTCCCGGGTGATCTCCAGCGGCGGCGCCTCGAGAAAGCTCTCAAGGGTGGGATCGACCAGATGTCGCGTCGTCATCGGTGTTTTCTCCGGGGGCCGGCTCTGGCGGCCTTGACCGTCCTTTGAACGGGCGCCGGCGACCGCGTCAACCGTGCTGGCGACGGCCGGTTCGGCGCGCTACAGACCTTCCGATGTCCCTGGCCCAATCCCTGATCGCGTTCCTCGCCGCGGCCGGTCTGCTGACCCTGACGCCCGGGATGGACACCGCCATGGTGCTACGCGCCGCAACCGTGGAGGGCCGGCGACCGGCCGCCTTCGCCGCGCTGGGCATCGGCCTGGGCTGCCTGGTCTGGGGCGCCAGCGTGGCCCTGGGGCTGGGCGCGATGCTGACCGCCTCGCCCATCGCCTTCACGGTCCTCAAATGGTCGGGCGCGGCCTATCTGGTCTATCTTGGCGGGAGCCTGGTCCTTCGGCCACGGCGAACTGTCACCCTCGACACAGGTCCCGCTCCCCAGGGCCGCGGACCTCTGGACGCCCTTCGCCGTGGCCTTTTGACCAATCTGCTCAACCCCAAGGTCGGGGTGTTCTATGTCAGTTTCCTGCCCCAGTTCACGCCGCCCGGCGTGGCCATGGCGCCCTATGTCTTCCTGCTGGCTTGCATCCATGTGGTGATGGGCCTGATCTGGTCCGGCGCCCTGATCGCCGCCACCGCGCCGATCGGCCGCTATCTGGCGAAGCCTGGCGTGGTCACCGTGCTCGACCGTCTGACAGGCTGCGTGTTCATCGCTTTCGGCGCGAGGCTGGCGCTGGCAAGGCGTGGATAGACAGTATTCGCGAATCCTATCCGTTCAGGTCGTCAAGACCAGGCCCCCGCGAAGCGGGGAGGCGCCAGCATTTCCGCCTGGGTGATGTGTGCGGGAGCGACAGCGGCTGACAGGGCCGGGCGCTGATCGCCCCCGAAGCCGGCCATCGCGTCCGCGAACCGTAGGGCCGAGGCGTCGCCGCCGGCGGCCGGCGGGTCGCCGATCAGCAGATCTCCGTAGAAACCAGAGCCTACGGACGTCGAGGTGACGGACAGAGTCTCGGTGATACTCGCGGTTCCGCTCGAATAAAGCGGGTCGGTGAGCGATCCAAGATTCACCGCGTTGTTTGTGAAGTAAATGGCTGCCGCCGCGCCCGTCGTGAATGTCTTTGAAAGCAGCGTGTCGCCATTGGCGGCGATTGTGAGCGTCACTCGGGTCACGCCAGCGCCCAAAGCCGTGCCGCCATAGAGGCCAAGGACCATGTTCTGTTTGGTGGCGAGCTGGTTGAGATCGACCGTCAGGTTGACCGTGCTGGTGACCGTTTCGCTTTGTGCTCCGGCGCTGGTGTAGGTCCCACCCAACTCAGCGATGGCGAAATAGCTGGTCGCATTATTGAACGCAGTCTTGATGACGCTGTTGGCGTTGAGGATCGCGGTCACATTCGCCGAAGTTGGCGCGCCCGTGATTTCGGCCACGCCTTGCGAGGTGGTGTCGCTCGCCGGGGCAGCCACGCCGAACCGCGCGATGGAAACATCCCGTGCGGTGTCGGCCACCAAGCCGTTGCCGGCCAACATGCTTGAAACGCTACCGGAAACACTATCGACCAGGATGCCTGTCGTTCCGGAGCTCGCGAGCGTAGCCGAACTCGACGCGGTGTTCTGGCCGGTTCGGCCGGTCGCGGTTGAGGTCGCGCCGGCGCTGCTGCCCGAGCCAAAGCCGCCGTAGGCTGATACCTGCGAGGCAACGGCGGAGATCGCTGATCCCGTCGCGGCGCCCGTCGCCGTGGCCGCGCCGCCCGCGCCCGCGGTTTGGCCCACACCGCCGTTACCGCCCGTAGCCGCCACGGTGAGCGAGACCGATCCGGTTCCCGTGAGCGCCCCGCTTGCCGATGCAGCCCCACCTGCGCCACCGTTGGAGCCGGGGCCACCGTAGATGACACTGCCGCCGCCCCCACCGGTGGCGCCGACAGATCCTGTCAACGCCGCGCTTTTTGTCGCGCTCGTGCTGTCGTCGAAGCTCAAGGTCGATCTGGCGGAGCCGGCCGCGCCGCCCGAGCCTCCGTCGCTGCCTCCACCCGCGCCGCCCCAAGCGGTCTGGTTGAGATTGAGCTGGCCTGCGTTGCTGCCGCCCAATACCGAATTGTTCAGGGTCGAGGAAGCGCCAGAACCGCCGGTTGATCCTGAGCCATAGCTATAGCCGCCGCCGCCGCCGTATTGGTTGACGGTAGCGGTCACGTCGCCGTTACCCCCGCTCGATGCCTTGGCGGACGCCGCCGCGACGCCGCCCGCCCCGCCGGTCTTGCCGGTGTTCGCGCCCTGGCCACCGCCGCCGCCATACGCGGTGGCGGAAGCCCTGACCGCGGCGTTGCTCAAAGTCATCGAGTTGGCGGTGGCGTTCGCTGTTCCCCCTGCCACGCCGCTGCCGGTTTCATTGTAATAGACGCCGCCGCCCTCTCCGCCACTAGCGGCCGCATTTGCGGCGGTGGCGCCGACGGCGGTAAGGCTGAGATCGGCCACGGCGGCGCCGCCTACCGCAAGCTTGGTGGATTGATCGATCCCGCTGCCATTGCCCCCGTATGCGGAGACCGAAGCGCTCAACGACGCACTTTTGGTTGAACTCTTGGTATCGTCGAAGGTCAGTGTCGATGTGGCTTTGCCGGCGACCCCGGCGACGGCCCCGTCGCTGTATCCGCCGTCGCCGCCGACCGCCGTCTGGCTTGGGCGGAGACTGCCGCCGTTGCTGCTCCCGGAAACCGCGTTGGTGAGTGTCGAGGACGCGCCGGCGCCGCCATTGGCTCCGCTGGCGCCCCCACCGCCGTCGCCGCCGGTCTGGGTCACGACCGCCGAAACGGCGCCGGCGCCCAAACTGGTCGCGCTCGCCTTCGCGGACGCAACCCCGCCGGCCTTGCCGATCTTGCCTGGACCAGCGCCACCGCCGCCGTTGCCGCCGCGGGCCGTTGCCGCCGCGCTCACGGTGTCACTGCCCACCGTCGTTGAGGCCGTCTGGACGATTGTGGTGGCCTTGCCGGCACCCGCGCCATTCGCCGAAGAGAGGTAGAAGACCCCGCCGCCGCCGCCGCCGGTCGAGCTCGCAGTTGCGTTTTCCGCGGCCGCGCCCGTGAGCGTGAGCGTGGCCGCGGCATTGCCGCCGGCAGCCGCCGTCCCGCCGGTATCGAAGCTTCCGCCGCCGTTGGTGGCGGTCGCCGCAATCGAAACGTTGAGGTAGGCGCTCTGCGTCGCGTTCTTGGTGTCATCAAAGATGAGCGACGAGGTTGTCGATCCGCCCGCGCCGGCTTTGCCCGCGGCGAAGCTGGATCCGCCTACACCGCCTTGCGCAATCTGCGTCAGGTTCAAGGTCCCGCCGTTGCTGCGTCCCGAAACGGCGTTCGTGAGCGTCGAGGACGCGCCGACGCCACCGTTGAAACCGCCGGTGCCGTAGCCGCCATTGCCGCCTGTTTGGGTGACGCTTGCCGACACGCAGCCATTGCCCGCGCTGATCGCGCTCGCCGTCGAAGCGCCGGCGATCCCGCCCGCGCCCCCCTCGACGCCGCGCCCCGACACTCCATAAAGGTCGCCCCATCCGCCATTTCCGCCAGCAGCGACAGAGGACGTGGTGACCGCATCACCGGTGACGGCGCCGTTGGTAGCCGCGCTGACGGCTTTGGCGGCTCCGCCCTTTCCTCCGTTTCCTCCAACTCCGCCGGGATTGCCAAAGCCCGGCGAGCCGGAACCGCCGCCCCCGCCACCGGTTGCTGAACTTTGAGCCGATGCCGCGCCGGACGTCGTCGTCACCGCGCTCGCCGTCGCACCACCGCCAACGCCGCCGGCGCCCGCATTGGCGGCTGGGGCGCCACTTGTTTGATCGACACCATCGCCGCCGCGTCCGCCGATCCCACCGTTGACGGTGGCGCTGTTGGAGACGTCCGAGGGGGTGGAGGTGGCGCCGGATACAGTTTGCCCAGCTTGGCCATTTGTTCCGGGACTTCCGGTTGCGCCATTTGCGCCGTTCGCCCCGCTTACGGTCACCATACCCACGATCATCTCTCCTGGTATTTCGCCTGGATCATCAACACACTACAGCAAGCCTGCCTAAATCGATTCCGGTTTAGGCAGGCTTGCTGTAGTGTATTAAATAGTAGAGCGCCGCTCAAGCAAAAAGCGGTTCCCACTTTTCGCGCGACGCTCTAGTGAATCGATCCCGAGACGACTATGAGGCACAAACTGGTATGACGTGCGAACTGGCGTTGTATTGATTCAGAGATGGCGCCTCAGGGCTTCCAGGTCTGGATCGTGAGGCCTGGAATATCGCGAAAATCCGCGACGTTTTCCGTGATCAGGATCGAGGCCGTGCTCAGGGCGTGGGCGGCGATCATGCGGTCGAAGTCTCGTCCCTTGACCCACCCAAGAGACGCGATGATGCGGCCATAGGCCTCGGCCGCGTCGAAGGGCAGAACCGGGATGGCGCGAAGGAGCAGTTCCAAGCGCGGCAGCCTGATCGCCGTATTGGCCGGGTCCTTATAGAGCCCGCGCTGGAGTTCGGCGAGGCTGAGCGCGGAGAGGACAACCGCGCCGTCGTTCTCCGCCAACCGGTCCAGCGCCCAGTCGGCGCCGTCGCGGGCGTGGATCGCGATGTTGGTGTCGATCAGAAACGCCAAGCTTCAGTCCCGATCGGGAAGATCGATAGGTTCGCGCGCTTCGACGGATGTGGGCTTTGGAAGCCAGCGCAGGGCCTCGACCGCGTCCTTAAGTCCCTGGCGTTTGGGGAAGATAGTGATGACATCGCCGTGCCGTGTAATCGTAAGATCCGCGGTGAGGTCGGCATAGGCGAGTTCGGCCGGAATCCGCACGGCCTGGCTGTTGCCGGACTTGAAGACACGGGTCGTGGTCATCGGCGTTGATCCCAGTAACCTGGGTGGCGGGCGGTCTTTGTCAAGCCGCGTATATACCACGCCACCCCGACCGGCTGGATCGCGCCGCCGCCTACTTCGCCATGTTGATGATCTGCAACTGGGTGAATTCCGCCAGGCCTTCCTCGCCCAATTCGACACCCAGACCCGACTGCTTCGCGCCGCCGAACGGGATGTTGGGGGCGAGGTCGGCGTGTTTGTTGATCCACACCGTGCCGGCCTCCATGCGTCCGGCCAGGTCGTAGGCCTTGTCCAGGTCGGTGGACCAGATCGAGCCGCCCAGGCCCCAGGGGCTGGCGTTGGCGCGGACCAGGGCGTCCTCGGGGTCGGAGTAGGAGATCACCGGCAGGACGGGGCCGAACTGCTCCTCATCGACCAGGCGCGTGCCGTCGGTGATGTCGCGCACGATGGTCGGGCGGATGAAATAGCCCGGGCGGTCGGGAGTCTCGCCGCCGGCGATGATGTTGCCGTGCTGGCGGCTGTCCTCGATCAGTACCAGCACCCGGTCGTACTGCATCTTGTTCTGCAGCGGGCCGTATTGGGTGCCCTGTTCAAGCCCGTCACCGATCACCGCGGCGTTGGCGAGGGCCGCCAGCTCCAGGCACATGGCGTCGTAGATCGACTCATGGACGTAGACCCGTTTCATGGCGATGCAGACCTGACCGCTGTTCTGGAACGCGGCGCCGAAGATCTTGGGGGCCACGGTCTTGGGATCCGACCCCTCGAGCACGATGCCGGCGTCGTTGCCGCCCAGTTCCAGGGTGATGCGCTTGAGCATCTCGGCGGCGCCGGCCATCACCTTGCGGCCGGTGGCGGTCGAGCCGGTGAACGACACCTTGCGAATATCCGGGTGGCTGGTGATGGCGCCGCCCAGGTCATTGGCGTCGGCGACCACATTGAGCACGCCGGCTGGGACCGCGTCCTTGATCAGCTCGAACAGCCGCACGGTGGCCATCGGCGTGGTGGCGGCCGGCTTGATCACCATGGTGTTGCCGGCCATCAGGCCGGCCGGGACCTTGAAGGCCATCAGGATCAGCGGGAAGTTCCAGGGGATGATCGCGCCGACCACGCCCAGCGGCCGACGATGGGCCTCGACGCGCTTGCCGTCGCTGTCCTCGATCACCTTCATCGGCAGGTCGAGGCTGGTGAAATAGCGGAAGAAGGCCGCGGCGCCATAGACCTCGCCCGTGGCGTCGCCGATCGGCTTGCCCTGTTCCTGGGTCAGCATCCGGGCCAGTTCGGCGGCGTTGGCCTCGATGATGTCGGCGATCTTCAGCAGCGCCGCCTTGCGCTCGGCCATCGGCGCGCGGCTCCAGGCCGGGAAGGCGGCCTTGGCGGCGGCGACGGCCCGGTCGAGCTGGGCCATCGAGGCGCGGGGGCAATCGAATTCCTCGGCGCCGGTGGCCGGGTTGATGACCTTCATGGTCATGTCGCCGTCTTCAAGACGACCGTTGATCAGGAATTTGAGCGCGCTCATCGAGTATCCTTCGGCTGATGTTCTTTGATTGGCGTCATAGACTGGATTGTCTCCATCCCCAACCTGGAGAGCGCTATCGCCCGCCGCCAAGATGACGATTCAGGAACTCCACCATCGCGGTGTCGGAGGTCAGCCAGGACTTGTAGCGCAGGAAGCCGTGGATTTCGTTGGGCAGCACCAATTCCTCGAACGGCGCGTCAAGCGCCTCCAGCCGTCGCGCCAGATCGATGGTTTCGTGAAAGGCGACATTGCGGTCATCGTCGCCCTGGATCAGCAACACCGGCGAGGTCCAGCGGGTCAGGTCGGCCACCGGAGAGGATTTGAACGCCACGGCCATGGCCGCGTCGCGGTCGCCCTTTTCGAAGCCGGCGGGAGGCGGTGGAATTTCGCGCCCGAGGGTGGCGGACCAGTCGTGGACGCCGTGCAGATCGACCCCGGCCTTGAAGACGTCGGAGTTCCGGGCCAGGGCCATGGCCGTCAGATAACCGCCGTAGGAGCCGCCCCAAATGCCGATCCGCTTTGGGTCGACCTCCGGAAGGGTCTGGAGGAAACGGCCGCCGCCCAACACGTCCTGATATTCCGCCGCGCCGCGGAACCCAGCATTGAGCGCGTGGTTGAAGGCACGGCCGTAGCCGATGCCCAGACGATAGTTGACCGACAGCACCACATAGCCGTGGGCGGCCAGATACTGGTTCATCGCATAGGCGTGGGTGTAGTAATCCATGTAGTGCCAGCCGAGCAGCATCTGCCGGGGCGGCCCGCCGTGAACGAACACCACGGCGGGCTTGGGCGGGGCGTTCGGCGCGGCCGGGGCCTCGAACAGGTCGCCGTGGATCGTCAGGCCGTCGGGCGCCTTGAAGGTGACGGGCCTGGGCGTGGTCTGCGGTTGCGCCAGAAATTCTTCCGTCAGGCCGATCATCCAGCTCTGCCGGTAGCCGCCGGCAATGTCCGCCACGGTCACCCGCGGCGGCGATTTCGGCCCGGCGGTGATATACGCCACATGTGCGGCGTCAGGCGCCACGGGGGTCGAGTCGATCGTCTCGCCCTCGCTGACCGAGACAGGCGTTGGGCGGTCGACGGGCACGGTAAACACGTGACGCCGCTCGCCGTCGTTCGGGTCGGCGCCCGTGTTGGCGTCATAGACGATGGAGCGGCCGTCGATGCTCTTAGCGACGTGTTCGACCATGAACGCGCCGGGGGTCAGCAGCAGGGCCTCCCCGCCGGCGGCCGGCACGGAATAGAGATGCTGCCAGTTATCCGTCTCGGCCAGGAACACCAGTCGCTCGCCAGCCGCCCACATCAGATTGGCCTCGCCGGCGACCTCGGGATACGAACCCTCGAGGGTCCTCGGTGATTTCCACACCAGATGGGAGGCCGCGCCATCGGCGTCGGCGACCCAGATCGACCAGGGCTGGGGGTGTTCCTCCAGCATGGTCTCGGGCGCGCCGCCGTCGCCGGGCTGGCGGGTGAAGGTGATACGCCGGCCGTCGGGCGACCAGCGCGGCGAGAGGTCGATCCCGGTCGATGGCGCCAGATAGGTCAGCGGGCGATCCTTCGACGCAAACACGCCGATGAAGGCGTGGTCGCCGCGCGCCGAGACGAAAGCCAGGCGCGTTCCATCCGGCGACCAGGCCAGTTGGCCATCCTTGCCGCGATCGAAGAACAGCCGCTCGGCCTTGCCTGGCTTATCGTCCTTTGGGCCGTCCAGCGGCGCGGTCCAGACCTGCTTGTCCTTGATGAACGCCAGCACGCCCTTGGCGGAGATCGTCGGCGTGTCACCTTCGGCGACTTTCACCGGGGCGCCGCCAGCCACATCGGCGGTCCAGATGGTCACCAATGGTTGATCGGTTTGGGCGGTCGGATCGGGGGCCAGGCCACCCTCGGCCGGCCAGTTGGCGTCGTGATCGCCGCCCCGCACCCAGACCAGACGCCTGGCGTCGGGCGAGAAGGCCAGTCCGGTCAGCTCCTGTCCGTCGTCGGCCTGATTCTCGGTGACCTGACGGGGCTTGAAATCCGGACCAGCCGCGACCCAGACATTGCGCACGCCGCGCACCTTCTGGACCCAGGCGATAGCCCCGCCCTTGGACGCGGCCACAAGTTCGCTCTGGAACGGATAGCCGAGCATCGCCTCGAGGTCTGGCGAAGGCGCGGCGGCCGCCGATAGCGGGGTTCCGCCGAGCAAGGCCAGGAACACTCCTGTCGCCAGTCCCGAGCTCAGGCTTTTCATCCGCCTTGTCATCCACCAATTCCCCAAGCCAAACTCAGGACACGACTCCAAGCACGCGGTCACCGATCTGAACAGTCCACGAATCCCGGACCTTGCGCCATTGCCGCACGGGGACGGTTGGTGTCTAAGGCGGCGCGGGTCCGGCGAGGCGGCGCCAAGCCGCGCCCTTTTGGGGAATGACCGGGCTCGGGTCTGTCCATCGGCTTCACGTCGCCATTCGAGACGCGTCCATGCGTAACTTAACCTTATTCGCTTCGCCCGCGCTTTGTGGTCTGCTGCTGCTCGGCGCGACGCTCGCGGGCTGCGAAGGAAAGCAAGCCCCTCCCCCGCCGCCGACGCCCACGGTGACCGTCGCCACGCCTCTGCGGATGAATGTGATCGACTGGGACGACTATGTCGGCCAGTTCGCGGCCATCGATTCGGTCGATGTGCGCCCCCGTGTTTCCGGCTATCTGGTCGGCGTCGGATTCAAGGACGGCGACTACGTCAAGCAGGGCCAGCGGCTCTTCACCATCGACGCCAGGCCCTATCAGGCCATCCTCGACCAGGCCAAGGGCCAGGAAGCCCGCGCCCGGGCGACGATGGACAACGCCAAGGCGCAGGCGGCGCGGGGCCAGACCCTGCTGGCGGCCAAGGCGATCAGCCAGCAGACCTATGACACCCTGGTGGCCGCCCAGGGGCAGGCCGCCGCCGATGTGATCAGCGCCCAGGCCACCGCTCGGGCGGCCGCCCTCAATGTCGCCTTCACCCAGGTCCTGGCCCCGATCAGCGGCCGGGTGTCCGACCGCCGGGTGGCGCCGGGCAATCTGGTCACCGCCGACACCACCGTGCTGACCAATATCGTCAACCTCGACCCGATCCGCTTCACCTTCACCGGCTCCGAGGCGTTGTATCTGAAATACCAGCGCGAGAACGAGGCCGGCACGCGGACCTCGTCGCGGCGGCAGGCCAATCCGGTGGAGATCCGCCTTCAGGACGAGCCGACCTATCGCTGGAAGGGTCATATGGATTTCGTCGACAACGCCCTGGACACCGGCAGCGGCACGATCCGCGGCCGGGCGGTGGTGCCCAATCCCGACCATTTCCTGACGCCCGGCATGTTCGGCCACATGCGGCTGCTGGGATCGGGTTCCTATGCGGCGCTGCTGATACCCGACCGGGCCGTGGTCACCGACCAGGAGCGCCAGGTGGTCTACATCGTCGGCGGCGACGGCGTGGCGCGCGTAGTGGCCGTGGACCTGGGTCCCCTGACCGATGGCCTGCGGGTCGTGCGCAGCGGTCTGGCGCCGGGCGACCACGTGATCATCGATGGCGTGCAGCGCGCCCAGGGCGGCCACAAGGTCAAATCGGTCCCCGGCCGGATCGTGGCGACCCCGGCGATGGCGCGGCCGCTCGAGCCCGGTCCGCCGGCCTCCACGGCGACCTCCGCCGACGCGGCGCGGTAGGGACGGGCGCGGGTCATGCCGTTTTCCCACTTCTTCATCGAACGGCCGGTGTTCGCGAGCGTCATCGCGATCCTGATCACCCTGGTCGGCGCGATCGCCTTTCCGAACCTGCCGGTGTCCCAGTATCCGGACATCACCCCGCCGACGATCAGCATCCAGGCCAACTATCCAGGCGCCTCGGCCGAGACCCTGGCCGACAGCGTCGCCGCGCCAATCGAGGAGCAGATCAACGGGGTGGAGAACATGCTCTACCTCTCCTCCCAGGCCACAGGTGACGGCCACCTGAACATCACCGTGACCTTCAAGCTCGGCACCGATCCCAACCAGGCCCAGGTACTGGTGGAGAACCGGGTGTCGGCGGCGACGCCGCGCCTTCCCGCCGAGGTCAACGCCGCCGGGGTCACCGTGCGCAAGGCCTCGACCGACTTCTTGATGGCGGTCCACACCTTCTCGCCCGACGGCTCGCTCGATCAGAAATACATCGCCAACTACGTCGGCCTGCATATCCGCGACGCCCTGCTTCGCGTGCCGGGCGTCGGCGATGTCGGCAGCCGGGCGGCCCGCGACTATGCGATGCGGATCTGGATCGACCCCGACCGGGCCGCCGCCCGCAACCTGACCGTCGAGGACATCGTCGCCGCGCTCAAAGGCCAGAATGTCCAGGTCGCGGCCGGGACCATCGGCCAGCCGCCGGACGCGTCGGTGACCAGCGCCTACCAACTGAGCGTCCAGGCGCTGGGGCGCCTCTCGACCACCGCGCAGTTCGCCGACGTCATCGTCAAGACTGACCAGGCGGGCCGGGTGACCCGGATCGGCGACGTCGCCCGGGTGGAGCTCGGAGCCCAGGACTACAGCACCAACGCCTATATGAACGAGAAGAACGCCGTGGCGATGGGGGTCTTGCAGCAGCCGGGATCCAACGCCCTGCAGACCGTGGAAGCGGTCAAGCGCACCATGGTGACCCTCAAGCAGAGCTTCCCGCCCGGTCTCGACTACAGGGTGATCTTCAACCCGACCCAATATGTCCGCGACTCCATCAACGAGGTCGAGAAGACCCTGTTCATCGCCGTGGCCCTGGTGGTGCTGGTGGTGCTGTTCTTCCTGCAATCCTGGCGAGCGGCGCTGATCCCGATCATGGCCATACCCGTCTCGCTGATCGGCACCTTCGCGGTGCTGGGGGCGTTCGGCTATTCGCTCAACAGCCTGTCGCTGTTCGGCCTGGTGCTGGCCATCGGCATCGTGGTCGACGACGCCATCGTCGTGGTCGAGAACATCGATCGCCACCTGCGCGAGGGCATGTCGCCGCGCGAGGCCGCGCACAAGACCATGGACGAGGTGGGCGGCGCCCTGGTGGCCATCGCCCTGGTGCTGATGGCGGTGTTCATCCCCACCGCTTTCATTCCCGGCATCTCCGGACAGTTCTATCGCCAGTTCGCCCTGACCATCGCCTCCTCGACAGTGATCTCGCTTGTGCTGTCCCTGACCCTGTCGCCGGCCATGGCGGCGCTGCTGATGCGACCCCACAAGGTGGCGGCCAGTGGTGCGGGGCGGCCGTCCCCGTTCCGTCGGTTCGCCGATGGGTTCAACACGGCGTTCGACCGCCTGGCGGGCGGCTACGCCAGGCTGATCCGCCGGGTGTTGCGGATGACGGTGCTGATGCTGGTGGTCTATGCCGGGCTCGTCACCCTGGCGGGCTGGGACTTCGCGGTGACGCCCAAGGGTTTCATCCCCGCCCAGGACCAGGGCAACCTGCTGGTGGCGCTCACATTGCCGCCCGGCTCGTCGCTCGGCCGCACCGACGAGGTGGTGCGGGACGTGGCCCACCGCCTGCGCGAAGCCCCGACCGTGGAGGCCGCCTCGATCTACGCCGGCGTCGACGCCACCAGCGGCACCACCGCCTCCAACAACGGCCAGATCTATATCATCCTGAAGTCGTTCGAAGCCCGCGCCGCCATGGGCCTGAGCCCCAAACAGGTGATGGCCGATCTGCAGAAGCGCGTGGCGCCGGTCACCGGGGCCGACGTCAAGATCATTGTGCCACCGCCCGTGCGCGGCATCGGTACAACCGGCGGCTTCAAGATGATCATCCAGGACCAGGGCGGCCATGGCCCCAAGGCCCTCGAGGCGGCGACCCGCGACCTGGCCGCCGCGGCCGCCCGCGAACCGGCCATCGGTTCGGCCTTCGTGACCTTCAACACCAGGACGCCCAGGCTGTTCGTCGACATCGACCGCGCCAAGGCCCAGATCCTGGGTGTGTCGCCGACCAGCGTGTTCGACACCCTGCAGACCTATCTGGGCTCGACCTTCGTCAACAACTTCAATTTGTTCGGCCACACCTTCCAGGTCCTGGCCCAGGCCGACACCACCTTCCGCGACGACGAGAGCCGGCTGACCGAGCTGAAGACCCGGTCCAACAGCGGCGCCATGGTGCCCCTCGGCAGTCTCGTGACCTTGAAGCACATCACCGGCCCCTACCGGGTGCTGCGCTACAACCTGTTCCCATCGGCCGAGATCAACGGCGACGCCGCGCCCGGCCATTCGAGCGGCGAGGCGCTGGACACCATGGAGCGGCTGGCCAAGGCCACCCTGCCCCCGGGCTATGGCTACGAATGGAGCGAGCTGGCCTATCAGGAGCGTCTCGCTGGCAACACCGGCCTGATGGTGTTCGGCGCGGCGGTGGTGTTCGTGTTCCTGTTGCTGGCCGCACTTTACGAGAGTGTCAGCCTGCCGTTCGCGGTGATCCTGATCGTGCCGATGTGCCTGCTGGCGGCGATGGTCGGGGTGAACCTGCGCGGCCTGGACAACAACATCCTGACTCAGGTCGGTCTGGTGGTGCTGATCGGCCTCGCGTCGAAGAACGCCATCCTGATCGTCGAGTTCGCTCGCCAGGGCGAAAGCGAGCAGGGGCTGAGCCGAACCGACGCTGCCATGGAGGCAGGGCGAACCCGGCTGCGGCCGATCCTGATGACCTCGTTCGCCTTCATCCTGGGCGTCGCGCCCTTGGCCTTCGCGTCCGGCGCCGGGGCGGAAATGCGCCAGGCCCTGGGGGTGGCGGTGTTCTTCGGCATGATCGGGGTGACGGCGTTCGGCCTGCTGTTCACGCCGGTGTTCTTCATCGTGTTCCGTGGCCTTTCCGACCGCCTGCCCAAACCCAGGCTGCGGGCCCTGCTGAAGCGCCCCGAACCCAGGGTGGAGCCTGGGGAATGAGCTTTGCGAAACTCAAGGCGGCGGGGCGTGGCCTGCTGGCGCTGGCCTTCGTGGTGAGTGGCTGCGCGGTCGGGCCGCGCTATGTGGCGCCGAAGACGCCGGCCAGCGCCCAGGGCGAATTCCTCTCGGCCAAGTCGATGGCGGACGTCAAAGGCGAGCCCCTGCCCGATCATTGGTGGCGCCTCTACCAGGACCCCGTGCTCGACCGCCTGGTCGCCCAGGCCCTGAACGAGAACCGCGACCTGAAGGTGGCCGCCGCCAATCTGGCCTATGCCGAGGGCGTGCTGGGCGAAGCCCGGTCCGGACGGTTCCCCGGCACGACGGTCTCGGGCGCGGCGCCGACCTATAGCCGAACGGCCGGTCAGGTCGCGATCGACGCGCCGGCCCTGCTCACCTACAGCGGCGCCTTCAGCGCCTCCTACCAACTGGACCTGTTCGGCCGGATCCGCCGGACGATCCAGGCGGCCCGGGCCAATCTGGACGCCACCCGAACCGCCGAGGATGTGGTGCGCGTCACCTTGGCCGGGGCGACGGCCAACGCCTACGCCCAGGCCTGTGGCTACGCCGCCCAGGTCGCGGTGGCGCGCCGTTCGGTAGACCTGCTGCAAAACGCCTATGACCTGACCCGGGTCGAGCGCGACGCCGGAGCGCTGTCCGACTTCGACCTCGATCGCCAGTCGGCGCTGCTCAACCAGGCCAAGGCGGCGGTCGGGCCGCTGGAGGGCCAGCGGCGCGCGGCGCTGTTTTCCCTGGCCGCCCTGATCGGCAAACCTCCGGCGGAGATTCCGGCCGAGGCCGCCGCCTGCGCCGCGCCCCCGACCCTGACACGCCCCCTGCCCGTCGGCGACGGCGTCGCCCTGCTTCGCCGGCGACCCGACATCCGCCAGGCCGAGCGTCTGCTGGCGGCGGCCACGGCCCGGATCGGCGTGGCCACGGCCGACCTCTATCCGACCATCAGCCTGGGCGGCACGATCACCGACTCGCTGGTCTCTTCGGTCAACCTCGGCAACTACAACAGCGCCACCTATTCGGTGGGGCCGGCGCTGAGCTGGAGCTTTCCCAATATCCTCGTCGCCCGGGCGCATATCCGCGAGACCAACGCCCAAGCGTCGGCGGCCCTGGCCAGTTTCGACTCGACGGTGCTGGGCGCGCTGCGCGACACCGAGACGGCCTTGTCGGCCTATGGGGCCGAACTGAGCCGCCATCGCTCGCTGATCGACGCCCAGAAAGACGCCGGCGACGCCTATCGGCTGGCTGATATCCAGTTCAAGGCCGGATCGGCCAGCTTCCTCGATCTGCTGACCACCGAGTCGGCCAAGATCACCACCGACCAGGCCGTGGCGCTTTCCGACCAGACGCTGGCTTCGGACCAGATTACCGTATTCCAGCAGTTGGGCGGTGGCTGGGAAGACGCGCCGGCGGTGGCCCCGATGAAGCTGCCCAAGGGCTAAGCAGGACAGGTTCAACGCCGAAGCCGGTGTTTGGCCAGGGCTTCGTAGAACGGCTCGGCCGCCTCGGCGATGCGCGCCAGATCGGGCGGCAGATCCTCGCGGCGGACGGTCGGCGGTGGCGGCGCGAAGCCGGTGGAGCGCTCGACCGCGTCGTACCAGGCCGGCGCCCACACGCCGTCGGTGGCGCGGGGGCCGGCGGGCCATTTCAGCATGGCTAGGAGGAAATCAATCTCCAACGCGGCACAAAGCGCGCCGAGGCAACCGGCCGGGTCGCTAAGCACGTCGTGGGCGTCGATCACCGGCGGCGCGGCGCCGAGTCTCTGGGCCTCCTGGTCGAACAAGCGCGCCAACTGGGGAACGCCGATGGCTTCGAGGCTGACGTCGTCGTGCTTGGCTGCGTAGGAGGCCAACACCGCCGCGGGCTCGCGGATCAGGAAGGCGTTACGGCATTGGGCCATCCAGGAGAGGTCGATCTCCGGCGTGATGTGGTGCGCCATGTGCTTCTGGTAGAAGATTGGCCGACCGCTGGGGACAGGCCCCAGCAGCGCGTTCACGACCACCCGCCAGTCGGTGGGCTGGGCGGCGAGCACCGCTTCACGCATAGGGTGATCGGCGCCGCTGATGGTCAGCCAGGCGGCGTAAAACGGTTCGTCGATCACCGCGGTGTCAGGCCGGTTCTCGAACGCCCGCATCATCGCCGTGGAGATGTTGCGGGGGCCGGACCACAGCGCGATGCGGATGGGCTCCGCCATCAGAGCCTCGCTCCAGTCGCCGCGTCGGCGTCTTTCAGGGCTTCGTAGAGGGCGGCGATGCGCTGGGTGATCGGGCCTGGCGAAGCGATCATGGCGTGGCCGTCGATTTGCGAGACTGGCGTCACGCCGGCCATGGTGCCGGTGACGAAGGCTTCGTCGGCGGTCCGGGCCTGATCCAGGTCGAAGGCGCCAAGGTGGATCGGGATCGCGTTGGCGCGGCACAGGGAGATGACGTTGCCGCGGGTGACGCCGTTGAAGCAGTAGTCCCCCGCTGAGGTGAAAACCTCCCCGCCCCGGACGAAAAAGAAGTTGGTGGCGTTGCAGCTGGACACCTTGCCCTGGGGGTCGAGCATCAGGGCCTCGTCGGCGCCGGCGTCGATCGCCTCCAGCAGCGCGCGGATCAGGTTGAGGCGGCTGTGGGAGTTGAGCCGCATGTCGAACATCCGCGCGCCCGTACAGCGGATCGACGAGGTGAACAGCCGCAGGCCCCAGCCCGGCGGTCGCTCCGGCGTTGCCTTGTATTCGGCGGTGATCGCCACCGTCGGAATGCCCAGCGCGTTGCGAGGGTCCTGGTTGACGTCGGTCTTCAACCCCCGAGTGACCATCAGGCGGATGTGAGCGCCGTCGGTCATGCCGTTGGCCTCGAGCGTTTGTCGCAGCGCCGCCTCGATGGCGGCGCGGTCGAGGGGTGGTTTGAAGGCGATGGCCCTGGCCCCCTCGCACAGGCGGTCGAGATGCGCCTCCAGGAACAGCAGCCGGCCCCGGTGCAGGCGCAGCCCCTCCCAGACCCCGTCGCCCATCGAAAACCCGGCGTCGAAGATCGAGACCGTCGCCTCCGCGCGCGGAACCATGCGGCCGTTCAGATAGATCAGCACGGCCGCGTTGCGCGGATCCTGCGCGTAGTCCTGGCTTCCGGCCATGGTCTTCATCCTTCCCGCTCTTGACCGCCGCTCATTCCCTCGGCACGGACTCGTCTCAAGGTTTTGGAGGATATCCCCATGAAACGCGCCGCCATCGTCTCGCCGATCCGAACCCCGGTGGGCAAGTTCCAGGGGGCGCTTGCCAGTATCACGGCCGGCGATCTGGGGGCGGTCGTCCTCAAGGCGCTGGTCGAGCGGACGAAGATCGACCCCGAGAAGATCGACGACGTGATTTTCGCGCAAGGCTATGGCAACGGCGAGGCGCCCTGCATCGCCCGCTGGTCGGCCCTGGCGGCGGGCCTGCCGATATCGGTGCCCGGCTATCAACTCGACCGGCGCTGCGGCAGCGGCCTGCAGGCGGTGATCGACGCGGCGATGATGGTCCAGACCGGGGCGGCCGACGTGGTGGTGGCCGGCGGCGTCGAGAGCATGAGCAACGCCGAATACTACACGACCGACATGCGCAATGGGGCTCGGGCCGGCTCGGTCACCATGCATGACCGCCTGGCGCGCGGGCGGGTGATGAGCCAGCCGATCAGCCGGTTCGGGGTGATCAGCGGCATGATCGAAACCGCCGACAACCTGGCCCGCGACTACCAGATCAGCCGCGAGGCCTGCGACGAATACGCCGCCGCCAGCCATCAGCGCGCCACCAAGGCCTGGGCCGAGGGCAAGTTCGACGACGAGCTGGTCACCGTGTCGGTGCCGCAGAAGAAGGGCGATCCGATTACCTTCGCCAGGGATGAGGGCTTCCGCCCCGACGCCACGGCGGAGAGCCTGGGCAAGCTGAAGGCGCTGGAAAAGGACGGCGTGGTCACCGCCGGCAACGCCAGCCAACAGAACGATGCGGCCGCCGCCTGCCTGGTGGTGGCGGAGGACAAGCTGGAGGAACTGGGCCTGGAGCCGATGGGCTGGCTGGTCGGCTGGGCGGCGGCGGGCTGCGAGCCCTCGCGCATGGGCATCGGCCCGGTGCCGGCCGTCGAGCGGCTGTTCGCCCGCTCGGGCATGGGCTGGGACGACATCGGCCTGGTGGAGCTGAACGAGGCGTTCGCGCCGCAGGTGCTGGCGGTGCTGAAGGGCTGGGGCTGGGACGATCGCAACCTGCTGAACGTCAATGGCTCGGGCATTTCGCTGGGCCACCCGATCGGCGCCACCGGCGGGCGCATCCTGGCCAATCTGCTGCGCGAGATGAAACGCCGCGACGTCAAATACGGCCTGGAGACCATGTGCATCGGCGGCGGCCAGGGCATAGCGGCGATCTTCGAGGCGGCTTGATCCAGACCCTCTCCACGGTCGAGCCCGAGACGCTCACCGGGTTTGACGACATTGTCGACGTGCGGAGTCCGGCCGAGTTTGCCGAGGACCATGTTCCGGGGGCGATCAACCTGCCCGTACTGGACAATGACGAGCGGGCGCGGGTCGGGACGATCTATGTGCAGCAATCGCGGTTCCTGGCGCGGCGGGTCGGGGCGGCGCTGGTGGCGCGCAACATCGCCCGGCATCTGGAAGAGGGGCTGAAGGACAAGCCCGGATCGTGGGCGCCGCTGGTCTACTGCTGGCGGGGCGGCCAGCGGTCGAACGCCATGGCCACGGTGCTGGAGCAGGTGGGCTGGCGCCCCAGCCTGCTGGCCGGCGGCTACAAGACCTATCGCCGCCGGGTCAGCGCCGCGCTGTACGACGCCGAGCCCGACTTCCGGGTGATTCTGCTCGACGGCTACACCGGCGTGGCCAAGACCGAAGTGCTGCATCGCCTGGCCGCGCTGGGAGTGCAGACCCTCGACCTGGAGGGACTGGCGGCGCATCGCGGATCGCTGTTCGGGCTGGTGGCCGGGACCGTGCAGCCGGACCAGAAAGGTTTCGAGTCGGCTCTGCTGGCCGGCCTCGACGGCCTGGACCGGGGCCGGCCGATCTTGGTCGAGGCGGAATCCAGCAAGGTCGGCGACCTGAATCTGCCGCCGACCCTGTGGAAGGCGATGCTGGCCGCGCCGCGCATCGAACTGGCCGCGCCGCGCGAGGCGCGCGCGCGTTATCTGACCAGGGCCTACGGCGATATCATCGCCGATCCGGCCGCCCTGGAAGCCACCTTGGTCAAGCTGCCCATCCACCATGGCCGGGAGCGGCTGGACGACTGGCGCGCCCTGGCCCGGGCGGAAAATTTCGTCGGACTGGCGGCCGGACTGATCGAACATCACTATGATCCGGCCTATGAACGCTCGCGGCGGCGCGAGACGAGTTCGTGCCTGGAGACCATCGCCATGGATGACCTGGACGCCGCCAGCCTGGACCGCGCCGCCGCCCGGATCGCCGAGCGGTTGACCAAAGGGACACTGGGTCGATGATCGAAACGCCGGTTCGCCTGACCTCCCTGGCCCACGGCGGCGGGTGTGGCTGCAAACTTTCGCCCAAGGTGCTGCGAGAAATCCTTGCCGGCATGCCGGCCGCGGCGGCCTTCCCCAACCTGCTGGTCGGGACCGAGACCAGCGACGACGCGGCGGTGTGGCGGCTGAACGACAGCCAGGCCCTGGTGGCGACCACCGATTTCTTCATGCCGGTGGTCGACGACCCGCGCGACTTCGGCCGGATCGCCGCCACCAACGCGTTGTCGGACGTCTACGCGATGGGGGCGACTCCGATCTTCGCCCTGGCCATCGTCGGCATGCCGGTCGGCAAGCTGCCGGTCGAGACCATCGCGGCGATATTGGCCGGCGGGGCCGAAGTATGCGCGGCGGCCGGCGTGCCGGTGGCCGGCGGCCATTCGATAGACAGCGTCGAGCCGATCTATGGGCTGGTGGCCCTGGGCCTGGTGCATCCAGACAAGCTGCTGAAAAACAACACCGCGCGGGCGGGAGACGTGCTGATCCTGACCAAGGCGCTGGGCGTGGGGGTGCTGAGCGCGGCGTTCAAGCAGGAGAAGCTGGACGCGGCCGGCTATGGCGCGCTGATCGCGTCCACCACCCAGTTGAACAAGGTCGGCGCGGAGCTGGCGGGCATGGCTGGGGTTCACGCGGTGACCGACGTCACCGGCTTTGGCCTGCTGGGCCACGCGCTGGAGATGTGCCGGGGCGCGGGTCTGGAGGGCGAGATCACCGCCACGCCACCGATGTTGCCGGGCGTCGAGGCGCTGGCCAAGGCCGGTGTGAGCACCGGCGCCGCCGGCCGCAACTGGGAGAGCTACGGCCATGAGGTTACGCTGGAGGCGGCGACACCGGAATGGCGCCGCGATATACTGTGTGATCCCCAGACCAGCGGGGGCCTGTTGATCGCCGTCGATCCGGCCGGCGCGGAGGCGGTGCTGGCTCTGGCGCGGGATCGGGGGTTCACGGCGGCGGCGAAGGTAGGTCAAATGGCGCAGGGCGCGGCCTCCATTCGGGTCAGGTTTCCGGCGTAGCGGAGAAACCGGTGATGATACGACAGGCGCTGGTCCGACTTGGCCTGCGGTTCCCGGAAGAGGCGCGGGAGCGGCTGTTCGTCGAGAGCCTGGTGCGCGCGCACCTGCGGACCACCCAGCTGTTCCTGGCGGCGGTGGTGGTGCTGTTCGGCAGCTTCACCCTGTGGGACCGGACCGTCGATCCGCTCGGATGGCCAAAGGTGTTCTTCCTGCGCGAATTCGTTCTGACGCCGATCCTGGGCGCGGCGGCGGTGGCGCTGCTGTTTCGCCGGTTCTGGCCCTATCTGGAAATCATCGTCAGCGTGGCCATGACCACCATGCTGGCCGGGTTCACGGTGATCTGCGCCCAGCTCGATCACGGGTTCCAGTATGGGGCGGCCGGCCTGCTGCTGATCTATTTCGGGGGGGCGGCGATCTTTCCGCTGCGGGTGATCTTCCTGGTGTTGCCCAGCGCGGTCAGCCTGATCGGTTTTCTCGGCGTCGAGGCCCTGGGTCACCACGCGGCCGGCGACATGATGATCGTCAACGCTCTTTGCATCGTCACCGCGGTGATCATCGTCGGCCTGAGCGGCGCCGGGCGGGAGCTGGCGGCGCGGCGCGAGTTCCGCACCGACCTGGCGCTGGAGAGCAGCCGCGCGCGGGTCGACGACCTGCTGCATTCGATGATGCCGCGCGAAATCGTCGACCGTATCCAGGCCGGAGAAACCACCATCGCCGATATTCATGGCGAGGTCAGCATCGTGTTCGCCGATCTGGTGGGGTTCACCGCCATGTCGCGGCGGCTGACCGCCAGCCAGTTGGTGGAGATGCTGAACAAGGTGTTCTCGCGGTTCGACACCGCCGCCGGGGCCCTGGGCATCGAGAAGATCAAGACCATCGGCGACGCCTATATGGCGGTAGGCGGCCTGGCCACCGGCGAGCAGGCCTACGAACACGCCGGACGCATGGCGCAGTTCGCCCTGGCCATGCGCGACGTCACCCGCGACCTGGCCGCCGAACTGGGCCTGCCCATTGCGATCCGCATCGGCCTGCATGTGGGGCCGATCGTGGCCGGGGTGATCGGCATCAAGCGACCGGCCTTCGACTGCTGGGGCGACGCGGTCAACGTGGCCAGCCGCCTGGAACACGCCAGCGGACCCGGAGGGATCTTGATCTCGGAGGCGGCGTTCGAGCGGCTGCGCGACCGGTTCGAGGTGGAGGCGGCGCCGGCGGTGGAGCTGAAGGGCATCGGACTTTCCAATGTGTATTTCCTGCATGGCCCGTTGGCGGCGGGGGCGGCGGCGGCGGCGTAGGTCGCTTTGGCAGGTTCCTGGCAGGCTGCCGGCAGGTCCGTGGCAGGTGGTTGGCAGGTCACTGGCAGGTTTACGGCAGGTGATTGGCAGGTTTTGGCAGGCGTTCGGCAGGTGGGAATCCGGGGCGATCAGGCCTAAGCTATTGAATTAAAAGGTATCATATTTCATGTCGTTGCGATCGGCGCGGCGGGCGTCGGACAGGCCGCCCTGGATCTTCGCGACATCGACCAGGGCCAAGCGCGCTTCCTTGAGCACGGCGGGAACATCGGAGTCGATTCCGGCCGCGGCGATGCGCATCAGCGAGGCCATCAAGGCCTGCGGGCTGACGTCCTCGGCCTCCGGCATGGCGGCGCGAATCTCGGCGATGCGTTCGGCGACCTCCGGCCGGCTCGCCAGCCGACAGGAATGCCCCTTGGCCAGCACGAACCCAGCGCGCTCGAACGCCTCATCAAGCAGAGCGCCCTTGGCGCGATATTGCGAGAAAGCTTCGTGGCGGGCGTTGGCGAGGGCGGGCATGGGGTGGCGCTCCGTGTCGATGGGTCGGTGTCGGTGTCGGTGTCGGTGTCGGTGTCGGTGTCGGGATATGTAGGGAATAAATTGCAATACGCAACTATCCCATGGAAGAGTCAATTGAAAACCTATTTCATCCGACAGCGCCCCGCAGGCCGGAGTTTCCCACCGCAAGTGCGTCGAACCCAGTTGCGTGTGGCCGCGATGAGGATCATATTTCGGCGATGTCCAAGGTTGAGACCAAGGCAAAACGTAAAGCCCCTTTGAAGCGGTCAGCCAAAGCGATGTATCGTGGGATTGTCTTGCCCAGACTGACGGCGCCGTCACGCATACCGCTTGAAGAGATCGAGCGCGCCGTAGCCGCTGCTTTCGCGGCACGGTCGGCAGAAATTGAAAAGGAGTAGGATGGATTGCGAGCGTTCGGTCTTTAGCGGCTGCCCGTCGGGCGACACCGATTTTACAAATGACCAAGCCTGAAGAACTGACTGGAAAAACCGATTGGGCCCGCATCAGGGCCATGACGGATGAGCAGCGTTTAGCCGGAGCCCTGACCGACCCGGACGCACAGCCGCTTTCCGACCAAGCGTTGGCGCGGGCACGACGCGCCAACGGGGTCAAGACGATCCGCGCCCGGATAAACATGACCCAGGCCGAGTTTTCCTCCGCCTACCACCTGCCGCTCTCGACGGTGAGGGACTGGGAACAGTCACGCAACGAGCCCGACGCTCGGCCCGCGCGACTCAATGCGGACCTTCGCGCCGTCCGTTGGAGGCGTTGGCCTCGAAACGTCGGCAAAAAGCCAGCCAGGGCGGCAGCGCCTTGCCGATATCAACGACTGGATTGGGTTCGGCGGGAATTTGTGAGTCGCCTCCTTTCGGGCTATTCGGCGGATCGCGCTTAAGCGAAGATCTGCCCCAACCTGTCGGAGCGGTCTTTCCCGGTGCTTGTTTAACGGCTTTACTTCGGTCAGCATGTTGGGGGGCACCAGTGCTAGATCAGACATTCACGACCGAGAACTTCCGCAAGATCTACGATCGAGAGAACCGGCGTGGCCTGAATCTGGAGGACCGCTTCTTTCCGACGCTCGCGGGCCTGACCGAGGATATTCGCGCGCTGACGGGCGAAATCCGCCAACTACGTCGCGAAAGCCATGGGCGCGATGATCCCGCAATACCGGGGCAGATTGCGGCGCTACTGGCGGACCGCGACGTTCTAAAGGCTCAGAAGGACCGGGCGATCGACGCGGAGTTGGAAACCGTCGCGCAAAGTGTCCGGTCCGATAGTTTCGCGATAAGCCTGCGCCAAGCCACTGGCCCTGGCGGCAAACCCGTCTATCCCGCCGAGGAAATCCCCGGAAATTTCTTCGTGCTCAAGCAGCTGCAGGAAAACTTGAGGCGGCTGTACGGCGTCAAGCAAGCGAACCGCCACCATATCGTCTGTCAGGTTCGAGACTCGATCGACAACGGCTTCACCTGGACCTTGGTCCGAACCGACATCTCGACGTTCTACGAGAGCATCGACCGGCAGAAGCTTATGTCGAAGATCACGTCGGATCAGCTCCTCAGTGTATCGTCCAAGCGTCAAATCCGAAGGATTCTTGAAAAATATCAGCAACTCTCAGGCGCACCCATTGGCCTCCCGCGGGGCGTTGGGGTTAGTGCCTACCTGTCCGAGCTCTTCATGCGCGAACTCGATACCGAGTTGCGGCGCCTGAAGGGAGTTGTGCTCTATGCCCGCTACGTTGACGACATCGTCGTGCTATTCGCGCCCACAATGGCTGATGACAAGGCCGCCTACGAAGGCCAAGTGCGGGCCGCCATCGAGGCCCACGGCCTGACGCCAAACCCTCTGAAAACCCGTTCGCACAATATCGACCACTCAGGGGCCGTGAGTTTCGACTACCTCGGCTACCAATTCAAAGTATCTGGCAAACGCTGCACTGTGCATGTGAGTGCGAACAAGCTCGTGCGCTACAAGAAGCGCCTGGAACTCTGCTTTGACCAGTTCGCGCGCCGAAGGCCTCTCGAGCCAAAAGCCGCCCGAAATCTGCTGATCGCCAGGCTGAAGTTCCTGACTGGCAATACGCGCCTGCATAATAGCAAGCAACACGCGTTAACCGGGATTTTCTACAACAATTCAGCGATCTCAGACGCAACGAGCCTTCGCGGGCTAGACGCATGTAAGAACCATTTGGCATCCCAGACCGGTATCGCGAGCCTGCAAACTCGTTTGGCGGAATTTACCTTCGTGCGAGGATTCGAAGAGCGAAGATTCCAGACCTTCTCACCGCGGGCTCTCAATCGCATTGTCCAGGCGTGGCAGCATGAAAAGACGTAAGGTCAGGCTACGTTTTCCGCGCCAGAGGTCGGTTGTTTCGGACACCCTGCCATACGAAGTCCCGCCAACGTTCTCCAATCGACACTTCTTCGAGTTCCTTTGTAAACACGAGGTCGAATTTGGTAAAGAGCGTCTGCAGTGGACTTGTTCCGACGACAGCCTCGATCACACCATGCGCCTACTCTTCGGCATAAAACGGACGGTGGTCGTTGGGGTCTGTCGGGTTCAGCAATGGGGAAAGAACAAATTTGTTCGCCACGTGCCGGCCTCTGAATGCCAGACAAGGACGAAGCCGTTTTCCTTCAAGATCACACACAAGGAGAACGACGCGCGCACTCTGACGATCTGCCATCCTCGCAACCAGCTGCGCGTTGCCGATTTCTTCAACCGCTACCATCCTCTCATCATCTACTACGCCGGCCTTAGCCCCTTTTCGCTACGCAAGCCGAGCGAGATCGCCAAGATCAGCTATTTCAAAGACCGACTGCATTTTCAAAACCTCGAGGTGCTCCCTCGTAAGGCGGTCGAGCAGTACAACGAGGAGTATGAGCAACTTGGTTCATATTTCAGGTATCGGAGATTTAATAACATTCACAAGTTCTTCGAGTCACCCATCTATCACCGTGCCGAGATGAAATTTGATGCAATGATGCAAATGGATGTATCAAAATGCTTTGACAGTATCTACACGCATTCACTCTCTTGGTCGTTGCTGGGGAAGCAGGCGACGAAGGATGATATTAATGCTTCAAAAAAGACATTCGGCGGCGCCTTTGACGAGTTGATGCAGCATGCTAATAATTCTGAGACGAACGGGATCATAATTGGCCCAGAATTTTCACGGATATTCGCTGAATTGATCCTGCAATCTGTGGATATTGCCGTCGAACGGATTCTTCGTGACAGGGAAAAGCCACTCAAACATCGGAAAAACTATGAAATATTTAGATACGTAGATGATTACTTTATTTTTTACAATCATGATGAAGACGGCCAGCTGATCACCCAGGTCTTAGTAGAATGTCTTGCTGAGGTGAAACTGGCGGTAAACTCAAGCAAGACGGTTGTCTACCGCAAGCCGATCATTACAGAGATCACGGTCGCGAAGGACCGGATTTCAGCCCTGTTCAACGACCAGTTGGCGGGCGAGTTGACGCGTTTTGAGGCCTCTGGTGAGGGTGCGGAAGCGGGGGCGGAAAATAACACGTACAGCTACAGCATAAGTCTCAACGAGACCCGCCTGATAGTAAAATACAAGACGATACTGAAGGAAACTGGAGTCTCTTACAAGGATATACTAAACTATAGTTTTTCGATTATCGAAAACAAAATTGAAAATATTCTGCGGTCATATTGCTTGGCTGCAACTGAGCGCCGCTCTGTTAAGCAGCTGGCGAGCGCGCTAGTGGCAATCGTCCAGTTCGTCTTTTTCCTATATGCGGCCAGTCCGCGCGTGAACCATACGATCCGTACATGCCGAATTGTGGGAACGATCTCGGCGTTTTTAGAGTCCAACGAGATCGGCGCAGAGCTCAAACACTTCGTCTACAAGGTTATGCACGAAAATATCGCGCATCACTTACGCAAGCAGAAGGTGATGGAATTTCGGGAGATCGAGAATTTGTATCTCCTCGTTTCCTTGGCGGAGCTTGGGAAGGATTATAGGCTCAGTGAGCTCGACTTGGCCGAATATTTTGGATTTGAGTGGAAGGATCCAAAGTATGTGCCTAGGGGCGGGTGTGCGATCACCTATTTCTCGATCACCGTTGGTCTCCACTACATGGACAAGAAGAAACGGTACGATCGCCTACGTCACGCGATGGAGGCCTATGCGCTCGCCAGGCTCGATGCCCGCCGAGGCTACTGCCACCAAGATACCGAGGCGCTGCTGCTGGCCTTGGACCTGATTAGCTGCCCCTTCGTTGGGACAGCCACTAAGTTGTCTGTAGGACAGCTTTATGAGTTGGACCAGCCCGGCGTGGAATCCGTCGCCGCGGCCAGCCCCCAGTGGTTCACGACCTGGGCGCGGTTCAATCTTCAATTGGAATTGGACGCCAAGCGTAGCCGTAGCGTATACTGATGCCAGCGCACCGCTCACCCAAATGACTGTTGGCAGTCCACACACAAGCGCTACTTCGGCCTTCTATATCAATTGGGGGGCGGATACGGGAAGGCTGGGGCGGGCCAGACCATTTTTTGGGTGGGAACTTCCAGATCCTGGCGTTCCCACCCAATCTTTCCAGAAGCCGAAGCGGCATCCCACGCGATGCCCGGGTCCCTCGAGTCTGATCGTTGAACCCCCGTTCGCATTGCTAGGCCAGTGTCAGGGGAGGCGGTTCTGAGGCCGCCGCTCCCGTCCACCGAAAGACGGCGGAGTTTGGAAGCCTGGGCACGCCGTAGCTATTTAAGGGTGGGCCGCAATGGCCGGGGAACTTGGGCCAGGAAATAGACCAACTCGACCATAGCCCAGGTGTCTTGGCAGCAGTATGTGCGGAGCTGCCGGGCCAGCAAGGTTTTGCTCTTCGTTGCGACTGGGAGGCCGAATGCCGCAGACAGGTAGGCGAGTTGGGCGCCGGTTCCGTCCTGAACGTCGTCGGATCCGCTGTAGTCCAGATCCTCGGCGACGACCGGCGAGACGCGCTTGATCGAGAATGAGCCGCGCATGCTCGGATGGTAGAAATTGTTCTTCACGATGGGGAGCAGGTCGACAAGCCGGTCGATGTAGCCGTGAAGTACCGGATAGTACCGTGGGTGTCGGTCGGCAAGGCCCCGCAGGACACCGCGTTCATAGTTCTCGGAATAGACCAGGATACATCCCTGATCCGTGAGATCGATGGCGGCGATCATCTGGGCGATGCAACCCTCCGAAGGGTCGTCACCGCTAAGGTCCAAGAACTCTGCATGCTCGAAGATTCCAGGCGCCCGCTCGATATGACAGGACCATTGGAATGGAATCTGTTCGAACGGCCGAACGCCGCACCAGCGCGGCACTGGCAGGTTAATGCCTTCAAAGTCGAAGTAGTAGCGGGGAAAGGGCAAGGCATTCACAACCGCTGCGGAGCCGGGTTCTAAAATCCCAACGCCAAGGCGATGGGCGGCCTGTATCCGACGGTAGAGCGCCGCATTTGGGCCGGCCAGTTCTTCGGGATCTGGCTGGAGAATCGAAACGTACCCCTTTGCAGCCCGCAAACGTTTGGCCAAAGCCTTCCCGCCGGCATCTGGCAGCAAGTCGATGGGATGCGCTTCCGGCGGGGGCTCCAACGTCCCGCAGTACTCGTAGAAGGGACAGGGGTAGGGTGCATTGCACTGCTTCCCTCGGGTGGCCTGCGGAATCTGTCCGGCTAGGACCGACCGGGCGCCTGCCAGCCAAGCAGGAACCTTCGCGGAGATCGATTGGATTTTGCCTGTGACGTCGAGCGGGCGAAACAGTCCGGCGTAGTCACCGGCACCGGGATAACGCCACCGATTATCGATTAGATTAAGCTCAACTCCGCTTACGGGCAGGCCGCTCTCTTCCGTCAGCCAAGTCTGAATAGCCACATCGGCGAGGTGGTTTTCCTCCGGTTGGCCGTGCGTCACCTTGTCCGCCTTCAGCGGGAACGTAGACGCCCTCGTCTCCGACAGCACATAGCCGTTGGCGGTCCAGATCAGCGCATCGGCACGGCCATAGAGCCCGGACTGCAGCATCGGGAATTCGACGGCCGATCGTGGAGAGGCTTGGGCTAGACTCGCCAGGGCGTCAGCCGCGGCTTGAGTCTTGTTTTCGCTTGCCGCAGGCCAGAGCGGATACGCGAGTTGGGCGCGGGCTAGCTTTCCTACCTCAATGCCGTCGAGCTGACGGCGGCGAGCGGCGCCGTCGGGAGCTGTCGCCGCCGACGGAGCTCTGTGCTCGAGCCAAAGCTTTCGCGGGCATTGCCGGAACGACTGAAGGTCAGATTTCGAGAGCATTGACCAGTCTCGCCCCAGTAGGCCCGTTATTGGGTTTCGCGATATCATCATGGTAGTCGCTTCATGGCGATAGGGGCCGTATTGGAACGGTGCCCCGGCGGAGGCTAGGGGAACACCGCCATCAACGTCTGCTACCGGCCCGGTCCTCAATGTCCGCAAGTGTTTAGGTTTCTTGCAAACCCGCCAGGCGAGCCGCTGGGGTTGACCCCGAAGGCAGGTGTCAAGAAACCTAAACAGTTCGGAGAATATCCAGCGCGGAGCCCGGTCAGTGGCAAAAGCAGCTTTTCACGAGGCTATCCTGGCGCTAGTCCCTTCGGCTTTCTGCCCATCGGGCCTTCCTTCCGACCCGGACCATGGGTCAGGATGACGCCTCCCGTTTCACAACACCCGATGAAAGCCATGACGGACACGATCGCCTATCCGATAGGAATTCCGGGAACCCCATGGGGTGAGGCTGAGCGAAACCAATGGCGGGCGACGCAGTCGCGCCAGCGCCGGTACGATCGGGACGTGACGACACGCGTCGATCGGCTCGCCGATCGCTTCGAGAAGGTGGTTTACGGCCAAGTGGACTATGACGGCGAGGCCTACCCTCTCCACGCCTTGAGGAGCCATGGCTGGAGCTCGGCGCTGCCGACCGCTCTGGTGACCGGCGGCGTGCACGGATACGAAACCAGCGGTGTCGCGGGGGCTCTGGAGTTCCTGGAGAAACGCGCCGCCGACTATGCGGGCAAGATCAATCTGCTGGTGGCGCCATGCGTAAGCCCCTGGGCCTATGAGCGTATCCACCGCTGGACCTACGACGCCATCGACCCGAATCGCAGTTTTCGCGCGGACGGGCCATCGCGAGAAGCCACCGCGCTCATGGGGCTGGTCGCACCGCTGATTGGGCGGTTTTTGCTGCATATCGACCTGCACGAGACGACCGACAGCGACGAGAGCGAATTCCGGCCGGCGTTGGCGGCCCGCGACGGAGAGAGGTCCGAGGCCGGCCTCGTGCCGGACGGGTTCTATCTGGTCACCGACACGGAGAACCGTCAGCTGGCGTTTCAACAGGCGATCATCACCGCGGTAGAGGGCGTGACTCACATCGCGCCGCCGGACAACGCTGGTCATATCATCGGTTGTCCGGTCCTGGCCCATGGCGTGATCGAATACCCGTCGAGCGCATACGGCATGTGCGCCGCAATCACCGGCGCGCGCTATACGACCACCACCGAAGTCTACCCGGACAGCCCTCGCGCCACTCCGCAACAGTGCAACGACGCACAGGTCGTCGCCGTGGGCGCGGCGCTAGACTATGTGCTGGCTGTTAACCTGGTGCGGTAGGCGGCACAAGATTGCTTCAAGCGTCGCGGTTTCACACCATCCCTGGGTGGGGACACTTGCGGTATCCCTTCCGCCGTCGCAACTTCGCCCCCTGCCCGGCCGCCGCTACCCACCGCGGCCCCAGAAAGCGAGTCCCCATGACTGACTCCCTCTCGGACTTCGAATTGGCGCCCCTCTTCATCCGACCGGCGCTCAACGCCTGCCGCGCGTTCAACACGACCCTGGACAGCATGTTCTACGACGTGCCGGCGCTGACGCGGGCTCTGCTCGACCTGGGCGACGAGATCGTCACCTCCGATCCCGGCAACGCGCCGACGGCCAAGGGCCAGATCAATCTCAGCGCCGATACCGACCCTGAAGGCTCGCTGCTGGTCATCGACCCGACCACCCCGCCCTATGTGACGGCGTGGAAGGACGTCACCGACTTCATCGCCGCTCAGAAGGCCGTGGCCGAGCCGATCACTGTCGCCAGCATCACTGGAGTCGGGAGTTCGGCGCTGGGCAGCGCCGCCCTGGCCTGGAACGTGGCGGTCGGACTGGGAAAGCCGGTGCTGGCGATCGTCCCTGGATATGGCGTCGCCGACGCGATGCTGCAGGGGATGGGCGGCTGGTTCGGGTTTGGGGTCTATGACCTGCTGCACGCCAAGTCCCACCTTCAGGACTATCTGGCTTTGGTGGCGCCGAAGACCGCCGCGGTGGGGCGGGGGTTGTCGGCTTCCGCCCCCGGGAACAGGACATTGAACGACGCGCCGGTGTTCAGGACCGGTTGCGGATCGTCCGATGTGTTGCACGCCTTGATGGAAGCGCTGCCGATCGAGTGCGTCGTCGGCCATAGCAAGGGCGCGCTGTCGATCGCCAACGCGCTCAACGCCCTGGCGCCGGGCCGGACGAACGGCGTCAAGGTGATCACTCTGGGCTGTCCGATCGCCGAGGAACTGCCCGGGGCGAGATACAGCCAGTTCCTCGGGCGGCTCGATGCGCTGGGCGCGCTGAACGCCTGGGGTCACCTGCCGGACACCTGGGAGGATACGGGGCACAGCACCAACACGGCGTTCCCGCTCAGCATGCGGGTCGAGGAACTGGTGACTCAATAGATCAGGGGCAATGGCGTCATTACGACCTACCGCGCGTGCCGCGCCCACGACACTGGCTCGGCTATCGGCCAGGAACGATTTCGCGGTCCACGGCGTTATCATGAGTTCGCAATACCCTCCCCGCGGGGGCGTGGGTCGGGTCGCAAGGGAAATCAGCCATGAGACGTCGTATTCTGGCCGGGTCGATGGCCCGGGGCCTACTGGCCGGCGGCGCCTCCGCGGTGGCGAAGGGATGAAGCCTAGCTGACCCATATCGCTGCTCGCCAGAACGCCACCGAACAGCGCGAGGCTGTTGCACGGATGGGCGACGAAACCGGCGATAGCTCCGGCCTGCGCGTCGATCGGATCTGCAAGAGCTTTGGCCCGCGCGCGGTGGTGAAGAATATCAGTCTGCATCTGGCGCGCGGCGAGGTAGCGGCCCTGCTTGGGCCCAACGGCGCCGGCAAGACGACTTGCTTCTACATGATCACCGGCCTGATCTCTGTCGACAGCGGGACGATATCGCTTGATGGGCGGGACATCACCGACATGCCGATGTACCTGCGCGCCCGTCAGGGCCTGGGATATCTGGCGCAGGAGAGCTCGGTTTTTCGCGGCCTGACCGTCGAGCAGAACATCATGGTGATCGTCGAGGCGCGCGTGGCCAGTCGTCACCGGAGCCGCGAGATCACCGAGGAACTGTTGTCGGAACTTAGTCTCGAAGCCCTGCGGAATGTCGAAGGCGACGCCTTGTCGGGCGGTGAACTTCGGCGGGTAGAGATCGCCCGGGCGCTGGCCAGCGATCCGACGTTCATGTTGCTGGACGAGCCGTTCGCCGGCGTCGATCCCATGGGCGTGGACGGCATGCGCGAGGCGATCCACTATCTGAAGCGTCGCGGTCTGGGCGTTCTGATCACCGACCACGATGTCCACGCGACCCTGGAGATCGTCGACCGCGTCTCGATCCTCTGCGCCGGCGAGATGCTGTTCGAAGGCTCGCCGGACGCCGTCATCCATGACCCCGAGGTGAGGCGCCTCTATCTGGGCGAAGGTTTCGTCTAGACGATTTGCCAACGGCCTTCGTTATCGCCACCTTGTCTCCCATGTGCACCGTGATGGCGAAACAGCTGACCCTGAAGCCGCGCCCGATCAAGGGATCGCCCGGCTGGTTCGTGCAGATCCTGTTTCCCGACGGCCGCGAGAAACGCATCAGCCGTTTCGAGACCGAGGCCGAGGCCCAGGCCTGGATCGCCAACGAATCCGACGACTGGCTGGCGGGAATGGGCGAAGGGCGTTGAGGTCCCTGGCGGACTCGGCCCATACGTAACAAGCAAAAGGAGTTTGAAATGACGGTCTACGCACTGGTCGAACTTGAAATTACCAATATGGACGGGATGGGGCCATATATTGAAGCTGTATCGGGTACGATCGCCGCGCATGGCGGAAAATACCTGGTTCGAGCCGGGAATACGGAACTCGTGGAAGGCGGTCTGGGATATCCCGCGAAAGTTGTCCTTGAGTTTCCGACTATGGCCGCGGGGAAGGGTTGGTACAATTCCGCAGAGTATCAGGCGATCCTTCCGTATCGCACCAACAACTCGAAGGGCAATTTCGTCTGGGCGGAAGGCGCTTAGCAGGATACCAGCGGGGGCGCCGTGAGTTTTCTCGGCAACGACGCGATCAATCGCGTCACCCTGCACGCCACCATCCAGGCCCTGGCCCAGGGGGCCGGGGGCGTGTTCGTGTTCGTCTATCTGCTGAAGGCCGGGGTTGCGACGCCGCTGGTGCTGTGCACGGTGGCGGCGATGACGGCAGGGCGGTTCGTGCTGCGCCCGCTGGTGCTGATCGTCGCGCGGCGGCGGGGCCTGCGCGCCACCCTGATGCTGGGCACAGTGCTGGAGGCGGCGATCTTTCCCCTGCTGGCCTCGGTGCATGGGCCGGGAGCGATGCTAGTCGCGATCATCGCCATCGGGGCGTTCGGCAGCGTGTTCTACTGGACCGGCCTGCACGCCTATACCGCCCTGCTGGGCGACGTCGAGAACCGCGGGCGCCAGATCGGGGTGCGGGCCGCCGCCGCGGCGGTGGCCAATATCGCCGCGCCGTGGGCCGGGGGATGGGCGCTGACCGCGCTGGGGCCGGCGACGACGTTCGGTTTGGTGGCGGTGGTGCAGGTGCTGGCGATCCTGCCGCTGCTGGGCATGCCCAGCCCCCGGGTGGCGGAAACCGCGCCGAGGGGTTCGCGCGACATGCGGCTGGCGGTGATTTTGCAGGCCAGCGACGGCTGGTTCGGGGCCGGGTTCTATTATGTCTGGCAGATCGCGCTGTTCCTGACCCTGGGCCAGCATTTCGCCGCCTATGGCGGGGCGATGGCCCTGGCCGGGCTGGTCGGCGCGGGGGCCAGCCTTACGGTCGGGCGGTTCGTCGACCTGGGCCATGGGCGGGTGTCGGTGTTTGTCGCCTACGGCGCCTGCGCGCTGGTGGTGGGGCTGAAGGCCGCCTCATTGCATAGCCCGGCCCTGGCGGTGGCCGCCAACGCCCTGGCCACGGTGGCGGCGATGCTGCTGGAGCCGGTAATGATGACCCCGGTCTACAACCTGGCCAAGGCCTCGCCCTGCCCGCTGCGCTTCCACATGGCCACCGAAGGCGGCTGGGATATCGGCTGCGGCGCGGCCTGCCTGGCGGCGGCGGGCCTGACCGCGGCCCACGTACCGCTGTCGGCCTCGATCCTGCTGGCGCTGGGCGGGGCGGCGACGGGGTTCTGGCTGTTGCTCCGGAGTTATGGCGCGCGGGCGCCGGCGTCACCCGCCCGCATCGGCTAGCCGGGCTTCGTTTCCGGCGTAGTCTTGTTCAGGGATTTGTGGATTTCCTCGGTCAGTTCGTTGTTCAGCGTCAGCAGTTTGTGGACGTCGTTGCTGATTTCCAGTAGCGCCTCGGCGTCCTTGTAGGTTTGAAAAGACTGCTTGTCGGAGGCTACCGCGGCGACCTTCTGGCCGACCATGATGATCGACAGCAGGACCAGTTGCAGGAAAGTCTGGGCGATCCAGGCGATCAGCGCCGCCGTGCCGGCCTTGATCGCCTCGGGCAGGCTGACCAGAGCCAGGGCGGCGAACGCATAGGCGCACCACATCGTGGACACGCCGTTGGTGATCTTCAGCGCCAGCCAGCCGTTGAAACCGGTGAGCTGCTGGGCGACGGTGACGACGCCGTGCGCCTTGCGCTCCGCAATGCGGGGGTGAGGGGTATGGGTGGTCATCCGGTGGCTCCTGCTGGGTTTTCCGCCATGCCGAGCGGCCAGGCGACGGGTGGTGAGGTTGGTTCGAGGACGCAAGCCATCAAGCAAGTGCTTGCAAAGCGGCTTCTGGCGCGCGGGCCAGGACGCGCAGCAGGGCGAGGGCCGGCTGGTCGGGACGAGTTCGCTTCTGCTCCCAGTTCTGGATGGTTCGCAGTGGAACGCGGATCGCGGCGGCGAATTGCGCCTGACTCATGCCCAGGCGTCGCCGGATGGATTCAACCGGTTCGATGAAAGGACGGGTATCGTCCGTATCTTCGCCATCCTCCAGAGCCTGCCGGCGCATGTCGTCCCGGGTTGTCGCGTCGATCCTGGCCCAGTCCGCCCCGATCGAGGCGCGGGCCGCGGTGGCGGTTTTCGTCACTTCGGCCACTTCACGAACTCCTCTTCATGGGCGCGGCGCGCGGAGATGATGTGCTTCACCGGTCCGCGCTGAGTATAGACCACCACGAACAGACGCCCCTCGATATGGCCGATGGCCTGAATGCGCGTCTCTCCATAGTCGTTCCGACGATCCGTTCGTTCGAACGTCGCCCCATCGAACAGCCGGCTCGCCAGGGCGAAATCGAAACCCCGTTCGATCAGGCAGGCATCGCTTTTTCGCTGACCCCAGGTGAATTTCTGAACGCTGTCATCTACCAATGATCTATACGCTTATAGCGTATGTCGATCAAATTGTGCGCCGCTCAGAGAGCCGATTGTCGGGCCACACCCGCCGTGCTAACCGCCAAGGGATGCTCAGCCGCCACACTTCCGTAAGCCAGATTTGCAACCGCGCCATCGCGCGGGGCGATCAGGCGCGCGAGGGTGCGGAGGGCTAAGTCTAGGGAGTTTTCTGGACTGAAGCTGAAAGCCCCTTCCGCAGCGGAGGGCGAATTCGCGCCGCCGCCCCAATACCAAGGACGCCGGAGATGATCTTCACCTACACACCAGAGCTGTTGGCCGCCCTGAGCCTGTTCGCCTTCGCGTCGGCGATCACACCGGGGCCGAACAACAGCATGCTGATGGCGTCGGGCGCGAATTTCGGCCTGCGCGCCAGCCTGCCGCACATCTGGGGCGTCACCGCCGGATATGTCGGCCTGATCGCCCTGTGCGGGCTGGGTCTGGCCGGCGTGTTCGCCGCCTTTCCCGTCTTGCGCGAGGCGTTGAAATGGGGCGGGGCCGCCTATCTGATCTATCTGGCCTGGAAGATCGCCACCGCCAAGGGGATCGGCGCGAAGGCGGCCGGCGCGCGCCCGATGAGCTTTCTGGGCGCCGCCGCCTTCCAGTTCATCAATCCCAAGGGCTGGGTGATCGCCCTGGCGACGGTGTCGACCTACGTGCCGGCCCGAGCCTTCCTGGCCAATTTGGGCGTCGCGCTGACGATCTGCGGCCTGATCTGCGTGGTGGCGGTGTTCGTCTGGACCGCGTTCGGCGTGGGGATCAGGCGGTTTCTGAGTCGCCCGGCGCTGCTGCGGGCCTTCAATGTCGGAATGGCGCTGCTGCTGGTGGCGTCGCTCTATCCACTGTTCACCGAACTGGGACGCTGAACGCCATGGCCGCCGCCCCACCTCCCGCCGCCCGGATGTCGCCCTCCACCGCGCGCAACCGCGACCCGATCCTCGAGATTCTAAGGTCGCGGTTGCCGTCGACAGGGGCGGTGCTGGAGATCGCCGCCGGGGCCGGCGAACACGCGGCCTGGTTCGCCGCCGCGTTGCCCGGCCTTCAGTGGCGGCCAACCGACCCGGACCCGGAAGCCCTGGCCAGTATCGCCGCCTGGCGGGATCACAAGGGTCTCGCCAACCTGGCGCCGCCGGCCCGGCTGGACGCCTCGGACCCGGATGGCTGGCCCGCGGGGACTGTCGATGTCGTCGTTAACATCAACATGATCCACATCTCGCCCTGGACGGCGACGCAGGGCCTGATGAAGGGCGCCGCGCGCATTCTGGAGCCCGGCGGCCTGCTATTTTTGTATGGACCTTATGTCGAGGCCGACGTTCCGACCGCGCCTGGCAACGTGACCTTCGATCAGAGCCTGAGGGCCCGCAACCCAGAGTGGGGGCTACGCGCGTTGGATGCCGTCAAGGACCTGGCGGCCAGCCATGGCCTGACGCTGACTGAGCGTATCGCCATGCCGGCCAACAATCTCTGCCTGTTGTTCCGCAAGCGGGTCTGGCTTCAATTTTAGTGGGGTTTTATCGGCGGCATGCCTTGATGTGTTCGGGCGACGGGCGCGCCTCGGCGCGGGGCGCGGCGAAGACCGCGAAATAGCCGAGGCCTCCCTTCAGGGGGGCCAGGCTGAGCTGGCGATAGCCCACCGCCCGCAGTTCACAGGTCAGCAGCGCCGGCGGCGTGCCGTGGTGTTCGGTCGGCTGGTCGAGCTCCTCGATGCCCAACCGACCGCCGGGCCGAAACGCCGGGGCGAGGTTGTAGAGCAGTTCATAGGGCCGCTGAATCTCGTGATACATGTGCACCATGATCGCCGCGTCGATCGATTGGGGCGCGAGCTTCGGATCGCCGACAGAGCCGAGCACGGTGCGAATGTTGGCCAGACGCCGGCTCGTGGCCGAGGCCTTCAAAGTCTCAAGGTAGGCGGGTGTCACGTCCTCGGCGATCACCGACCCGCCTGGAGCCACGACCTTGGCCAGACGTAGAGAGTCATAGCCGGAGCCCGCGCCGATGTCGGCCACCGTCTGGCCAGGGCGCAGCTTGAGGCGCCCGGCGATCTGGTCGACCTCCCCGGCCGCGTCGCGAAACGCATCGTCGCCCCAGATCGGACTAACGATACCCGCCACCGGCCGCTGGGGAAGTGGGAAGGCCGGCGGAGCCGCCCAGCCGACGAGCGGTGTCGCCAGGATCAGAAATAGAAACTTCATCTCGGTCATATTGGCTGGACTGGAGAGGCGGTCAGAGGTCGCGCACGGACCAGGGCGTAGGCCAGCAGAACCGCGTTGCCGAAGATGATCATCGCCGCGAATGGCGCCGCGGTGGTCGCGTTCAGGCCTGTGAACCAGTGGAAGGCGCTGATGTAGGCGACATCGCCGAACAGGCCTGGCAAGGCCATGATCACCGCGACCAGCACCGACTGAGAGGCAAGCGCTTTTCGCCAGGTCATCACCGTTCGCAGCAGCACGCAGACACTGAGCGCGATCCCCGCGCCGCTGAGCAGCAGCACCCACGGCCCGCTTTCGAACATCACCCGGCCGCCCAGGCGGAACATCACCGCCCCCTGCAGCCAGACGCCAAGGCCCAGCAGGGCGAACAGTCCCATCTCGCGCCGTGTCATGCTGGTCTTCGTGCTCCCGAACGAAACGCCTCGATCGGCAATCTATCACAAGGCCGCGCGTCAATATGCGCGCGGATTGGGCATTCACGCGATCATCTCACGCCGGGGGAGACCACCCGTTGCCATCGGCGGCCAAGCCTTCATAGTCGGACAGGGATTTCAGATGGGCGAGGGAGAGCGCGATGGTCGATTTCAACAATCAGGTTGCGGGAGTCGGGCGCCGCTCATTCCTGCGGGGCGCGGCCCTGGCGGCGGCGGCGCCGATCATCACCGAGGCGGTGCTGGCCCAGACCAGCCTGGGGTCGGCCCAGGCCTGGACCCGACCGGTCATTCCCGCCGACGCGGTGCTGATCAACGCCAATGAGAATCCGCTCGGCCCCTCGAAGGGCGCCTGCGAGGCGATCACCAGGATCGCGCCGATGGGCGGGCGTTACGACCAGATCGGCGTGCAGGATCAGTTCGTGCAGGCCTTCGCCGCCAAACACGGGTTGAAGCCCGAATATGTCGCGGTCTATCCGGGCTCGTCGGAGCCGCTCCACTATACGGTTCTGGCCTTCACCTCGCCCAAGCGGGGCCTGGTCACCGCCGATCCCTCCTACGAGGCGCCGACCTATGCCGCCAAGGTGACAGGCGCGCCGGTCCACAAAGTGGCGCTGACCGCCGACTGCGCCCACGACATCAAGGCGATGGTCGCCGCGGATCCGGCGGCCGGGGTGATCTACATCTGCAACCCCAACAATCCGACCGGCACGATTACCGCCCGTCAGGACATCCTGTGGGCGCTGGACAACAAGCCCACCGGATCGATCCTGCTGGTGGATGAAGCCTATATCCACCTGTCGGACGAGGCCGACGTGCTGGATATGGTCGCCGCCGGCAAGGACCTGATCGTGCTGCGCACCTTCTCCAAGGTCTATGGCATGGCCGGAATCCGCTGTGGCGTGGCGCTGGGCCGGCCCGACCTGCTGGCCAGGCTGCTGGCCTATGGCCAGAACGCCATGCCCGTCACCGCCCTGGCGGCGGCGCACGCGTCGCTGATCGACGCCGACCTGGTTCCCACCCGCAAGGCGATCATCGGCGACATCCGGCGCGATACGATCAGCTGGCTCAAGGCCGGCGGCTACAAGGTGATGGGCGAGTCGCACAGCAACTGCTTCATGGTCGACACCGGCCGGCCGGGCGGCGGCGTTATCACCGCGATGCAGGCCAAGAATGTCTACATCGGCCGCATCTGGCCGATCTGGCCCACCGCCGTGCGGATCACCGTCGGCTCGGCGACCGACATGGCCAGGTTCAAGATCGCCTTCAAATCGGTGATGGACGGCCCGGCGGTGGCGATGGCTGATCCGCGTCCGGGCGTCCGTGCTCAAGCGGGTCGCGGCGGTTCGACCTTCCTGTCCTGACGGTCTGGCGTGGCGCGGGCGATGACGATGCCGCGTTCCGCCAGATAGGTTCGCACGGCGTCCGGTGACTGGGATCGGCTGGCGAAGGCGATATAGCTGTCCGGACGAAGCAGATAGAGGGCGTCTCGCGCCAGCCCGGCCTCCGCGTACTCCGGCCGCCAGGCAAACACATGCAGCGGCGGGCCGTCGGCGCCACACCACTCGCAAAGCTCGGGCGTGCCGACGCCATAAACGTGGATCTGCCATGTCGCGGCCGTCAGTGAGGCGAAGTTGTCGCCCGCCCCGACAAGAACCCAGGGCAGGCGATCGCCACCCTGGACACGTCCGGCCGCGCCCACGGCGAGCGGACCGCCTCGATAATTCAGGGTGATCTGGCTGACCGTCCGGAACAGGAATTCGCGGGCCGCGGCGACACCCACGACCAGCGGCGCCAGAATCGGAGCGATCCGGGTGCGCACGATGTCGGCCACCAGGCCGTCGCCCGTGGCTACGCTGAACGCCCGGTCGGTGGTGGCGACCAGCCGCCTGGCGAAGCCGATCCGCTCGGCCTGGTAACTGTCGAGCAAGGCGTCCGGAGCTGTTCCCGCGATGACGGCGGCCAGTTTCCAGGCCAGGTTGATGGCGTCGCCGATGCCGGTGTTCATGCCCTGGCCGCCGGCCGGGCTGTGGATGTGCGCCGCGTCGCCTAGCAGGAACGCCCGGCCAACGCGGAACCGCGCCGCCACCCGATGGTGGACGCGATAGGTTGAAAACCAGTTCACCCGCCGCACGATCAGCTTCAGATTGGCGATCGCCCGACCGCTGACGTCATCGAAGGTCAGGGGGTCGACACTATCGGCGCGTTCCTCGCTGACCGTCCCGATCACCCGGACCCTGCCCGCCCCGGACATCGGGAACACCGCGAGGAAATCGGCCTCATCCAGATCGATATGCAGCTCCCCGTCGACCGGCGGCCCCTCGGCGGCGACGTCGGCGACATAGAACCGCTGGCGATAGACGCCGCCGGGAAACTCCACGTCCAGGATCTCGCGCACGGTGGAGTGCGCCCCGTCGCAGCCCGCGATATAGGCAGCCCGGACCGTGTCCTCCGAACCGTCCGGGCGACGTAGGTGGGCGGTGACGCCGTCGCCGTCGTCGTCAAACCCGAGCAGTTCGGTTCGCCGCTCCACGGCGACGCCCAGGGCGGCCAGACGGTCGATCAACAGGCGTTCATGCTCGTCCTGCGGGAAGATCAGCATGAAAGGATAGGGCGTCAGACCCTCGCCGATATCGCTCAGGGGCACGCGCGCCGCCTTCCTGCCCTTGACCCAGAGATTGGCGCCGGGCGTCTTGTGTCCCCGCCGGACGATCTCCTCCGCCAACCCCCACTGGCCGTAGAGTTCCATCGTCCGGGCCTGGACCGCCAGGGCGCGCGAGGTCGTTCCCGGCTCGGCCGTCCGATCGATCACCCGAACCCGGGCGCCCTGCCCGGCCAGCCAAAGCGCCAGCGCCAACCCGGTCGGCCCCGCCCCGACAATCAGCACCTGGCCGGTCATGATCACTCCATACCGATGAAGCTCGCCGTCACGTTGACGTTCCCGGTGATGCCGACTAGCTGAAGTTCATCGCGCCGCGGCAAAGGATAGTGGATGGGCTGGCTTCATCTGATCAACCCACTCTACGCCATATCCGGCTTCGTGGTCGGCGTGCTGGTCGGTTTCACGGGTGTTGGCGGCGGGTCGCTGATGACGCCGCTGCTGGTTCTGGCGTTCGGCATCCATCCGGCCGTGGCGGTGGGCACCGACCTGCTCTATTCGGCCGTCACCAAAAGCGTCGGCACCGTGGTGCACGGGTTCCGCGGCACGGTGGACTGGGGAATCGTCGGGCGCTTGGCGGCGGGCAGCATCCCGGCCACCATCCTGACCCTGGTGGTCCTGGCGCGTAGTCCGCACATCAAGGACAGCGGCCATGGCCCAATCACCGTCGCGCTGGGCCTGGCGTTGATCCTGACATCGATCGCCATCCTGTTTCGCCAGAGCATCGCGGCCTTCTTCGCCAAGCACATGGGCGAGTTGCCCCAGCGCCAGACCACGATCCTGACCATCATCCTGGGCGCGCTGCTGGGCGTTCTGGTGTCGATCTCCTCGGTGGGCGCCGGCGCGATCGGCGTAACCGCGCTGCTGGTGCTCTATCCCAAGCTGCCCACCGGCCGGCTGGTCGGGTCGGATATCGCCCACGCGGTGCCGCTATCCCTGATCGCCGGCCTGGGCCAATGGGCGATGGGGTCGGTGAACTGGCCCTTGCTGGCTTCGCTGCTGGTGGGCTCGATCCCAGGCATCATCGGCGGCAGCCTGCTGTCGACGCGCGCGCCCGACAAGGTGCTGCGGCCGGTGCTGGCCTCGGCGCTGCTGCTGGTGGGCGCGAAGCTGCTGTTCGGTTAGAGGCGCGCGGGGCGCGGGAACCATGAAGCCGATCCGCAATGTGGTGATGATCCTGCTCGACAGCCTCAACCGGCATATGCTGGGCTGTTACGGCGGGACCGAGTTCGCGACGCCCAACATCGACCGGCTGGCGGCCCGGTCGACGCGGTTCACCCGGCACTATGTCGGCTCCCTGCCCTGCATGCCCGCGCGCCACGATATATTGTGCGGCGCGCTGGATTTCCTGTGGCGGCCGTGGGGATCGGTGGAGATCTGGGAGGACGCCATCACCACGCGCCTGCACAAGGCCGGCGTGGTCTCGCAGCTGATCACCGACCATCCGCACCTGTTCGAGACCGGCGGCGAGAACTATCACGTCGACTTCACCGCGTGGGATTATCAGCGCGGCCACGAGGGCGATCCGTGGAAGACCCGTCCCGATCCGTCCTGGGCCGGCGCGCCGAAGTTCGGCCGGGGCCACATGCCCTACGACGACTCCCGAGGGCACTTCCGCGGCGAGGCCGACTTTCCCGGACCCCGCACCCTGGCCGCCGGCGCCCGCTGGCTGGAGGAGAACGCGGGCGTTCACGACAGGTTTTTCCTGATGATCGACGAGTTCGATCCGCACGAGCCGTTCGACACACCCGAACCCTACGCCAGCCTCTACGATCCCGACTGGCAAGGGCCGCACCTGATCTGGCCACCCTATGTGGTCGGAGCCCAGGAAAAGGGTGTCCTGACCGAGCGCCAGGCTAGGCAGGTGCGCGCCAGCTATGGCGGCAAGCTGACGATGATCGACGCCTGGCTGGGGCGGATGCTGGACGCGCTGGACCACAAGGGTATGTGGGACGACACCCTGGTGATCCTGTGCACCGACCACGGCCACTATCTGGGCGAGAAGGATATCTGGGGCAAGCCGGGCGCGCCGCTCTATCAGCCGATCGCCCATATCCCGATGCTGATGGCGGTTCCGGGTGGGGCGCCAGGAACCTGCGACGCCCTGACCACCAGCGTCGACCTGTTCGCCACCCTGGAGGCGATCTTCGGCCTGGAGCCGGCGCGGCAGCGGACCCACGGGGTTTCCCTGTTGCCGCTTTTGTCGGGCGAAACGTCGGAGGTCCGCGACCACGTGCTGGCCGGAGTTTGGGGCCGGGAGGTGCATCTGATCGAGAAGGACCGCAAATATGTCCGCGCGCCGACGGGGGCCAACGCGCCCCTGGCGATCTATTCCAACCGCTGGTCGACCATGCCGACCCATGTGATCCCGCGCTATCAGGCCCTGCCCCTGCCCGACGACCGGGCGGTGCTGGACAGGATGCCGGGCAGCGGCGTGCCGGTGCTCCGGCAGATCTGGGAGGCCGGCGACGCCGTGCCGTTCTGGGCGGCCAGCCGCTTTCAGGGCAATAAGTTGTTCGACCTGGCGGCGGACCCCGGAGAGGAAACAAGCCTGGCCGGAGGCGCGGAAGAAACCGCGGCGGCCGGGCGGCTGGCGGCGGCGCTGGCGGCCATCGAGGCTCCGGCAGCGCAGTTCGAACGGCTGGGACTCTAGGAGAACCGCATGACCGACCTCTGGCGCCAATCGGCGATCGACCTTGCCGGCATGATCGCCGAACGGCGCGTTTCCTCCGCCGAGGTGGTCGAGGCCCATCTGGCCCGTATCGCCGAGGTCAATCCGAGGCTGAACGCCGTCGTGCGGGTGCTGGCCGACGAGGCCCGCGCCGGCGCCGAACTGGCCGACCGGCAGGTGGCGGCGGGCGCACCGTTGGGACCGCTGCACGGCGTACCGATCACGGTGAAGGAAAACATCGACATGGCGGGCCTTCCGACCACCAACGGCGTGATCCCGCTGGCCGAAGCCGTGGTCCCCGTCGACGCCCCGGTGGTGCAGCGGATGCGCGCGGCGGGGGCCATCCCGATCGGCCGCACCAACCTGCCCGACATGGCGCTGCGTGTGCATACCGACAGCTCGCTGCACGGCCTGACCCGCAACCCCTGGGACGAGACGCGCACGGCCGGCGGCTCCAGCGGCGGCGAGGCCTCGGCCCTGGCGTCGGGGATGAGTCCGCTGGGCCTGGGCAACGACATCGGCGGCTCGCTGCGCAATCCCGCGAACGTCTGCGGCATCGCCTCGATCCGCCCGACGATGGGCCGGGTGCCGGATGCCGCCTCCGGACCGGCCGGAGACCGGCTGTTCTCGGTTCAGGCGATGGCCGTGCAGGGTCCGATGGCCAGGCGCGTGGCCGATGTCCGTCTGGGCCTGAAGGTGCTGTCGGGCGCCCACCCGCGCGATCCGTGGTCGCTGGACGTTCCCTTTGACGGGCCGCCGATCGCGGGGCCCATCAAGGTCGCGGTGATCGCCGCGCCGCCGGGCGGAGGCACCGACACCGCCGTGACCGCCGCCACTCGCCGAGCCGCCGACGCGCTTTCCAACGCGGGCTATGACGTCGTCGAGGCCTGCCCATCCACCTACGAACAGGCGATCGGCGTCTGGGCGCGGTTTCTGCTGGGCGACTTCGCCCTGGGCCTGCCCAATATGGCGCCCTTGATGGGCGCCGATGGTCGGGCCTTCCTGGACGCCATAAACGCCGTGACCCCGCCGCTGGAAGACCCGCTGGCCCTGTCCGGCCTGATGGTGGCCCGGGATTCGATCGCCAGGGACTGGTCGATGTTCATGGCCGACCATCCGCTGATCCTGTCGCCGACCTGGACCACCCTGCCCTTCACCCACGGCTTCGACGTTGCGGGTCCCGAGGGCTCGGCGGCGGTGATGGAGCTGATGCGCCCGGTGGTCCCGGCCAATCTGCTGGGCCTGCCTTCGGCCTGCGTGCCCGCCGGCCTCGACCCCGCCAGCGGCCTACCGGTGGGCGTGCTGCTGACCGGACGCCGGATGCGCGACGATCTCTGCCTCGACGCCGCCGAAGCGGTGGAAGCGCGCCTGGGCCTGGAGACGCCGATCGATCCGAGGTGGTGATCGGCCGTCAGAGCCGATACGGGATCACCACTCGCAGATCCTCATAACCCTTGATGAAGGTCGAATAGACCCGCTTGGGCTCGCGCTGGACCTCGATCACCGGGAAGCGCTTAAGAATCTCCTCCCAGATGATCTGCAGCTGCAGCTCGGCCAGGCGGTTGCCGACGCAGCGGTGGATGCCAAAGCCGAACGACATGTGCATGCGCGGCCGGGCGCGGTCGATCAGGTAGGCGTCGGGGTTGTCGATCACATCGCCGTCGCGGTTACCCGAGACGTACCACATCACCACCTTGTCGCCCTTTCTGATCAGCTTGCCCTGGAACTCGAAATCCTGGACCGCGGTGCGGCGCATGTGGGCCAGCGGCGTCTGCCAGCGGATGGTCTCGGACACCATGCCGGGGATCAGCGATGGATCGGCCCGCAGCTTGGCATACTGGTCGGGATTCTGGTTCAGGGCCAGCACGCTGCCGGTGATGGTGTTGCGGGTGGTGTCGTTGCCGCCGACGATCAGCAGGATGACATTGCCGCGATATTCCCGCGCCGGCATGTTCCGCGTCGCCTCGCCATGGGCCAGCATCGAGATCAGGTCGCCGGCCGGCGGGGCGTTGACCCGCTGGTTCCACAGCCGGGTGAAATAGGCGAAACACTCCTCGATCTCGCGCATCTTCTGGTCCCAGCTGTCGACCACGCCGTGGCCGGGAACGGCGGTGACCACGTCGGACCAGCGGGTCAGCTTGCGGCGCTCCTCGAACGGGAAATCGAACAAGGTCGCCAGGGTCATGGTGGTCAGTTCGATCGAGACCTTGTCCACCCAGTCGAATTCCTCGCCGATCGGCAGGGAATCCAGGATCTTGCCGGCCCGCTCGCGGATGATCGGGGCCAGCACTTGCAGATTGGCCGGCGACACCACCGGATTGACGGTCTTGCGCTGGATATCGTGCTTGGGCGGATCCATGGCGATGAACATCGTGCCGCCATCGGGGTTGGGCTCGCCGGCGATGCTGATGCCGCCGTGCAGGCTGTCGGAGCTGAACACCTGGTGGTTGGTGTCGATGGCCATGATGTCGTTGTATCTGGTGATCGACCAATAGGGGCCGTAGGCGCTGTCGGCCGTGAAGTGCACCGGGTCTTCCGCCCGCAACCGCTCGAAATAGGGCCAGAAGGCGTTGGCCTGGAACAGCGCCGGCTGAGCGGGATTGAGGTCCGCTAGCGGCATGGCCCAGACGGCCGCGCGAGCCTCCGCCTTCAGATCGATCGAACCGTCGCTCATGGCGAAGACCTTCCGTTCGTTGCTGGTGATCATAGGGTGTCATCACCACGCGATCACGCAAACCCCTTGATCGTCAATTGTGGTTAGCTCGTGATGTGTCCGGAGTTCGTAGCTCGTGAAGTGACCGGTCCTATGTCGCCTGGGAACAGTGTGGTTAGCTCGTGATGTGTCCGGAGTTCGTAGCTCGTGAAGTGACCGGTCCTATGTCGCCTGGGAACAGGAGAGGCGGATGGACCGGGCACGGATCAACGAGGGCGTACGACGGATGCGATTTGAGGATTTACTGGG
>JBBRPO010000015.1:0-108681 GCA_038227865.1 Caulobacterales bacterium
TCCCGTCTACGAATTTGCCGATGTCGAGAACCAGAAGATTGTCCACCTCGACAGCTTTGCCGAAACCTTCCTCGTCAAATGCACACTCGGCCAAACCATCAGCCGCTACATGGTTTTGGTCGCCAGCGAGCAGAAGCTCCTAGTGATGCGGCCGTATCAGGTGTACGCGGTGAAGGCGATTGTCGATTCCATCGCCCAGGACTGCGGCAATGGCTACATCTGGCACACAACGGGCAGCGGCAAGACGCTGACTTCCTTCAAGGCATCAACCCTGCTGAAGGATAATCCTGACATCGAGAAATGCCTGTTCGTCGTGGACAGAAAGGACCTTGATAGACAGACGCGCGAGGAGTTCAACAAGTTCCAGGAAGGCTGCGTCGAGGAAAACACCAACACTGCCTCCCTCGTTCGCCGTCTTCTCTCGGACGACTACGCCGACAAGGTTATCGTCTGCACGATCCAAAAGCTGGGCCTCGCGCTTGATGAAAACAGCAAGCGTAACAAACAACAGAAGAAAGACGGCAAGAAAAGCTTCAAGGAACAGCTGGAGCCCCTGCGCGACAAGCGCATCGCCTTTATCTTCGACGAATGCCACCGGTCGCAGTTCGGCGAGAATCACAAGGCGATTAAGGAGTTCTTCCCGCGCGCTCAGCTCTTCGGCTTCACCGGAACGCCCATCTTCGATCAAAACGCCGCCCAGCAAAAAATTGAAGACACCCAGGCCAGCATGAAGACAACAGAAGACCTCTTCCAGAAGCGACTTCACACCTACACGATCACTCACGCTATCGAAGACGGAAACGTCCTTCGGTTCCATGTCGATTACTTCAAACCTCCGGGCAAAACCCTACCCAAGCCGGGCGAGCCGCTGGCTAAGCGGGCGGTCATCGAGGCGATCCTGTCCAAGCATGACCAGGCCACGGGTCAGCGCCGGTTCAATGCCTTGCTCGCCACCTCGTCAATCAATGACGCCATCGAGTATCACGCGCTGTTCAAGACCATGCAGGCCGAGAAGCAGGCTGCCGATCCCAGCTTCCCGCCGCTGAACATCGCCTGCGTTTTCTCCCCGCCTGCCGAGGGCGATCCTGACGTGAAGCAGATTCAGGAAGACCTGCCGACGGAGAAGGAAAACAACGCGGTTGAGCCGGAGAAAAAGAAGGAAGCCTTGAAGACCATCCTCGCGGATTACAACGCCGACTACGGCACAAACCACAAGATCGGCGAGTTCGATCTTTATTATCAGGACGTTCAGAAGCGCATCAAAGACCAGCAGTGGCCCGAATCTGACCTGCGGAAAGCCTATCCCACTGTGTCGCGCCACAAGATCGACATCACCATTGTCGTGGACATGCTCTTGACGGGCTTCGATTCCAAGTTCCTGAACACTCTTTACGTCGACAAAAACCTGAAGCATCACGGCCTGATCCAGGCCTTCTCGCGCACCAACCGCGTGCTGAACGCCACCAAACCCTACGGCAACATCCTTGATTTCCGGCAGCAGCAGGCGGCCGTCGATGCCGCAATCGCCCTCTTCTCGGGCGAGGCAGCCGCCGAGAAGGCCCGTGAAATCTGGCTGGTCGACAAGGCCCCCGTGGTCATCCAGAAACTGGAAACTGCCGTCCAGAAGCTCGACACCTTCATGAAATCACAGGGGCTCGCCTGCGCCCCGGATGCGGTGCCCAGCCTCAAGGGCGATGCGGCCCGCGCGGCCTTCATCGAGCACTTCAGAGAGGTCCAGCGGCTAAAGACCCAGCTTGACCAGTACACCGACCTGACGCCCGAGAACGCCACGACCATCGAACAGATCCTGCCGCGCGACAACCTTCTGGGTTTTCGTGGCGCCTATCTGGAAACCGCGCAGCGCCTTCGGGCTCAGCAGGGCAAGGGGGCGGACAAGCCTTCGCAAGATGTCGATCAGTTGGATTTCGAGTTCGTCCTCTTCGCTTCGGCTGTCATCGACTACGACTACATCATGGGCCTCATCGCCCGCTATTCAGAGGCAACCCCCGGCAAGCAGAGGATGAGCCGCGAGGAGCTGATCGGCCTCATCCAGTCCGACGCGAAGTTCATCAATGAGCGTGACGATATCGCCGCCTATATCGCCACCCTGAAGGCGGGTGAAGGCCTCAGCGAAAAGACCATCCGCGATGGCTACAGCCGCTTCAAGGCGGAAAAGTACGCTGCGGAACTGGCGGGCATCGCGGGCAAGCACGGGCTGGCCACTGAGGCGCTGCAAGGCTTTGTCGACACCATCCAGCAACGCATGATCTTTGACGGCGAGGCGCTGACCGACCTGATGGAACCCCTTGGCCTGAACTGGAAGGCGCGGCGCGTGAAGGAACTGGACCTAATGGCCGACCTCGTGCCGCTGCTCCTCAAACGGGCCGGCGGTCGCGAGATTTCGGGCCTGAGCGCTTATGAGCAGTAAGGTGAAATCCTCAGCCTCGACGAAAAACGGTGATCCCGCGTTGGTGCCCGAACGGCGCTTTCTCGAGTTTCAAGGTGATGGCCCGTGGACAACCGTGACTCTGGCCTCTGTGGCGAAGATCAATACCGAGAAGGCACGGGATAACACTTGCGTACCGCTGAGCATAACATCAGGCGTCGGCTTAGTGAGCCAGATAGAGAAATTCGGACGCGTAATTGCCGGTGACTCTTACAAGAGTTACCTTCTGCTCAAGAAATACGACTTCGCCTACAACAAGAGTGCTACAAAGGAATATCCAGAAGGTTTTATTGCCCTCTACACGGGTGACGAGCTTGCCGCAGTGCCGAACAGCATCTTCACTTGTTTCCGTATCAAGGGCGCATCGCCATCACCCCAATACCTCAACTATCTGTTTCTAGGCAACTTGCACGGTAGGTGGCTGCGCAAATTCATTGAGGTTGGTGCCCGCGCCCACGGCTCTTTAAGCATCAACGACAGCGATCTCTTGGCCTTGCCAGTGCCGGTCCCAGCCGGATCAAACTCGCTCAAAGAACAACGAAAGATAGCCGACTGTCTAGCCTCGGTGGACGCGCTGATGACCGCGCAGGGGCAGAAGGTGGAGGCGCTGCGGGCCCACAAGAAGGGCCTGATGCATCAGCTATTCCCACAAGACGGCGAAACCCAACCCCGCCTCCGCTTCCCCGACTTTAAGGGGGCGGAGGAGTGGGGAGTGAAACCTCTCGGGAAAGCCGCGGAGAATCTCGATAACAAGCGTGTTCCGATAACTTCAGGTGCCCGTGTCGCAGGCAAAGTGCCGTACTATGGGGCCTCTGGAATTGTCGACTATGTTGAGGGATTCCTTTTCGACGAAGACCTGCTCTGCGTCTCGGAGGACGGAGCAAACCTGCTCGCCCGAACCTACCCAATTGCTTTTTCTATCTCCGGAAAAGCGTGGGTAAACAACCATGCGCATGTCTTACGATTTAAGCATGGGTTCACGCAAAAATTTGTCGAAATCTATCTAAACTCGATCAAACTCGATAATTTTGTCACAGGAATGACCCAGCCTAAACTGAACAAAGAAAAGCTCGATAGCATTCCTATTCCGCTCCCCAAGGAGCCCGAACAACAACGCATCGCCGACTGCCTCACCTCCCTCGACGACATCATCGCCGCCGAGACCCGAACGCTTAACACGCTCAAGTCCCACAAGAAGGGGCTGATGCAGCAACTTTTCCCCCAAGTCGGGGAGACTGATGCATGAACGGGGTCCGTACCTATCAAGGCCTGAGCAAGCTGGTGACACGGCTGCGGGACGATCTGAGCGACACCGACCTTGTGTTGCTCTATGCCTATAACCGCACGGGAAAGACTCGCCTGTCGATGGAGTTCAAGGACGCGGGCAAGCGCAAGAACAAGAAGAACCCGACCGGTACGCCCGATACGCTTTATTTCAACGCCTTTACTGAGGACCTGTTCGTCTGGGAAAACGACCTTGACGGCGACAGCGTGCGCCGCCTTCAACTGAACGAAAAATCATCCTTCTTCAACGCGATGACGGAACTCGCGCTGGAAGAGACGATTGATCTCTACCTCTCCCGATACGCCGACTTCGAATTCGACTTCACCTATAAAGATGTTCAGCAGGGCAACGAGACCATCTCCAAGCCCGATTTTGTGAGCTTCCGAAAGGGCGATCAGTCCAACATCAAGGTTTCTCGGGGCGAACAGAACATCTTCATTTGGTGCATCTTCATGGCCATCTGCGAACGTATGCTGGATGGGCATCAGTCCTATCAGGGGAAGAAGTACCTCTATGTCGACGACCCGATCTCGTCGCTCGATGACAACAACGCGATTTCCGTGGCCTGCGACCTGGCCAAGCTTCTCCGCCGGGCGGCCACGCGGAAAGACGGGACCGGAGCGCCCGCCCCGATCAAGGTGATCTTCTCTTCGCACCACGCGCTGTTCTTTAACGTTATGTGCAACGAGATGGGCAGGCGGACCGAGGGCGAACCGAAGATTACCCACAAGCGCTATTTCCTCCACCGCCCAAACGGCGACGGCGCCTACACGCTTCAGGCGAGCAAGGATACACCCTTCTTCCATCACGTCGCCATTTTAGCCGAGCTGCAACGTGCCGCCGATCCCGACAAGGGGAAGCTCTACACCTTCCACTTCAACGCCTTGCGCAGCGTCATGGAGAAGACGGCCTCTTTCTTCGGGCACCCGAGCATATCCTTCTGCCTCAAGGCGCTCGACAACGAGGAAGATCAGGCACTGTTCAACCGGGCTCTCAATCTGCTGAGCCACGGGGCCTATGCCATCCATGAGCCCACTGAAATGGGCGAGGACAACAAGGCGTTGTTCCGCCGCGTCCTAGGCGAATTCATCAAGCAGTTTGAGTTCGCCCTACCAGAAATTGCTCCCGCCCAGCCCAAAGCATTGGCGCCCGCGCCCCAGGAAGCACCAGCACAATGAACGACCAAACTCAAAAGCAGCTGGGCAAGACGCTCTGGAACATCGCCGACCAGCTGCGCGGCGCGATGAATGCCGACGACTTCCGCGATTACATGCTGTCTTTTCTGTTCTTGCGCTACCTCTCGGACAACTACGAGATGGCCGCTAAGAAGGAGCTCGGGCGCGACTACCCAGATCCCAACGCCATCGGAAATGGCGGGCGCTCGCCTCTATCTGTGTGGTACGCGCAGAACCCCGACGATGTTGCGGCTTTTGAAAAGCAGATGCGCCTCAAGGCGCACTACGTAATCAAGCCCGAGCACCTCTGGACCAGCATCGCCTATATGGCGCGCACCCAGAACGACGAACTGCTCAACGCCCTGCAGGCGGGCTTCAAATATATCGAGAACGAGTCCTTCCAGAGCACCTTCAATGGCCTTTTCTCCGAGATCAACCTCGGCTCGGATAAACTTGGACGGACCTACGCGGACCGCAATGCCAAGCTGTGTGGCATCATCGCGGAGATCGCCAAAGGGCTCGCGGACTTCTCCTCCCATGTCGATGCGCTGGGCGACGCTTATGAATATCTGATCGGCCAATTCGCCGCCGGCTCCGGCAAGAAGGCGGGCGAATTTTATACGCCTCAGCAGGTGTCTGACATTCTCTCCGGGATCGTAACGCTCGACAGCCAGGAACCGGCCACCGGCAAGAAGGATCGGCTGACCAGCGTTCTCGACTTTGCCTGCGGCTCCGGCTCGCTATTGCTCAACGTGCGCAAGCGCATGGGGCAGCATGGCATCGGCAAGATTTGCGGGCAGGAAAAGAATATCACCACCTACAACCTCGCCCGCATGAATATGCTGCTGCGCGGCGTGAAAGACACTGAATTCGAAATCTACCATGGCGACACACTAACCAATGACTGGGACATCCTGCGGGAGTTGAATCCCGCCAAGAAGCCCTCCTTCGACGCGATCGTGGCCAACCCGCCCTTCAGCCTCCGCTGGGAGCCGACTGAGGCGATGGGCGACGATGTGCGATTCAAGAACTACGGGCTGGCGCCCAAGTCTGCCGCCGACTTCGCGTTCCTCCTGCACGGATTCCACTACCTGAAGGATGAGGGTGTGATGGCCATCATCCTGCCGCATGGGGTGTTGTTCCGAGGAGGGGCGGAAGAGCGCATCCGAACCAAGCTGCTGAAGGACGGCCACATCGACACGGTGATCGGCCTGCCTGCGAACCTGTTCTACTCGACCGGCATCCCAGTCTGTATTCTTGTGCTGAAGAAATGCAAAAGGCCTGATGACGTACTCTTCATCAACGCTGCCGAGCACTTCTTGAAGGACAAGCGCCAGAACAAGCTGGGAGATGGAAAAAATGGGACGCCTGATCATATCGGCAAGATCGTTTCGACCTACCAATTCCGCACGGAGGAGGATCGCTACTCCAAGCGTGTGAGCATGGAGCGCATCGCCGACGAAGGCTACAACTTGAACATCTCTCGCTACATCAGCACAGCGGTGGGCGAGGAAGAGGTCGACTTGGAGGAAACCCACGAGGAATTGGTTTCCATCGAAAAACGTATCTCTGCAGCCACGATTAGGCACAACGAGTTTCTGAAACTCCTTGGCTTGCCTCCCTTGCCGGCCGATTGAATGAATCGCTTGAGATAGGCGTAGCTCAAGTCACACGAACTGAAAGCGGACCTTTTCAACTTCGCCTAAGAGTCAACACCAGAAGATTCCGGCCGGGCGCCCCAATTGGCTCTGTGCATCCCACCCTCCTCAGACTCAAGGCTACCACGCACCGCCCGATTACAACGCGGCCAATTGATCCGCATTGCTCGTGAACAGAGTCGTCCGTCCCCAATTCATCCAGAAGCGCTGTCACAACCGCCGGGAGTCAAGGCAGCGAAGCTTTGGTGATCGCCTAGACCTCGGAATGGTCAGTCCGGGAATAGTGATGGATCAGCCGCTTGCTGAATATCCCAGAGATAGGCCCTGGGATCACGCTCCATAAACCAACTCGCGGGCGCGGTTCACGCTCGCCACGACGTAAGGATTGGTCAACGCATCGGGGCCTACCAGATCGACCGGGCGTCCGAGCAGGCCTTGCAAAGCTTCGGTGAGGTCGAAAAATCGCGAGAAGCCGGCGCGGGTGGAATCGTTCTGGAACGACACCAGAAAATCCGCATCGCTTGTGGGGGGGTCGAAGTCCGTGCCCCGCGCCGCCGAGCCGAACACCTCCAGACGCCGCACGCCAAAGCGGCGGCACAGCTGGGCGATATCCTCGCGGTGCTGTTCGATCAGGGCGTGCATGGCGTCGCCATCATCGCCGCAAGACGGGGATTCTCAAAGCCCGCGCTGTAGCCAAGCCGCTCCCTCAGTACTTACTGCCGCTACCGTAGTAGGCGTCGGTCCCCAGGCCCGCGAGCAGGCCCGGCTCGCGCGGCGCCCAGCCCAGCTCGGCGCGCGTGGCTTGAGCACTGGCTGGCGCGTCGACGCCGAAGAACATGCCCAGAAAGCCGAAGTGCTCCACGGCCTTTTCGGCGGCGATACTTTCGACCGGCAGGTTCAGGTGGCGGCCAATGGCCTCGGCGATCTCGCGTGTCGGCACGCCCTCGTCGCCGGCGGCGTGGTAGCGGGCCCCGGGGGAGCCCTTCTCCAATGCCAGGCGATAGAGGCGCGCGGCATCCAACCGGTGCACGGCCGGCCAGCGATTGGCGCCGTCACCGATGTAGGCCGCCACGCCGCTCTGGCGCGCGGTGTCGATCAGACGCGGGGTGAAGCCGCGATCGTCCTTGCCGTGCACCGTGGGCGCCAGGCGGATGACGGCGGTGCGCACCCCGCGCTGGGCGGCCGCCACCACCATGTTCTCGGTGCCGCCGCGCCCGAAATCCGCGCCGACGTCGGTCTCGACCAACACCGCGCCCGGACGCGTCATCAACAGCCCGGAGCTGATCACGAAAGGCTTGTCCGACCCCTCCAGGGCGTCAAGCATCGCTTTCACCGCGACGCGCTCGATCTCGGCGCTTTCAACAAAGCGCGAGAAATCGTGAATAAAGGCCGTGTGAACGACCCCGTCGCAGGATCGCGCGGCGTCCGCCAGCGTCTCTGGCTCGGTCAGATCGCCGCGATGGACTTCGATCCCTCGCGCCGCCAGGGCCTGCGCGCCGTCATCGGATCGTGCGGCGCCCAGCACCGTGTGGCCTGCTCCGACCAGCTCGTCGATCACGGCCGTTCCGACATAGCCGGTGGCTCCGGTAACAAAAACACGCATAACAAGATCCTTTACAAGGGTTGTGTCCCGCATTCTTACCGGCCGGGAACCGGGTGATATATGAGCCGGCGTCCGTATTTGTTTATCAGGCGTCTGAATTGTATCCGGGGAGACATGGGCCGCGGCGCTTCAGATTGTGCACCGTAGGAGATTGAACTATGCCGAGTCCTCGTCTGGCGGCCCAGGTCTTTGGCGCGCTCCTGTTCGTCGTCTGCCTGTTCCAGCTATCGCTGGCTCTGGGCGCGCCCTGGGGCGCCTACGCCATGGGTGGAGCCTTCCCGGGCGTGTTCCCGGCGGCGATGCGCATCGCCGCCCTGGTTCAGATCGGGGTTCTGGTCCTGGCGGGCCTGGTCGTGCTGAGCCGGGCCGGAGTGGTGCTGCCCAGGTGGGCGAAGACATCCCGCTCGCTGAGCTGGGTTGTCGTCGGCCTGCTGGGTTTGGGCCTGGTCCTGAACCTGATCACGCCCAGTCCGGTCGAGCGGATGATCTGGGCGCCGGTCGCGGGGCTGCTGTTCCTCGCCGGCCTGCGGGTCGCATCGAGCCGCTAGACGGGCCCGATGGCGCCCTTCGGGACTCAAGCGTCGGGTTTTTGCTAGGGGGACCTTAGGCGACGTAGGGCAGCGAGGTCGTCTTCGGAAAGCAAAGCAGGTGGCGCACGGTGACCACAGTCTCACCCCGCTCGTCGCGTGCGACCGCGGCTGGGCGGTCGGCGGCGTCGAGCCGGACCTGTCGGCCTGGGGCAAGTGCGTCGCCAACGGCCATCCGATCTTTGCCCTGCTGGGCTCGGACAAGGCGCGCGCCGCGGCCGCGAAGGTGCGCGCCACGGGCTCGTTCTGGTTCCAGTCAGGCCCGATGGCGGCGGGGATCGTCACGCTCGACCGCACCGGCCGAGCAACGATGTCGAGGGTGGTCAGGCCGATGGCCACGAGGCCGGAATTCATGAACGGAACCTCCGAAGGCAGTCAGATGCGATAATAGTCGAAAAAGGAATCGAAAATTTCGAAGGGACCGGCCTAGCCCTTGGGGCCGTAGCCGACACCCTTTACCTTGGCGAAGAACGCCTGCCACTGATCGTCCGTAAGGCGCGTCGGCTCACCCAATTGCCGGGCCAAAACGTATTGGCGGCACATGATCTCCAGCCGATGGGCGGCGTTGACCGCGAGGTTCAGGGTCCGGGCTCGGCAGATCATGCCATGGTTGGCCAACAGGCACGCCGTCCTCTGCCGCAAGGCCGCCGCGGCGTCATCCGCCAGTTGCTCGCCGCCGAAGGTGGAATAGGGCACGCACGGCACGTCGACGCCGCCAAACAGCCCGACCAAGTAGTGAAATCCCGGCAGCGGCGCATTCTGGCATGACACGGCGACGCAGTAGTCCGAATGGGTGTGCACCACCGCGCCGGCGTCCGCGTGGTCGCGATAGATGGTCCAGTGCATCCGCCACTCGGAAGACGGCGCATTCCCGCCGGTCCAGGCGCCGTCGGGTCCGACATAGACCACGGTCTGCTCCGTGATGGATTCCGCGGAAGCGCCCGCGGGCGAGATCAGCATTCCCTCCCCGAAGCGGCAGCTGACGTTACCCGAAGCGAGTTCGTTCAGCCTCAAGGCGCTCACGCGGCGATACTGGCTGACGAGTTCGGCGCGCGGTTCGGATTCGTCCGTCATGGCTTCTTTCCGCCTGCGCCCCCTCTGCCAGCGGCGATGGCAAATCCCGATGATAGGCCATTTTTCTCTAGAACCCGCTGCGGCGGCGATCAATGTTGCGGATGGGCGCCGCTAACTCCCGCCCGGTTCGTCCCGATCCGACGAGATCTATCGGATCGGGAAACGCGCCTCGCCGTGAGGCTATTTCACCCAGACGTCCAGGGCCGGCATCACGCCGGCGTTGGCGGTGTAGTCAGACCAGCTATTGCCCGGGGCGCCGGTGGCGGAGTCGACCCCGGTCTGGCCCGAAGTGTTAAATTGCCAACCCACAACGCTGTCGTAGAACAAGGGAGCGACGACGATCCAATATTTGTGTCCCGCAATCAACAACGGCTTGTGGCTGGAGTTGAATTTTATCGCGACCACCGGACTTGGCAGCTTTGTGGCGAGCCATTCCTCCAGCGCGGGTCCATCGTCATAGGTTCCCGGTACGCCGGCGTTGTCAGGAAAAATCGAGACGACGACCCCCGCGTTGCTTGACATAGGTTGCAAGGGTAAATCCATATAACTAAGACAGCCCGATACTCCGGCGACGACCGGCGCGGCATATGTAAACGCATGGTTTACCGGTCCTGACACGAAGTAAATTCCAGTTCCAAAAGCGCCGCCCGCACCGAGATTTGAGTAGCTGACCTTTGGGACGGTCGCCAAGTCGGATGTTGCCGCGCTGGATGTCAACGGGAGAGTGAGCAAAGGCGCCGTGATCAATGAAAGCAACGTCAAGCCGAACCGTGTTTTAATGTTCATGTTTTTTCCTCATTGTTCGGGATTTTTACTGCAAATCACTCAGACGCGATCGATCGTGACGCACGGGGAGCCGGTGGCGCGCGGGATGGGCCGAGGCATGGCTTGAACCCCCAGAACATCTGGCGGGGGTTCAATCCCACAGGGCGGCCAAGGCTGACAATCTGCACAGATTGCCCGGGATATTGCGAAATTGTGCCCCTTGACGGTCCGGATTCGGGTGTCTCGGCTTGACTTGCCGACACCGAATCGCGCTTTTGCGGACCACTGTTCACGGGCTCTATTCCGGCGCGCAACGGCCTCTCCGGCCGGCCGCGCCGAGCTTGTCCTACGACGCGCATAGCCCGGAGTCAGGCTTGGAAACCGACGACCCTTGGGCTCGCGCTGCTGACGCCCGACGCCGTGAAGGAATTCCGGTGTCATCCGAACCTGCGACCCGCCATCAGGCGCATGGCGGTGGGCGCCTGGGCCGTCGTCACGAGCCAGGACGATTTCGGCCTCTGGGTCACCCAGCACGATCGCCGATTTCGCATCGCCTTCACGCTGGCGGTGCTCGACGCGCGGGACATGGGGACAACGACCGGCGAGCTGCTGCGGACCTGCCAGCAAATGCAGGGCCTCAATCGCGGCGTGGTGACCGACTTCCTGGACCGGGCCGTTGCCAGCGGCGACCCGACGGTCGAGTCCGCGGGCGTCGCATGGGGCTATCGCAAACTGGGCGTCCGGCCGCAATTCCACCAACGCCTGCGCGACGGCCTGGGCGGCATGCTGGGCGACATGGGCGATCTGGTCCCGGAATTCGCCGACGTGGCCGAGGCCCTGGAGGATCCCGCGACACTGCGCGGCTTCCTGCTGACCTTCGGCATGATCTCGAGCTTCCGTCCGGACCTGGTGAGCGTGGGCGACAGCCCGATCGACCTGTTCATACGCCGTGACCGGGGCCTGGGTTTCCTGCTCTATTTCCTGGAACACCAGACGCCCGAGCCGGACCGCACGCAGCTGCTGGAACGGGTGGCCTTGTCCCGCCGGCGCCTGGCGCGGGACATGCTGGTCTCGCGCATGCACGTGGCCAGGCTGTTGGAAGACGGCGAGGCCGCCGGCGCGTTCAGCCTGCCGTCGCCGGACGAGATCGTCTTCTCGGCGGAGCTCTCCAATCATTTCGAGACCCGGATGGCGGTCGGCCTGCAGGTCGTGCGCGCCGTCTGCATCGCCGCGCGGCTGGATGCGCCGGTGGATCATGGACGGCTGGCCCGCCTGGACCGGACGGTTGGCCCACCTGCCGGCCGGCAGTGATCAGGCCGCCATGGCCGCGATCTTCCGGAGGGCTCGCTCGAACGCGGCGGCTGGCTGGCCGCCGGAAATCATATAGCGGTCGTCGATGATCACGGTCGGCACGGCGTGGATGTCCTGTTCCCTCCAGTGGCGCTCGTCCGCGCGGACCTCCTCGGCGTAGCGTCCGGAGGCCAGGACCTCGCGGGCCGCGTCGACATCGAGCCCCGCCTGCCCGGCGGCGTCCGCCAGGACGTCATGATCGCCGGGATTCCGACCATGTGTGAAATAGGCCTCGAACAGGACGCGCTTGAGCGCGTACTGGCGCCCCTCGATCTCGGCCCAATGCAGCAGGCGATGGGCGTCGAAGGTGTTGTAGATTCGGCCATCCGGCCGCGAAGCGATGACGAAGCCCACCTCGGCGGCGCGGGCCCTGATCGCCTCGCGGCTGGCGGCCGACTGCTCCGGCGTGGCGCCATATTTCATGGCGACGTGCTGGCCAATGTCCTGGCCCTCCGGCGGCATGTCGGGGTTGAGCTCGAAGGGGCGGAAGCGGATGTCAGCTTCGACAAGCCCGCCCACGCGCCGCAGCGCTTCGTCGAGTCCACCAAGGCCGATGACGCACCAGGGGCAGGAGACGTCGGAGACGAAGTCGATCTTAAGGTGTCTGGTCATGCGAACATCTATCCCCATCGCCGAGGCGCCGAAAAGGGACCTGTTGCTGGACACCCTGTTCGCCCGGGGTGGGACCGACCAGATCGCGGCGCGGATCCAGGCCCATCTGGACGCGGGCGCCGACCACGTCTGCCTCCAGGTCCTCAGCGGGCCGTTAACGCAGCGTGGCGCCCTGCTCTAGAGCAATTGGCGGTTGAGTCGGGTCGCCAGGCTGGAGCCCCCATCCCCCCTCTTCGGGGGACTTCCCCCAAAAGGGGAAGAGAAGTCGGGCACACCTGGATGAGTTCAACGCATTTGACGCCTGAACAGCACACCCTCCTCACGGACATGGAGGTCCGGGGGTAGGTCGGCCGGCCAGATCGCCGCCCGGTTGGGACTCACTCCCTCCAGCGTCGCCCACTCCGTCCACTTCCCTCAATCGGGGAAAAAATCAGGTCCCAGGACCTGATCGATGGACCAGGGACATGTGGCGGGCAAATCCTTGATGCCCGTCTCGATGTTGGCCTGGTCGACGGCTTTTCCCCAGACAATTTCCAGCCAGTCGGGATCGGCGAGACTGGGTCTGAGGCTTGGTGTTTCATCCAGCGCTTGCAGAACTTCCTTGCGGCGCGACCTGATCGAAACCTGCCAGCTCGCCCCGCGGCGTTCTTGTTGAAATTGCCACTTCAGGAGATGGGCGAGGAGGTTCGCCATATGACTCTTGAGCTCGCGCTTTTCGCTTTTGCCCACGTCTTCCACCTCGTCGGCGATGTGCTCGATGTCGAGCTGGGAAAACTTGCCCGCGCGGAGCAAGGCGGCCTGTTCGTTCGCCCAGGCTACGACGTCGGCTTCGTAGGAAGTGCTCATCGGCTCCTCATTCGCGGTTTAGTATAGCGCCGTTCGCAAATCGCGCCATATCCTGGTCCCGTGACAAATCCGACTTCACCGACCGCTCCCGATACCCGTGCCCTCGAACGCGGCGCCGTGCTGGCGCCGCGCTTCAATTCCGACGGTCTGATCGCGGCGGTGGCGACCGACGCGGCCAGCGGCGAGGTGCTGATGCTGGCGTGGATGAACGCCGAGGCCTTGCGGCGCACCCTGGACACCGGCGAAGCGCACTATTTCAGCCGTTCCCGCCAATCGTTGTGGAAGAAGGGCGAGACCAGCGGCCAGGTGCAGGCGGTGCGGGAAATCCGCATCGACTGCGACCAGGACGCGGTCTGGCTGAAGGTGACCGTCGGCGGTGATGGCGGCGCGTGCCATGTCGGTTTCCGCTCGTGTTTCTACCGGGTGATCGAGGATGGCGCCCTGGTCGAGCGGCCTTGACCGACCCAACGGCGCTCGGGACGGCGATCGAGATCGAATTGATCGAACCGACCGGGCGGCTCGATCGCGCCCTGGCGGACGCTCTGCCCGACCTGTCCCGCGCCCGGGTCCAGGCCCTGATGGGCGAGGGAGCGATCACGCGGGACGGGGCGGCGGTGACCGACGCTTCGGCCAAGGCGGCGCCGGGCCTCTATCGGCTGATCGTGCCGGCCGCCCTGCCGCCCGATCCCCAGGGCGAGGACATGGGGCTAACGGTGCTGTTCGAGGACGCCCATCTGATCGTCATCGACAAGCCGGCCGGCATGTCGGCCCATCCGGCGCCGGGCAGCCTGTCGGGCACCCTGGTCAACGCCCTGATCCACCATTGCGGGGCGAGCCTGTCGGGCATCGGCGGCGTGGCGCGGCCGGGGATTGTCCACCGGCTGGATAAGAACACCTCGGGCGTGATGGTGGCGGCCAAGACCGATCTGGCCCATCGCGGTCTTTCGGCGCTGTTCGCGGCCCACGACATCGACCGGCTCTATATCGCGCTGACACGCGGCGCCCCATCCCCCGCCCGGGGGACCATCACCACGCAAATCGGCCGGTCCACCGGCGACCGCAAGAAGATGGCCGTGCTGCGCGGCGGCGGACGCGAAGCCATCACCCACTATGAAACCCAGGCGATATTCGGCCCAGCCGAAAAGCCGCTGGCCGCGCGGGTCGCCTGCCGGCTGGAAACCGGGCGGACGCACCAGATCCGGGTGCATCTGGCCCACAAGGGCGCGCCCTGTCTGGGCGACCCAGCCTATGGCTCCGGTCCGCCGGCCCCGGCGGTGCGCGCCGCCATCGCCGACGCCGGTCTCACCCGTCAGGCGCTGCACGCCGCGGTGCTGGGATTTCGTCATCCCATCACCGGAGAGGCGTTGCGATTCGAGACCGCGCCACCGCCCGACATGGCGTGCCTGGAAACCGCGCTCGGCGGCCTTTGAGGCCGGCTATAAGAAAGGCTGCGCGCGGGTTAAGAAAGCTTAAGGCGAGCAGGCCTTAAACCCGGCGCAACGAACGCCTATCTTTGACGTTCTGAAGACGGGTGATCCGCGAATGCGGTGAAAACCAACCGTAAAGGGGAAAGTTGTATATGGCCGCCGCAAACGCTCTGTCGGTGATGTCGCCTGACGGCGGTCTATCCCGCTACCTGACCGAAATTCGCAAATTCCCCATGCTGGCCAAGGATGAGGAATTCATGCTGGCCAAGCGCTGGCGCGAGCATGAAGACCCCGCCGCCGCCCATCGGCTGGTGACGTCGCACCTGCGCCTGGTGGCCAAGATCGCCATGGGCTACCGCGGCTATGGCCTGCCGATCGGCGAGGTGATCTCCGAGGGCAACGTCGGCCTCATGCAGGCGGTGAAGAAGTTCGAGCCGGATAAGGGCTTCCGCCTGGCCACCTACGCGATGTGGTGGATCCGCGCCTCGATCCAGGAATACATCCTGCGTTCCTGGAGCCTGGTGAAGATGGGCACCACCGCCGCTCAGAAAAAGCTGTTCTTCAACCTGCGCAAGGCCAAGAGCGAGATCAGCGCCCTGGAAGAGGGCGACCTGCATCCTGAACACGTCAGCGCCATCGCCACCAAGCTTGGCGTCTTGGACAGCGAAGTGATCTCGATGAACCGGCGCCTGTCGGGACCCGACGCCTCGCTGAACGCCCCGTTGCGCGCCGATTCGGACAACGAATGGCAGGACTGGCTCGAAGACAAGGAGCAGGTCAGCCAGGAGACGCGGCTGGCCGAGAACGAGGAAAAGTCGCTGCGCATGGGCCTGTTGGAGGTGGCGATGACCGAGCTTACCGACCGCGAGCGGCATATCCTGACCGAACGCCGTCTGAGGGACGATCCGATGACCTTGGAAACCCTGGCGGCCGAATATGGCGTCAGCCGCGAGCGCGTGCGTCAGATCGAAGTCCGGGCGTTCGAGAAACTACAACGCGCCATGCGCGCCGCGGCCGTCGAACAGAACCTCGTCAACGCCTGAGGGCGACCGCTACCCCCTGAATGGGTCGCGCATGATGATGATGTCTTCGCGCTCCGGGCTGGTGGTGACGGCCGCTACCTGGGCGCCGATCAGTTCCTCTATGCGCCGGACATATTTCACGGCGGCGGCCGGCAGATCCTTCCAGGATCTCGCCCCACGCGTGGCGCCTTGCCAGCCCTCGATCTCTTCATAGATCGGAGTGACGGCCGCCTGCTCGCTCAGGCCCGCGGGCAGATAGTCGATCACCCGGTCGCCAATCCGATAGCCGACGCAGATCTTAAGGGTGTCGAACCCATCCAGCACGTCGAGCTTGGTCAGCACCACGCCCTGGATGCCGCTGATCGCCACCGACTGGCGCACCAAAACCGCGTCGAACCAGCCGCAGCGGCGCTTACGGCCGGTGTTTGTGCCGAACTCATTGCCGCGCACGCCCAGGCGCTCGCCGACGTCGTCACGCAGCTCGCAGGGGAACGGCCCCTCGCCCACCCGGGTGGTGTAGGCCTTGACGATACCCAGCACATAGCCGCCGCCGGAAGGGCCGACGCCCGAGCCGGTGGCGGCCTGACCGGCGACGGTGTTGGACGAAGTGACGAACGGATAGGTGCCGTGATCGACGTCGAGCATGGTCGCCTGGGCGCCTTCGAACAGGATAAGCCGGCCGTCCTTCATCGCCTGGTCCAGCACCCGCCAGGCCGGTTTGACGTAGGGCGTCACCTTGGGCGCCACCTCCAGCAGCATGGCCAGCAGCGCCTCGGCGGTGACCTCGGGCAGCTCGAGTCCCGCGCGCAGCGGCTGATGGTGGGCCAGCAGGCGTTCGATCTTGGTCTCCAGCGCGGCCGGATCGGAGAGGTCGCAGAAGCGGATCGCGCGGCGGCCGACCTTGTCCTCATAGGCCGGCCCGATGCCCCGTCCGGTGGTGCCGATCCTGCCGGCTCCGGCCCGCGCCTCGCGGGCGGCGTCAAGGTCCCGGTGAAGGGGCAGCACCAGCGCCGCGTTGTCGGCCAGCACCAGAATGTCGGGATTGATGGTCAGGCCCTGGGCGCGAACCCGCTCGATCTCGTCCAGCAGCGACCAGGGGTCGACGACGACTCCGTTGCCGATCACGCTGAGCTTGCCCTGGACAACCCCGGACGGCAGCAGGGCGAACTTATAAGTGCTGTTGCCCACCACGATGGTGTGGCCGGCGTTGTTGCCGCCCTGGAACCGCACCACCACGTCGGCCCGATCGGCCAGCCAGTCGATCACCCGGCCCTTGCCCTCGTCGCCCCACTGGGCGCCGATCACCGTCACATTACCCAAGTCGCTTTCGCCTCCCGGTGCTGGTTGCACGGAAAGGCGACGCGAACGTGCGTGGACGGCCTTTCCGTGGCCCTTTAGCGTGGCGGCCGGTTCGGCTCCAGGGCTAAATCGAGCGAGGCCTCTTCCTCCTACAGTTCCAGGTCTCCCGACAGCGCCGCCTCGGCCATCGCGCAGTGCATGGCGATGCCCCGGGCCATCACATCCTCGTTCAGCACCATGCGGTTGGAATGCAGCGCGCAGCAGGTGCGGTAGTCGCCGCCCTCGGGCGCGGCGCCGAGGAAGACCATGGCCCCGGGGGCCTTCTGCAGGATGTAGGAAAAGTCTTCCGCGCCCATCATCGGGTGGGACATGGTCACCCAGGCGGTCTCGCCGAACAGCGCGCGGGCGGTGCGGGCGGCCAGATCGGTCACCCGGTCGTCGTTGACCGTGACCGGAAAACCCCGATCGATATCGACCTCGACCTTCGCCCCATGGGCGGCGGCGATGCCCTCGGCCACCCGGTGGATGCCTTCGTGCGCGGTGGCGCGAGTGCGCTCGGACAGGGTGCGCAGGGTGCCCAGCAGGCGGCCATCCTCGGGAATGATGTTGTTGGTGGTGCCGGCCTGGATCTGGGCGATGGTGATCACCGCTGGCTCGAACACCGAGACGCGGCGGGTGACGAACATCTGCAGCGCGGTGACGATCTCGCACAGCACCGGGATCGGATCGAGGGTGTCGTGCGGCATCGAGGCGTGCCCGCCGGCCCCCGTCACCTTGATGCGGATCACATCGGAAGCCGCCATCAGTGTCCCGCCCCGGCCGGCGAACACACCGGTGGGCATGTTTGGCGAGATATGCAGGGCGAAAGCCGCGTCGGGCAGCGGGTCGATCAGGCCGTCGTCGAGCATGAACCGAGCGCCGTGCCAGCCCTCTTCGCCCGGCTGAAACATGAACATCACCGTGCCGGTCAGCCGGTCGCGGCGCTCACAGAGGGCGCGGGCGGCGCCGGCCAGCATGGCCACATGGGTGTCGTGGCCGCAGGCGTGCATCGCGCCCCGGTTCAGCGACGTGAAATCCAGACCGGTGTCCTCGGTCAGGGGCAGGGCGTCCATGTCGCCGCGCAGCAGAACCGTCCGCCCGTTGGCCGGACCGCGCAATATGGCCACCAGGCCAGTGGTGGAGGGACCTTCGCGAATTTCCAACGGCAGGCCGGCCAGGGCGGCGCGCACCTTGGCGGTGGTCTTGGGCAGGTCCAGCCCCAGTTCCGGCTCGGCATGGATCGCCCGGCGAAGGGCGATGGCGGCGGGCAGGCCAGCCTCTCCCGCCGCCGTCCAGGTTTCGGCATCGAAGGTCATGGCGTTCATCGGGGCGCTCGCTGTGGTCCGCGTATCGAAAGCATGAGAGTGCGCGCGTCGCTTGCTTCAAGTCCAGGGCCGCTTTTCTCCGCCGCCCCTGCGAGGCTATGACGGAGCATGACCCGCCCAAGATTTCACCTCGCCTTTCCCGTCCGCGATCTTCAGGAGGCGCGCGCCTTCTACGGCGACCTGCTCGGTTGCCCCCAGGGCCGCTCCACCGACGACTGGGTGGATTTCGACTTTCATGGCCACCAGATCGTCGCCCACCTTTCGGATGAAGGGTCCGGCGCGGCCACCAACCAGGTCGACGGCGAGGCCGTGCCGGTGCGCCATTTCGGCGTGATCCTGGAGCCGCTCGCCTGGCGCGCCTTGGCCGACCGGCTGACGGCGGCGGGAACACAATTCCTGATCGCCCCCCAAACCCGCTTCGAAGGCCATCCGGGTGAGCAGAGCACGATGTTCTTCCTCGATCCGTCCGGCAATGCCCTCGAATTCAAGGCCTTCGCCGACGACGCCCAGGTGTTCGCCAAATGCCAAGTCGCCAAATGAGCGTGACGTTCGAGAACGTGCAATCCGCCGCCGCCCTGTTGTCGGGCCACGCCGTCGAAACGCCGCTGCTTGAGAGCCCGGCCCTGAACGAACGGCTGGGCGGACGAGTGCTGATCAAGCCGGAGACCCTGCAGCGTGTCGGCGCGTTCAAGTTTCGGGGGGCCTACAATCGTCTCGCGCGTCTCACCGCCGAGCAGCGCGTCGGCGGGGTGGTGGCTTTTTCCTCAGGCAATCACGCCCAGGGCGTGGCCCTGGCCGCGCGGCTGCTGGGGATGCCGGCCCTGATCGTCATGCCCAGCGACGCCCCGGCGGTGAAGGTGGAGGCGACGCGCGGCTATGGCGCCGAGGTTCGGTTCTATGATCGCGCCACCGATGATCGCGAAGCCATAGCGGCGGCAGCGGCGGCGGCTCGGCGCGCGGTAGTGGTTCCGGCCTTCGACGACCCGTTGGTGATCGCCGGCCAGGGCACGGTCGGGCTGGAGATCGCCAAGCAAGCCGAAGCGAGGGGCGTGTCGCTCGATCTGTTGCTGAGTCCCGTCGGCGGTGGTGGCCTCCTGGCGGGCGTCAGTCTGGCGATGAGAGCCCTTTCTCCAAGCACCGAACTCCACGGCGTGGAGCCGGCGGGCTTCGACGACACGCGGCTCTCACTGGAAGCGGGCGAGCGCACGGGCGCGCCTGCAGCGGCCAGGTCACTCTGCGACGCGTTGGAATCGCCGATGCCGGGGTTGCTGACCTTCCCGATCCTGAAAAGATCGCTGGCAGGCATCGTGACCGTCACCGATGCGCAGGTGGCCGAGGCGATGCGGGTGGCCTACTCCACCCTGAAACTGGTGGTCGAGCCGGGTGGGTCGGTGGCGCTGGCGGCGCTGTTGGCGGGCAGGATCGACCTGGCTGGTCGGACCGCGGCGATCATTCTCTCGGGCGGCAATGTCGACGCCGCTCTGTTCGCCAGGGTGCTGGCGGGAGAGATTTAGACGCGGCGGCGGGCGGTTGGTTGGCCGCCGCCGTTGGTCGAGATGCGGGCCACCGCCTCGATCAGGGGTTCGACGGCGACGGCCATGTGGTGGACGTTGGCGTGCAACAGGCGTGCATCGTCCAGCATCAAGCCGACATGGCCGCGCCAGAACACCAGATCGCCGCGCGCCAGCGCCCCTTCCTCCACCGGAACGCCCAGAGCCGCCTGCAAATCGGTATCGCGCGGACAGGCGCGGCCGGCGGCGTAGAACGCCTGTTGGACCAGACCCGAACAATCGATACCGACGCTGTCGCGGCCGCCCCAAAGATAAGGGGTTCCCACGAACCGTTCGGCGACCTCGACGGGGTCCGCGAAGGCCGCGCCGATCGGACTCAGGTGGGCGCTTGGCATCCAGCCGCCGCCATCGATGCGGGTCAGGGCGCCGCTGGTTTCCGTCGCCGTGACCAGGGCGTTGAGGCTGAACGGCCCGCGCGAGGGCGCCTTGATCGACGGCTCCAGATAGGAGAACGACCGCAGCGCGGTGACGCGGTGGGTCGGTTCGAGCGGCCGGGCGGAGAGCCCCCCCGCCTCCACCCAGCCCACATAGCCGTCGCGCGCCGCCTGGCCCCAGGCGAACCCCTCCTCTAATTCCAGCACCTCGAACAACTCGCCGAACAACAGCTGGTCGATCTGTTCGGCATCGACGCTGGGCGCGCCGCGGACCGCGGCGGCGGGGATCACCAGGCGCATCGCCTTGGCCGCCTCGAAACGCGTGGCGCGAACGCTCCCTTCGAGCGTGAGGCTGGCCAGATTGGGGCGCGCCAGGGTAAGCCGCGGGTCATGGTTCACCGGTATCGGGCTTCCAGCATGGCGAAGATCGCCAGGATCGCCTGGGCTTCCGCGCCGACCGGCCATCCGGGCCGTCCCCTGGGGTTCCAGGCGAAGATGTCGAAATGCGCCCACGGCCCCTTGGGCGCGAAGCGTTGCAGGAACAGGGCCGCGGTCACCGAACCCGCCTGAGCCCAGCCGTCCGGATCGTTCTTGATATCGGCGACGTCGCTGTCGAGGGCGGCGGCGTAGGGCGCCCACAGCGGCATGCGCCAGATCGGGTCCCCGGTGGCGATGGATCCGGCCGTCAGCGCCGCCGCCAGCTCGTCGTCGTCAGTGTAGAACGGGATCACCTGCGGCCCCAGCGCCACCCTCGCGGCGCCGGTCAGGGTGGCCAGATCGACGGTCAGGTCGGGGTTCAGCTCGCAGGCTCGGGTCAGGGCGTCGGCCAGGATCAACCGCCCCTCGGCATCGGTGTTACCGACCTCTATGGAAAGACCGCTTCGCGAGGCCAGCACATCGCCCGGGCGCATGGCGTCGGCCGAGATGGCGTTCTCCACCGCCGGGATCAGCACCACCAGGCGGACCGGCAGCGCCAGACCCATGACCATCCGCGCCAGCCCCAACGCGTGAGCGGCGCCGCCCATGTCTTTCTTCATAAGGCGCATGCCGGCCGAGGGCTTGATGTCGAGACCGCCGGTATCGAAGGCCACGCCCTTGCCGATCACCGCCACCAGCGGTCGATCCGCCTCGCCCCAGGTCAGCTCGATCATCCGGGGCGCCCGGGCGATAGTGGCCGCACGGCCGACAGCGTGCACGGCCGGATAGCCGGCCTGGATCAGATCGTCCCCGACCACCACCGATAGCCCGGCGTCGTGGGCAGTCGCCAGATCGCGCGTCGCGGCCTCGATTTGGTCGGGTCCCATATCGTTGGCCGGGGTATTGACCATGTCGCGGGTCAGGGCGCAGGCGGCCGCCAGGATCCGAACCCGCGCCAAGTCGGCGCCAGGTAGCGCGATCAGGCGCGGTGCGGCGCTGGCTGATTTCGCCTTGTAGCGATCGAACCGATAGGTTCCGAGCGCCCAGGCCAGGGCGAGATCGTCTGGGGCCGGCCCCACCGCCGAACCATCGATCCTGTAGTCCCCAGGCGGCAGCCGCGCGGAGAGTCCCCGGAAGCCAGCGGCGGCGAACGGCGTATCACCAAGCCCGAACAGCACCCGTTCCACCGCGCCCTCCGACGAGGGGAGGAGGATAAGTTCACCGGCGGCGCCCTTGAAACCACCGAGCGTGGCGGCCGCGCGCGCCGCCGACGGACCGGCGTCAATAACGGCGGACGCATCACCACGCGCGATGAGATGAATTGGAACTGGTTCGGAGTCGCCCGGTCCGAGGCCCTTCAGATCAACAATAGTCTCCATCACAGGCGATATCCCCTAGACCTAGACACCCCGTCAGGCGCTCACGCCCACGACGCCCGTGTCTTAGCAGCCACAGTCGTCGCAGAACAACGCCGACCTCCGGGAACCAATGCCGGGGACGCGAATTAGGCTCGTGTAAGCGCTCCAGCGGGGCGGTTTGAAGGCGATCCATTCCCTTACGGGAGACAGGGGCGCCGGCAGGCGAAACGTTGAAACGCGAGACAAGAACATGTCGGCCTGATTGGCCGCCACAGGCAACGAGGGTAATGACAATGAGACTGAAACTGTTGGGCGGAGTCGCCCTGGCGGCGGGGCTGGCCACATCGGGGGCCTGGGCCTCCGAGGATGGATGGTACGGCGCGATCGACGTCGGCGGCCATCAGACCGAAAACTTCAACGCGATCGCCGTGGTTCCCGGTGTGTCGCCCTTTCGGTACAAGACCCGCGACAATGTCGTGGTTTTCGGCCGTATCGGCTACCAAGTCATGCCTCATCTCCGGCTGGAAGTTGAAGGCGGCTATCGTCCGACCGGTCTGAAGGGCGTCTCGAGCATCGCCGGCAACGAGATTTTGCTTTGCAACAGCAACAGCTCGGCCGCCTACGACCCCGCGGGCGGGGTCAGCGGAGATTGCGGACGTCCCCAGGGGTCGGTCAACACCTATAGCGCGATGGCCAACGCCCTGATCGATATCTTCCCCAATTCGCGCCTTGACCCCTTCATCGGCGGCGGCGCGGGCGTGGTGTTCACCAATATCAAAGCGCATGGCAATCTGGTCGGCCCCGGCCTGCCGCCTCCGAGCTTCCAGGCGGCCGATGTTGACCAGTCCGACACTGCATTTGCCTATCAGGGCATCGGCGGCGTCTCCTTCCAGGCCACCGACCGTCTGAACATCGATCTGACCTACCGTTATCTTGGCAGCGACCGGTCTTCGTTCGGCCTGCACTCAGCCGGCGTGACGCAGATCTACAAGGCGCGCTACGAAGACCAATCGGTGACGCTGGGCATCCGCTACGCGTTCGCGGCGCCCGCGCCGCCACCTCCCCCCCCGCCGCCGCCCCCCCCGCCGCCACCCCCGCCTCCCCCGCCGCCGCCGCCCGAGCCGATGGCGGCTCCACCCCCGCCACCGCCGCCGGCCTATACGACCCGCGACTATGTCATCTACTTCCCGTTTGATCAGTTCGTGATCACGCCAGAAGCCCAGGCGGTTTTGCAGGACGCGGCGAAATACGCCACCGACGGGCACGCCACCAAGGAAGTGGTCGTCGGCCACACCGACACCTCCGGTTCGGTGGCCTACAATGTCCGGCTTTCGGAGCGGCGCGCCAAGGCCACGGCCGACGGCCTCGTCTCGCTGGGTATTCCGGCCGCCAATCTGGACGTGAGCTGGAAAGGCAAGTCCGAACCCGCCGTCGCCACCGGAGATGGCGTCAAGGAGCCCCTGAACCGTCGCGCCGCGATCAAGATCGTCTTCTGATCCCAGGATCATCGCCTGATCCAAGGCGTCACTTTAGTAGCGTGCGGAGAGCCCGGTCGAAGGACCGGGCTCTTTCGTTATGGGCGGGGCCAGCCTGGAACCGTCGTGTTTTGCGGACTGTGTTCCGAAAGCCACAACTTCGGGGCCAGAAACGTTGATCTCGTGCGACAAATAGGCATAAAGAACCCTATCGGGTCTGAGGACTTTGAGGCTCAATGCGGGTCCAAAAATACCGCAGCCAAGGAAGGGATCGACAATGAGATTGAAACTACTGGGTGGGGCAGCCTTGGCTGTAGCCCTGGCCGCTTCCAGCGCGTCGGCGTCGGAACACGGCTGGTACGGCGCGATCGATATCGGCGCGCATCAGCAACTGCCCGAAACGTCCCGCTTCGACGGCGTGGAGGTTTCGGCCAAGACCAAAGTCGATATCGTGCCTTTCGTCCGTATCGGCTATCAGCTCATCCCGCACCTGCGGGTCGAGGTCGAGGGCGGCTATCGTCCTGGCCTGCTGCGGGGCCTTTCGATCACCCAGGCCGGCCAGGGCATCGGCTATCTCTGCAACGTCAACAGCACCCTGGCCTTCAACGGTAACCCCACCACCGGGACCTGCGGTCAAACCGGCGGCGACCTGACGTCCTGGACCGCGATGGTCAACGCCATCGTCGACATATTCCCCGGTTCGAAATTCGATCCGTTCATCGGCGGCGGCGTCGGCATCAACTCGGTCGGCCTCAAGGCGTCCGGCGTGGTGATCTCCCCGGGCGCCATCATCTCGGACGGCGAGGGCGGCACCATCGGCACCGGCACTGACCGCACCCCGGTTTCGGGCGATGATTCTCGTCAGGTATTCGCCTATCAGGGCATCGCGGGCATCAGCTATCAGGCGACCAAGCGCCTAAACATCGACCTGACCTATCGCTATCTCTCCGGCGAGCCGCCGCACGTTTCAGTGAATGGAACGTCGTACTCCCTGGGCCGCTACGAAGACCAGAGCGTGTCGGTCGGCGTGCGTTATGCGCTGACGCCCCCGGCGCCGCCACCTCCGCCGCCACCTCCGCCTCCCCCGCCGCCGCCACCTCCCCCGCCGCCGCCTCCCCCGCCGCCGCCTCCGCCACCACCTCCCCCGCCGCCTCCGCCCACCGATTGGGTCATCTATTTCCCGTTTGATCAGTATGTGATCACGCCGGAAGCCCAGGCGGTGATTCAGGACGCGGCCCAGCACGCGGTCTCCGATCATGCGACCAAGGAAGTGGTCGTCGGCCATACCGACACCTCCGGCTCGGTGGCCTACAACGTGCGGCTCTCCGAACGTCGCGCCAAGGCGACCGCCGATGGCCTCGTGGCTCTGGGCGTCCCCGCCGCGAGCCTGGATGTCAGCTGGAAGGGCAAGTCCGAACCGGCCGTCGCCACCGGAGACGGTGTGAAAGAGCCCCTCAACCGTCGGGCGACCATCCACAACGTCTACTAAATCAGGCCTCAAAACCTGAAACTACCGAGAGAGCCCGGCCGCAAGGTCGGGCTCTTTTCGTTGGGCAAGGCTTTGAAACCACTGGCGATCCCAGGTTGTTAACCTGTTATTGACAAAAAAATTACAGTCGCCGCCCCGTCCGCCCGTTGACGCTTCCTCAACCCTGTGACCCCATATGTGGGGTGAAGGGGTGCTTCGCCCACAACATTTGGGGTAACGCCGTGGCGTCGATGGCTATCTTGGGTAATCAGGCCGTGAACGAGCGCGTGTCCCGCGCCCAACCCGCCGTGTCGCCGCGCCCCCGGCTGCAGCTGGTCAGCAAGGTGACGATCGACCGGACACGCGACACCCTGCTGACCGATTTCGGCAAGACCACGCTGGAAGACCGCTATCTGCTGCCCGGCGAGTCGTACCAGGACATGTTCGCCCGCGTGGCCACGGCCTTCGCCGACGATTCCGATCACGCCCAGCGGATCTATGACTACATTTCCCAGTTGTGGTTCATGCCCTCCACCCCGGTGCTGTCCAATGGCGGCGCCTCGCGCGGCCTGCCGATTTCATGCTTCCTCAATTCGGTCGGCGATTCCTTGGAAAGTATCGTCGGCACCTGGAACCAGAACGTTTGGCTGGCCGCCAACGGCGGCGGCATCGGCACCTATTGGGGCGGCGTCCGGTCGATCGGCGAAAAGGTCAAGGGCTCGGGCCAGACCAGCGGCATCATTCCGTTCATCCGGGTGATGGACAGCCTGACCCTGGCGATCAGCCAGGGCTCCCTGCGCCGCGGCTCGGCGGCGGTGTATATCGACATCCATCACCCGGAGATCGAGGAGTTCCTCGAAATCCGCAAGCCGTCCGGCGATTTCAATCGCAAGTCGCTGAACCTGCACCACGGCATCTCGATCACCGACGAATTCATGCACGCGGTGGCCGACGGCGGCATGTTCGCCCTGCGCTCGCCCAAGACCGGCGACGCGGTGCGCAATGTCGACGCCCGCACCCTGTGGCAGAAGGTGCTGGAACTGCGCCTGCAAACCGGCGAGCCCTATCTGATCTTCTCCGACACTGTGAACCGGGCCATGCCGCGTCACCAGCGCGAGCTAGGCCTGAAGGTACGCCAGTCGAACCTGTGCTCGGAGATCATGCTGCACTCGGGCGTCGATCACCTGGGCGAAGAGCGCACCGCGGTCTGCTGCCTGTCGTCGGTCAACGCCGAGATGTTCCTGGAGTGGCGCGACCACCCGACCTTCATCGAGGACATCATGCGGTTCCTCGACAATGTGCTGCAGGACTTCATCGACCGCGCGCCTCCGGAAATGGCCCCGGCCGCCTACGCCGCGCTGCGCGAGCGTTCGGTGGGCCTGGGACTGATGGGCTTTCACTCGTTCCTGCAAGGCCAGAACGTGCCGTTCGAAAGCGCGTTGGCCAAATCCTGGAACATGCGCCTGTTCAAGCATCTGCGGCGTGGCTGCGACACGGCCAGCAAGGTTCTGGCCGACGAGCGCGGCCCGTGCCCGGACGCCGCCGAACGCGGGGTCATGGAGAGGTTCAGCCACAAGCTGGCCATCGCCCCCACCGCCTCGATCTCGATCATCTGCGGGGGAACCAGCGCCGGCATCGAGCCGATCCCGGCCAATATCTACACCCACAAGACCCTGTCGGGATCGTTCGCGGTCAAGAACCCCTATCTGGAGCGCCTGCTGGAGACCAAGGGCCTCAATACCCAGGAAACCTGGGCCTCGATCCTGGAGAACGAAGGCTCGGTGCAACAGCTCGACGACCTGACCGACGACGAGAAGGACATCTACAAGACAGCCTTCGAACTCGATCAGCGTTGGATCATCGACCTGGCCGCCGACCGGACACCGGAAATCTGCCAGTCGCAGTCGGTGAACGTGTTCCTGCCCGGCGACGTCGACAAATGGGACTTGCACATGCTGCACTGGCGGGCCTGGGAGCAGGGCGTGAAGAGCCTGTATTATCTGCGCTCCAAGAGCGTGCAGCGCGCCGCCTTCGCCGGCGCCGACATGGCCATCGACAGCGCCGCCCGCGCCGACGAAGCCCGCACCGACTACGAGGAATGCCTCGCCTGCCAGTAGGCTAATGTCAGTAGGCTAGAACAGGGTCGAAAGCCCCGCCGCGCTGGCGGGGCAGACGCCGCGTTCGGTGATCAGGCTGGTGATCAGGCGGGCCGGCGTGACGTCGAAACCGAAATTGGCCGCCGGACTTCCGGGGGCGGCGATCCTGACGCTGGCCAGGGTTCCGTCGGCCAGGGCTCCGGTCATGTGCGTTACCTCGGACGGGTCTCGCTCCTCGATCGGGATCTGCGCCACCCCATCGGTCAGAGCCCATTCGATGGTCGATGACGGGGCGGCGACGTGGAAGGCCACGCCGTTGTCGGCCGCCGCCAGGGCCTTCAGATAGGTGCCGATCTTGTTGGCCGCGTCACCCGTGCCGGTGATCCGGTCGGCGCCGACAATGCAGAGATCCACCCGTCCGTGCTGCATCAGGTGGCCGCCGGTGTTGTCGGCGATCACGGTGTGGGCGATCCCTTGGTGGCCGAGCTCGAAGGCGGTGAGGGCCGCGCCCTGGTTACGCGGCCGGGTCTCGTCGACCCAGACGTGCGTGGCGATCCCGCGCTCCCGCGCCACATAGATTGGGGCCAGGGCGGTGCCCCAATCGACGGTGGCCAGCCAGCCGGCATTGCAGTGGGTGAGGATGTTGACCGGTTCGCCGGGTTTGCGGGCCGCGGCCGCGGCGATCAGGTCGGCGCCGTATTCGCCGATCCGGCGGCAGGCCGCGACATCCTCCTCGGAAATCACCTGAGCCAGAGCGTAGGCGGCCGCCTCGCGCGCCGACGATGGCGTGGCCAGGAGCTCGGCCATGACCCGATCGACCGCCCAGGCCAGGTTGACCGCCGTCGGCCGCGACGCCTTCAGTCGGACGCCCGCCCCAGCCAGGGCCACGTCGGACGGATCGGCCGCCATCGCCAGCGCCAGGCCCCAGGCCGCCGTCACCCCGATCAGCGGCGCCCCGCGCACCTGCATGGTGGTGATCGCCCGAACGGCGTCGTCAACCGTCTCCAGCACGACGATCTCCACCACGTGCGGCAGTTTCGTCTGGTCTATGATTTCGACGGCCCCGGAGGCGGTCGGCCAGATGGTGCGGAACGGTTGGCCATGGATCAGCATGGCTCAGGCCTCATCCGGATCAAGGCCCAGGGGGAAGCGCTCGGCCCACAAGGCGGTGAGACGGGGGTGGGATTCGACGCGGCGGACGACCTCGCCGATTCTGGGAGCGATCTCGCCGTGCAGCCGGGGTCTCGGCGTCCAGCGGGAGACCACGGTCACATAGAGGTCGAGCACCGTCAGGTTCTCACCCAGCAGCCAAGTTCCCGGCGCGATTGACGCCTCCATCAGCGCCCAGCCGCGCAGGATGCGCTCCATCAGCCGAGCTTTGACCTGGGCCTGGGCCGCCTCGCCGTCCACCACCCGGGCGGGAACGTCCCTGATCCAGTATAGGGCGTAGATCGACGAGGACACGAAGGCCATCCAGCGCAGGAAGGCCGGGCGCGCCGGCGAATCGACCAACGGTGACAGCCGCGCGGCTGGATAGGCGTCGGCCAGCCAGATCAGGATCGCGGCGCTTTCGGTCATGATCTCGCCCGTGGGCAACTCGAGCACCGGAACCTGGGCGGTGATGGTGGCCGGCGGTCGCTCCGGCCCCTCCGCCCCGGTGTCGACCACCCGGTAGGGCGCGCCGATCAGGGTCAGGGCGGCCTCTACCGCCACATTGCCCCAGCCCCGCTCGCCATAGACCACGAAGTCTCTACCCATTGGCCTTATCCCCAATCCACACACATCATATTGATTGCCAGATTCACGAACACGCTAGATGTTGTCGAAGACCCTGTTACCCTCATCATCCCCTCGTCCGCCAAAGATGTCCGCCATGACCCTCATTCCACCTATCGTGACGTCGCCACTCGTGGCCGGCCTTGGCAAGCCCGGCCTGCTGACGCCGTCGTTCGCCTATAAACCGTTCCGCTATCCCTGGGCTTATGACTTCTGGAAGCGCCAGCAGCAGGTGCACTGGATGCCCGAGGAGGTGCCGCTGGGCGAGGACTGCAAGGACTGGGCGACTAAGCTCAACGACCGCGAGCGCAACCTGCTGACACAGATTTTTCGCTTTTTCACCCAGTCGGACGTCGAGGTGAACGACAATTACATGGAGCGCTACGCCACGGTTTTCAAACCCACCGAGGTGAAGATGATGCTGTCGGCGTTCTCCAACATGGAGACCATTCACATCGCCGCCTATGCGCTGCTGCTGGAAACCATCGGCATGCCCGAGTCGGAGTTTTCCGCGTTCCTGGAGCTGGAGGCCCTCAAGGCCAAGCACGACTATATGCAGAAGTTCGCCATGGGCTCGAACGGCGACATCGCCCGCACCCTGGCGATGTTCGGCGGCTTCACCGAGGGGCTGCAGCTGTTCGCCAGCTTCGCCATGCTGATGAACTTCCCGCGCTTCAACAAGATGAAGGGCATGGGCCAGATCGTTTCGTGGAGCGTGCGCGACGAGAGCCTGCACTGCGAGGGGATCGTGCGGCTATATCACGCCTTCAATGCCGAGACCGGCGCGGTGACCAAGTCGGTGGCTGACGACATCGTCGACTGCTGCCGCACGGTGGTGGGGCTGGAGGACCGGTTCATCGACCTGGCCTTCGAGGCCGGCGAGGTCCAGGGCATGACGCCGGACGACATCAAGGCCTATATCCGCTTCGTCGCCGACTGGCGCCTGCGCCAGCTGCGCCTGCCGGAAATCTTCGGCAGCCGCAAGGACAACCCGTTGCCCTGGCTGCAGAGCCTGTTGTCCGGCGTCGAGCACGCCAATTTCTTCGAGGCCCGCTCTACCGAATATTCCAAGGCCGCGACGCGCGGAGCGTGGCATGGTGAGACCGGCGTCTGGGCTGAGTTCGACAAGGTGATGGAGAAGCGCCGACAGCCTGATCTGTTCGTGGGATAAGCCGTCCATCGCCAACCAGACCAGGGGAAATCAACCTCCATGACCAAACCGAAACTCTACGGCATTTCTGGCTCGCGGGCTCTACGGGCGATTTGGGGGATCGAGGAGGTGGGGATCGATTTCGAGCAGGTCCCCGTCACCTATGGGTCCGATTCCAAGGCCGCGGACTATCTGGCGGTCAATCCCAACGGCCGCATCCCCGCTCTGATCGACGGCGACGTGCAGCTGTTTGAATCGATGGCGATCAACCTCTATCTCGCCAAACGCTACGGTGGGGCGCTCTATCCCGCCAACGCACGCGACGAGGCCCGGGCGTGGCAATGGAGCGTATGGGCGATCAGCGAGATCGAGCCGTTGCAGATGCAGATCGTGATCCAGAAGCTGTTCACGCCGGAAGACCGGCGCAACCCCAAGGCCGTCGATGCCGCCGCCAAAGGCCTGCAACGGCCCCTGAAGGTGCTGGACGCCGCCCTGGTCGGGCGCAACTGGCTGGTGGGCGACGCGTTCTCGGTGGCCGACCTGAACGTGGCGGCGGTGATGCATCTGATGAAGATGATCGACTTCACCTACGCCGAGCACGCCAACGTACAGCGCTGGGCCGGAGCCTGTTATGCGCGGCCGGCCCTGGCGCGGGCCGTGGCAAGACCTTAGTTTCTCGACCGCCAACGTCTCGCAATTGTCACGCCGCGCCGCTATCAACGCGCCATGACCAGACATCTCGCCCTTGAGGGCGTCGACAATTTTCGGGACTATGGCGACTATCCGACCGTCGGCGGGCGCAGGCTGAAGCGCGGTGTGCTCTACCGTTCGGCCACCCATTCGCGGGCGACGGACGCCGATCTGGAACAGCTTTCCACCCTGAACATCGCGGTTGTGGTTGACCTGCGCCGCAAGGAAGAGCGGGAGCGTGAACCCTCACGCCGGCCGGCCGGCTTCAGCGGCGTGGTGATCGCCAACGACATCGAGCACCTCGAGGACGACTGGCATAACCACATCGCCTCGGGCGACCTGACCGCCCAATCGTCACGCGACTATTTGATCGATTATTATCGCAAGGCGCCTCTCGACGAGCGGCATATCGACCTGTTCACCCGTTATTTCGCCGCCGTGGCCGCCCTCGACGGGCCGGTGCTGATCCACTGCGCGGCGGGCAAGGACCGCACCGGCATACTGGCGGCCCTGACCCATCACGTGGCCGGCGTGCATCGCGACGACATGGTCGCCGACTATCTCTTGACCAACAGCGCCGTACGAATGGCCCAGCGCCTGCCCCTGGTCAGCCAGGCCATTCACGATATTTCCGGCAAGATTCCGGACGCCGAGGCGGTTTTGACCGTGATGGGCGTGGATACCATTTATCTGGACGCGGCTTTCGCGGCGATCGCCGAACGCCATGGCGATACTGACGCCTATCTTGAGCAGGTCCTGGGCGTCACTCCGCCCATGCGCGAAGCCCTGGCGGTTCGCCTCCTGGACTGATCCGTCCGAGGTGAGGCGCCCTCAGCCGCCCGGATAGCGGCGGTGTTCCAGGTCGCGCGGGTCGAAGGCGCGACCGGGCGGCAGCACCCATTCGCCGTGGAAGCTGAACTTCAGAGTGCGGCACAGCGCGGCGGGGCCGCCGGCCTTCGGCGCGCCGACCACCAGCACGGTCAGGTCACGGTTGAGCCTTAAGGGTCCAAAGACCATCCAGGCCCGGCCCGCGCCCGGGCAGAAGGCCGAGATCAGGGCTGCGCCGTCATCGACGCCCTCGACTTCATAGAGGTCCCCGGCCGCAGCCGCGGCGCGCGCGTTCCGGCCCAGGGCTTTCTCATCGGCGGGCCGCACAAAGGCGGTCGCCGTGGCCTCGGTCGACCGCAGATTGAGCACCGTGGTGTGGAACAGACCATTCTTGAAGGTGAAGGTCAGCGGCCCCGCCGCCTGGCGGGTGGTCGCGTCGGCGGGATCATAGGAATAGAGATGGATGCTGTCGGCGCGCGCGCCGCCGGCGGCCAGCGCCAGGGTCGCGGCGATGCAGCCAACCACGCGGATTCCAGGCAAGCGCGTCAAGGACGGCGACCGCCCCTGGCCGCGTCCATCACCGCGTCGGCGTCGAAACCCACCAGGCGCCAGGTCCCGCCCTCGTCGGCGAAGATCAGCAGGCACGGCCCGCTCTTCTTGCCCTTGGCGCAGACCCGGCCGTCGGGCAGCGAGGTCAGGGCCGTGGCCAGGGCGAAGGACCCCGGAATAGGGGTTTCAGGCCGATAGCCGTAATAGTCGGCCACGGCGCGGAACACGTCCGGCTGGATCAGCACACCGCCCGCCGCGCGCGACAGCGGCCCCGACAGCAGCAGCCCAAGGCCGGTGGCCCCATCACCCAGCCGCGCGGCGCGCGCCTTTTCCACCATCACCGCCTGGATCTGGGCTTCCAGCGCCGGGCGGTCGACATGGGCGTCAAACGCCGCGCGATCATTGTCCCGCACCGCCACCAACAGGCTGTGCACATCCCCGGCCGCCGACAGCCGCTGGGTGGTGGCGCAGGCGGTGAGGACGGCGAGGGCGGTGATGAGAAGCAGAAATCTAGCCATCATTTGAGAAATAGCGCCGATCTGTGGCGCGCCTGTGGCGGCGCTAAGCGCCCGTCCGTTCCTTGAAAAAGGCGATCACGCGCTGTTCGGCCTTTTTGGTCGGACCTGTGGGATCGTCGTCTTGCAGATGCAGGGTGATGACCGAATGGGCGGCCATGCGCGGGTCGGGAAGACCCTGGTCGGCGTTGATCTCGATGGCTTCGAACTTGTCGCCGAACTCGCGCTTGAGCGTGTCGAAGCGCGCGTCGGGGACGAAGCTGTCGCCGTAGAACCGCATGCCGATCATCGACAGGTTCTCTTCGGCGAAACGCCGCTTGGCGCAGGCGATTTCGGCGGGGGAAACACCCAGGCCCGCGCTTCGCCGGGTTGATCCGGCCGGCAGGGGCAGGGACGGCTGGGACAGTACCGGCGCCACCATCGAAGGCTCGGTCATCATCGCCAGGGCGAAATTGCCGGTGAAGCACATGCCCACCGCGCCGACGCCCTTGCCGCCACAATCGGCGTGGGCCTTGGCGGCCAGGGCGCGCAGCCAGTCGACGATCGGGCTGGATTTGTCGGTCGCCCAGACATTGAATTCCCGGCTGATGCAGATGGCTTTCAGCATGGTGCGGATCGCGTAGCCGCCGGAGACCGGACGACCGGGTTCGCCGAACAAGCTGGGCAGGAACACCGTCATGCCGGCCGCCGCCACCCGGTCGGCGAAACGGATTACCAGCGGATGCAGGCCCGGCATCTCATGGATGATGACCACCGCCGGGCCGGAGCCCCGCCGCCAGACCGGACGGGTCCATCGGCCGGCGGGATCGGTGAAATCGAAGCGGGTATAGTCCTTCAGCGCGTCAAGATACGACATGGCCCACCCCCGGTCGAAGAAACGGTATCTAGAACAGAGAACGCCCCGCGATGCGCAGATCATAGCGCTGTTCGCCGGCGCGCAGGTCGGTGTCACCCTCAAGGGCCAGATAGGAATACTGCGAACCGCTCTTGACCGAGAAGCCGAAGGTGGCCCAGCCGCCCTGGTCATTTTCGGCCTGAAGCGTGAAGGGGGCGCCACCGGTGAAACTGGCGGTGGTGTCACCCACCGAGCCGGCCAGGATTTCCCTCCAACCAGCGCGGAACTCGGTACGCAGCCAAGTCGTGGCGCCCCACTCGCGACCGAGGACCAGGATCGCCTGGCTGCTGAGGCGCGTGCTGTTGCGGCTGGCGACGCTGAGGTTGAATCCGGCGCCGCCACCGGTTTCGGCATGCGATCCCTCGTCGAACGCCGTGAAGTCGGCTGAAATCTCCGGGCGGGCGAAGAAGCGGCCCAGATGCTGTTCATACGCCAGTCCGGCGTGGCCGTCGAAGAACAGGGCCCCCCAGTTCGATTGGGCAGTCAGGGCGGTGTTGGTGCTGAGGAACTTGCGCCGGTCTTCAAGCCACGAATAGCCGGCGCCGACCCGCAGGGAGCCCGATAGGTGGCCGGCCTCGCGGCGGTAATAGGCGCCAATTTCCACAGTGGAGCTTTGCACGCCGGCCCCGATCGGCGAGGCCGCGTCCTGTTCGCTGGCGTTGAAATAGGCCAGGGTCAGGCCGGTCGCCCCGCCACCCGGACCCATTGTTTCATAGCCGGCGACAATGCCGAGAAGTTTCGAGAGAGAGCCCTCGGTGGAGACACCCGAGCGTTTTACCCGCTCATTGACCTCCTGCAGCCAGAGGTTGGTGCCGGTCACCCGGGCCGTTGGGTCAGGAACGGTCCCGGTCAGGCTCGATATCGCCTGCGTGGCGGCGTCAAGAGAATCGAACAGCCCCTGTCCCTGGTTGGGCAACAACTCATCGTAGACCGATTTCAGGCCAGCCTGACTGGTCTGCGAAAGCAGCGCGCTCTGAATGCCACTGGACTGCGGCGCGGCGGCGAGAACCGCGTCGAGCGCGGCGCCCTCGGCGGCGTTGAAGCCGAGCTGCGCGGCGGTCTTGCGCGAGACGGTCAGCAGAATCTTGCTCGACCCAGTGGCGGGATCCGCAGCCGGCGCATAGGCGGCGTTGGCTGTGAACAGAAAGGGCGCGTTGTCGAGCAGGCCGGTGGCGAAGGTACCGGCGGTCAGGGTTCCGCCGGGCGCGGTCTGCAGGATGGTGTAGACCTGGGTGAGCGCCGTGGGCAGGCTCCTGAGGGTCAATCCCACCTGGGCGCCCTGGGCGAACACCGACGTCCCCGAGGTTATGAAGTCGGTGTTGGTTCCCTTGACCGGGTCGGCGGAAACCAGCAGCAGGCCATTGGCCCCGATGTTGACGCTCCGCGCTGTGATGGTGTTGGGATTGGTGTCGCTGAGGGCGCCATTGTCGACATTGATGGTCAGGGTCGAATTGCCGCCGCCGGTCACAACGCCGCTGGCGGCGGTCGCAGCGGAAACTTCCTCGATGGCGCCCCTCACCGTCGCGCCACTCACGCCCGAGCCGGCGGCGCCGTGGATGTTGAGGGTGTTGACGCCCAGGCCCAGGTTGATGATGTCGCCGTCTACCCCACCCGCCGACACATCGAGCGTGCTACCCCCGGAACCGAAATAGACCGAGCCGGCTATCGACGGCGAGGTGGTCCCGATCTGGCGCCAAAGGGCGGGATAGTTGATCGGGTCGAGGGCGACGCCGACGGCGGTCGTGGCCTGATAAACCGCGCCATTGTCGCTGACGATCACGCCCCGGGTGTAACTTAGTGTGCCATTGTAGGCCGTCTCGGTGGCGAAGGCCGGATTGACCTTCTGCAAGATCGACTGAGGTGCGGCGGAGGTGGAGATGTCGATCGCCGTCAGGGTCGCCGACAGCGGGGCGGAAACCAGGGTCTGGGTGGTCTGGGCGCTGATCGTGCCGGTGTTGGTGATGCTGACCACGGACCCGGATTTGTCGATTATCGCGCCCGCTGTTCCCCCGACACCACCGCTGCCGGTGATGTTGGCGGTGATACCGCTGTTGTTGACGATACTGCCGACCGAGGCGCCGGCCTCGATCAGGATGCCATTGACGGCGACCGGATTGACCCCGGTGGTGTTGGAGGTTTGCTGGATGGAGTTCGCGATGATCACGCCATCGTTGAGAATCAACGGCGTGGCGGCGCCGCCGAGGATGTGGATGGCCGTGGCGTTAGCCTGATAGGCCAGGGCATTGATCGAACCGGTGTTGTAGACCCCGCCATCGATGATCGCCGAACCACCGCCGGCGACACCGATCTGAATCGCTGTTCCAGGCGCGGGCGCGGCCAGATTGGGTGTGCTGATCTGGTCAAATACGCCATTGCCGGTAACCGAGCCCTGGATGACCAGGCCATAGGCGCCCGGGCCAACTTCACCCACCACCCCGCGCCCGGCCCCGACGACGCCGAGTTCGACACTTTGACCCGTGGCCCCGATCACCAGAGCAGGCGCCACGCCGTAACTGGTGATGGCGCCGATAGCCTGCAGAGTATCGGGGACGCCGTTGTTGTCGATATCGAGGTTGGTGGTGGACAGCAACAAAGGCGGGGCGCTGAGGATGACGCCGGCCCCGACGTTGGCGGCGATCGTCACCGCCGAACCACCCTGGGACAGTTCCTGCGCCGTGTAGAGCGTCGACACGCTTGGAAAGTTGGAGCGCGAAGTGCTGCGGTAGCCCGTGGAGGTGATCGTGCCGGCCAGATTGAGGCCTCCAGTCACCGCGCCGCCGATCACCACGCCCTGGCTGTTCACGCCCTGGGCCGTCACATTGGCGAGGGTTACGCTGCCGCCCACCGCCCCGGTCTTGGTGATCTGAAATCCGACCGTGTTGTCGCCCAGCACCGAGATCGCGCCATTGGCCACGATCGCCGCAACCGTGCTGGTGGCCGGCGTCACCAGCTGCGATTGATAGCTCCCGGTGATCGGTCCCTGAATCGAGACGCCGTGGGAGCTGTTGCCGCGGATGGTGATCGAGCCGAGGTTGGTAATGCCGCCGGTGAAAGGCGCCGGGCCAATCACCTGGATTCCCGTCCGGTTTGTCCCCTGCGCGTAGGGGCCGTCGATCAGGCCGTCGTTGTTTGTGTCAGTGGGCGAATAGGTTTCGGTGAGCGTGATAGAGCCGGTATTGGTCACCGACCCGGTGTTACCACCCTGGACTTGAATGCCCGTGGCGTTGTCCACGCCGGTGAAACCGATCTGGCCTTCAACCGAAACCGTGTTGGAGCTGTTGAGGGTCACAGCGGCCCCGGAGGCAGTGATTCCCACCGACCCGCTGCTGGCGATATCAACGTTGTCGGGGGCGTTGTTGGTCGCCGTGGCCGTGGCCACCGGGGTGGTTATGGCGGTCGAGATGGTATCGGTGGCCCACACGAGGCCCGGCGCCAGAAGCATGGGGGCAAGGCAAACGGCGGCGAGCAGGAACTTACGATTCATCAACAGGGGCTCTCACTCGCGGCGAATTGATGCAATCCGATGGGACCAGCCTAATACGACCGCAATTGGGCGTCTTTCAAGGCGAAGACCTTGAATTGGCAAACTGTCACGCACCGGCCGTATAGCTAGGATGGGAGGCCACGCCACGAATCATCGACCGTATCCTCACCCCGTCTTCACCTCCACGGCGTCATGACCGATCCCAGCCCGCCATCGCCGAATGCTTCTCCGCCCTCCTGGCGGACAGTGGCGCTGGTGGCCGTATCAGTCGGCGCGCCGCTGGTTCTGATCCTGGCCGGCCACGCGGCTTTAGGTCCGGCCCTGGTCGCCGCCACGACTATCGGCGTCCTGGCGGGCTTGCATTTCTGGGGTGGTTCCTCGGGAGGGCCGGACCCCGCCCCTGCCATCATGGCGCAGGAACTCCCGCCGCCCCTTTTCAAGCCGCCGTTCGGGGCCATGCTGGACATGCTTTCGGACCCGATCCTGCTGATCGAGGGCGGGATGCGCGAGAATCCGAGCGAACGCCGATTCATCTTCGCCAACGCCGCCGCGCGCGCCCTGTTGCGCATCCAGCGCCAGGATGGACCCCTGACCACCGCCATACGCGCGCCCGAAGTGCTGGATGCGATCGACGAAGCCCTGTTCGACGGCCTGCCCGGCGAGGCGGTCTATGAGGTGCGGGGGGTTCAGGATCGAACCTGGAGAGCCAGAGCTTTGCCTATGACGCTGGACCGGGGCCAGCCGGGACAGGTTCTGCTCGCCCTGCGGGACGAGACCGAGATTCGCCGCAGTGAACGCACCAGGGCTGACTTTCTGGCCAACGCCAGCCATGAGCTTCGCACCCCGCTGGCGTCTCTGGCCGGATTCATCGAGACCCTGAGGGGCCACGCACGCGACGACGCCGAGGCGCGGGATCGCTTCCTGGGCATCATGCATATCCAGGCCGAGCGGATGCGCAGGCTGATCGATGATCTGATGAGCCTGTCGCGAATCGAGCTTGGCGAACACATCCCCCCTTCCGGAAGCGTGGACATGGCGGTGGCTGTGATCGACGTCCTCGACGCGCTGGGTCCCCTGGCCAAGGAACGCTCAGTGGTCTTCCAGCCGGTTCTGCCGGCGCCCGGCGTGGCCCTGGCCGCGGCCGATCGCGACCAGATATTGCAGGTGATCCAGAACCTGGTGGAGAACGCCATCAAATACACGCCAATCGGCGGCGCCGTGAACATCGAGGTTCTGACCGGCCTGCTTCCCGCCAGAGCCGCCGCGCCGATGTCGGACCTGGCGGCGCATTTCTCGATCCTGACACCCGATCATGCAGCCGGTCGGCGCTACGTGGCGATCAGGGTCCGGGATTTCGGTCCCGGAATCGGTCGAAACCACCTGCCCCGGCTGACCGAGCGGTTCTATCGGGTCGAAGGCCAGAAGACGCGGGATCGGCCGGGAACGGGCCTCGGCCTGGCGATCGTCAAACACATCATCAACCGCCACCGGGGCGGCCTGATCGTGGAGAGCACCGAGGGAGTCGGGGCGCTGTTCTCGGCCTATATCCCGATGGCCGACGGTCCACCGCCCCGGGAGATCACCGCCATGACCTCGGTTCTGATCCCCTGAGGCGCGGCGCGGCGCGGGCCATCCGCTTGACGGCCCGGCCCGGTTGCCGCCAATCGGGCGATCATGAACCTCCTTGTCGTCGGATCGGGCGGGCGCGAGCACGCCCTGGCCTGGAAAATCGCCCAATCGCCGCTGGTGAAGCGCCTGGTCTGCGCGCCGGGCAATCCTGGCATGGCGGCGCTGGCCGAGATCCGCGCCGTGGCCGCCGCTGATGTGGCCGGCCAGGTCGCCCTGGCGCGCGAGATCGGCGCTGATCTGGTGGTCGTCGGCCCCGAGGTCGCTCTGGAAGCCGGTCTGGCCGACGCCCTTGAAGATGTCGGCATCGCCTGTTTCGGCGCCTCGGCGCGCGCCGCGCGGATCGAAACCTCAAAGGCGTTCATGAAGGCGTTCGCCGCGCGTCACGGCTTGCCCACGGCCGACCATCGGGTGTTCGAGACGGCGACCGAAGCCGGCGCCTATCTGGCCACCCTGACCGCGCCCTATGTGATCAAGGCCGACGGCCTGACCGCTGGCAAAGGGGTCACCATCGCCGCCGAGCTGGCCGAGGCGCGCGCCGCCGTCGACGACTGCCTGGGCGGCCGGTTCGGATCGGCCGGCGCGCGGGTGGTGATCGAGGAATTCATGACCGGCGAGGAGGTGTCGCTGTTCGCTCTGGGCGACGGCGAGACGGGTCTGTTGTTCGGCGCCGCCCAGGATCATAAGCGCGCCTTCGACGACGACCGGGGTCCCAACACCGGCGGCATGGGCGCCTACGCCCCCGCGCCCGCCCTGACGCCGGCGCTGGAGGCCCTGGCCCGCCAACAGCTGATCGATCCGGCGATTCGCGGGCTGGCCGCCGAGGGAACGCCCTATCGTGGCGTGCTCTACGCCGGGCTGATGCTGACGCCGACCGGCCCACGGCTGGTGGAGTTCAACGCCCGTTTCGGTGATCCCGAGTGCCAGGTGCTGATGCTGCGGCTGGAGAGCGACGTGGTTCCCTATCTATTGGCCGTCGCCCGAGGGGGCCTCGCGAACCTGCCCGCGCCGGCCTGGCGCGACGAGGCGGTGATCTGCGTGGTGCTGGCGGCGAAGGGGTATCCGGAGGCCCCGCGAGCCGGGTCGGTGATCGGCTTGCCGGACGGCGATCTTGTGGACGGCAACTGGGGTGAGGGCGTGGTGATCTTTCACGCCGGCACGGCGCGCCGGGCCGATGGCGCGCTGATCGCGGCCGGGGGTCGGGTCTTGAACGTCTGCGCCCGGGGCCGCGACCTGGCCGAGGCTCGCGCCCGCGCCTATGGCGCCATCGATCGCATCGATTGGCCCGAGGGTTTCCATCGGCGCGATATCGGCTGGCGCGCGCTAGGGGCCCAAGGCGGCGGTTAGCAGCCTTTGCAAGCCGGAGAGCCGGTGACTAAGGTCGCCGCGAAAACAAGACCAAGAGGAAACATCATGGCGCAGGCCGAAGCCACCCTCGAACAAGAACGGGAAGCCCAGAACACCGGCACCAAGGTGATCGCCGAGACCCACCGGTTCGACGAGGCCGCGCTGGCGAACTGGATGGCCGCCAACGTCGAGGGCTACGCCGGGCCGCTGGAGGTGCGCCAGTTCAAGGGCGGCCAGTCCAATCCCACCTATCAGCTGGTCACGCCGAGCCGGAAATACGTGATGCGCCGCAAGCCGCCCGGCAAACTTTTGCCCAGCGCCCACGCCGTCGATCGCGAGTTCCGGGTGATATCCGCCCTCCACCCCACCGGATTCCCCGTGGCCAAGCCGTATGGCCTTTGCATGGACGACAGCGTGGTCGGCACGATGTTCTATGTGATGGAGATGGTCGAGGGGCGCATCTTATGGGACCAGTCACTTCCGGCCTACGCGCCATCCGAGCGGCACGCCATCCACATGGCGGCGCTGACGACCTTGGCCGACCTGCACAACACCGACTACAAGGCGGTGGGCCTGGAGGGCTTCGGCCGGCCGGGCAACTACATGTCCCGCCAGATCGATCGCTGGACCAAGCAGTACAAGGCCTCGGAAACCCAGCCGCTGGAGGCCATGGAGCGGCTGATCGAATGGCTGCCCGAATCGGTGCCGGAGGATGACCAGACCACCATCGTTCACGCCGACTACCGGCTCGACAATATGGTGATGCATGCCACCGAATCGCGGGTGGTGGCGGTGCTCGACTGGGAACTGTGCACCCTGGGCAACCCGCTGGCCGATTTCACCTATGTGCTGATGCAGTGGGTCAACGGTACGATCGCCACCATTCCGGATCTGACCGCGCACGGCATTCCGACGATGGAAGAATATGTGGCCGAATACTGCCGCCTCACCGGGCGGTCCGGATTGCCCGAGCTCAACTGGTTCTTCGCCTACAACGCCTTTCGGCTGGCCGGCATCCTGCAGGGCATCGTGGGCCGCGTCCGCGACGGCACCGCCAACAGCCCCCAGGCCGCCGCCCAGGAAGCCCGCGTCCCCCTTCTGGCCGAAGCGGCGTGGAAGTTCGCGAAGATGGCGGGGGCTTAGGCCATCGAGGTCCTGGCGATCAGCGCTAGCACGGCAGCCTCGTCCTCGAACCGCGCCCACACCGGCCAGGCACTCACCCGCGCGCGCCAGTCGGGCGACAGTCTTGCCCAGTCTTTTTCGCTGGTGATCAACCCCGCGCCCAGGCTTGCCGCGCGATCGGCCAGGAACCGCAGGGTGGCTTCATCGATCGACTTGTGATCGGCAAGAGGCGCGAAGTCGACGAGATCGCAGCCGGCGGCCCTGAGAGCGCGCTCCATTTTCCAGGGCTTGCCCATGCCGGCGAAGCCCACTTGCGGCCCTGGCGGAGGGGCAGCGACAGGCTCTAGCCGAGCGATTAACACCGGCGCCCTGACCAACAGCGCCAAGAGCTCTGGGTCGGGCGCCGCCAGATCGGCCGGCAGCAGCAGCACAACGGCGTCGGCCCGAGCGAGGCCAACTTTCAACGGCTCACGCATCGGCCCGGCGGGGAACACCGCGCCGTCGCCGAACGGCCATTCATCATCACGGGTTTCACCGTCCACGACGATCAGGGACAAGGCCTTCGCCACCGAGGGGTTTTGGTGGCCGTCGTCCATGACGATGACCGCAGCGCCGGCCCCAGCCGCGGCCACTGCGCCGGCGGCGCGATCCCGGGCGATCCAGACCGGCGCGTCGGCGGCCATCATCAAGGCTTCATCGCCGACGTCGGTCGCGGTATATGTGTCGCGGTCCACGCGAACCGGTCCGGTCAACCGGCCGCCATGACCGCGCGACAAGATATGTACGTGGCGGCCTTGCGCCAGCATCAGCGCCGCCAGCGCCCGCACCACCGGCGTCTTGCCAGCGCCGCCCATGGTCAGATTGCCCACGCAGATCACCGGGACGCCAGGATCGACAGGGCGCCCGAGCCTGAGACGCCGCGCGGTGGCCCCGGCCCATATCCAAGAAACCGGCGTCAGAAGCGTCCGGGTCACCGGCATGGGCCGAGGGCCTCGGCCGTACCACCAGCGGGGTGTGACGAAATTCATGCTGTCACCAGCGCCAGGACGCGGTCGGTCGCCATCCGGGCCGCCGCATCGCCAGCGTCGACGAAAGCCCGCGCCCGCTCAGCCATCCGGGCCAGGGCGGGATCACCCTGGATCGCCCGCGAGAACCAGCCCACCAGGTCATCCGGCGCGACACGCGAGGTCGCCGCGGCCGCCTCCAAGGCGTCATAGACCGGCCAGCCGTGCGTGCCCGGCCCGACGATCAGCGGACACCCCAGCCGGGCAGGCTCCATTGGATTGTGACCGCCCACGGAATCGGTGGTCAGGCTACCGCCGACCACCGCCAGGGACGCCAGGCGAAACCACAGCCCGAGTTCACCCACCGTATCGGCGACATAGAGCGCCTCGCCGCCAAGCCCCGAACCCGCGCCCCGACGGCCGACGGTAAAGCCGGCCGCAAGAGCCAGGCTTTCCACCGCCCCGCCGCGATCCGGGTGTCGGGGAGCGATGATCAGCAGCGGCCGCTGGTCGTCGCCGCGCGCCGCGCGGAAGGCCCGCAGAATCAGCTCTTCTTCTCCGGGATGGGTGCTTGCGGCCAGCAAGACTGGACGATCACCCAGGGTCTCCCGCGCCTCGGCCCACTGGCCCTCATCGACCGGAAGCGGCGCGGCGCCGAATTTCAAGTCGGTCAGGCCGTCCACACGCGCCCCCAGCGCTTCGAACCGCTCGGCGGCGACGGCGTCGCGGGCCAGGATCAGGTCGAAGGCGCCCAGCAGCGTCCGCGCCGCCTGAGGCGCCCGACGCCACCCGGCCAGGCTGCGGTCGGACAGTTTCGCGGAAACCAAGGCCAGACGAGTTCCCCGCCCCTTGGCTTCAAGCAGCAGATTGGGCCAAAGCTCGCTTTCCACGAACACACCCACCTTCGGGCGCCAATGATCGAGGAACCTCCGCGCCGCGCCGGGTGCGTCGAGGGGGGCGAACTGATGCAGGACCGGCTGGCGGAGACGAGTGGCCAGAACGGCGGCCGAAGCCCGGGTGCCGCTGGTGACCAGGATCGCCGTCTCCGGCGACTCGGTCCCAAGCCGTTCGACCAAGGAGAGCAGCGACAGGCTTTCTCCCACGCTGGCGCCGTGCAGCCAGACTAGGTCTCCGCCGGGCCGCGGCAAACCGGCATGGCCAAGGCGCTCTCGCCAGCGGACCGGATCCTCCTGGCCCCGCCGGACCCGGCCTTTCAGCCAGGCGCCGGCCAGGACCGAAGCGGCCGTCGTGCCGAAGCGGTAGAGGCCCAGGGAAACCGGCCGGCGCGATGTCATGTCCTCAGCAACGCCTCTGCGCGTACCTGGGCGGCGCACAGCCGATCCTGCCAATCGACGCGGGCAGACTCCAGGGCCGCATCGTCGGCATCCTCGGCCACGGTCAGCGGTCCATCGAGCACCAGCACGGCGCGGCCGAACGGTAGGGGTATACGTCCCCCGTCCCAACTATCCAGCCGTATGGCGGGGCTGACCGCCAGGCCCATCAGGAACACCGGCGCCGAGGTCGTCCGGGCCAGCTCAACCGGCCCGATCTGCATCACCATGTTGGGTCCGCGAGGACCATCCGGCGTCATGACCATCACCCCGCCCGAGGCCACGACGCCCATGGCCTGGCGGAAGGCCGCCGCCCCACCCTTGGAGCCGCCGGGGCCGACCCGACCGGTCGACCCGCGGATGGTCGGGATCCTAAGCCGCTCGGCGGCCAGGGCGATGAATTCGCCGTCGCGCGACAGGGAGATCATCGCCTTGCGCGGTTTGTCTCCGAGGATCGGGCGGCAGGCGAACGCCGGCGCGATACGGCCATGCCAGAACAGCCCGATCAGGCCGTCCGGCCCGGCCAGGGCGGCTTGCGCCGGGCCGTCGTTCTCGCGGCGCCAGTGCAAAGTGGCGATCACCACTTCGATATAGGCGGCGACCAACCACCCGAGCGCCGCCTGGACCACCGGCGATCGCAGCAGCGCCTTCACGCGGCGGCCACGGGATCAAGCGTCAGGTCCTGAGCCCGCGCCAGGCGCGCATAGAGCCCGCCACGGCGCATCAGGGTCTCATGGTCGCCCACCTCGGACACACGGCCCGCCTCCAGCACATAGATGCGGGCGGCGCCGCGCACCGTCGAGAGCCGGTGGGCGATGATCAGGGTGGTGCGACCGGCCATCAGCCGGGCCAGGGCCGCCTGGACCTGAGCCTCGCTCTCGGCGTCCAGGGCGCTGGTGGCCTCGTCCAGAAGCAGAATCGGGGCATCCTTGAGAAAAGCCCGGGCGATGGCGATCCGCTGGCGCTGTCCGCCGGACAGGCGCGCGCCCGCCTCGCCGACCAGGGCGCCGTAGCCGCCAGGCAGGGTGGTGATGAAGTCGTGCGCCGCGGCGGCCCTGGCCGCGGCCTCAATCTCGGCGCGGGTGGCCTCGGCCTTGGCATAGGCGATATTGGCCGCGATGGTGTCGTCGAACAGAAAAGGCTCCTGGGTGACCAGGGCGATGTGGCGGCGCAGGGAATCCAGGGCGACGCCCCCGACGTGTTGACCATCGACGGTCAGTGTCCCGCCGGTGATGTCGTAGAACCTGGGAATGAGGTTGAGGATGGTGGTCTTGCCCGATCCCGAAGGTCCAACCAGCGCGACCACCTCGCCCCGCGTGGCTTCGAGATCCACATCGGCGAGCACCGAGGCGTCAGGACCATAGGCGAAGGCGACGCCCTGCAGTTGGATATGGCCGTTGGTCACGCGCAGCGGCGGCGCGCCAGCGGCGTCGCGGATCTCCGGCTCGACATCCAGGGCCGCGAACAGACGGCGGCCGGCCGTGACGCCCTGGCTCATCAGGGTCAACAGATTGGAGACCTGGCGCAGGGCCTGGCCGGCCATCAGCAGGGCGGCGAAGAAGGCCACGAAGGCCCCGACATCGGCCTGGCCGACGCTGGCCCGCCAGCCCTCATAGGCCAGCACCAGCGCCACCACGATCATCATCAGAGTCTCGGAGGCCGGGGCCGCGACCGCGCGGGCGTTGTCGCCGCTGAGAATGTGACGCTGACGCTCGGCGATCACCGCCGCCACCCGGCCTTCCTCATAGGCCTCGCGGTTCTCCATCTTCACCACCCGCACCCCGTCCAGGCCCTCCATGATCGCGGTCGACAGGGCTCCGGTGGCGGCCATGGCCCCCTTGGCGGCTCGCGTGGCGTTGTTCATGAAGCGGCCTAGAATCAGCGCGATGACCGGCGCCGCCACCAGGACCAGCAGCGCCAGTCGCCAGTCCTTGATCCCCATGACCACGCCGGCGGCGACCAGGGTCAGGACGTTCTGCACGAAGTTGACCAGGCCGCTGGTGGCGGCTTCGCGGATCAGGCCCGAGTCATACAGAACCTGGGAAACGAAGCCGCCGGTGTGGGACGCTCGAAGACGGGCCAGATCGGCGCGCACCAGCTTGCCGAACAGCTCCAGCTGAATATCCCCGACAATGCCGTTGCCGATGCGGTTGACCAGGGTGGCCTGTACCGCCTGGGCCACGCCCCGGCCCAGCGCCATGGCGACGATGATCAGGGGTATGCGGAAAAGACCGCGAGGGTCGGCCCGGTGGGTCAGTTGGTCGACCGCCGGCTGCAGCACATTCAGCAACAGGCCCGATAGGCCCGCGAACAGCACGGCGCAGAGAACTGACACCGAAACCGCCTTCCAGCGCGGCGCGAGATAGAGCCTGACAACCCGGGCGGCGATCGCCCTGTTGTCCAATGCGAAGGTTTGACGCTCTTCAGTCATCCCAGGGCCGGATCAGGGCGCGCCTGATACCGTTTCCGGCGTCGGCCACGCGGCCCCACGCCCAAGGCTTAGGACCGCCGGGTCCTATTTCTTCATGAAGCCGCCGTATTTGGCGGTGAAGCGCGACACCCGGCCACCGCGATCCAGCAGATGCTGGTTGCCGCCAGTCCACGCCGGATGCGTCTTGGGGTCGATGTCGAGGTTCAGCTTCGCGCCTTCCTTGCCCATCGTCGAGCGGGTCTGATAGGTGGTGCCATCCGTCATCGTCACGGTGATGAAATGGTAGTCGGGATGGGTGTTCTGTTTCATGGCCTGTTCAAACCGACGCGGGAGTTGGACGCGCGTGCTAGAGATGGGAACGAAAAACCCGCCAGTTGGCGGGCGCTCGCAAAGGCGGCTCTATACACGACCATGACGGATTTGAGCAAGGGTATGCCGCGATGACCACGCCGCTCGCTTCCGAAATCGAGATCGCCTCCGACGTTCCGGCGCGGCGTCGTGACCTGAGGCCGCTGGCGCGTCTGGGACCATTCATCGGCGCCCATGTCGCCGACGCGATCCTGGCCGCGATGTTTCTGCTGGTCTCGTCGGCGGCGACCGTGGGTCTGACTTTCGCCGTTCGCCTGATGGCCGACAAGGGTCTGGCCTCCAGATCGGCGCCGATGATCAATCAGGCCTTTCTGGTCCTGGCGCTGGTGGCGGCCATTCTGGCCATCTCTACCGGCGGACGGTTCTACTTCATCACCAAGCTGGGTGAGCGGGTGGTGGCCGACATCCGCGCCACGCTCTACGGCCACGTCATGACCCTCGACCAGGCCTATTTCCTGAGGATCCGCACCGGAGAGGTCCTGTCGCGGATGACCACCGACCTGGCCATCGTCGAAAGCATGGTCGGTTCGACGATTTCGGTGGCGCTGCGCAACTCTTTGACCGTGGTCGCCGCCCTGACGGTGCTGATCATCGTCAATCCCGCCCTGACCGGCTTCGTGGTCCTGGTCGGAGCTCTGATCATCGCGCCGCTGTTCATCGTCGGCCGCCAGGTTCGCCGCCTGTCGGTGGTGGCGCAGGAACGGTTCGCTGACGCGGTGGGCTATGCGGGTGAGACATTAGACGCCCTGGACACGGTGCAGGCGTTCGGGCGCGAAAGATCGGCCACCGCCCGCTTCCGGGCCGCGGTGGAGGCCGCCTTCCGGGTTTCCCTGGCCAGGATCGGGGCGCGGGCCGGCATGACAGCCCTGGTGATGATCCTGGTCACCGGAGGCATCGGCCTGGTGCTCTGGCGGGCCTCTCTCGCCGCTTTCGTGGATCACACCATGACGCCGGGGGCGCTCTTGCAATTCGTCCTGCTCTCGGTGTTGGCGGCCGGCAGCACCGGCTCCCTGGGCGAAGCTTGGGGCGATATGCAGAAAACGTCCGGCGCCATGGCGCGGATTTCCGAGATCATGGACGCCACGCCCGCGATCGCAGCGCCGGCCCATCCTCGCCCTTTGCCGACCCCGGCCCGGGGCGCCGTGTCGTTCGAGAATGTCAGCTTCGCTTATCCCGGCAGGCCGGAACTGGCGGCCCTGAACGGCTTCGACCTCAGCGTCCGGCCGGGCGAGCGCGTCGCCCTGGTCGGCCCTTCCGGGGCCGGCAAGAGCACGGTGCTTCGCCTGCTGCTACGGTTCTACGACCCCCAATCGGGTATCATTCGCCTGGACGGCGTGAACATCCGCGAGGCCGACCCCGCCGAGGTTCGCGCCCGCATGGCCGTGGTCGCGCAGGACGCGCCGCTGTTTTCAGGGTCGGCCGTGGAGAACCTTCGGTTCGGCCGCGAACAAGCCAGCGAGGCCGAGCTGATAGCCGCCGCCCGGGCGGCCGAGGCCGACGGCTTCATCACCGCCCTGCCGGAGGGCTACCGCACGGCCCTGGGCGAGCGGGCCAAGACCCTTTCCGGCGGCCAGCGCCAACGGTTGGCGATCGCCCGGGCCCTGGTCCGGGGCGCCCCGATCCTATTGCTCGACGAAGCCACCAGCGCCCTGGACGCCGAGAACGAACGTCTGGTTCAGAGAGCCCTGCATGACGCCATGGCCGGCCGCACCACCCTGGTCATCGCCCACCGCCTGGCCACGGTCCTGAACGCCGACCGCATCGTGGTGATGGATGAGGGACGGGTCGTGGAAACTGGAACCCACGCCGAACTGACCGCCCGAGGCGGCCTTTACGCCAAGCTGGCGAAACTGCAGTTTGGCCTGGAGGCTGCGTAGACCCCATGAATTGGACATCCGGTTATCGCGCGGACATCGATTATACCTATGGCTACTATGGGGAACTGTCGGCGGGAACGATGGAATTCGCCCTGTTGATGAGCGGCTACGAGCCGCCGGCGCGAAAGCAGATGCGGTACCTTGAGTTGGGCTATGGCCAAGGCGTCACCGTCAACATCGCCGCCGCCTCGAACGACGCCGAATACTGGGGCGCGGATTTCAATCCGGCCCACGCGGCGCACGCCCAATCCCTGGCGCGGGTCTCAGGCGCCAAGGCTCAGTTCGTCGACGACAGCTTCGCCGAGCTCCTGGCGCGCGACGATCTGCCGGCCTTCGACATCATCGCCCTGCATGGGGTGTGGAGTTGGGTGTCGGACGAAAATCGCCGGGCGATCGTCGAGATCATCCGCCGCCGGCTGAAGGTCGGGGGCGCCTGCTACATCAGCTACAACACCCTGCCCGGCTGGGCGATGGGCATGCCGCTGCGCCACATGATGACCCTGCACGCCGAGACGGTGGGCAGCGATGTCCAAGGCGTTGTCGGCCGCATCGACGCGGCGATTTCATTCGGAACCCGGCTCGCCGAGGCCGGCGGTGGCTATTTCGCTGCCAATCCCGCCGCCAAGACGCGGCTGACGGCGATCGCCGGCCAGAACCGCAACTATGTGGCCCACGAATATTTCAATCGCGACTGGGCGCCGATGTATTTTTCCGACGTCAGCCAATGGCTGTCGGACGCCAAACTAGGCTACGCGGCCGCGGCCAATGTGCTGGACCAGATCGACGCCTTCAACCTGTCGGCTCAGCAGATCGAACTGATGAGCTCCCTGCCGGCCGGCGATCTGCGCGAAACGGTGAGGGATTATCTGATCAATCAGCAGTTCCGGCGCGATCTGTTCACCAGAGGCGCGCGGCGCCTGTCGCCGCTCGAACGTCTCGAGCGCCTGAACGAGGTAAGCCTGACCCTGATGGTGCGATCCGAGGACATTCCCCTGGAGATCAACACCACCCTCGGGAAGATCGGCCTGCGCGAGGATATTTACGCCCCGCTTGTCGAGGCGCTGGCGGACGACAAGGGCGTTCCCAAGACCATCGGTCAGCTGGCCCGGCGGCCGAGACTGGCGGCCCTGGAACCAGGTGTCCTGATCGAGGGCGTCGCGGTTCTGATCGGCGGCGGCCGTGCTCATATCGCCAAAGGCGAGGCCGAGATCGCCGTAACAGCGCCGCGAACCGGGCGCCTCAATGCCCATCTGATCGCACGCGCGCGGTCCAGCGACGACATCTCGCATCTGGCCTCGCCCGTGATCGGCGGCGGCGTGGCGGTCAGCCGCTTCGACCAGATGTTCCTCGGCGCCCGGGCCGCAAACGCCAGAACGACGGACGACTGGGCCCGCGACGCCTGGACGGTCCTCGCCAGGCAGGGTCAGTCGATCATCAAGAATGGTGAGGTTCTGAGCACGCCCGAAGCCAATCTGGACGAACTGAAAGTCCAGGCCGCCGGCTTCGCCCAGGACCGCCTGCCCCTGCTGCAAAGACTGCGGGTCGCGGACTGAGCCGCCGTCGGCGGTAGTCAACACCTACATCAGAGATCGAGCGATCCGGTTTCCGCGTCATCGCGGAACGCCGCGCCCTCGTGCCGCAATAGCCATTTCTTGCGGTGCAGGCCGCCGCCGTAGCCGGTAAGGGTCTTGTTGGCGCCGATCACACGGTGGCAGGGCACCACCAGGCCGATCGGGTTGGCGCCGTTGGCCAGGCCGACCGCGCGCATCGCCTTGGGCTTACCGATGCGAGTGGCCTGCTCGCCGTAGCTGACCGTGGTTCCCACGGGGATATCGCATAGCGCGCGCCAGCAACTCAGCTGAAAGTCTGTTCCTCGGGTGCGCCATTCGATGCGTTCGATGGCGTGGAGCTCGCCGTCGAAATAGGCGCTGAGAGCCTGGCGCACCGCGGCCGGCGCGGCGCCCGTCTCGCAGGTAACCTCGCCATTGTAGCGGACCATCAGGCGAAGCTGGCGCGGCTCGTAGTCGGTCCAGTCGAAGGCGCGCAGATAGCCGGCCTCGTCCGTGGCCAGCATGGCCTCGCCGATCGGTGTGTCGAAGCGGTCGATGATCAGACGTTCAGGCGGCTTGTCGGTCATGGCGATCTTTCGCAATCGGGGTGGCGGCCAGCGGGTCTGGGATGACTTCACCGCTCCACAGATGTAGCGCCGCATAGGCCCGCCAAGGCCGCCAGGCCTCGGCGCGGTTTTGCAAGGCCTTGGCCGTGGGCCGAACGCCGTCCGCGCCAACCATCGCCCGCATCAGGCCGATGTCACCGGTGGGAAAGGCGTCCGGCTCTCGCATCTGGCGCATGGCGATATAGTGCGCTGTCCATTCGCCGATACCGGGCAGGGATTTCAGCTGCGTGATGGCTGCGGTGAGATCGCCGGCCGGTTCGAAGATCGCGGGATCGGCGACCACGGCCTCAGCCAGGCTGTGCAGATAGCCGGACCGCGACCTCGGCATCGGCAGGACCGACAGATCGGCGGCCGCCAGGCGCTCGGCGCCGGGGAAGGTGTGGGTGAGGCCGGGAACGATCCCCGCCAGGCTCGGCGGTAGGGGCTCGCCCCAGTCTCGCACGATCCGCGACGCCAGATTGGTGGCCGCGACCACGGTGATCTGCTGGCCGAGCACCGCCCGCATCGCTAGTTCCAGCCCGTCCCAGGCGCCGGGGACTCGCAGGCCCGGACGCGCCGCGACGCGCGGGGCAAGCGCCGGATCGCCGCTAAGGTGTTCTGCGATAGCCGAGGGGTCGGCGGTCAGATCGAATACCCGCCGCACCCGGGCGATGATTGACGGCAGCGCCGCGAGCCTGGGAAAATGTATGGTCACCGACAGTCGGTCCGGCTTCGGCGAGGGAGATACGGTCAACAGGCCGCGATCACTGCCAAGAGCGATAGTCCGGGCGTAGACGCCGGCGGACACCACCTCCACCCCCTGGATCGCCCGCATCGACAGGAATCCCACGATCCCCGCCCAGTCGTAGGGTCCGCGATAGGCCAGGTCGAGTTTCACGCCGTCCTCCCCGACCGAGGCCGCCCCGCTCAACCGTCGAAGCGCCGCTGGTGGCCGATCGAACAGCGCCTGGAACGTCTCGTTGAAGCGCCGGACGCTGCCGAAGCCCGACGCCAGGGCCACCTCGGCCATCGGCAGGCGGGTCTCATGGATCAACTGTTTGGCCAGCAACACCCGCCGGGTCTGGGCCACCGACACCGGTGACGCCCCCAGATGCTGGTGGAACAGCCGCCGAAGCTGCCGCTCGCCCACACCAAGCCGCGTGGCCAGGCCCTCGACGTCGTCTTCATCGAGAGCGCCCGCCTCGATCAGGCCCAGCGCGCGCGAAACCGTGTTGGATGTACCGCGCCAGGCGCCGAGGTCGGGCGATGATTCCGGCCGACACCGCAGGCAGGGCCGGAAGCCTGCCGCCTGCGCCGCCGTGGCGGTGGCGTAGAAGGTGACGTTTTCGCGCTTGGGGGTGCGAGCCGGGCAAATCGGCCGGCAATAGATTCCCGTAGTCCGCACCGCCACGAACAGCCGCCCATCGAACCGGGAATCCCGCGTCAGCAGGATGCGATAACAGGCGTCGTGGTCCATATCCATGCGCCGATCATGAGCGCGGCGGACCAGCCTGTCTCGCGGTTTTCGGACTCGGTCGTCGGTGTTGGCCTTAGCCGCGCGTCTCGGGCGCCGAGTCGGCGCGGGCCCGGGCGATCGGCGCGGCCAGATCGCCCGCCACCGCGTCAGCGCCGGCCTCGAACAGGGCCGCCAGCAACCGACGTGTATCGCCGGGCCGATACGGCGGCGGCGGAAAGGGTCGGACGCCGCCCGTCGTCCAGGCCTGGATCGCATATCCCGCCGCATGGGCGTCGGCGATCACCGCCGTCGGCGGATTGGTCTTGGTGGTCGTCAGATCGAGCAGCCGGTCGGCGGCGACCGCCACCACCTCGGACCGGGTTCGTCCCGCCCTCAGAACCGCCGGCGACAGGGCGTCCAGCCCTCGCGACCCGATGAACAGCACCCGGCGCACCCGCGCCAGGCCGCCGATCGTCGCCAACGCGTCGCCGTCCTCGCTCATCACCCACATCGCCGCCGCCGGCGAATCATAGCCGGCCACGCGGATCGCACCGGCCAGACGTGGTTCCAGCGCCAAGTCGCGGGCGGCGAAATAGGCCGGATGCAGCAAACCCGCCTGGACGCCCACCACGCGGGCGTTGGCCACGCTGCCGGCCCGAGCGATGGCGACCAGTTCCTCGAACGTGAGAATTGCGCGGCCTGTATCGCTCTTGCCCCCCGCACGGCGCTTCGCCGCTGGAGCGCCACGCGCCAGGGTCTTCAATTCGCCCAGAGTGAAATCCTCGACGAACCAGCCGTTCCGCTCGCGCCCCTCAACCACACGGGTCTGGCGGCGGGTGGCGAACTCCGGCCGCGTCGCGATATCGGTGACCACCGAAAGCTCGTGATCGGCGACCGCAACCAAAGCCCCGTCTCTTGTCGGGGCGAACCAAGCGGCGATCACATCGGCCCCGCCCTGGATCGTCAGCTCATAGGCGCCTTTGGTTTCCTCCGGGATGACGCCCGCGGCGCCGCCGGTGGCAATCACCAGAGACCGGCGGGTCAGCGCCCTCGCGGGGCCGCCGAGGGTCCAGGCCAGCGGCAGGGACAGGGCGAGAGCTGAGAACTGTCGACGGTTCCGGATCATGGCGACAGACTACCGGTCTTCCCGGCGCGGCCCAAATTCTCGAGGCCCCAGCGAATGAAAATTCCGCTCGGAATTCCCAATGGCCGTGTAGGGTCGGAGCTTCGCGCCGCAAGAGGCGCTGGCGCGTGGGGCGACGGTGGGCATGGTTGTCGGTATCCTTCTGGGCGCGCTCACCGTCCTGGCCGCAGTCTATGTCATCGTCCTGGGCCGGATCGCGCTACGCAAGGGGCTGGGATCGGCCATGCCCAGCCTGGAGGGCGTCGCCCTTGGCGCGGTGACCAATTTCTTCGACACCCTGGGCATCGGCTCCTTCGCCCCGACCACCGCCTGGATCAGGCTGCGCAAGATGGTTCCCGACAGCTATGTGCCGGCCGTGCTCAACGCCGGCCACGGCCTGCCGACCGTTGTGGAAGCCCTGATCTTCATCAATCTGGTCAAGGTCGATCCCTGGCTGCTGACCGCCTGCATCGCCGCGTCGGTGGTGGGCGCCGCGGTGGGGGCGCCGATCGTTCTGCGCCTGCCGCTGCGCGCGGTGCAGGCGGTGGTCGGCGTGGCGCTGCTGTTGGCGGCGGCGGCTTTCGTGGCCAAGAATCTCGACCTGATGCCGGGCGGGGGGACGGCGCTCAGCCTGCCGCCCGCCTTGTTCGCCGTGGCGGTGAGCGGTTATTTCGTGTTCGGGGCGCTGATGACCTGCGGCATCGGGCTGTTCGCCCCATCACTGGTGCTTTTGCCCCTGCTGGGCATGAGCCCGGCGGCGTCGTTTCCGATGATGATGGGCGCCTGTGCGTTCCTGATGCCGGTCAGCGGCTTTCGGTTCCTGAGTTCCGAGCGGATCGACATCCGGCTAGTGATCGCCATCACCCTGGGCGGTATCCCGGCGGTGCTGGTCGCCGCGCTGCTGGTCAAGTCCCTGCCCCTGACCACGCTGCGCTGGGGTGTGGTGGTGGTGGTGGTCTATGCGGCGATCATGCTGCTGCGCTCGGCTCTGAAGCCCGAGGACTCCACGGTGGAGGCGACCACCGCCTGACGGGGTCAGGCGGCCGCCTTCAGCCGCTCCAGCAGTTGGCCATGCAATACCGAATTGCCGCAGCAGACAGAGCCGGTGGCCAGTGGATCGGCGGCGCCGTCGGCGTCGGTGACCACGCCGCCAGCCTCGGTGACGATCAACAGGCCCGCCGCCATGTCCCAGGGCTTGAGGTCGCGTTCCCAGAAGCCGTCGAACCGGCCCGCCGCCACCCAGGCAAGGTCCAGGGCAGCGGCCCCGAAACGGCGCACGCCGGACACCCGTTGGCTGACCTGATGCAATTCCTTGAGGAACCGACCGTGCTGGCCGTGACCCATGAACGGGATGCCGGTGGCGAACACCGCCTCCTCGAAGCGGGTACGGGTCGCCACCCGCAGCCGGTGATCGTTGAGAAACGCGCCCTTGCCCCGCTCGGCCCAGAACATGTCGGCGTTGGCGGGGTTGTAGGTCACCCCGGCGACGATCTGGCCATCTCTTTGCAGGGCGATATTGATCGCGAAATGCGGCATAGCGTGCAGGAAGTTGGTGGTGCCGTCGAGCGGATCGACGATCCAGGTGTGGGTCTTGTCGGTGCCCTCGATCATGCCGCGCTCTTCGCCCAGAAACCCGTATCCGGGCCGGGCCTTGGCCAGTTCCTCGAAGATCGTCTGTTCGGCCTTCAGGTCGGCGGCCGAGACATAGTCGGCCGCGCCCTTCTTGGAGACCTGCAGCTCTGCCACCTCGCCGAAATCCCGCGCCAGGGCGCGCCCGGCCTTGCGGGCGGCGTCGGTCATCACCTTGATCAGGGCAGAGACGGGCGCGGCCACCTAGTCGGCCCGACGCATATATTCACCCGTCTCGGTGGAGACGAGGATCCGCTCGCCCGCGTCCATATAGGGGGGGATCATGATACGCATGCCGTTGGAGGCCTTGGCGGGCTTGTACGATGATGACGCCGTCTGGCCCCGCACCGTGGCGTCGGCCTCCACCACCTCAAGCACCACGCTGACCGGCAGCTCGATGCCGAGCGCCCGCTCATCATACAGTTCGAGCTTCACCACCATGCCGTCGTGCAGGAAGCGCACCTGATCCTCGCCGACGAAGGCCTTGGCCAATTCGATCTGCTCGTAGTTGACCTGATCCATGAACACCAGCGCGTCGCCCTGTTCATAGAGGAACTGGAAATCCTTGCGGTCTAGGCTGACCCGGTCGACCTTGTCTTCCGACCGGAAGCGCTCGTTCAGCTTGCTGCCGGTGACCAGGTTCTTCAGTTCGATCTGATTGAAAGCCCCACCCTTGCCCGGCTTGACGTGCACCGACTTCACCGCCCGCCAGATGCCGCCCTGATGCAGAATGACGTCGCCGACCCTCAATTCGTTGCTTCCGACGGACGGCATGAACTCTCATTTTCAAGGGGGATAGGCGTGCGAATTCGGGGGCGGACCCTAGTTGAGGGGTCCCCTCAAGGCAAGACGGGGACCATCTTCAGGCGCCGGGACGGCCCCTCAGGCTCTCGGCGATGCGGGTGTTAAAGGCCGCCACGGCCGCCGCCGGTCCTTCGGGGTGGCGCCATACTCCCGCCGACACCGCCAGGAAGTCTGCGCCCGCCGCCACCAGGGGCGCGCAATTGTCGATGCTGATGCCGCCGATGGCGACACAGGGCGTGAGCATGGTCTCCTGCCAGATTTCAAGCACCTCCAGGTCCGGCCTGTGGGTCGTGGCCTTGGTGTCGGTGGGAAAGAACGCCCCGAAAGCCACATAGTCGGCGCCCGCTTCCGACGCGTCCATCGCCAGGTCGCGGCTGTCGTGGCAGGTCACGCCGACGATCCGCCCCGAGCCCATGGCCCGGCGCGCGGCGTCGAAAGGCCCGTCCGACTGGCCGATATGGACCCCGTCGCACCCCAGGCGGGCCGCCAGATTTGGCCGGTCGTTGAGGATCAGGGCGATATCGCGCCGATTGGTGATCGGCAGCAGGACCCGCACGGCTTCGGCGATCGCCTCGTCCGCGACATCTTTCAGCCGAAGCTGCACCGCGCCGACGTCGCCGCCTTCGAGCGCCGCCTCCAGCGTTCTGGCGAAAGCGGCTGGATCGGCGATAACCGGCGGGGTGATCAGATAGAGGCGGCAGAGCGGAACGGACATGGCCGCTCAATCCTTGGCCGGCAGGGCCACGAAGAACGGCTTCACCACCGCCTGGAACACGGTCAGCGCCTCGCAGTTTTCCGAATGGGCGGCCAAGGCCGGCCAGGCGGTGAGGTCGAACAGCCCTTCGTGCGCCTCGCGGACGAAACGCAAAACGCAGCCAACCATGATGTCGGCGTGGGTCAGGGTCGCGCCGAACCACCAGGTGCCGGGAGCGGCCAAGCGTTCCGCTTGCAAAACATCCAGCACGGCCTCCATCTGGCGCCGGCAGCGATCGATCCACATCGGCGTGGCCCGCTCGTGCAGCACTCGCTCATAGACCAGCGAGACCGCCTTGTCGGCGAGGCCCGCGCCCAGGGCGCAGACTTTCAACACCTTCCGCCTCGCCTCCCCGCGCGCCGGAATCAAGGCCCGGTCTTCGCCGGCCATCTCATCCAACGCGTCAAGCATGGCGGCGCTCTCGATCAACACCTCGCCGCCCTCCAGCACCAGGGTCGGCACGCGTCGCAAGGGGTTGAACGGCGCGATCTTGTCGGCGTCGGCGAACACCGACCATGCCCGGTGTTCAAAGGGCATGTCGTAAAGCGTCAGGGCGACGGCGACGCGGCGGACGAATGGACTGTCGTAGTGGCCGATCAGGATCATCGCCCATCTTCGCCGCCATGCCGCGCGCTTTCAAGCCGCCGTCTCTCCCCATCGCCCTCCCCATCAGCCGGTGGGACGTATAGAAGGTCGCCGCATGAACGCCTCCGTCCCCGCCGAATGGTCGCCCCACAGCGCGATGTGGGTCGGATTTCCCAGCCACGCCGAGCTCTGGAAAGAAGATCTCGCCGAGGCCCGCCGCGAAGTGGCCATGCTGGTCCACGCCCTGGCCGGCCCCGGACGCGAGCGGGTGAAACTGATGACGGCGACCGACGAGGCCATGGCCGCGGCGCTGGAACTTCTCGGCGCGACCGCCGGCGTGGAGATCATCGCCGGGACGTTCGGCGATATCTGGCTGCGCGACACCGGTCCGATCTTCATGGGTCCAGGCCGGGCGGCGGCTTTTCGGTTCAACGGCTGGGGTGGCAAATACGATTTTCCCGGCGACCAGTCGGTGGCTGACCAGATCGCCGCCCGAGCCGGCGCGGCGCTGATCCGTCACGATTTCATAGTGGAGGGGGGCGCCTTGGATCATGACGGCCGGGGCACGGTGCTGACCACGCGTGAGTGCCTGCTCAACGCCAACCGCAATCGCCATTGGCGGAAGGGCGAGGCCGAACGGGCGCTTGAAGGCGCGATCGGCGCGCGGAAGGTGCTGTGGCTGAACCAGGGCCTGATGAACGACCACACCGACGGCCATGTCGACAATCTGGCCCGGTTTGTCGGGCCCGGCGTCGTCGCCTGTCCGGTCGCCTTCGGTTTGGGCGATCCCAATGCGGCGGCCTATGATGCCGCCGCCGAAGCCCTGGCGAGCTACACCGACGCCGACGGGAACAGGCTGAGGGTGGTTCGCATCCCATCGCCCGGCCGCCTGCTGGACGACGACCATCGGGTGATCCCCGCCTCGCACATGAATTTCCTGATCGCCAACGGCGCGGTGATCGTGCCGACCTATGGCGATCCGGCCGGCGACTGGGCGGTTCAGGCCCTGGAAGCCTTGTTCGACGATCGGGTGGTGATCGGTCTTCCCTCCCACGCCCTGCTGACCGGCGGCGGGTCCTTCCATTGCATCAGCCAGCAGGAACCCGCCTGATGATGGCGCGGACCCTCCACCTGGCCGCGCTTCAGGCGTCGTTCGGCCACGACCTGCACGCCAATATCGCCCGGGTGTCGGACCTGATCCGACAGGCCGCCGCCGGAGGCGCTCAGGTGATCCTGCCGCCCGAACTGTTCCAGGGGCCCTATTTCTGCGTGACCCAGCAAGAGCGCTGGTTCGCCCAGGCCCATCCCTGGCGCGAGCATCCCTGCGTGATCGCCCTGGCCCCGCTGGCCGCCGAACTGGGCGTGGTGATCCCCGTCTCGATCTTCGAGCGCGAGGGGCCGCACTATTTCAACAGCCTGGCGATGATCGACGCTGACGGGTCGCTGCTTGGCCTGTATCGCAAGAGCCACATCCCGGATGGCCCGGGATACCAGGAGAAATATTACTTCCGGCCCGGCGACACCGGCTTCAAGGTCTGGGACACCCGCCATGGCCGCATCGGTGTCGGGATCTGCTGGGACCAATGGTATCCCGAGGCGGCGCGGGCCATGGCCCTCTTAGGGGCGGAGGTCCTGCTCTATCCCACCGCCATCGGCAGCGAGCCGCATGATCCGACGCTCGACACCGCCCTGCCCTGGCGGCGGGCCATGCAGGGTCACGCGGTTTCCAATGTCATCCCCGTGGTCGGCTGCAACCGCACCGGCTTCGAAGCCTGGCCGGACTACCCCGGTGGCGGCCAGCGGTTCTATGGCTCCAGCTTCATCGCCGATCATCGCGGCGACCTAGTCAGCCAGTTCGGGCCGGACGACGAGGGCGTGATCACCGCGACCTTCGATCTGGATTTCCTCAAGACCCACCGCGCGGCCTGGGGCTTCTTCCGCGACCGCCGTCCGGATCTCTACGGCGCGCTCATCGCCGTTCGACCCACGTGATCCAGGCCGCCAGATGATCCAGGCCGAAAGACTGATCCTGCGCCGTTGGCGGGACGCCGACCGCGCACCCTACGCCGCCATGATGGCCGACCCCGAGGTGGGCTATTGGCTGGGCGCCATCCTATCGACAGCGGAATCCAACGCCCAGATCGATCGATTCATCGCCGCGAAAGGCGACCGGGAACCCGGCTTCCTGGCCATGGAACGGCGTGGCGACGGGGCCTTTCTGGGAGCGGCCTGTCTGCGCCGCGTTCACGAGGACCATCCGATGGTTGGCACGGTCGAGGTCGGCTGGCGCATGGCCAGAAACGCCTGGGGCTCGGGCTACGCCACCGAGGCGGCGCGGTTCCTGCTGGCGGAGGGCTTTTCGCGTCTGGGCCTTGTTGAGATCGTCAGTTTCACCGCGGTGTCCAACCTGCGATCCCGCGCGGTGATGGAGCGCCTGGGCTTCGCGAGAAACCCGGACCGGGACTTCGACCACCCGGCCTTGGCGCCCGGCCATCCGCTGCGCGCGCACGTCGTCTACACGCTCGGGCGCCCGGAATGGGCCGCTGGAGGCGCTACGCCCGCTTGACCAGCGCGTCGCGGATTTCGGTCAGCAGCACCTCCGAGGGCGTCGGAGCGGGCGGCGCGGCCGGCTCGGCGGTGGCCTCGGCGCGGCGCATGTTATTCACCGCCTGAACGATCAGGAAAATCACGAAGGCCACGATCACGAACTGGATGCAGGTATTGAGGAAGGCGCCATATTGGATGGCCACCTCGGGTTTCTTGGCGGCCTCGTCGGCGGCCTTCAGCACGATTTTCAGTTGCGCGAAATCGACACCGCCGGTGACCAGGCCGATGGGCGGCATGATCACCTGGTCAACCAGGCTCGAGACGATCTTGCCGAACGCGCCGCCAATGATGACGCCGACCGCGAGGTCGACGACGTTGCCGCGCATCACGAATTCCTTGAACTCCGAACCGATAGACATGGCCTCTGCCTTTCCTGGGTTTTGGGTCCGGCAAGACTAGCGCCGGCGCCTCTGATTTTCCGAGCGCTATCCGATGTTTGCCGCCAACGCGAGCCATTGGCGGCCAGCGCAGCGTCGTGGTTCAGAACGCCGTCACACCTTTGGGTGTACCCAGCCCGGTCGGCCCATCATATCCGACCCCGGCGGTGCAGTAGTAGGTCACTGGGCAGACGCCATTGTTCCCCGCGATGACGTCGTAGAGGCCCCCCAGATAGGCGTAGGGGTCGGAACCCTGATTAACCGCACCTCCGTTGACGGCGTAAATGCCGCCGATCAGAGGCGCGGCCACGCTGGTGCCGGCCATGACCGCCCAGGCCGAGCCCCCGCCCGCGGCCGGCCCGTACACCGCCACGCCCGAGGACGGGCTGGAAACCGCCGAGACATCGGTCACCATGCGGTTCGCGCAGCCTGTGTCGGTCTGCCAGGCCGGCTTGGGGTAGACGGCGCTGCATCCACTGCCCGCCCCCTTCCAGGCGGTCTCGGTCCATCCCCGGGCCGTGGTGGCGCTCCGCTTCAGGGTGGTGCCGCCCACCGCGATGACCGTTGGCGACGCGGCCGGGAACTCGACGCCATAGCCGGCGTCGCCCGAACTGGCGACCACCGCCACGCCGGGCTGGTCGTAGTAGGCGGCATAGGCGGTCGAGCCGGTCTCGACATCGCCATAACTGTTCGAAATCACATGGGCGCCAAGGGTGGCGGCCATGGCCACCGAGGCCCCCAGGTTGGCGTCGGCGTTGGTATTGGCCTCGACCAGGATCAGTCGGCAGCCGGGACACATGGCGCTGGCCATGTCGAGATCGAGCGCCGTCTCCCGCGCCCAACCCATATATTGCTTGGGATACGGCCCCTTGACCCCACTCTGGTTGTATTTGGTGAAACAGCCGCTGGCGCTGGTGCAGGGCGGCAGGCCGTAGGTAGCCCGATAGACCGCCAGGTCGCTCTCGGCGTTGGGATAGCCGTAGGCGTCCACGATCGCGATCACCGTGCCCGGATCGCCCGTGGCGGTGATCGCATAGGCCGACCGCAAGTCGGCGGGGCCATAGCCGGTTGGTGTCGCGCCGGCCATCGCCCTTCGTTCGAAAATCCGCCCCATCCGGTCGGTGACGATATGGGCGTGGCACCGCGCCAAATGGTGGCCCGTGGGCGAGGGGCAGGCGGCGATATGGTAGGCGCCTTCAGCCAATTCGACCATCGGCGCCGGCGCCGGGACAGCGGCGCCGGCGATCAGGGCGAAAGCCAGGGCGATCGTCCAGGTTCGATAGAGTCCAGCATCCAAGACAATTCACCCATTGAAAGAGGCCCCCGGGAAAGAGGCCCCCGGAACGGCCGTGGCCATAACCGCCCGCCTGGGTCAAGTCGGCTCAGGCTAAAACGCCGTCTTGCCGTTTGGCGTCCCCAGCCCGGTGGGTCCGTCATAGCCGGGGCCAGCCCGGCACATGTAGTTGGGACAATTGCCGTTGGAGCCGCTGATGATGTCGTTCAGCGAGCCCGGAGGCGCGAAATAGGGGTTGCTGCCATAGAGCACCGGCCCGCCATTGTCGGCATAGATACCGGCGATCAGCGGCGGGCCGATACTCGTGCCACCGAATACCTGCCACACCGATTTTTCGTGCGAGATTGGCGCATAGACCGCCACGCCGGTACGCGGATCGGCGACCGCCGCCACGTCCGCCACCATCCGCCTGGGGCATAATGGGTCCCGCTGCCAGCGCGGCTTCGGGTATAAAGCGCTGCAACCGCTGCCCGATCCCGACCAGGTGGTCTCGGACCAACCGCGCGGCGTATCAGGCGCGCGCCTCAGAGTGGTTCCCCCAACCGCGGTGACATATGGCGAGGATGCGGGAAACTCGACGCCGTAGCCGCTGTCTCCCGAGCTGGCGGTGATCGCCACGAAGGGGTGATCATAGTCGGCCGCCGAGGGCCGGGTGCCGACCTCGCTTCCGCCATAGCTGGTGGAGATCACCTTGGCGCCCAGGTTGGCGGCGGTGTTCACCGCCGCGCCGAGATCGGCATAGGAATCGGTGTTCGCCTCGACCAGGATCACCCGGCATTTTCCGCACATGGCGCTGACCATCTCGATATCCAGCGCCGATTCCATCTGCCAGAACAAACCGTTGGCGCCGAGACCGCTGGTGTCGTCGGGCGGTCCGCCGCTCTGGCCATAGCGCGCGAAACAGCCGTTGGCGGTGGCGCACGGCGGCAGACCGAAGGTCGAACGGTAGACCCCGAGGTCACGCTCCGCGTTTGGATAGCCATAGGCGGCGATGATAGCGACGATGGTCCCAGGCCTGCCGTTGTTGACGATACCATAGGCGGCGCGCAGGTCGGCCGGACCATAGCCGCGAGGCGGCGACACCTTCGACGATTCCGATATGATCGCGGCGCCGCCCCGGTCGACCACCACCCAGGAATGACATCGGGCGTAGCCAGACGCGATGGGACCGGGGCAGACCGGCTTGAAATGAATGCTTCCCAGCGGTTCGATAACCTGCGTCTCCGCCGACGCGGTGGCCCAGCCAAGAAGGAACACGCAAGACAGCATGGCGGCGAACGATCTGGTCATCTGACATCCCCAGCACCTGAACTGGACGCCAAAATGCCACATTTGATTCAAAGACGAAAAGGAATTTAACAATTCCGCCCGCGACATATAGGCTTGCTCGCGAACAATTCCCTGGCCGCCGCCGCCGGCGGGCACGGTGCGGTGGTTTCGAAGCGAGGAGCTTTGCGAAAACGCCTATTTCACCGTTAATCACCGTAGATACGGTGGCCTTTTTCTTGGCCCGGACACGACTCGGCAGGCTGGAATAGGCGTGTCGCGGGACATAGAATTTTGCGTATCGCAAATCAAGGGGCCAACGGCACCGGCGGCCAGATTGTTCAATGGTTGAGCCGCGTTCGCTAGCCGCCGAGCGCCCGGTCGAACTGGACCGAGACCTAAGCGCCACACATACAATTACCCATATAGAGCATCAATTTACCGCTGGCGGCCGGCGTGAACAACGTCGGCCCATCGCATCGGGGCATGGACGCAAACCGCGCGGCCGTGCCAAACGGTCCTGATGACGCTCATCCTCCCGACCCTGCTCCTGGCCGCCCTCATGACAACCTCGATCCCCCTCGCGTCAGTCGCCGCCACATCACCCCCGCTCACGCCCGAGCGCGTTTTCGCCAACCCCGCCCTGTCCGGTCCGGCGGCGCGAGGCGTGGCGGTTTCCCCCGACGGGCAATGGGTAACCTGGCTCAAGGCCGAGGCGGACAATCAGTATAAGCTGGACTTGTGGGCCGCCCCCATCGCCGGCGGCGAAGCGCGCCTGCTGGTCTCGGGCTCGGCGGTCGAGCCCGAAGGCCAGGCGCTGTCCGAAGAAGAGAAGAGCCGGCGCGAGCGCCAGCGGATCGCCTCGGTCTCCGGCGTGGTCTCCTATGAATGGGACGATGCCTCGAAGCGGCTGCTGATCCCGGCCGGCGGGGCGCTCTATCTGGCCGACGCCCGGACCGGGGCGGTGACCAAACTGGCGACCGGAGGACTGTCGGTCACCGACCCGCAAAGCTCGCCGCTTGGCCGCTATGTCAGCTATGTGCGCGGCCAGAACCTCTATGTCCTGCCCATCGATGGCGGCGTTGAGCGGGCGATCACCACCGACGGCAAGGGCGCGGTCAGCTACGGCGTCGCCGAATTCGTCGCCCAGGAAGAAATGGGCCGCTACACTGGCGCCTGGTGGGCGCCGGGCGACGCGGCCATCGCCTATACACGCGTGGACGAGAGCGCCGTTGAGATACTGGACCGGCTTGAGATCGGCGAGCACGGCTCGACCATCGCGCCTCAACGCTATCCCCGGGCCGGCACGGCCAATGCCAAGGTCGGCCTATTCATCCAGAGCCTCGATGCGGTCGCGAAGCCGGTCCATGTCGACCTGGGACCAGACGCCGACATCTATCTGGCCAGGGTGCATTGGTCGGCCGACGGAAAGGACCTCTTTGTCGAGCGTCAGAGCCGCGATCAGACCGTGCTGGACCTGCTGCGGGTCGATCCCACGACGGGTGTTTCGCGGGTGATCGTCAGCGAGCGCCAGAAGCCATGGATCGACCTTGATGACGATTTCCAGGCCCTGAAGGACGGGAGCTTCATCTGGGGCTCGGCCCGGACCGGCGCTCACCAGCTGTATCTGTATGACCGGGACGGCGCCCTGATCCACGCGATCACCTCCGGTCCCACGCCCCACGCCGGTGGCGGGGGCGGGGCGGGCGTCAAGGCGCCGGGCGTGGCCGGGGTCGATGAGGCGCGGGGGCTGGTCTATTTCATGGCCTCGGCCGACACGCCCATCGAGCGCCAGCTCTATGTGGTCTCCTATCTGATCCCGGCCGAGCCCAGGGCCGTCACCGCCGGCCACGGCTGGTGGACTGCGGTGATGCCCAAATCGGCCCGCAGCTTCGTCGGCTACTATTCGGACCCCGACACCCCGCCCCAGGCGGCGCTGTATGACACCACCGGTCGGCGACTGCGCTGGATCGAACGCAATGCGCTGGACGCCGGCCACCCATTCCACCCCTATGCCGCGCGCTATCCCGAGCCTGAATTCGGGATGCTGAAATCCGCCGACGGCCAGGATCTGCACACGGTCCTGCTCAAGCCCGTCGGTTTCAACCCCGGCCGGAGGTATCCGGCCATCGTCCAGGTCTATGGCGGGCCGGGCGTGCAGACCGTGACGCGGGCCTGGCGGGGACCCAACGAGAAGCTCTTGCTGGAGGCCGGCTATGTGCTGTTCCAGCTCGACAACAGGGGCTCTTCCAACCGGGACGTCCGCTTCGAATCGGCGACCGCCCGGCGGTTGGGATCGGTGGAGGTCGATGACCAGCTTGTCGGGCTGGGTTGGCTGCGCAGCCTGCCGTTCGTGGATGCCGATCGGGTCGGCGTCTCGGGCTGGTCGTATGGCGGTTACATGACCCTGCGGATGATGACCGACCCCCGCGCCCACCTCAAGGCCGGGGCCGCGGGCGCGCCGCCCACCGACTGGCGCGAATACGACACCCACTATACCGAGCGCTTCATGGGAACGCCCCAGGCCGAGGCGGCCGCCTATGACGCCTCGGCCGTGATTCCGCGCCTGGGCGACCTCAAGGGTCGTCTGCTGCTGCTCCAGGGCATGGCTGACGACAACGTCCAGATTTCCAACAGTTTCGCGGTGATGGCCGATCTGCAAGCCAGATCGGTCCCCTTCGACCTGATGCTGTTCCCCGGCCAGAGGCACGGCGTACAGGGACCGGCCCGGCAAATGCAGCTGTGGCGCACATTCCTGGAGTTCTTCGGCCGGGAACTGGGGGGACGACGCTAAACCTTCAACTCATGTGTCACGAACCACGACACGCCCAGTATAAAAGAAAAGGCCCCGGCGTGAGCCGGGGCCAGACAGTTGGTAGATGACAGGCTGAAAGTATCAGGCGCCGGTCGTGACGACGTGGCACTGAGACCCGGCGCCGGTGGCCGGACCCGTGCCGGCCTGAAGGATGTTCAGGTTGAGCACGTTGGTCGCGGGCGCCTTGGTGGTCGGCGTGATGAAGGTCTGGGTGATGGCGGTGGTCCAGGCCTTAGGCATCGCCGAGAAGCCATTCTTGGCCAGCAGGCCGGTGGTGGCGGTCGCGATGGTCTTGTCGTTCAGATAGTAGTTGAAGAAACCCTTGATAGCGGCGGTGGCCGAGGCGCCGCTATAGCAGGTATAGAGGCTCGCATTGGTCGTGCCTACGAACGGGTAGAAGGCTCCCAACAGTGTAGGGTTGGCCAAAGGCGTGGCGACGGGGGCGACGCCATTGCTGTAGGTGAGCGTCGTCGAGATCGGCTCGGCCCAGTCTTGCGGAGCGCTGCGAAGCCCGACGTTGGTCGTCGTTGAGCTATAGGCGCCGACGGAAGTCGACTGCGGCGGCAGGATCGCGTTACCCGCCGTGGTCGACCCGAAGGCCTTCAGGGCGTTGGCGCCCGTGGGCTCGATCACGGTCGTACCGACCTTAACGTCGACGACGTTGAGGCCGTAGGTGTTGGCTCCCGAGTTGATGACGGCCGGCAGGGCGTAGTCAGGGCTGAGATAGGCGAGGCGACCCTGGATATAGGTCGTGCTGGCGGCCGGCGTGGTGTTGAAGACCGTATAGTCAGCGACACCGCTGGTCAGGGTGGCGAGGGTGTATTTGCCGACCTGTCCGAGTTGAGTGTAGGTGCCGGACGGGCCGTTGTTGACGCCGCCCGGATAGGTGGCGCCGTTCAGGCCGGCCGGGGTCTTCCTGCCGCCGGCCGGCAGGTAGGCGTTGGTGTAGGTGATGTTGTGGCCACCTTCGGTGTAGGTCGAGCCGTTCGTCCCTTGTCCGCACTGGGCGGCGAGAGCGCGATAGAAGATCGAGGTGGTGCCCGAACTGTCGCCGCGAGCGACCATTTCGATCGGCAGAGTGGTGAATTCCGTGCCGGTGTCGGTGGGATCCTTGAGGCTGAGATTGCCGTTGAGGGCCTTCAGCGCCGGGTCGTTCCAGAGGGTGATCTGGCCGTTGAAGATGGCGCAGACGGTCGGAACGTCGAGAATCAGGCCGCCGCTGCCATCGACATTCTTTTTCTTCAGATTGAACTTGTATGAGGTGACCACGCCGCTGGCGTCGGCGGATTTCTTATAGACGGGGTCGTAGGCCATGGTCACCGGCGAGATCAGGACCGGGATTTGAATCTGGGCTCCGTAAAGTTCGGCCGGATTGCCGTATTGCGGCGGGACGGGCGTCACGCCCGGCGCGACCACGGTGACACTGCCTTCGACGCCGCCGTTGGCGTAAATCCCCGCGTCCGTGCCGTCGAGGCCGTAGTCCGAGGCAGCGAAGCTGACCGCCGGGTAGGTGCTTGGGTCGGTCCCTGGAACGGTGTCACCCCAGAACTTGGCGGCGTCGTGGCTGTAGTAGCCGTTGATGCCCGTGCCCGAGCCGGTGGAGATGTAGTTGACGGTCTTGCCCGCATCGACGGGGGCGGTCGCGCAGTTGTGGGCGGGGACGCCCGTGAAATTGAAGTAAGGCAAGGTTATGGTGGTCTCATTGGCCGTCGGGCCGGTGAGTACCGTTCCAAGGACGACGAGCGGAACCTGGTTGCCGTAGCAGTCGCCGACATTGCGCATATCCGGAGCGATCAGTGAGGAGCCGCCGCCGTAGATGTTCGTGCCGGGGCCGCCGACAGCGTGGGCGCCAGTGGCGAAGGCCAGGCTGGCGGCGACGAGAGCAGAGGCTCCCGCCATCATTTTGGTCTTGGTCATTTGAGTGATTTCCCTGGTTGTTGACGGTTTAGTGGTCTTGCCGACGCCGCTTGATCAGGATGGCCAAGGGCGGGCCAGAAATTCGACGAAAATCTGTATTCGCTTCTCATAGATCACCACTCACAGCGAAAGCGGCCGTAGAGCAGTGTATAAGTTCGCTTTTGACGCCACCTTGTTTTAGATAAAGATCCTATGGCGCGGTTGGGAGATGCATTTTTCCTCCATCCACGATTTTGTGTTCATGGACATGGCTAGGGACAACCTCGCCACTACACGAAGATCACGGCCTTCCTCGCTCGTGTAGTCGCCGTATGCCCCGCCTGGGTAACGATTCGATGACAAAAGGCGGGCGCCGCCCGGAGCCTCCGAGAATTTTCACGGTGTCCGGGAGAGGAACTTCAATCCCTTCAGCGGATTAGGCCACCGGAAAAAATTTCCGCGTTGGAAGCGCTTTTCGGGTCGAAGGATCGGCTTGAAATTTCAACGAGACGCCGGACTGGAATGGCGGGCTGGGTCGATTCATCTGTGATCGGATTAAAATACTGCCCCTATCTCTCTAGGTAATTCAGAGTGGGAAGTCAAATTGATAGATTCCAAAACTCTTGTTATTATTTCGTATTAAATATTTTCATATAGCAATCTAGAGCATTGATTCGCCATTTTTTGCTGAATTTTTTCAATCTAACGTTGAACAGACTCAAACCTTCCGGTAAGCCGCGACCAGACAACCGACGGCGAGCGCCGCCTCGCTTTTTTGGCACGCCGCGCATTCGGGGGGTCCATGTGCAATTCACAGCGGATCGCCACCCCATCGGGTTGGATCGTTCCCGCGATCATGATCCTTGGGCTGACAGTCCAAGGCCACTTTGCCCAGGCCTCGGAGGCGCGGGTGGACGGGTTTTTCATCGCAGCCTTCGACGTCGCGGGGGTCAAGCTGATCGACAAGGCGGATGTGGAAGCGGCGGTCTATCCCTTCCTCGGACCCCAGAGGACGCGGACCGATATCGATCACGCGGTGGAAGCGCTGCAAAAAACTTACCAGGCCCGCGGCTATCAGACCGTGGTGGTGGACTTCCCCCAACAGACCGTCAGCCTGAGCGGAGACAACATCGTTCGGCTGCGTGTCACGGAGACACCGGTCGGCCGCCTGCGGGTTACGGGATCGCGCTACTATTCGCCCGACGCTATCCGCGCGGCCGCGCCGGCCCTCCGGGAGGGGAAGGCGCCCGACATCTCGCGGGCCACCCAGGAGATCGCGGAAATCAATCGCCTGCCCGGACGGCGGGTTGAGCCCGTGCTCCACGCCGGCAAGGCTCCAGGCACGGTGGATGTCGATCTCAAGGTCAGCGACACACCGCCGCTGCACGCCAGCATCGAGCTGACCAATGACCACAACCAGAACACCGATCCCCTTCGGCTGACGGGCACGGTGCGATACGACAATCTGTGGCAGCTTGGGCACAGCGCCTCGTTCACCTACTCTGTTGCCCCGACGAATCGCGACCAGTCCGAAATCTTCGCCGGCTCTTATCTTGCGCCGATCTGGAACACGCCGTTCAGCCTGCTGGCCTTCGGCTACAGTTCCAACAGCAATGTGGCGACACTCGGCGGGACCAATGTCCTGGGCAAGGGCTATGCGATCGGGACGCGGGCCATCCTTCAGCTGCCGCGCCGCGGGGATATCTCGCAGTCGGTGAGTTTCGGCCTGGACTTCAAGAACTTCGACGATGCGATCAACTTCAGCAATACCCTCAGCGCCGACGCCATCCACTACTGGCCAGTCACCGCGGTCTATAATTTCCAGCGCGATGGCGCGAAATTTTCCACCAAGGCCTCACTGGGCCTGACCGCGGGACTGTCGGGCCTGGGTAGCGACACCGCCGCCTTCAACAACAAACGCGCCGACGCGCGCCCCAACTTCGTTCATATCAATCTGGACGTCACCCAGTCGGAGACCCTCTGGCACGGTTTCCAGGCCACCCAGCGTCTGTCCGGTCAGGGCGCCGATCAGCCCCTGGTTTCCAGTGAGCAGTTCTCCAGCGGGGGACTGACTTCGGTGCGCGGGTACCTGCAGTCCGAGGCGGTGGCCGACGAGGGGCTGTCGGGCGCCGTCGAACTGGCCACCCCGCCCCTGGCGCCCCCGTTCCTGGCGCGCAAGATCCCCGGCCTGTTCGACGATCTGCGGCTCTATGTATTCGCCGACGGCGCGGCGCTGTGGGTGCTGCGGCCCCAGCACGGTCAGACGCAGTTCTTTTCACAGAGCAGCGTCGGCATAGGCCTGCGCACCGAATTGCTGCGCCATCTTAGCGCCGAGGTCGCCCTGGCCATACCCTTGATCTCCGGCCCGGTGACCCACGCCGATCGCCCGCGAGCCACCTTCAGTGTGAAATCGGACTTCTGACATGCAGGCCACTTCGACCCACTCTAGTTCGATCAAGGGAAACCCAACCATGCGATCGCTGCTCATGGTTCTGGTGCTGGCCATCGCCGCCATTCCGGCGGCGGCCAACGCCTGGTGGCAAAAGGACTGGCCCCTCCGCAAGGAAATCACCCTGGACGCCTCGTCCAAGGGCGGAAACATCCTCCAGCCCGCCGGCCGCGTCTCGGTTCTGATCCGCCTGCACACCGGCAATTTCAAGTTCGCCGACGCCTCGGAAAAGGGCGACGATCTGCGCTTCGTGGCCGAGGACGACAAGACACCCCTGGCCTTCCACGTCGAAGCTTTCGACCCGCTGCTGGGCGTGGCGACGGTTTGGGTGGACGTGCCGCAATTCCCGGTTGGCGCCGCGAAGAAGATCTGGATGTACTACGGAAACAAGAAGGCCGTACCGGCCGGCGACACCGCCGGAACCTTCGACGCCGACTACGCCCTGGTCTATCATTTCGACGGTCCAGCCGGCTCGCCGCCCCAGGACGCCACCGCCAATCACATTACGGCGCTGACCACGCCGGGCGGAGTCGACGAGGCTTCGGTGATCGGTAAGGGGGCGAGATTCACCGGTGCGGGCGGCGTCTCGATCCCCGCCGCGCCATCCCTGGCCGCGGCGGCCGGCGCGCCCTTCACCTTCAGCGCCTGGATCAAGAGCCCCGCGCCACGCCCCCGGGAGGCGATCTATGTGCGCCGCGAAGGCGGGGCGGCCACCATCGTCGGCCTCGATAACGGCGTTCCCTTCATCGAGGTTCGCGGCGGCGGCGGCGCGCCTCGGCTGGCGGCCAACCAGCCGGTGGCGCCAGGCCAGTGGACACACATCGCCGTCACCGCCGACGGCAAGATCATTACCCTCTATGTGAACGGGCGCCAGGCCGCCACCGCCCCGGGCGCCCTGCCCGCCACCTCGGGGGCGGGCGAACTGGGCGCCGACCCCACTACCCCCACCGACCTGACACCCTTCATCGGCGTCATGGACGAGGCGCGGATTTCAAAGGCCGCCCGGTCGGCGACCTCGATCGAAGTCGACGCCTCCACCCAGGGCGCCGAGTCGCGGCTGGTGGTCTATGGCGAAGACCAGAAGCAGGCCGGTATCGGGTTTGGCTCGCTCGGCCTGATCGTCACCCACGTCGACGCTCCGGCCTGGTTCATCATCGCCCTGCTGGGGGTGCTGGCGGCGGGATCCTGGTGGGTGATGTCCATCAAGATTGCCTATGTGAACCGGGTCGATCGATCCAACGACCGCTTCCTGGCGTTCTTTCACGAGAACGGCGGCGATCCGGTCGCCCTCGACGCCAGGATAGACCCGCGCCGGTTCGGCGATTCGTCGCTCTACCGAATCTATCACGCCGGCGCCGAGGAGATGTCGCGCCGCGCCAACCGCCGACAGGGCTCGATGTCGGAACAGGGCGTCGAAGTCGTCCGTTCACTGATGAATACCCGGCTGGTGCGGGAAAATCAGCGGTTGTCCAGCGCCCTGGTGATCCTGACCATCGCCATCTCCGGCGGCCCGTTCCTGGGCCTGCTGGGGACCGTGGTCGGGGTGATGATCACCTTCGCCGACATCGCCGCGGCGGGGGATGTGAACATCAACGCCATCGCGCCCGGTATCTCGGCGGCCCTGCTGGCCACCATCGCGGGCCTGGCGGTCGCCATACCGGCCCTGTTCGCCTACAACTACATCCTCCTGCGCAACAAGAACGTCTCGGCGAACATGCTGGTGTTCGTCGATGAATTCGTCACGCGGATATCCGAATTGCACAGGGACACCGATCGTCCCATGGCCGCCGAATAGCACCCGGCCATGCAAGTCCAGGACGAAGACAAACCCTATGACGACATCAACATCACGCCGATGCTGGATCTGGCCTATGTGCTGCTGGTCATCTTCATCATCATGACCACCGCCGCGGTGCAGGGCATCCGGATCGACCTGCCCAAGGCCAGTTCCACGGTCAGCCTGTCGAAGCCCAAGACCAAGGCCATCACCATCAACAACAATGGCGATGTGTTCCTCGACGCCTATCCGGTGACCCTGCCCGACCTGGAAAACCGCCTGCGCACCGCAAAGGCGACGGAGCCCGATTTTCCCGTCGTGGTGCGCGGCGACGCGGCGGTCCAGTACCAGAAGGTTATGGACGTGCTGGACCTGCTCCGACGCCTGGATCTCAACAAGGTCGGTCTGGTGACCGGCAAGGCCTCGGGGTAGCGGCCCGCCGGGACGCCAGGTCATGACCGACGATTGGAACGAGAATGGGGAAAACAAGCGCGGCCTGAAAGGCCCGCTGATCGGCGGCCTGATCGTGGTGGCCGTCGGTGGCGGCCTGTGGTTGCTCAGCCAGAATATCGCCGGGATCACTGTGCCTTCGGCCCTGCCCACGCCCACCATCGACCTGTTGCCGCCACCCCCGCCGCTACCGCCGCCGCCGCCGATCAAGGAGCCGCCGCCACAACCCGACAGGATGGACGCTCCCAAGCCCGAGGATCAGCCCAAGGCGGACAACCAGCCCAAACAGCTGACCATCGCCGGACCGGCCCAAGCCGGCGGTGACGCCTTCGGTATCGGCGCGGGCAAGGGCGGCGGCTCGACGGTGCTTGGCGGTAGCGGCGAAGGCGCGGGGCTAGGCGGTGGTGATTTCGCCGAGGCCAACTACCGGCGCTTCCTGAGATCGGAAATCCAGCAGGCGTTGCAATCCAACAACCGGATTTCCAGGCAGTTCTCCACCGCCGTAGTGGCGATCTGGATTGATTCCGACGGCCATGTACGGCGTTCGAAAATTCATCGGACCACCGGCGACCAGAAGGTTGACGCCGACATCATCGCCGCTCTGCGGGAAATGCCAACCCTAAGGGACCCGCCGCCGGCCCGTTTTCCGTCTCCCACCGAAGTCCAGATCAAGGGGGCCCGACGCGGATGACCAGATCCACCCCGACCAGTCTCGCCCGCGCCAAGGCGGCGAAAGGATGCAACATCATGAACCCGACCATGCTGGCCGCCCTGGGCCTCGCCCTGGTCGCCGGCCCGGCCCTGGCGCAATCAGAGGCGATCGCCACTGCGGCCGCTACGCCATCGCCCGCCGCGAGCGCGCCCTCGCCACCGCCTTCGGAGAGCATGGTGATCAATCTGGTCCGCCTGCTGGTCAAGCAGGGGGTGATCACTCAGGACGCCGCCGACGCCCTGCGCCAGCAGGCCGAGGACGAAGCGCAGCAGGCCCGGGCCGCCACCGGCGCGCCTTCCCTGACCGCAGTGGCGCCCGTGCCCGACGGGGTGATCCGGGTTCCCTATGTACCACAGGTGGTGCGCAACCAGATCAAGGAAGACATCAAGAAGGACGTATTGGCCCAGGCTCAGGCCGAGGGCTGGGCCAGCCCCGGCGCCTTTCCCGACTGGATCAGCCGCATCCAGTGGTTCGGCGACTTCCGCTTCCGCGACCAGTTCAACCTCTATTCGCACAACAACTATGGGGCCGATGCCGCACACCCGAATGTCGGCTACATCGACTACGCCACGTTCAACGCCAACGGCCCGATCGACATCAACGCCAGTACCAACAACAACGGGCTGCCGTTGCTGGATACGCGGCAAAACCGCATCAATCAGCTCAGCCTGCGCGCCCGGATCGGCGTGAATGTGAAGGTGTTCGACGGCGTGGCGGCGACCGTCCGGCTGGCCACCGGCTCGGACAACAGCCCGGTCTCCACGACCCAGCTGCTGGGCGGCGGCCTGGGCAAGAAGAACATCTGGCTCGACCAGGCCTACATCACCTTGACCCCCAGCTATTGGTCGACGATCAGCCTTGGCCGGACGCCGAACCTGTTCGTGCACACCGACCTGGTGTTCGACGACAATCTGAATTTCGACGGCGTCACCGCGACGGCGACCCGGCAGATCGGCGACCAGGGGCTGAAGCTGTTCGGTGCGGCGGGAGCGTTCCCGCTGGACTATGTGCCCGGCAACTTCCCCACCAACAACGGGATCAAGGCGCCCGACAGCACCAAATGGCTCTACGCGATCCAGATCGGCGCCCAGTTTCAGCCCGACGCCCTGTCATGGTCGGCCAGGGGCGCGGTGTCGTTCTATGACTATCAGAACGTCAAGGGCCGGCTGTCCACCCCCTGCGACACCTATAACAACATCAAGCAGTGCTCGACCGATTCGAGTCGGCCCAGCTTCATCCAGAAGGGCAACACGCTCTTTCTGATCCGCGATATCACGCCCAATCCAAGCAGCCCGCTCAACTACGCCCAGCCTCAGTTCGTGGGTCTCAGCTATGACTACCGGCTGATCGACGTGACGGGTGAGGTGGAGATTCCGCTGTTTGGGCCGACGCGTGGTCAGCTTCAGGCCGACTATGTGCGCAACCTCTCCTATGATCCGGCAAATATCCTTACGAACGCGTTCACCCAGCCAATCACCAACTTCGATCTTTCGCCGAATGGAGCCCCCGGCGCGTATCGCAGCGGCCCCAATGGCTGGCTGATCAAGGCGACCGTAGGTTACCCACGGCCAGTCGCCAAGGGTGAATGGAACATCGCGGCAGGGTATAAATATATCGAGCCCGACGCGGTGCTGGATGCCTTCAACGATCATGATTTCCACCTGGGCGGGACCAACGCCAAGGGCTATTTCCTATCGGCCAACTATTACTTCGCCAACAATACCTGGCTCAGCGGCCGCTGGTTGAGCGCCACCGAAGTGTTCGGGCCGCCCCTGGCCATCGACGTCCTGCAGCTCGAACTCAATACGAAGTTCTGACCATGACCCGCAAACCCATCATGGCGAGTGTGCTGGTCGGCCTGGTCCTGCTGGGCGGCGGCGCCCGCGCGGCTGACAGCGAGGCCGACCGGCTGCGGGAGCAGTTGCGGGCCACGGTGCTGCAACTGCGCCAGCTCCAGGACGAACGGGCCGCGACGCCACAACCCTCGACGCCGTCGCCTTCCAACGACACCGCCAGAAAGCTCGCCGCCACTCAGGCCCAGTTACGCGCCGCCCGCCTCGCGGCCGCCAAGGCGTCGCAGCTTCAGTCGGCCCTGGACAAGGCCCGGATCGACAACACCGCCCTCTCTCAGTCCCTTGCCGCCGAAACCGCGGAGTTGGAGAAATACAAGGCTGAATTCAACCAGTCAGAGGAGGCGGGACGCGGACTGACGGCCGATCGCGACGGCCTCAAGGCCCAGCTGGGCCGGATGACCAACATCGCCACCGCCTGCCGGGCCAAGAACGAGCGCCTGACCAAATTCGCGGAGTCCATGCTCTCGGCCAATCACGACCTGGCGACGCAGTTATCGCCGAAAGACCGCCCTTCGTTCCTCGAACCACTGTTCGGCCTGCGGACGGTGGCGCTGGAGAACATCGCCCAGGAGCGGGAGGACAGGGTGCGGGACAACCATTGCGATCCAAGACTTGACGCCGCGCCCCCGGCCAAACCGGCGGGTTAGGAAAACCGTCCGCGTTTTTGGACAATTTGTATGAGGTTGTTGTAATGACCAAACCCCAATCGACCCGCGTTCCGGCCCCCGCTCGCCGTCGCGCGGCGCTGCTGTGGGGCGCCAGTGTCGCCACCCTCATCACCGCTATCGGTGTTTCGGCGGTCAGGGCTCAGAGCATCGGCGCGCTGATGGCCGCGACCCACCAGGCGACGGTGCTGACCACCGCCGCCACAACTGCCGCCACTGTCACACCGGCCCCTTCGGCCGCCATGGCCGGCGCCGCCGCCCGCGCCCTCCGCGCCCAGACGCAGGTCAACCAGGCCGTTTCGATGGCCCAACAAGCGCAAAGCGCAGCGCGCGCCGCGGCGGCGGCGATGGTCTCAACCGTACCAAACGGTCTTGGCCTCGGCGCCCTTCAAGCGGTGAGTCATCCGATCCTCGCCACCGCCGACACGACTGGGCTTACGACCTGGCAAGGCGCCGCGGCGCCGACTGCGGATGCGACCAACACCAAGGTCACGGTTGTCCAGAACGATCCCCGCGCCATCCTGTCATGGACGAGTTTCAACGTCGGACAGCAAACCACCCTGACCTTTCAGCAGCAGAAAAACGGCGTGGATCAGGCCGGCTGGACGGTGCTGAACCGCGTGGTCGGTCAGCTCAACCCGACGACCGGCCTGCGCGACCAGGCTGGATCTCCCAGCCAGATTCTGGGAGCCATCAAGGCCCCGGGAACCGTCCTGGTGATTGATCAGAACGGCATCATCTTCGGCGGCGCGGCCCAGATCAATGTGGGGTCGCTGGTGGCGACCAGCCTCGAGATCGGCCACGCTCAGGAATTCGTCACCCAATCCACCCAGGCGCCGCTCAATATCGCCCAGCGGAACAGCGAGTTCCTCAACTTCGGGCTTCTCGGCTATGCCGAGCAGCAAGCCAACGCCACTACCCTGGCCATCGACGCCTTCTCCACCCAGGAGGCGCGAATATTCACCAACGACCCGCTGGTCGAGGGTACGGTCCAGGTAGCGGCCGGCGCCAGCCTGAACAGCGCCAATGGCGGCTATCTGATGCTGCTGGCGCCCAACGTGGTCAACGCCGGACAGGTCAGCTCGACGGATGGGGAGATCGCCCTGCAGTCAGGGCGTCACATCCAGCTCACCGCCTCGGCCGGGGACGCCAACAGCATCGATGCCGATGTCCGGGGCCTGGTGGTGACCAGCGCGGTGGTTTCGGGCGCGGACACGCCCAACAGCGTCGTCAACACCGCCAACGCCGTCATCCAGGCGCCGCGCGGTTATGTCTCGCTGGGCGCCGCCGGGGCCACCGGTTCGGTGCTCGACGCCGGGGTGATCACCTCGACCACCAGCGTGTCACGAAACGGCTACGTCAATCTGTCGGGTCCAACCATCACGCTGGCCCCCGGGGCGGTGATTTCGATCGCCGCGGACACCAGCGCCGACACCATACCCCAGGACGCCACCTCGCTTGGCGCCTTCAAGACCTCCAGGGTCAGAATCGGTGACACCGGTTCGGTAATCGACATCGGCCAGAACAGCCTGATCTACGCCCCGTCGGCCAATATCGGCATCGGCGCCCATCCGGGCGCCACCTTCTTCACGGAACCCACCAACGCTCTCACCGGTGTAACCGTCGAGGCTGGAGCCACCATCGACGCCGCCGGCCTGACGGACGTGTTGATCCTTGCGTCACGCAACGCGCTGAAGATCGACCCGGTCAAGGGTAATGAGCTGGCCAACGCCCCGGCCTTTCGCAACGGCTTCCTGAACGGCGCGACCGTCTATCTCGACCCCAGGCTATCGGGAGTCACGGCCAATGGGGTGGCCTGGGTGGGATCCCCTCTGATCTCCGCCGCCGCCTTTGCCCAGCAGGTGGGGGTTTCGGCCGCCGAACTGCTGACCAGGGGCGGCTCGGTCACTCTGGGGACCGCTGCCTATGCGCCACCGGCCACGGGTGGCGCCGCAACGCCCATTCCAGCGGTGGTGGTGAAGGCCGGCGCGGTAGTCGACATCGGCGGCGGCTGGAAGACGTATCAGGCCGGCGTCGTTCAAGAGAGCTATCTGGTCGATACCAGCGGCCAGGTAATCCCGATCTCCCAGGCCAATTTGGACGCCACTTATGTCGCGGTCTATCAAGGCTATGTGGCTTCCCAGCCCAGATGGGGTATCAACCGCGTGTATATCGACCCGCTGCTGACCGGCTCGCACTTCGCGGGCCAGTACAGCGAAGGGGCGGACGCCGGAAGCCTGACAATCAAGAGTTCGGCCGCCGTGCTGGACGGCGCCCTGTTCGCCAACGCCTACGCCGGACCCGAACAGATCCTGGGCGCAGCTCCCGGAACTGGGTCGGGCGGAGCCGCGTCGGGTTCGGCGTTCGGCGACCTGCGACACCTCCAGGGCGCGTCGTCCCAACTTCCGGCCGGCGGCTATCTCGACATCCAGGCTCAGGGGGTCGACGTCAACGGCGCACAGGTCGGCGGTGGCGATATCCACATTGTCGCGGCCTCCGCCTACGCGCCGTTCACGGGGTCCGCCCCACCCACGGGTCGGCTGGACGCGATATCGCTCAACGCAGAGGCCCTGTCGGGCGCCGGCCTTAGCCAGTTGACGGTCCAGACCAGCGGCGCGGTCGACGTGGCGGCCGGCGCGGCTATCGATCTGGCGGCCGGCGGCGTGTTCAAGGCCCTGGCCGGCGGCGCGATCACCGTGGAAGGATCGATCACCGCCGCCTCCGGCGCGATCGATCTGACCACGGCCAACATCGGCGGCTCGGTGTTCGCGCCGCAAGTCATCCAACCGGGTACGTTCGATATCGTGATCGGCGGCGCGCTGAGTGTCGCCGGACGGTGGGCCAATGATTTTAACGCCAACGCCGGCCAGATCGTCGGCTCGGCCTATCTGAACGGCGGCCGGATAACCCTGTCAGCCGCGCCGCGTGTCTATGCGGGGGGAGCCTCTGCGGCCTTTGCCGACCCAAAGACCGGCGCGGCCAATACGCTAGCGGACGCCAGTGGCAGCCTGCTGATCAACCAGGGCGCGCTGCTGGACGTGTCGGGCGGCGGCTATGTCAGCCCCACGGGCGGTCTCACCCTGACCGCCAAGGGCGGAAATCTCAGCCTCTATGACGACACCAGCTACTTCCAGTTCGACAACTACACCGCCTCGCCCATTCCCGGAGGATTATCGGGCTTTCGCGTCGTCGGCGCCCTGGGTGTGGTCAGCGTCAATCCAGACAGGATCAATGCCCATGTCTCCATAGCCGATGGATCGATCCGGGCGCAGGGGTTCGGCGGCGGCGGGACATTCACCCTGACCACGCCGAGCTTCGCCCTGGGCGCCACTTCGGTCACGGGTCCGGGCGGGGGCGCCGTTCTGCCGCTGGATTTCTTTTCGAAGAGCGGGTTTGCCGTCTTCGGCATCACCTCCTACGGCACGAACTTTTCCGCCAACAGCTTCAACAATGGCCTCGGCGGCTACAACGCCGTGCTGGCCACCCAGGTGGTCACGGTCGGCGCCGGCCAGAACCTCTCCCTGACCCAATCGGTGTTCTCGCCCCTGGTCACCAGCGACCAGATCGCCGCCCTGCGGAGCCTGGGCAGCGGTTCCAGCCTCTATTCCGTCCTCGCCTCGACCATCCCCCCCGACGCCTGGGACCAGAAGCCCGTGTCCCTCTCGCTGGGTGGGCTGCTAGAACTTCACGTGGCCTCCGGCGGCCAGGTGACGGGATCGGCCGGCGCTGGCCTGACCGTCAGCCAGCTGTGGAACGAAGGGGTGATCCGCCTGCCCGGCGGAACGATCACCCAGTCGGAAATCCTGCCGTCCCACTACGCCTCCGGCGCCGCGCTGGGGGTTCATAGCCTAACCGGGGTCAACCAGGCCCAGGCGACCGGCGCCCCGATCTATCTGCTGGGTGATCTCAACGCTGGCGAAGGGGTCCGCCTGGCGGCCGGCGGCGTCACCGACCTGTCCGGCGTGGCCATCGTCAATCCGCGCGCCGCTCCCGCCGGCAATGTCGTCCCGGCCGATTTCACCGACGGCAAGGTGATCGACGGTGGATCGCTGATTTCCACCAACGCCTTCGTGAACGCCGGCTCCCTGTTTCACAACCCGGCACAGGTCGACGGACGGCTGAACAACACCACCGCTGGAATCTCCGAAATCCTGACCGCCGAACCGGGTTCCGTGGTCGATCTGGCGGGCGCGGAGGCCAGCTTCGATCGTCCTATCGCACCGGTGGCTCCGCTCGGGACGGGCGCCAACGTCAGCTATGCGTTGACGGCGATCTGGAGCAACGGCGGCGCCCTGACCTTGAATTCCGGCGGCTTCATTGGCGGGGCGCTGATCGACGCGCACGGTGGCGCGCCGCCCGCGCTGGGGGGAATCCTAGCCGTGCTCAACCCCGTTCTGTACCAGAACGACCCGGCCACGCCGACGCTCGGCGCGGTCGCGGCGAAAGGCGTATCGGACGCCGGCTTCGCCTCCTTCGTCGCCCTTGGTCGGCTAACCTCGGTGGGTGACGTGACCCTGACACTGCCTCGCGCCGTTTTCGTGGGTTCGCCCGCCCGTCCCAACGCAACGGTGACCGCCGACGCCTATTCGCCGGTGATCGGCTCGGGCGGCGCTCTGGAGATAGACGCACCCTATATTGGTTTGGCTGGTGCGTTTCAGGCCGTCTCCAACCCCAATCCTGGCGGGGTTGGGACGACGAGCACCACCAACTCCGTCTTGCTGAAGGCGGACGCCATCGATGTCACCGGCGCCGTGGTCTTCGACCCGTCGGCCGGCCACGTGACCCTGTCGACCACCGGAGATCTCAGGCTCATCGGGGTCGCGCCGATCCCCAACCCCCAGACCGGGCTCGCGGCCAGCACGCTCGAAGGCCAGCTGGCGGTTAACGGCGATCTGACCTTGCGCGCGGCGCAGGTCTATCCCACGACCGGAAGCACCTTCACCGTCACCGCATCGGGCTCGCAGGGCGTCATCAGGATCGAGAGCGCCGGCGGCGCGGCCCCGGCCACGCCCTATTCCGCCGGCGGGTCCCTGCTGATCCAGGCCCCCGGCATCGAGCAGGCGGGCGTGGTGCGCGCGCCGCTGGGATCATTGACCCTCGGCTCCGACACGGCGACCGCCTTCGCGCCGGCGACGACGTCTCTGATCCTCGCCGCGGGCGGCGTGACCTCGGTTTCCGCCGATGGTCTGACCATTCCCTACGGCACGACCACCGATCAGAAAGAATGGTTCTTCACCCCGACGGTCACCAACCCGCTAACCGCGCCGCCGGCGGGCGTTCTGCGTCTGGCCGGCCAGTCCGTATCGGTCCAGCCGGGGGCTACGGTGGATCTGAAGGGCGGCGGCGATGTCTACGCCTACGAGTTCATCTCGGGAACCGGCGGCACGCGGGATGTTCTGGACCGGTTCAACGCCGATCCCTATTCCACCACCAGCGGCTATCAGTATCCGGACGGCCGTCAGGTCTATGCCATCGTGCCGGGTCTTTCCAACGCCACGGTCGCCGCCCTGGATCCGGTCTATTCCACCGACTACGCGGCGCTTTACGGCCCCACCGGGGTGGGCCGGAGGGTGTATCTGAACGCCGCGCCAAATCTGGCGGCCGGCTGGTACACCCTGTTGCCAGCCAAATACGCCCTCCTGCCCGGAGGCCTGCGTATCGTGCAGGACACCGGCGCCGCCACGCCTCCGCCGGTCGCCGGCGTGGTTCGACCCGATGGCACGGTGGTGACGTCCGGCTATTTCGGGGTGGCGGGCCTGGACACCCGAAGCGCGGGCCTCGGCGTGTTCGATATCCAGTCCCAATCGGTGTTCCGCGCCGAGTCGCGGATCGCCCTGACCTACGGCAATGCAACCTTCGCGGCCCTGGCCGCCAAGAACAACGCCCTGGTCCCCCAGCTTCCAATCGACGCGGGCCGCCTGATCCTCGACCCGGTCTCGACCCTGGACATCGAGGCCACGTTCCAGACCAGCCCGGCCAGCGGCGGCCGCGGCTCGCAAGTGGATATCGGCGGCGCCGCACTCTACATCTACAAGGCCGGAACTTTGGCGGCGCCCTCGGCCTCGACCTTGGCGGCGGCCGACGGCCCGCTGATCGAGCTGACGGATACCAGCCTCGACAACCTGGGGGCGTCGAGCCTGCTGATCGGCGGCGTTCGCACGGACAACGCCGATGGAACCACCAATTTGCTGGTCTCGACCCACGCCATAGCCGTGGCCAGCGGCGCAACCCTGACCGGGCCGGAAATCATCCTGGCGAGCGGGTCGTCGACCCAGGCGGACGGAACCGTCGCTGTCGCTCAATTGACCATCGCCGACACCGCCTCGATCACGGCCCAGGGTTCACTGACCAATCCCGCCTCGGGCGCGTATGTGGTCGATGGCCTGGTCACCACCGTCAATTCCTCAGGCGAACCCCTGACCACCCGGGTGCAGAGCGCTCTGGGCGGATTCGCGCGGGTATCGGTCGGACTCCAGCGCCTGGTCACCCGGATCCACCTCGACCCGAACCTCGATACGACCACCTACGCCGGTTCGATCGCCGTGGGCCGGGCGACCCTGAGTGGTTCGTCCGTGGAGCTTGCGACCTCCGGCGCCCTGGCCATATCGGATTCAGTCGTCCTAAACGCGACCTCTCTCGCCCTCGGGGCTGGGCAGATCGCCTTTGGAACCAGGAATCCGGACCCCACCGGCGCGGCCTTGCTGATTACGCCAACGCTTCAGGCCACAATCGCCAAGGCTGCGAGCCTCATGCTGCAAAGTGGCGGCCGGCTGCTGCTGGCCAGCGGAACCTACAGCTTCGGCGACCTCGGCCTCGACACTCCCGGCCTGGCCGAAACGACAGCCGGCGGGGTGACGCTCAATACCGGCAGGCTGAGCCTCTCCAACAGCGGCGCGGCCCAGGCGGGCTGCGTGACGACCTTCAACCTGGCCTGCTCCAACGACAGCCTGATCGTCAACGCCGACCAGATCGCGTTCGGCTCCGGTTCAATGGCGACCTCCGGGTTCGCCCGCTCGGTAAGCCTGAACGCCGCCAACGGCGTGTTTGTCGACGGCGCGGCCAACTTCGACGCCGGCTCCAGCGTCCTGGCCATCAATACGCCGTTCCTGGGCGATCGCGGCGCCGGGACGCCCGGCGCGACCGCTCCCAGCCTCACCCTGGCGTCCACCACCAGAAGCTCCCGCGCGGTCCCGACCGGTACGCCCGGAACCGTTGTCGCCGGGCCGGTCACCACCACCATCGTCGCCACCGCCGGCGGCGCCCTGATCCGAACCGTGACCACCGCCGGCGAAATCGATATCGGCTCGGCCACGGCGGGTTCGACCTTCACCACGGCGCCGGCCGGCACGCCGGGATCGAATCTGACCATCAACGGCGGCAAGGTAAAAGTCACCGGGTCCGACCTGCGCGCCACGGCGGGAACACTCCAGATCACTTCAGCGACGGACATCGCGATTTCCGGCGCCCGGCTGGAGACACCGAGTTACGCCAGGACCTTTGGCGACGCCGCCGATTCCGCGTCGATTTCAGCGCCCGGCGGCTTGCTGACCCTGAAGGCGATGGTGGGCGATATCGCCATAGCCGGCGATTCGGTTCTGGCGGTCGGCGGCCCCAAAGGCCAGGCCGGTTCGATTTCGCTGTCCAGCCCTGACGGCGCGGTCTACGCGCACAACGCGGCCGGAACGGTCGTCACCCTTTCAAGCGTGTTCTCCACGGGTGGACTCGGTGGCGCTTCGCTGAACCTCGACACCAACGGGGCCTTCGCCCTGGATGCTTTCGCGGCGCCGGGCGGCGCTGGTCAGTTCTTCAACGGCGCGATCTCGGTCCGGTCGGGAACCGGGGATCTCACGCTCGCGGCGGGCCAGACGCTCAAGGCCTCGAGCGTGGACCTCGTCGCCGATGGCGGACAAATCGCCGACTCGGGCGTCATCGACACCTCCGGCGCCAGCGGTGGCAATGTCGGCCTTTATGGCGCGCGGGGCGTTCACCTCGCGTCCGGCGCGCTAATCGACACCCGGGCGCTCGGCAATGGACCCAGCTCCACTCTTCAGGCTATCGGCGGAAATGTCACGCTGGGGGTCGACGGGACGGGCGCGATCGCCGTGGATACGGGCGCGACCATCGATGCGGGCGCCGTCGAGACAAGCGACCGGCTTGTCAGTCTTAACCGAACCAACGGCGCCTACTACACCTATGTAGCGGGAGATGTGGGCGGGACGGTCACCCTCCGGGCGCCGATCATCGTCCGCCCCGGCGGCGATACGGTGAATGTGGCGGTGGGCGGGGCCGTGACCGGGGCCAGCAGTATCGTGCTGGAGGCGTTCCAGCGTTTCGACCTGACGACCCTGGCTGACAAAACCAGATACGTCGGCGTGACGATCGCCAATGGCGCCGCGACGCTCGATCTAGGCGCGGCTAAGACCGGCCTCGTCAATCCCCTGGCCGATGCCAACGGCCCGTTGGTCCGGTTTGTGCAAGGTTTCAACGTTTCGGCCGCCTATGGCGCCCTGGGGGGCCTGGGGTCTCAGGCCAACTTCCATGCCCGTCCAGGGATCGAGCTCGACTATTCGGGGAACATCGTCCTTGGTTCCAATTGGAACCTGGCCGCCGGTGTCGTGAATGTGAAGGCTGCGGTGGCGGCGGGCCTGCTGACACCAGACCCGGGCCTGCCCGGCCAATACGCCGTGGTCGCGGGATCGGAAGGTCGGCTGCTGGCCGACTACACGACGGCCACCTACCGGGTCGGCGGCTCGTTCCTGGGCGAGCCCGGAGTCCTGAGCTTGCGAGCCGGCGGCAATCTCGACCTTCAGGGCAGTATATCCGACGGGTTCTTCCAGTTCCGGGACCAGACCGACCCCGGCTATCTGAACTATGCGATCGGTGGCGGCTCCCGGGTCTACCAAGCCTCCCTGGCCACAGGATGCAACACCAGCGACTGCTCGAATGTCAGCACCTACGGTCCCACGGTCTCGCCGAACAACTATGTGAACATCGTGTTCCCGAACGCCACGGGCCTCACGGCCGACCCCTTCAACAATCCCAGCGCGCCCTACAGCGCGGCGGCTAATTCCCCGGCGGCCTTAGGCTCTCTGCCCAACCATGGTGGCGATCCCCTGGGAAGCGCCGAGCTCTTCCCCTTGCTGCCCACCCCCGGCGCGACGGCTCGTCCGGTGGAGTCCTGGTCGTACAGGCTGGTGGCCGGGGCCGATCTGGCGGGCGCGGTGGGAAAACCCGGCGCCGATCCCCTGTCCGTCGTCCAAGGCTCGACCGCGGCGGTCACGGTCGAGGGTCAGCACGTCTACAGCTACGGCGCCACCAAGGGCGTGGTCAGCTTCGCGCCCAGCCTGAATATTCAGGACTTTAACAGCGTGTCGCTGCCGGCCGCCGACTGGTATTCGGCCTTCACCAGCGCCGACCAGACCGGGCTAAGCGCCGACGCCTATACGTTGATCGACTACTCGGCCGCCTTCAACGGAACCCGGAATCTGATCAGCGGCGTGGCCAAGGATTTCCTTGCGCTCCATCCGGGGGATCAGGCTCAGCTCATCGCCCCAGGTTTCATCGAGACATCGCTTTCGGTGGCGGCCGACTTCCTGACCTATGTCTCCAACCATTTCGCGCCGATCGCTCAGACCTATGTCCCGCCCCCGGAGAACGTCCCCGCCAGGCTGACCTACGCCGTCGCGCCGAGCCTGGTCCGCACAGGTACAGGCTCGATCCAGATCGCGGCGTCCGGCAATATCGACCTGCGCAACGGCGTCACGCCAATGATCTTGAACACCGCCGGGGTGCTGACCAAAGCACCAAGCGCCTCGACGCACCTCGGCGGGGCGGCGATCTACACGGCCGGCCATCTGGCGGATCTGAGTGTCCGGACAGCCACCGACCTCGCGACGGGACAGGTCTTCAGCGTCGATCCTGGCGCCAACGTCGTCGCCAGCGACAACTTCACCACAGACCCCGTTCTGGCCTACGGCTACGGCGTTCGCAAAGGTCTGGCCGGAATTCTCGTCGCCAACCCGGTCCATGCCGAGGGCGGCGGAAGCGTGATCCTGGACGCGGGGGTCGATGTGTTGAGCCGACGCAATACCTTCCTGGAGAGTCGTCTGGGCGGTGTCGGCGTCAACCCAGGTGTAGGCGGCGCCGCGCCGGGCGCCTGGATTGGATCCGGCGATCAGCCCTGGAGAACGGGCGTGACCCTCTCGACGGTCGACGTGAGCATAAATCCGCAACTTTTCAGCGAGGGTGTGGCAACCCTGGCCGGGGGCGACATCTCCGTCCGTGCCGGCCGCGATATCTCGGACTTATCCCTGGTGGCGACCGATTCCCTGGTCACCGCCGGCATTGGCGGCGGACCGGCTTCCGGCGCTCTGGCCATGTTTGGCGGCGGCGATGTCACCGCAACGGCGGGGCGCTACATTCTCGGCGGTCGCCTCGACGTGGCCGCCGGCCATGCGATCCTCGATGCGGGCGGTTCGGTGATCAGCGCGGGCAGGATCATCGAAATCGGCCTGTCCCAGACACCCACCCTGGTGGACAACACCCTGCGGGTTCGACTCAGCGATGGCGCGGTGGCGATCGGCGCGGCCGGGTCGGTCGAACTGCAGGGCGTCGGGGCGCTGGGCGTCCACTCAAGCGGGATCAACGCGGTGGGCTTCTATTCAGCCGGCTCCGGCCTCTCGATCCTGGCCGACAGGACGGTCACAATCGACAACATCGGCAATGAGCTGCTTACCGATGGCTCCCCCGCCTCGGGGTTCGCGAAATCGGCGGTGCTCCCCGGATCCCTGTCGGCGGTCTCTTTGACCGACAGCCTCAGTGTTTCCGCCTCTTCCACCGATGTGCTGCTGTATCCCGACGCCACGGGAACCCTGAGCCTGTTCGCCGGCGGCGACATTGCCCCGGCCACCATTGCCCAGCTTGACAGCGATCCCAGCCTTCTGCCCGGCGCCTTTTCGAGTTTCGCCCTGAGAGACGGTGGCGTGGCCGCTGGCCTGACGTTTGTTTTTCCGACGATCCTGCCGAACACGTCCGACGTGGTGCTGCGGCAACTGCACAATTCGAGCTCGACCCATGCCGGAGACGCCACGCCCAATCGGATCGTCGCCGGGGGGGACATCAACGGCGCGATCCTGTCCCTGTCAAAACAAACTCGCATCCAGGCCGGCCGCGACATCATCAACATGGTGTTCTTCGGTCAGAATCTGACCGCCGGCGATTTAACGCGCATCACCGCCGGACGCGATATCACGGCAACGACCAAGCTCGTGGCCCCGTTGGCCGGCGTCAATCCGCAGCGGCTCTTTGGACCCGAGCTGGCCGCCGTCCAGGGCGACACCTTCGTCCTGGGCGGTCCCGGCGCCCTGTTCGTGGAGGCGGGCCGGGATGCGGGACCGTTCCTGAACTCCGCGGTGACCAACGGCTTCGCGAACAACGGCGGCGTAGACACGGTGACCGGTGTCCTGACCTACGGCGGCGGCATCATCACCGTCGGTAATCTGCGCAATCCCTGGCTGGCGGCCCAGAGCGCCGATATCTTCACGGAATTCGGCGTCGCCAAAGGGCAGAACTTCCAGGGGCTGATCGCGACCTATCTCGATCCCGCCAACGTCGCCAATCTGCAAGGCTACGAGTTCCTGCAAACCACCGACGCCAACGGCGCGCCCGGCGCCGACCGCGCCAAGCCGATCTACGGCCTCTCGCTCGTCGATTGGATCACTTCCATCGCGCCCGATATCGTCAATCGCTACGATACCACCGCGGGGGTGACGGCCCCGGGCCCGAACGCCCCGGCCCTGGTCCAATATGCGTTGAGCCTCAAGAACGGCCATTTGGCCACCTTCGCCGAAGCGCTGACCTATCTGCCCCAGCTGTCGGACCGGAAATTGCCTCTGATCCCCTGGCTGCTGCTGAACGAAGGCGACAAGCTACGGGCGGCCTATGGGACCGAGGATGTAACCTATCAGCAGGCCTATGGCGCTTTCCTCGGCCTGCCGAACCTGACCCAAAGGGAATTCCTGCTCAAGGACGTCTACTTCAACGAACTGATTCAGACCTCGCTACCCGACAGCGGGTCCTATCTGAGGTACTCCCGGGGCTATCAGGCGGTGAACACCCTGTTTCCCGGCGCCTACGGCTATACACAGAACGGCCTTGCCGGCGGCCCGGCGGGCGCTTCGACGCCTGTGGCCACGGGCGATCTCGACCTGCGGCTGGCCACCATTCAAACCGACCAGGGAGGCGACATCACGATCCTGGGTCCGGGCGGCCGTGTCCTGGCCGGCTCCACGGTCAGCACCTCGGTACAGGCCTCGCGCCGGGTATATGATGGCGGTCGGCTGAATACCGGTGGCGTGCCCAATTCACCGTTTGCCGCCGCGATTACCGCCATTCCGGTTGCCTATGAAGGTGTGCTGACGCTCCAGGGGGGCGCGATCAATTCCTTCACTGATGGCGACTTCCTGCTGAACCAGAGCCGGGCGTTCAGCGAAGCGGGCGGCGATATCGCCATATGGTCTTCCAACGCCGATGTGAACGCCGGCCAGGGACCGCGCACCGGAGCGGACATTCCTCCGGTCGTCGTGCGGATTGACGAAAATGCCTTCAGCATCGTCAACGCCTCCGGGGCCGTGTCAGGAGCGGGCATTGGAGCGTTCCAGCCCGACAAGACCGGTCAGGCGCCGGATGTCTTCCTGATCGCGCCGCGCGGCACGGTCGACGCCGGCGACGCGGGGGTCCGGTCGGCCGGCAATGTTTTCATCGCCGCCTTCCAGGTCGCCAATGCCAACGCCATCCAGGCCCAGGGAGCGGTCAGCGGCGATCAAAGCCCGGCGGCGGCCAATCTAGGGGTCCAATCGAGCGGCAACGCCGCGTCGGCCGCCGCCGTCCAGGCCGCGCAAGCGGTGGCCAGCGCGGGTTCCGGCCAATCCGAGCGTCCGATGGTCGTTGTCGATGTATTGGGCTTTCTCGCCGACGAGCCGGACAGCTGCTCGGACGATGATCGCAAACGAGGCAAATGCTACTGATCGGCCATGGCGTCTCGTAGAGGACTCGAACCTCTGACCCCCGGTTTAGGAAACCGATGCTCTATCCTGCTGAGCTAACGAGACGTATGGCCCTTAATACGGGCCGGGCGCGGCCTGGGCAACGGCCAGAGGGAGTCAGGGCGAGGGGCGACGATGCGGTTTTTGAAATCTCTCTATGTTCAAGTGCTGATCGCCATCGCGCTCGGCATCATCCTGGGCGCCTTCCAGCCGCATCTTGGCGTGGCGTTGAAGCCTCTCGGCGACGCTTTCGTGCGGCTGATCAAGATGCTGATCGCCCCGATCATCTTCTGCACCGTGGCCGGCGGGATTGCCCGGATGAGCGACCTGAAGGCCGTCGGCCGGGTTGGTGGCCGGGCGCTGATTTATTTCGAGGTCGTCTCGACCCTGGCCTTGCTCGTCGGTCTCGGGGTGGCGTTGGTGTTCAAGCCGGGCGCGGGCTTCAATATCGATCCGGCCACTTTGGACGCCAAGGCGGTTGGCGCCTACGTTACTCAGGCCAAGCAGATGGCGTCGGTTCCCGACTACCTGCTGCATCTGATCCCCGACACCTTCGTCTCGGCCTTCGCGGCCGGCGACATTCTCCAGGTGTTGCTGCTGGCCATGCTGGCCGGCTTCGCCATGGCCGCCATGGAGCGGGCCGGCGGCGCGACCCTGGCCCCGGCGCTGGAGAAGATCGGCGCCCTGTTCTTCGCCATCATCCGCATCGTCGTGCGGGCGGCGCCGATCGGAGCTTTCGGGGCCATGGCCTTCACCATCGGCCAGTATGGCCTGGGTTCGCTGGTCAGGCTGGCGGCCCTGGTCGGCTGCGTCTACGCCACCTCGATCCTGTTCGTCGCGGTAGTGCTGGGTCTGATCGCCCGGGTGGCCGGGTTCTCGCTGTGGCGATTCCTGCTGTATGTCCGCGAAGAGTTGTTGATCGTTCTGGGCGCGTCGTCATCCGAGGCGGTGCTGCCGCAGCTGATGGACAAACTCGAACGCCTGGGCGCGCCCCGGGCGGTGACCGGGCTGGTGGTGCCGGCCGGCTATTCGTTCAATCTGGACGGCACCAATATCTACATGACCCTGGCCACGCTGTTCCTGGCCCAGGCCACCAACACCCATCTGAGCCTGACCCAGGAACTGACCCTGCTGGGCGTGGCCATGCTGACCTCCAAGGGCGCCAGCGGCGTCACCGGGGCGGGCTTCATCACGCTGGCGCTGACATTGGGCGCGGTGGGAACCATCCCAGTAGCGGCCATGGCGCTGATTCTCGGCGTCGATCGCTTCATGAGCGAATGCCGCGCCCTGACCAATGTGATCGGCAACGGCGTGGCGACCCTGGTGGTGGCGCGTTGGGAAGGGACCTTGGACCGGGCGAAACTGACCGAGGCTCTGCGGCGCGGGCCGTCGCTTCAAATCTCCTCGGAAATACCCTATGCAACCGCTCCCGAGCCCAGCGCCGTCCCTTCGACCCCCACGCCATGACCCTTACCCTAGACGACATACAGGCGGCCGCCGGCCGGATCGCCGGCCATATCGAGCGCACCCCTTGCCGGCGGTCTCGCACCCTCTCGGAGATCACGGGCGCCGAGGTGTGGGTGAAGTTCGAGAACCAGCAGTTCACCGCGTCTTACAAGGAACGTGGGGCGCTGAATCGATTGACGCGCTTGACCGACGAAGAGCGCCGCAGAGGCGTCATCGCTGCCTCCGCCGGCAACCACGCCCAGGGCCTTGCCTACCACGGCCAAAGGATGGGCATCCCGGTCACCATCGTCATGCCGCGCGGCACGCCGCACGTGAAGGTGCAGCAGACCCGCGAGTTCGGGGCCATGGTGGTGATCGACGGCGATAGTTATGACACCGCCTATTTGAGCGCCCTGACACTCACCGCCGAGCGGGAGCTCGTCTATGTACCGGCTTTCGACAACCTGGACGTAATGGCCGGCCAGGGCACCATCGCGCTGGAGATGCTGGAAGACGCGCCGGACATCGAGGTCATGCCCGTGCCGATCGGCGGCGGCGGACTGATCAGCGGCGTGGCCACCGCCGCCAAGTCGGTCAAGCCGGACATACACATCATCGGCGTTGAACCGGCGATGTATCCATCGTTCACCGCGCGCATGCGGGGCCTCAACGCGCCCTGCGGCGGTCAAACCATCGCCGAGGGCATCGCGGTCAAGTCGGTGGGAGACATCGCCTATTCGGTGGCTCGTCCGTTGATCGACGACGTGCTCCTGCTGGAGGAGCCCTATTTCGAGCGTGCCGTGGCGCTTTATTGCAACGTCGAGAAGACCGTCACCGAAGGCGCCGGCGCGGCCGCGCTGGCGGCCCTCCTCGCCTATCCCGAACGGTTCCGGGGCAAGGTGTGCGGCCTGATCATCACCGGCGGCAACATCGATCCGCGACTGCTGGCTTCTGTCCTGACCCGCGAACTTGTCCGCGCCCAGCGCCTGGTGTCGCTACGGATCATCGGCGACGACCGGCCGGGATTGCTGGCCACGGTCTCGGCTACCATCGGGTCCTTGGGCGGCAACATCCTTGAGGTAGCGCACAACCGCCTGGCGCTGGATGTGCCGGCCAAAGGGGCCGAATTCGACATCATGATCGAAACCCGCGACGCCCAGCATACGCATGAGATCATGGACGCCCTGCGCGAGAAAGGCTATCCGCCCAGGGCGGTCTAGGCAGACCGGTCTGGGGAGAATTCGATGACTACGGTCGCATTGCGACGTACGGTCCTGAGTCTGGTTCTGGCCGGCGCCCTGGCTGTCGGCGGCTGTGGAAAGGCGCCGCCCAACCCAGAGGTGGTGGCCGCGGGGAAGGCCTTTCTAAGCAACAACGCTCACGCCCCGGGCGTGCATGTCACGCCATCGGGCCTGCAGTACAAGGTCATCACATCAGGGCCGGCGTCGGGTCCGGTTCCCAAGGCGACCGACGAGGTCAAGGTCAATTACGAGGGCAGGCTTCTCGACGGCACGGTGTTCGATTCGACCTATCAACGCGGCTCCCCCGCCGTTTTCGGGGTTACCGGCCTTATCGCGGGCTGGACCGAGGCGCTGCAGCTGATGCATCCGGGGGATGTCTGGGAACTCTATGCGCCCGCCAATCTGGCCTACGGCGATGAAGGGGCTCCATCGATCCCTCCTGGCAGCGTGCTGCAATTCAAGATCGAACTGATCGCCATCAAGGGCGGCGAAGACGGCGGCTCCGGGAGTTGACCCCGCGCCGAAGAAGCCGGGATCAGCTCGGGAAGTGAGAAAGCGCCGCCATGGTTTCGTCGCGAAGCATGCTCATCACACCGCCCAGCGATAATTCAGTGTCGCCTTCAACCTCGTGATGGGCGAAATCCCGAATGATCAGCGCATGCGCCAGTAAGGTGTTGCAGAGCTTCGGTTGCCGGTCGGCATAGAGGGTCTTCAGTTCGCGAAACGGGGCGATGACCCCTGCGGCGACCACCTCCACGGCCATCATCCGCCGCCGCCAATCCTGCTCATGGATCGCCGCATGCTGCGCCGCGGTCAGCGCGGGTTGTTCAGGCGGCGCGAGCTTCAGCCCAAGTTCGAGAGTGACATGATTCGAGATCATCTCGGCCATGTCGACCTCAAGCAGGCGGCAGGCTTCGATCTTGCACCGTTGACATGAAGACAGCGGCCCGCCGTTCTCCAGCATCAGCGCGAACATCATTTCCCCGTACATTTCCACCGCGTGCATGGACCGCAGGAGTTCGATCGCGCGAGCGTCCACGGCGACAAGATCGCCGCCTACAGCCGGGTTCAATGGTTCAAGCCCATCGCGTCGCCTGAAGATGGTATTCTGAGATGCCGCGTTGTCATGCCACCCTCCCGCCGCGATCGCCAATCGTCGCGTCCACACCAATCCAATGTGGTAAATGCCACAGAACATTATACCAAATGTGAAATCAATCCTTGCCTAACGTTACGCTCGGTTCGTCGGAGGCCTATCGCCCCCGCGGCCATGGGAAAGTGATTTCTGCATAAAAACAAAGCTGAAGAGGGAAACACGATGATCAAGCTCTATCACTGCCCGGACGCCCGATCGTTTCGCGCCCTTTGGGCGCTTGAGGAGTTGGGCCTCGACTATGAGCTGGAGCTGATGCCCTTTCCGCCACGGTCACGCGTGCCAGGCTATCGCGACCTCAACCCCCTGGGCACGGTGCCGGTGCTGTTCGATGGCCAATATCGACTGACCGAGAGCGCGGCCATGGGCCACTATCTCGGCGCGAAATACGGACCCACGGATCTGGTGGTGGCGCCGACCGAGCCGGCCTTCGCCGACTATCTGAACTTCCTGCACATGGGTGAGGCCACCCTGACTTTCCCCCAGACCATCGTTCTTCGCTACACTAGGCTTGAGCCGCCCGAGCGGCGCGCCACCCAGGCGGCCGACGATTATCGCCTGTGGTTTCTGGCTCGCCTCAAGGCGGCGTGCCTGATGACCGGCGAGACGTTCGTGTGCGCCGACCGCTTCACCATGGCCGACATCTCCTTCGCCTACGCGCTGCTGCTGGCCGAGACCCTGGGCATGGCCGAGGCCTTCCCGGAAAAGGCCAAGACCTATTGGCGGTCCATACAGACCCGGGAAGGCTTCAAGCGCGCCAAGGCGGCCCAAGCCAAGGGTCCGGCCCTGGCTATCTAGCCGGCGAGCCGCGCCAGCGCCCAGCCCGCCGCGTCGCGAACCACCGGATCGTCATCATCGAGCCTTGCTTGGGCCGACGGCACGAGGCTTGGATCGCCGGAATTGCCTACCGCGTAGAGCACGTTGCGCACGAACCGGTCGCGGCCGACCCGCTTGACCGGGCTGGCGGAAAACAGGGCGCGAAAGGCCACGTCGTCGAGGGCCGCCAGATCGGCTAGGGCCGGTGAACGCAGGGCCTGCCGCGCGTGTAGCCCGGCCTCCCGCGCCACGATGGCAAATTTGTTCCAAGGACAGACGGCCAGACAATCGTCGCAGCCATAGATCCGGTTGCCCATCGGCGCACGATAGACTTCGGGGATCGGGCCATGATGTTCAATGGTCAGGTACGAGAGACACGCCCGGGCGTCGAGTTGGTAGGGGGCCGGAAAAGCGTTGGTCGGACAGATGTCCAGGCACGCACGGCAAGCGCCGCAGTGATCGCCGGAGGGCGCGTCCGGTTCGAGGTCGAGGGTCGTCAGGATGGCGCCCAGGAAAAGCCAGGATCCGAACTCCCGCGACACCAGATTGGTGTGCTTGCCCTGCCAGCCCAGCCCGGCCAGAGCCGCCAGAGGCTTTTCCATCAGCGGGGCGGTGTCCACATACACCTTGACCTCGCCGCCGAGCCGCCGACCGACCGACCCCGCCAGCGTCTTCAGCCGGCCCTTGATCAGGTCGTGGTAGTCGCGGCCCTGGGCATAGACGGAAACGACGCCGTCCGAGCGCCGCGCCAGCGCCTCCAGCGGGTCGGTGTCGGGACCGTAGTTCATCCCCAGCACGATCGCGGAGCGGGCTTGCGGCCACAGCCTCGTCGGATGGCTTCGCCGTTCCGCGGTGGCTTCCAGCCATTGCATGTCGCCGTGGCGGCCCTCTGAGATGAACCGGGCCAAGTGTTCGCCGGCGTCCCAGGGGGGGGCTGCCGCGGCGATTCCGCTGACGTCGAAACCCGTTCGGCGTGCTTCGTCGCGGATCCAGGCCGACGCCCCGGCCGGCGTCGAGTTGGGTCTAGAAGTCGAGGTCGTCATAGAAGCTGGCCGGGGCCAGGCCCGGCCAGCGGTCGGCCAACAGGGGGCGGAAGGCGGGCCGCGACTTGATCCGCATGTACCAGGTCTTGAGCAGCAGGAAGTCGCGCCACGGGATATCGCCGAAATAGTCCAGCACCGATATGTTAGCCGCCGCAGCGAAATCGGCCAGACTGAGACCCCGTCCGGCCAGCCAGTCTCGTTCGTGAAGCAGCCTTTCCATATAGATCAGATGAATACGCAAGGCGTCCCGGCCCTGGCGCATATTGAACAGGTCGGGCGCGCCCATCTTTAAAAGCCGCTTCTCAAGCTTTTCGTGCAGCAGATAGGCGTTGACTTCGTTGTCGAACTTCCGGTCGAACCACTGCATCAGCCGGCGCACCTCGGCGCGGTCGGCGGGGGTCGCGCCGAGCAGGTCGTGCTCGGGCGACTGCTGTTCCAGATGTTCGAGAATGGCGCGGATCTCGCAGACCACCACCTCGTGATCGCCGGTGCGCTCCACGAGAACCGGCGTCAGGCCGGAGGGGTTCATCGCCGTAAAGGCCGGCGGCTCCTCCCAATAGCGAACAACCTCGTCGTTGAACGCCAGGCGCTTTTCGCCAAGCGCCAGCCGCGCTTGGCGCGACGCCGGGTCGAGTGGAAAGTGATAGAGGGTGCGGACGACGCTCATGGCCGCCCCCAGCTATAGCCAAAACCGGGATTCGAACAACGGCCCGACGCCTCAGGCCTCATAGGATTCCGAAAAGGCCCCGCCATGCGGCTCCGCGCGCCCCTTGGGATCGGGGTGGATAATGATGTCCGCCGACGGAAACTGCGCCAGAATACGTTTCTCCGCCGCCACCACGATCTGATGGGCGGCTTCCAGCGACAGATCAGGGTCCAGATCGGCGTGCATCTGGATATGGGTGACGGGTCCGGAGGCGCGGGTCCGCATCTGGTGAACATTCAAAACCGAAGAATCCTTGAGGACCAGATCGACGATTCGGGCGCGCGAGGAATCCGGCAGCTCATGATCCAGAAGCTGGTCGGCCGCCTCGCGGAACACGGCGACGGCGCCCCACAACAGCACGCCCGCCACGATCAGGGCGGCGACGGCGTCCAGAACCGGCAGACCTAGCAACGACGCAGCGGCGATGCCGGCCAGGGCAATCACATTGGAGGCCAGATCGGCGGCGTAGTGGGTGCGGTCCGCCGACACCGCCACCGAACCGGTCCGCCGCAGCAGACGGGTCTGCGCCCAGATCAGGGCGCCGGTCATCAGGATGGATAGTCCCATAACGGCGAGCGCCCAGCCGCTTTCGACCACCGGCCTGGGCGTGAGGATCCGGCGAATAGCCTCCTCGCCGATGAGAGCCGCCGATCCGAACACCAACCCGGCCTGCATCAGACTAGCGAAGGCCTCGGCCTTGCCATGGCCGAAGCGATGCTCGGCGTCCGGGGGCGCCGCCGCATAGCGGACCGCGAAGAAGGTGGCGCTGGAGGCGACCAGATCGAGGCCCGAATCCGCCATCGACGCCATCAGCGCCACCGAGCCGCTGGCGAGCCAGATCACCAGCTTGACAATCACCAGCGCCAGGGCGGTGGCGACTGACAGCAGAGTCACGCTCCGGGTCAGCCTGGCGTTTTCGTCGGCGGTGGGTGGAACGATGACCATCCAGCCAGCATAGGACCATCGCAGCTCGGGCTGTAGGCGGAAAACAACTAAGCGGCCGCTCGCGGGCGCGGACCGACATAGCGCGATTGCGGGCGCACCAGTCGTCCGCCCGCTACCTGCTCCCTGGCGTGGGCGATCCACCCCGCCACCCGGCCCATGGCGAAGACGCAGGTGAACGCGGCCTGTGGAAAGGCCAGGGCCTCAAGCAGCAAGGCCGTATAGAGTTCGACATTGGTGTCCAGCGAACGGTCGGGCTTGCGTTCGCGCAGGACGGCCAGCGCCGCGGCCTCGACCGCCTCGGCCAGCGCCAGGCGCCCGAGGTTCGATTCCGACTCCTTGCCCAACACCCGCACCACTCGTTTCAAAGCGTCGGCCCGGGGATCGCGCACCCTGTAGACCCGGTGGCCGAACCCCATCAGGCGGTCACCACGCGCCAGGGCCGCCTCAAGCCAGGGCCGGGCCTTGGCCGGGGTTTCGATCTGGTCCAGCATCTCGATCACCGGGCCGGGCGCGCCGCCGTGCAGCGGACCCTTCAGCGCGCTCAGGCCGGCCAGGACCGCCGAGCCGAGTCCCGCCCGCGTCGACGCCACCACTCGCGCGGCAAAGGTCGAGGCGTTCAACCCGTGGTCCGCCACGGTCACCAGATAGGCGTCCAACGCCGCGACCTCGGCGTCACTGGCCGTTTCGCCTCGGGTCATTCTCAGAATATCGTCGGCGTGGCCGAGCGCGGGGTCGGGCGGGATTGGGCTATGGCCAGCTTGCGCGCGGACTACCGACGCGGTGAACACCGCTGGAGCCGCGACGAGCCGAAGCGCAAGGTCCACGTCGTCACCATCGCCGAGCCGGGCCAGCAGAGCGCGCACGGCCTCCACCGGAGTCCGCGCGAGGAGCCCGGCGTCCAGGGCCGCAACCTCGGAAAACACCGCTTGACGGGCCAGACCCAAAGCGGCGGGCAGATCAGCCGGCAGACTCGGGAAGAAACCGCCCCAAAGCAGACCGACGACCTCCTCGTACGTCCAGACACCCGCTAGTTCGTCCAGGCGATGACCGCGGATCAGCAGCTGGCCGGCCGCGCCATCCACATCCGACAAAACCGTCTCCGCGGCGACCACGCCTTCAAGTCCATCCAGGCCTTCGTTCATCGTGTTTCTCCTTGCCCTTGGCGACGCCATCTGGGAGGTTGAGCGAAAATGAATCAAGATTGATCAAGACTATCAATATGAGAGAAAATGACTGGCTCAGCGCGGATGAGGCGCGGGAACGGCTCGGAGTGCGGACCCAGACGCTCTATGCCTATGTCAGCCGCGGCCAGGTATGGGCCGAGCCCGATCCCGCCGAACCGCGACGCAGCCGCTACCGGACCAGCGATGTCGTCGCTCTGACCACGCGCAAAGCCCGCGGCCGTAAGGCCTCGCAGGTGGCGGCCGACGCCATCGCCTGGGGCGAGCCGGTGCTGGGCTCGGCGATCACCACCGTGGCGGATGGGCGGCTGTATTATCGCGGCCGCGACGCGGTGCTGCTAGCCCAGACCGAGACTTTGGAAAGCGTCGCGCGCCTGCTAAGGGGCGGCGGCGGCGTGCCGGCCAGGCGAGTCCTGCGCGCGCCGCCGCCCGCCGGACCCACGATGCGAGCACGATTGTTCACAACCCTCGCCACGCGGGCGGCCACCGACGAAGCGGCCCTCGGGCGCCGACCTTTTGACCTCGACGATGATGCGGCGTCAATGCTGGATGTGGTCGCCGACGCGGTCTGTGGAGAGGTCGGCGGCGGCCCGATCCACGCCCGCCTCGGCCGCGCCTGGGGCTGCGGAGCGCGCGGCCTCGACCTCATTCGCAGGGTGCTGGTGCTGTTGGCCGATCACGAGTTGAACCCATCCACCTTCGCGGCGCGGGTGGCGGCCTCCACCGGCGCCTCGCTTTCGGCGGCGACGCTCGCGGGGCTGGCCACCCTGACCGGCCCCAGGCACGGCGGCGTCGCGGCCCAGGTCAGGCTGCTGGCCGACGAAGCTGAACGCCAGGGTCCTCGCGAGGCGGTGGCGGCCCGGCTGATCCATTGGAGTCCGCCGACGCCCGGCTTCGGCCATCCGCTCTATCCGGCCGGCGATCCGCGAGCGCGCGCGCTGCTGGACGCCTTCGAGGCGCCGCCGCCACTCAAGGCGCTCAGCGAGGCCGTGGAGGCCGCGACCGGGGCGCGGGACAATATCGATTTCGCCCTGGTGGCCTTGACCCAGGACCTGGCGCTGCCGGCCGACGCGCCGTTCATCCTGTTCGCAGTGGCGCGGTGCGCCGGCTGGCTGGCCCACGCCCAGGAACAGCTGGCCGGAGGCGCCCTGATCAGGCCCCGCGCCCGCTACCTGGGAATGGCGCCAGATACGGAAACCTAGTTTGGGTCGGCGGCAGCGGTCGACGGGAGTTGCTCGGCATACTGTCCGCCGTTCCGATAGCGATAGAGATAGGTCGAAATGATCGGCTCCAGCGCATTGGCGGCGACACCCAGGTCCGCCAGGCCCAGTGTGCCGGGCGAAACCACGTTGTCGGCGCGCAGCAGTTCCACCTGATCGGTGGTGATCGGCGGCGCCAGGCCCAGGGGTGCGATCAGGTCGCCGGCCTTGCCGAGCAGACGAGCCAGCGGAAACGGTAAGGGAACCAGCAGTCGCGGCCGGCGGATGTCCGCCAGCAGCAAGGTCATCAGCGCCTTGAAACTATAGACGCCTGGACCGCCAAGTTCATAGGTCAGGCCCGCCGTCGCCGGATCCCAGACCGCCTGGGCCACCGCCGCCGCAACATCGCCGACGAACACCGGCTGAAACAGGGTGTCGCCGCCGCCGATTAGCGGCAGGGCCGGCGACACCGTGGCCATGGTCGCGAAACGGTTGAAAAACTGGTCATCGGGTCCGAACACCACCGATGGGCGAAGGATCACCGCCGAGGGGATGATCTCGCGGACCGCCGCCTCTCCCGCGGCCTTGGTTCGCGCATAGGCCGACGACGAGTTCGCGTCGGCGCCGATCGCCGAAATCTGCACGAACCGGTCGATGCCCGCCGCCCGGGCGGCCATGGCGATCGTACGCGCGCCATCGACGTGGAGCGTCTCGAACCTCTGCCGACCGGCTTCATAAAGCACCGCCACGGCATTGACGCAGGCTTCCGCGCCGTCGAGCGCCCGCGCCACCGAATCGGCGTCGCGGATATTGGCCTGGACCACCTCGATCTGGCCCACGTCACCCTTCATCCGCAGCCGGTAGCCCCGTCCAGGACTACGGACCGCTACCCTGATGCGCGAGCCCCGCTTGGCCAGGGCGCGGACGACCTGGCTTCCCACGAACCCCGAGCCGCCGAAAATCGTCACCAGACCCTTCATCGCCGTTCTCCGTCGTCGCGCGCCGGGGGCGCCGCCCCTAGGCTGGCTCCCGAGGCCGTGGCGATAGAGGAGCGGCGGGCGGGGCGCAACGGCGCGGAGGCGAGTTGACGCTGACCGGCCGGCGCCCTATGCGTCCGCCCTTCGCGCGTTGGGGCTTGTCCCCGATGGGCCCAGGTGGCGGAATTGGTAGACGCGCTGGCTTCAGGTGCCAGTGGCTTAACGGCCGTGAAGGTTCGAGTCCTTTCCTGGGCACCACATACCGGCAATGACGCTTCGCGGCGCCTTGTCGTCTGCAAGGAGCGATGCGTGGCTGTGAATCTGCACCAGGGCGATCTGCCGGACGGGCTGTTCGACGGCGTGGCCTCGGTCGCCGTGGATTCGGAGACCATGGGCCTGCGCCTGGGGCGCGACCCGCTATGCGTGGTCCAGATTCGCGGCCCCGACGGGGACTCACACGTCGTGCAAATGGTCCGGCCGGCCTATGACTGCCCCAACCTGAAGCGCCTTCTGACCGACTCCAAGGTATTGAAGATTTTCCACTTCGGGCGCTTCGACATCGCCATGTTCCAGCTTCACCTGGGTGTGGTCACCTCGCCGGTCTATTGCACCAAGATCGCCTCGAAACTGGCGCGCACCTATACCGATCGGCACGGCCTCAAAGACGTCACGCGCGAACTACTCGGCCAGGATATCTCCAAGGCTCAGCAGAGTTCCGACTGGGGCTCCGGGCGGCTCTCGCCTGATCAGCTGGCCTACGCCGCCTCCGATGTGGTCAACCTGCACGCCCTCAAGGACCGACTGGACGATATGCTGAACCGCGAAGGCCGGATGCACCTGGCCCAGGCCTGTTTCGACTTTCTGCCCCACCGCGCGGCCCTCGACGTCGCCGGGTGGGACGAGATCGACATCTTCGCCCATGCCTGACCTGGCGCCGCCCCAAACCTCGCTGACCCAAAGCGGGAGACCCGCAGCGGACACGGCCCGCGGTCCGCCGCCGCGCGGAAGGCCGCGCGTTCATAGTCGGATGGTTCAGGTGCTCAGATGGCTGCTACCGATGATCATGATCGGGATGGTGGGCCTGCTGGTTGGCCTGGTCGTTGCCCACGCGGCCCGCCGACAGGACGCGGCGCAACGGGACGCCACCTCGCCGATCGAGATGGTCAATCCACACTTCTATGGCCGCGACAGCCAGGGACGTGCCTATGTCCTGGGCGCGAAACAGGCCGCGCGCGATGAAAAATCATTTCAGAGGGTGTTGCTGAGCTATCCGACCATGGCCCTCGACACCGAGGGCGCCCACCCCTCCACCGTCACGGCCGACACCGGTGTCTATCACGAAGACACCCGGATGCTGTATCTGAAGGGCCATGTGCTGGCCAACAACGCCAAGTCATCGCGGTTCGCGACCGACGAGGCGGTGGTCAACACACGCACCGGCGCGGTGACCAGCCCAGCCGCCCTCTCCAGCCAGACACCGCAGGGTGACGTGCAATCCAACGGCTTCGATGTTTTGGACAAAGGCGATAGGGTGATATTCAAGGGCGGCGTTCACACGCGGCTCAATCAACACTAAGTATAGGCCGCGCCCGGACGACGCCGGCCTGAAGGTTGAGAGTATGACGCAATCGCGGGCCGCCCTGGGCATAGCCATCTTGACCGCCACCCTGGGGTTGGTGATCGGCGGCGCCGCGCTGGCCCAGGCCACCGGCGCCTCCAAGTCGCCCATCGACATCACCGCCGACCAGGCCGAGGTCAGCAACACCCGGTGCGTCGCCATCTGGCGCGGTTCCGCCGAAGCGGTGCAGGACCAGACCCGCATCCGCGCCGACACCCTGACGGTCTATTCGCGCGCCAAGGGAACCGGCGCCGACGGACGTCCCGCCTGCGGCGGCGCCGACCGGATCGAGGCCGACGGCCATGTCTACTATATCACCCCGGACCAGAACGCCCGGGGCGATCACGCGGTCTATGCCCAGGCCCGCGACCAGATCGTCCTGACCGGCGATGTCATTGTGGTTCAGGGCCAGAACGTGGCACGCGGCGACAAGCTGACCATCACCGTGTCGAGCCACGAGGCGACCATGGAGTCCAACGCCAAGGGAGCCGGCAAACCCGGCCGCGTGCGCGCCGTGTTCTATCCCGACAGAACCGCCCAGGCCGACAGCCCAGCCAAACCTTGAGTAGTGGTAAACCTTGATCATCGGGGCCTTGAGAATCAGGACATGACCATCGCCTCGGGACTGAAACCGGCGGGCTCCGCCGCGCCCGCGCCGGGTCCTGCGAGCGGCCTGATCGTCGACCGGATCGGCAAATCCTTTCGCGGCCGACAGGTCGTCAAGGGAGTCAGCCTGCGGCTGGCGCGCGGCGAGGTGGTCGGGCTGCTGGGTCCGAACGGGGCGGGCAAGACCACCTGTTTCTATATGATCACCGGCCTGATCGCCGCCGACTATGGCGCGATCTGGCTGGATGGCGACGACATCACCAACCAGCCGATGTACCAGCGCGCGCGCCAGGGCCTGGGCTACCTGCCCCAGGAAACCTCGATCTTCCGTGGCATGACGGTGGAACAGAACATCATGGCCGTGGTCGAGATGCGCGAGGGCCGCCGCGGCCGCGTGCGCGAGATCACCAACCAGTTGCTCGAGGAACTGCACATCGATCACCTGAGAAGCTCCCCCGCCCCGGCCCTGTCCGGCGGTGAGCGGCGGCGGGTGGAGATCGCCCGCGCCCTTGCCAGCGAGCCGGCCTTCATGCTGCTGGACGAGCCCTTCGCCGGCATCGATCCGCTGGCCATCGCCGACATCAGGGAAGTGATCGGCTATCTGCGCCGCCGGGGTATCGGCATTTTGATCACCGACCACAATGTGCGCGAGACACTGGATATCATCGACCGCGCCTCGATCATTCACGCCGGCGAAGTCCTGTTCGAAGGCTCTCCAGACGAGATTCTCGCCGACCCGGAAGTCAGGCGCGTCTACCTGGGTGATCGCTTCAGCTGAAGCCATCCCCGGGCAAACCCCTTGCTTGACTCGTCGGTTTGGGGGGCGTGTTGTGTCGGTATGAAAGTTCAAGTTTCAGGCAAACATGTCGACGTAGGCGACGCGCTTCGGACCCGGATCGGCGACGATCTGGCCGGCGCCATCGGCAAATATTTCGAGCGCGGCGGCGATGCCGAGGTGCTGGTCAGCCGCGATGGCCACGGCTTCAAGGTCGATTGCACGGTCACCCTGGCGACCGGCCAACATCTTCAGAGCCACGGTCTGGGCGGAGACGCGCACGCGGCCTTCAGCCAGGCCCTGGTCAAGGTGGAAACGCGCATTCGGCGGTATAAGCGCCGCCTGAAAAGCCATACCGTCGCGGCCACCGCCAAGGCCGCCGAAACCGCTTCACTCTATGTTCTTAGAGGCGGCGATGACGAAACCGGCGACGATGACTGGGAAGATCCGACGGCTGGCCATCCCCCGGCGGCGATGGTGATCGCCGAGACCGAGGCGCCGCTGAAAACCATGACCGTTTCAATGGCGGTGATGGACCTGGATTTGACCGAAGCTCAAGCAATTGTGTTCCGAAACGCCGCCCACGGCGGTTTGTCCGTGGTATATCGGCGAACGGACGGGAACATCGGCTGGGTTGATCCGGAACGCACGCGGCGTCCCGCCTGACGCCCTAACCCAGGGATCTTAAATCAACGTGAGTGACGACCTGTCGGCCCTGTTGATCGGGGACCTTCTGACCGCCGGCTCGATCGCGCCGCGCCTCGCCGTCGCCACCAAGCGACAGGTGCTGGCGACGGTCTCCGAGATCGCCGCCCGCTGTTTTCGCCTAAGGGCGCCTAGGGTGTTCGACGCCCTGATGGAGCGTGAAAGCCAGGGCACCACCGGCGTGGGCTATGGCGTGGCCATTCCCCACGCCCGGGTCGAGGGTTTGGACCGCATGCGGGGCATTTTCGCGCGCATCACCCCGGCGGTGGCGTTCGACGCCGTTGATGATGAGCCGGTCGATCTGGTCTTTGCTCTGCTGTCCCCGCCCGGCGCTGGGTCTGAGCATCTGCGAGCCCTGGCGCGGATCGCCAGGGCGATGCGGTCGGCGGAGCTGCGCGGTCAGCTTCGCCAAGCCGCCAGCGCCGACGCCATACGCGCGCTGTTCGCCCGCGAGATCAGGTCTTCAGCGGCCTGAATTAGTGGACCGAAACGGGAGCCAGTTCGTGGGCCAGGGCGGCGGCGATCGCGGCGTCCCGGTCGCCCAGCACGGCCAGCCGCGCGCCGTCGGCGCGGTGGACAGCGTACAGGGTCTGTTCGGGTTTGAGATCGAAGCCGCGAATGGTCTCGATCGGCGTATCGGCCATGATCTCGGCGGCCTTGATCGCGCGGACATAGACCAGATTCGGGGCTCCGAGAGCGGCGAAGTCTTCGGAAGAGAGTGTGGCGAGGTTCATGGCTAGTCTCCTGTTGAATTAACGTCCGAAACCACCGCTGGTTCAGCCGGTCGTTCGGATCGGCACCGTTCGAGCCCGCCGGACGGGCTCGGGCCGGAAAGCGTCTATGCTCAGCAACCCGTCTTCGAGCGCCGCGCCATCCACCTCCAGCCCATCGGCCAGAACAAAACCGCGCACAAATCCGCGCGCGGCGATCCCCCGGTGCAGGAACGCCCGCTCGGGGCCACCGGCCGGCTCGGGCTCGCGCTTGCCGATGATGGTCAACTGACTGTCCTCGACCGTCACCGAAAGCTGATCGGGACTGAAACCGGCCACCGCCAGGGTGATCCTGATTCGGCCGTCGCCGCATTCCTCGATGTTGTACGGCGGATAGACATCCCCCGCGATCTTGGCGGCCCGCTCCATCAGGGCGCGGGTATGATCGAAGCCAAGCAGCAAGGGGCTGTCGAAGATCAGTGTCCGGTTCATGCGAGCCCTTTAAGAAAGCGACCCCGCGACGACCCGCCCCAACCGGCGACGGAGCATCACGTGAATCCTAAGTGGCCATGGGCGGGGCGCTATGCAAGCGGGCGCGCCGATGGATATCTAACGCGGTCCAGTTGGCTTCCAAACACCATCCTACCGAGCCGGCGGGCGTTAGGGCAGACTTGAAGTATAAAACTGAGCATGATACTTTCTGGTCCCTTGAGCGGCACAAACTGGGGAAACCATGCGGGTCTTCAAGAACGCTTGGTTTTCGAAGTTCGCCCGCAAGGAGAAGATCAGCGACAGCGCGCTCTGCGAGGCCGTCGCACGGGCGCACGCGGGGTTGGTCGATGCGGACTTGGGCGGAGGTCTCGTCAAACAGCGCGTGGCTCGCCCAGGCGCTGGAAAATCCGGCGGTTACCGGACACTGATTTTCTTTCGCGCGGAGACGCGGGCGGTGTTTGCCTTTGGGTTCGCCAAGAACGACAGGGCGAACCTCGATCAGGACGAGGAGGCGACGTTCAAGAAGGCCGCAAAGCTCGTCCTGGCGTTCTCGGATGCGCAAATGGAGGCGGAGATGGAAAGTCGGCGGCTGACGGAGGTAAATTGCGATGCCAAAGATCTATAAGAGCGAGGCGATGGCCGCCGTTCACGAGATGATGGAAGGCTTCCATCAAAGCGGCGCTATCGACAAACAGACGATGCGGGAATTCGACGAGGCCTGTCTCACGCCGGCCCCCCCTTTGTCGCCCGGGGAGATCAAGGCGATCCGCGAGCACGAGGCCGTGTCGCAACCGGTGTTCGCCCGCTATCTGAACGTCTCGAAAAATCTGGTTTCCGAGTGGGAGCGGGGCGTCAAGCGGCCCGGCGGTCCGGCGCTTAGGCTGCTCACCGTCGTGAAGAAGAACGGCCTGCGAGCCATCGCTTAGCCAGCCAGCTTGCTGAAAATTGATGAAGGCCCGCCGGCGTTACCGGCGGGCCTTCATGGTGGAGCTAAGCGGAGTCGAACCGCTGACCTCTTGAATGCCATTCAAGCGCTCTACCAGCTGAGCTATAGCCCCGGAGTTATTCGGGTTAGGACCGGGTCGGAACTGGCCCCGGCGGCGAAGCGGCGGAACCTAGTGCCACCGCCTCGCGTGATCAAGGGCCTGGAGGAACAAGTTTCCGCCGATCCTCTAGTGGTCTTCCGCCCCTACTGGTCCTCCGGCCCGCCGTCGGGTCCCAGGCCGTCGATCTCGTCGTCGGGGAAATCGTCGTCCTCGTCTTCGATGAACGGAACCTCATCGTCGTCTGCGGCTTCCAGGTCTTCTTCCTCGGCGAAATCGACGCCGATGTCGTCGGCCGGCGAGGACGTCGAGGCGTCGGCCTCTTCCGAGTCGTCATCCGAGATCAGCGGCGGATCGTCGACCACGGCGTCCAGTTCGGGCGCGTCATCGGGCTCGGCCTCAAATCCGTCTTCCGACTCGGCGGCGACGGCGGGTTTTTCCTCTTCGGCGTCATCCTCGGGCGTGACCACCCGGGCGCGAACCCGGCGGTTGCGCAGCGCTTCTTCGGGGTCGAACTCGGCGCCGCATTTGGGGCAGTGGGCCGGACGGCGGCCCAGGTCGTAGAATTTCGACGAACAGGTTGGGCAAATCTGTTTCGCGCCCAGTTCGGGATTGGCCAATGCGGCGACCTCTTTTGACGGGCTGGATTGAAGGGCCGGTCCCTTGCCATGGCGCGGGGCCACTGTCAAAAGCATTCCCCTCCCCCTTATGACGAAATGCTGTTCCATGACCGATACGGCTTTGGCGCGGATGGCCCATGCGCCGACCGGCCTGACCTCACGCTCCGCCGGCGCCCTGAAGGGCGTGATCGCGGCGCCAGGCGACAAGTCGATCTCGCATCGGTCGTTGATCCTGGGCGCGCTCGCGGAGGGCGTCACCGACATCGACGGGCTGCTCGAAGGCGAAGACGTCCGCCGCACGGCCGCCGCCATGGCGGCGTTCGGCGCCACCGTCGAACGGTTGGGTCCCGGCCGGTGGCGCGTGGCGGGGGCCGGCGGCTTCGCCGAACCCTCCGACATCATAGACTGCGGCAACGCCGGAACCGGCGTCCGGCTGATCATGGGCGCGGCGGCCGGCTTCCCGATGGCGGCCAGCTTCACCGGCGATTCTTCGCTGCGCGGTCGGCCGATGGGCCGGGTGCTGAAACCCCTGGGCCTGATGGGCGCCCAGTGGCTTGGCCGCCAGGCGAACCGCCTGCCGCTGACCCTCAAGGGCGGCGGCCTGTCGGCGATCCGCTATCGGCTTCCCGAGCCGTCGGCCCAGGTCAAATCGGCCGTCCTCCTGGCCGGCCTCCGCGCCGAAGGCGAGACCCAGGTCGTCGAACCGATCCTGACTCGCGATCACACCGAACGGATGCTGCGGGCCTTCGGAGCCAAGGTCTCGGTTGAAGACGGACCCGATGGCAGGGTGATCGGCCTTCGCGGCGGCCAGCCCTTGACGGGTGTTGCGGTCCGCGTCCCTGGCGACCCCTCTTCCGCGGCCTTTCCGATCGTGGCGGCCCTGATCACCCCCGGATCCGAGGTGACCGTGGTCGGCGTGCTGCTCAATCCGCTGCGCTGCGGCCTGTTCGAGACCCTGAAGGAAATGGGCGCGGACCTAGACATCGATAATGTACGTGATGCGGGCGGGGAAGCCGTCGGCGACATCACCGCCCGCCATTCGCGCCTGACCGGCGTGACCGTGCCCGAGGCCCGGGCGGCCTCGATGATTGACGAGTATCCGATCCTGGCCGTGGCCGCCGCCTTCGCCGAAGGCCCGACCGTCATGCGCGGCCTGGGCGAACTGCGCATCAAGGAGAGCGACCGCATCTCCCTGATGGCCGCCGGCCTCGCCGCCTGCGGCGTCCAGGTCGAGGAGGAGCCCGAGGGACTGGTGGTGATGGGGACCCAGGGCGCCAACCATCCGGTGGCGGGCGGCGCCGCGGCGACCACCCACGGCGACCACCGGATCGCCATGAGCTTCCTGATCCTCGGCCTCGCCGCCCGCGCGCCGGTCAGTGTCGACGAACCGGCGATGATCGCCACCAGCTTTCCCGGCTTCACCGATCTGATGGCCGGGCTCGGCGCCCAGATCGATGCGGCCTGATATGGGTTTCGCCGTCGCCATAGACGGGCCGGCCGCATCGGGCAAGGGCGCCATCGCCACCAGGCTCGGCCAGGTCCTCGGTCTGCCGGTCCTCGATACCGGCCTGCTCTACCGCGCGGTTGGGGTGGCGGTGGAAAAGGCGGGCGGAGATCTCGATGACGAGACGCTCGCCGCGCGAGCGGCGGGGGCGCTGAACCTCGCGGCCCTGAACGATACTACCCTGCGCGACCGGAAGGCGGGCGAAGCGGCCAGTCGGGTCGCGGCCCACCCCGCCGTGCGCTCGGCCCTACTGGCGTTCCAGAGCGCGTTCGCCGCGCGCGAGCCCGGCGCGATCCTGGATGGGCGGGACATCGGCACGGTGGTTGCGCCAGGAGCGGCTTGCAAGATCTTTGTCACCGCTACCGTCGAGACCCGAGCCCGGCGACGCCACGCACAGCTCCAGGCCGCCGGCGAGGCGGTGGGCTATGAGGCGATCCTGGAGGATATTCTGCGGCGGGACGCGCGGGACGGCGGCCGGACGGCCGCTCCCATGACGCGCGCGCCGGATGCGGTATTGCTCGACACCACCGATCTCGATATAGACGCGGCCTTCGATGCGGCCTTGCGCATCGTCGAGGCGTCGCGCGGCCGATGGGAGAAATCCTGAAATCGGTCAATCCCATCGCGCCGAACCATCGACGACCGGGGGTCCTCTTAAAATCCCGACATTTAATCAACGCCCAAAGTGCGAAAACGCACAGAGGGATTTTGCCAAGGCGAGTAGCAAGAACACACAATGGCTGATGACATGAGCATGAACCCCACGCGGGGTGACTTTGAGGCTTTGCTCGACGAGAGCATGGGAGGACGCGATTTCGCCGAAGGCACCGTGGTCAAGGGCCTGGTGGCGGCGATCGAAAAGGATTTCGCGATCATCGACGTCGGTCTGAAGACCGAGGGCCGCATTCCGGTCAAGGAATTCGGCGTCGATGACGCCGGCAAGCCCACCCTGAAGGTCGGCGACACCGTCGAGGTGTTCCTCGAGCGCATCGAAAACGCCCTGGGCGAAGCGGTGATCAGCCGCGACAAAGCCCGCCGCGAGGAAGCCTGGACCCGCCTCGAAGGCGTGTTCGCCAAGAACGAACCGGTGATGGGCTCCATCGTCGGCCGGGTGAAGGGTGGCTTCACCGTCGATCTCGGCGGCGCCTCGGCCTTCCTGCCCGGCTCTCAGGTCGATATCCGTCCCGTGCGCGACGTCGGTCCGCTGATGGGCAAGGAACAGCCGTTCGCGATCCTCAAGATGGACCGCCCGCGCGGAAACATCGTCGTCTCGCGCCGCGCCATCCTGGAAGAAGCCCGCGCCGAACAGCGCACCGAACTGGTCAGCCAGTTGCAGGAAGGCGAAGTCCGCGACGGCGTGGTCAAGAACATCACCGACTACGGCGCCTTCGTGGACCTGGGCGGTATCGACGGCCTGCTGCACGTCACCGACATGAGCTGGAAGCGCGTCTCGCACCCCAGCCAGGTCCTGGCCGTGGGCGACACCGTCAAGGTGCAGATCGTCAAGATCAACCCCGACACCCAGCGCATCAGCCTGGGCATGAAGCAGCTGCAGTCCGATCCATGGGACGGCGTGGAAGCGAAATATCCGCCCGGCGCCAAGCTCAGCGGCCGGATCACCAACATCACCGACTACGGCGCGTTTGTTGAGCTGGAAGCCGGCGTCGAGGGCCTGGTCCATGTCTCGGAAATGAGCTGGACGAAAAAGAACGTCCATCCCGGCAAGATCGTCTCCACCTCTCAGGAAGTCGAGGTCGTGGTGCTCGACGTCGACGCCTCCAAGCGCCGCGTCAGCCTGGGTCTCAAACAGGCCCTGCGTAATCCGTGGGAGCTGTTCCTCGAACAGCATCCGGTCGGCTCGTCGGTTGAAGGCGAGGTCAAGAACGCCACCGAATTCGGTCTGTTCATCGGCCTCGACAACGACA